>NZ_JAVYAD010000002.1:0-383009 GCF_032337515.1 Rossellomorea yichunensis | reverse complement strand
TTTCTATTTACCACAAACGATATCCCTTGGAAGCAGGAGGCGCGTTTTGAATCATGTCTATGAAAGGAACGGTATAGGCAACAAGAATGAGGGCTGCTAAGATGGTTAACCAAATCCTCCAGTTTTCAATAGCCATTGGTGTTTTCTCAGCTGCTTCGGCTTTTTCACCGACTGGGAATTCTTCCTCTCCTTTAGGTGCGAAGAATGCCAGATTGATAAAGATGTATAGAACCAGAATGATCCCGATAAAAAGAATCGTTCCCCCGATGGCTTGTGCGACTTGATACGGAATCCATTCAAGGGCTTGCGGTGCATCCCCATAAGTTGAAAAAGAGGATCTTCTTGGAGCGCCGAGTAATCCGACAGCATGCATGGCACCTGACATGATGCCCATTCCTACAGACCAAACAATGGCTTGCACGATCGCCAGCTTGTTCATTGCTTTCGTCAAGACGCGTCCTGTTAAATGAGGTACGAGCCAATAGGCAATACCGAAGAACGTCAAGACAACAGAAGTGGCCAAGGTTAAGTGAAAGTGACCGGTGACCCAGATGGTGTTATGAACAACCTGGTTCATCTGGTTCGATGCATTGATTAATCCGCCTGCTCCCGCTGGGATAAAGGCAACCATGCCGATAAATGGCACTGTAAAGCGGGCATCTCCCCATGGTAACTTCCTAAACCATCCAAACAATCCGGTAGCTCCTTTGGATCTGCCGTACATTTCAAAGGTTGCGAACAGAGAAAATGCAGTCATCAAGGAAGGTATGACAACCATAAAGGTAAGAACTACCTGTAAAAACTTCCAATACGCGTCGATTCCCGGTTCCACTAATTGGTGATGAAAACCAACCGGGATAGAGAATAGGAGGAACAATATAAAGGAAAGTCTGGCTAACGAATCTGAAAATATTTTCCCGCCAATGATTTTTGGGATAATGACATACCATGCCATATAGGCAGGCAGCAGCCAAAAATATACAAGGGGATGACCGAAATACCAAAATAATGTTCTGCTAACAAGTACATCTACCCGATCAACGAGACCGAGAGACCAAGGAAGGAGCTGAAATAAAACCGTTCCAGCCACACCAATGGTGGCGACAATCCATAAGACGGTATTGATGATGGCCATGAATGTTAACAGAGGGCTTGGTTGTCCAGGGTTTTCTTTTCGCCAGCTTACATATTTGATGATCATGCCGGCTCCACCCAACCAGCTTCCAACAACGACGAAGGTCAACCCTAAGTAAAATATCCAGTGGGCCTGCAAAGGAGCATAGAAAGTATATAGTACAGTTGCTTCATTTAATAGAATCATAACAGCGGCCATGATTGTGCCCATAAGCATGACCCAGAAGCCTAACCAGCCAAACAAGCGGGATTTCCCGGAATAGGTACCGGAAGTTCGCGAAATGGCAGCATGCTGGAATCCTAAGATGAAGAAAGTGGTCAATACCAACCCCAGTAATACACCGTGAACCGTTAACACCTGATAATAGCCGATCCCTGCAGGCAATATGAACTTCCCTGACCTCACCAACACTTGTAATAATCCTGCCAATCCACCTAGTGCCAAGGCAATAAAGCCTACATAAATATGTGCCATCGCCAATGTAGCATCTTTTTTATCAATCCTTACAAATCGCTTCATTTTAGTCCACCACCTTAATCATAGATTTCATTGTGTGATGACCTACACCACAATATTCATTACAGACAACTAGAAATTCCCCTGTCTTATCAAGGGTTGTTGTATATTCACTGACAAACCCTGGTTCAAGCATCATATTAATATTTGTTCCTGCAACTTCAAATCCGTGAACAACATCTTTTGTTGTGGCGATGATTTTAAGTGTAGATCCTTTAGGTATTTCAATTTCCCCGGGCGTGTAGAGAAAGGCAGATGCGACAAACACTAATTCGTAATCCCAAGCCTTTCCTTCTACTTTCTTCAATCCCGGCTCGTTAAAAGGCGAGATTTTATCCACTTGCTCAGGATTGACGTATGCTTTCGCGCTTGGAGGTTGATGTCCTTGGTGAAAAGCACTGATGCCTAAAATAATTAAAAATAAAATAAGAGACCCTGTTCCTAACGTTAACCACCATTTTTCATAACGATGCATGTGCATGTAAACCACTCCTTCAAAGTTAAAAACGATTTAAAAATAGGATGAATACCCCTAGCCATGTAAGCACTAAAAATCCGCCCAGAAACAGGACCGAAATAAAAGTACCTTTTAAAGAAGTAGACTCTTCGACCTTAACCTCTGTCTTTTGATGAAATTCCGGTTTCGGCATATATTTCATTCCTTCCATTCATTGGATGATTGATTTTGTTATCACTATCATAAAGGTGTAAACCGCTATGAATCTGTGATAAATGTCACAGGTTACTTGAAATATTGTGAAATAAATGTGAAGTCAGGAAGGGATAGGTCTTTCACTGGTTCACATCTGTCAAGAATGTGCATAGAGTGTATGAGTGAGCAATTTATGGGGGGGCTATCCGATGGAAAAATATTATTGTAAACAGTGCTGCCAGATTTATTCTGAGAAAACGGTTTGTCCTCAATGTCACATCGATGTCGAGGGGAAAATCAATATTCATGTTCAAAATGGACAAGGAAATAAGAAAAACGGTTAAAGTTTTATCGACAAAGGGACTGTGTTAATATATAGAAGATTCAAATAATTGGTGAGGTGGTGTGAAGATGTATTTACCTTCATTTTCATTAAACGATAAATTGGCAGTGGTCACCGGGGCAGGCCGTGGAATTGGACGAGCTCTCAGTATTGGTTTAGCTGAAGCAGGAGCGGATGTTGTCCTGCTATCTAGAACGCGGAATGATTTAGAAGATGTGGCAAGTGAAATAGAAAAGCTGGGTAGAAAGGCGTATATAATCCCTACAGATATAACATCAAGGGAGGAAATTCGAAAAGCGATTGCTTACATAGAAGATCAAAAACGTTCCATTGATATTTTGATTAATAACGCAGGAATGAATATCCGTTCTACTGCCCTTGAGGTTACGGATCAAGAGTGGCAAACCATCATGGATACAAATTTAAAATCTGCTTTTATGATGAGTCAGGAAACAGGTAAACATATGAAGGAAAAGAAGCAGGGGAAAATCATTAACATAGCGTCTGTTGCTGGTCATGTTGCCTTACGTACGGGGGTTGTGTACGCTTCGACGAAAGCGGCCATGATTCAAATGACGAAGGTTTTAGCCATGGAATGGGGAAAATACAATATCAATGTGAATAGTATCGGGCCTTGGTATTTCAAAACACCATTAACGGCAGAATTATTGCAAAATGAAGAATATGTAAACGATATTTTGGCCGTAACACCTTTAAAAAGAATCGGTGAACTGGAAGAACTTGTGGGACCGGCTGTTTTCTTATCATCGGATGCTTCGAATTATGTTACCGGTCAAACCATTTTTGTAGATGGCGGCATGACGATTCAAGGTTTCTAAACACTAAAAGGCTAACCAATATGCTTGAGGTTAGCCTTTTATCTATTTCAGGGCAATTATTCAATCATTAGAATTACTAAGAAATGTCCCACATTCTCAATGACTATGGGCAGCTTTAGGGGTTTTTCGAACCCGTACATTTTTGATTGACCAACAATGACGGTAGGGGGAGTGATGTCCAGGGTATGGCCGGCTTGAGCTAATAGAGTAGCAAGGTTTCCTGCAATCATGTTTCCTAATTCACCTGCAAAAGATTCAAGCATTTCTCCTTCTAGTGGCATACCGAACATTGAAGCCCCAAGGGATTGAAAGCACTCTTCTTCACCATCAATAATCATTCGGCCCCTTACATCCCCGGTAATTCCAATGAGTACTCCGATTTTATGCTGACTAAAGGGCTCAGTCAATAACGAGGGCTGTAAAACGTCAATGTATAAGGGGATCACCCCTTTAAGGGCTTCAATTGAACTATTTAAAATATCTGTTACACTTCTCGTTAAAATCATGTCGTATCCTCCGCTATTTTGTCACTGTAATCATACCATAATACCTGGTACTAAAGATGTGTAATTTAGTATTATTTTCATAATAATGAACATTTTGGAGGGTTTCAATCGCTCCTTTGGTAAGAGAAGGGGAATCTAATACATGATTTGTGAGTGAATGGAAAAGCTATCCTTACATGGAATTGTAAGGAGTGATTTGATTATGCCCAAAATTCTCTCAGTTGAAACCGAGATTCCCCCTGTGAAAATTACGCAAAAAGAAGCGGCAGAATTTGCGAAACAGTTGTTTTCCAAAAGTTTTAAAGATATCGGACGTCTTCTCTCCGTGTTTGAAAATGGTGAAATAGATAGCCGTTATTTCGTAAAAGATATCGACTGGTTCTCGGAAGAGCATACCTTTCAAGAAAAGAATGATGAATTCATTCATCATGCAGTTGATTTAGGCAGCAAAGTTGTTAAGAAGAGCTTATCCCGACATCAACTTACATTAGAAGATATTGATGCGATTATTACGATATCAACCTCAGGTATCGCGACACCAAGTCTCGAAGCAAGAATCATGAATCATCTGCCATTCTCACCTCATGTAAAACGAATACCAATTTGGGGATTGGGGTGTGCTGGTGGAGCGAGTGGATTGTCACGTGCTTATGAGTACTGTTTAGCATTTCCTAAAGCGAATGTTCTCGTCCTTTCCATTGAACTTTGTTCTCTCACCTTTCAGCATGGAGATCGGTCAAAGAGCAATCTGATTGGTACCTCGTTATTTGCGGATGGGGTGGCTTGTGCCGTTATTTGTGGTGATGATAGTCCAGTGCTTAAAGGCATTACGCATCCTTTGCCAACCATTTTTGCCACTCAGTCGACACTGCTTCGGGATTCCCTTGATGTGATGGGGTGGGATGTAAAGAATAATGGACTGTATGTGGTGTTTTCAAAGGATATACCAACACTTGTAAGGAACTGGCTACGTCCGAATGTGGAGGGGTTCATCAACGTTAATGGTATTAGGCTTGAAGACATTAAACATTTCGTGGCTCATCCCGGCGGCAGGAAAGTGATTGAAGCCTACCAGGAAGCTTTAGGGATGGATGAAAGTATGACCTCTGAATCTTTGAAGGTGTTGAAGGAATATGGGAATATGTCATCTGTAACCATCTTGTATGTGCTGAAGGAATTTATGAATAAAGGCTGTAAGCGTGGAGATATAGGCTTGGGAACCGCTTTAGGACCAGGGTTTAGTTCAGAACTGCTTTTGATGAGGTGGGAATGATGCTCTATTTCATTCTGTTTTTTTTAGTACTGATGATTCAGAGACTTGTGGAGCTATTCATTGCCAAGTCCAATGAAAAGTGGATGAAGGAACTGGGAGCTAAAGAATATGGGCAGTCCCATTATAAAATGATGGTCGCCATCCATATAGCGTTTTTTGTTTCTTTACTAATAGAAGGAGGGATCTTTCATAAAGGAGTTAATGCCTATTGGCCACTCCTGTTGACTGGTTTTATCCTGACTCAACTGGGAAGAATATGGGTGATTACTTCCCTCGGGAAGTACTGGAATACGAAGATCATTGTGCTTCCGAACGCTGAAGTGGTCGCGAAAGGTCCTTATAAATTTTTGAAACATCCTAATTATTTTATCGTTACATTGGAATTTTTAGTTGTCCCATTGCTCTTTAATGCTTATTGGACACTTTTTATCTTTGCACTATTGAATCAATTCATTCTCTCTATCCGGATCCCATTGGAGGAAAATGCCCTCCGAATTGAAACCGATTACGAAAGGATTCACCTTCATACTAAAGGCTGGATTCCACTATTCAAAAAAGAAAAATAAATTTCTTATTGAAAATGATTATCGTTTTTGATAAGATTCTAATTGAAGATGAAAATTATTCTCATTTATAAAATAACAAAAGGGTGGAGACAAATATGGTATGGTTTCTGATCGTATTTACTGTAATAGTGTATGGCTTCATGATGAAGTATGTTTTATCAAATGTGATGAAGGATTCAGCACAAAAAAAGAAAATATCTTCATACCAGAAAAACTCAAAAACTTTTGTTCATTCAAACCTGACTGCAACCGAAACAACTCAATAGATACAAAGCCTTCTTCTCCGGAAGAGGGCTTTTTTGTTTTTCAATCAATAAAACCTCTGCATATACTGATACCGTTATCATTATTTCCTTTGCTTGATATGATTTCATAGAGAAATTGAGATAAATACGATAAAATAAAACCGTTACCATTTTTCTGAAAACAGAAAGGAACTATTACAATGAGTCAGATAAAGCATAAAAGTACACAATTACATAATACATTGCAACAACTTACAGCCTACCACGATCGGTTCCTTCAATCCGGAGACGACGAGCGGGCTTCAAAGGTAGAAAGATTAGCAGAGAAATTACACAATGATGAATTGATTCTAGCCTTTTGCGGCCATTTCTCTGCAGGGAAGTCAACGATGATCAATCACTTAATGGGAGAAGAAATCCTCCCGTCTAGTCCGATTCCTACCAGTGCAAATTTAGTAAAGGTGCACCATGCACCAACGGATTTCGCAAAAATTCATTATCATCATTCCCAGAACCTATACTTTCAGGCACCGTATGAGTTTGCCACCATTAGGGACTTCTGCAAAAACGGTGAGGAAGTATACTCTGTTGAAATAGGTCGTAGCAAAAGTGAGATGCCCGAGGGTGTATCCATTTTAGATACACCGGGTGTAGACAGTACGGATGATGCCCACAGATTGTCAACGGAATCGGCCATCCATCTCGCCGACGCCGTCTTTTATGTGATGGATTATAACCATGTTCAATCTCAGGTGAACTTCGAGTTCACAAAGGAAATGATCCGTCATGGAGTCAAGCTGTATCTCATTGTAAATCAGATTGATAAACACCAGGAAGAAGAATTGTCATTCAGTGACTTTAAAGAAAGTGTAGAGAATTCCTTTGCATCTTGGGGTGTTGTACCCAATGGGATGTTTTTTACAAGTTTAAAAGCTCCACATCATCCTCATAATGATCTTGAAAAATTAGAATCTTTGATTGAAGAGCAGGTGATGAAGAAAAGTGAACTGATTGAAGCTTCTGCAGAATCGGCCATCTCCCAATTGAGGTCTGAGCATGAAAAGTGGTATGAGGAAGAGCTCGGAAAAATCGAGGAAAAAGGAAGAAACATCCTGACACCCGAAGAATGGAATGACAAAGACTCCCTTCTTCAGACTGAGAAAAATTTAATTGAAACATTAGCAAGAGGGAACGTAAAAGCGATAAAAGAGCATTTTGAGGAAGAAAGAAGGGAAATCCTTAAAAATGCGTATTTAATGCCGTTTGAAACGAGAGAATTAGCGAAGGATTTTCTGGAAAGCAGACAATCAGACTTTAAAGTAGGATTTTTATTTTCAAAACAAAAAACAGAAGACGAAAAAGCGGTCAGGATCCAGAAGTTTAAAGACGATATAAATACACGGGTCGAGTCTCAATTAGAATGGCATCTTAAGACATTGGGAAAAAACATGCTGAAAGAATACAGTCCTTCATCAGACCAACGCATCAAGTGGGATCAATTATCTCTGGAAGTGGATGAACAATTCCTTATGGATATGATCAAACCTGGTGCAGGAATAACGAGTGATTACGTCCTCCAATACTGTGATGATCTTTCTGAGGAGTTAAAGAGGAAAGCCAGGGCCTATACAAATGATTTGATTGAAGATACTTTGAATGAAATTGAAAGCGCCTCTTCAGAAGAGAATTCAGCTTTAGAGGAAGACCTTAAGGAACTCCAAAAGAAAACAGCATTCATCTATCAATGGAACACATTGCATGAAGAGAAGGTCGCTCAACTTGGAAAGTTAATGAGTGTTAAGGTCGATCAAAGACAGGCTGATCTTGTGATCAAACAATGGATAGGGAAATGGAAAGCAACAGCGGAAGATTATATTACTGCACCTGACATTGAGACTGCTCAGAAAGAGAAAACAATTCGAACAAGGGAAGAGATTTCGCAGAAGCCACACCAAGACCTACAAGTTTCTATTGAACAGGTTATCGAACGTTTAGAAACGATGACCAGCGTATTCAGGAGATACAAAGGTTTTGGAAAGACGGCAGATTTATTAGAAGGAAAGAAAGAGCGACTGTCCAATCAATCCTTTACCATCGCATTATTCGGTGCGTTTAGTGCGGGGAAATCATCATTTGCCAATGCACTATTAGGGAAGAGAATACTCCCGGTGAGTCCGAATCCGACAACGGCCTCCATCAATCGAATCAATCCCGTATCAGAAGTCGGTGAGCATGAGACCGCTCACGTCCAAATCAAGACGTACGACCAGTTATTTCAAGACATTGCCCATTCCCTATCCTATTTCAATCGCAGTGTTTCAACACTGGATGAAGCTATGGAGGTTGTCCCTGCTTTAACGAGTGAAGGAAGCGGTAAGGAAAATGTACATCTTTCATTCCTGCAGGCTTTTTATAATGGTTATCCTGCCTTTAAAGGGAGTCTTGGAATGAGAATAAAGGCCAATCTTGAAGAGTATAGAGGGTTTGTGGCGGATGAAGCTCAAGCTTGTTTTGTAGAATCCATCGATCTCTATTACGATTGTGATATTACAAGGCAGGGAATCACACTGGTTGATACACCAGGAGCAGATTCAATTAATGCACGTCATACGGGAGTAGCATTTGAATATATCAAAAATGCGGATGCGATACTATTTGTGACTTATTACAACCATGCATTTGCCAAGGCAGACCGTGAATTCCTCATTCAATTGGGCCGGGTGAAGGACACGTTTGAATTAGATAAAATGTTCTTTGTCGTCAATGCCATCGATCTTGCAAGCGACGAGGAAGAAAAAAATGAAGTGATCGACTATGTGGAGACGCAGCTGATTCAATATGGAATCCGTTTTCCAAGGATCTTTGGAGTATCTTCTCTTCAGGCTCTTAGAGAATCAGATTCTGAAAAGTCAGGAATGGATATATTTAAGAAGGAATTCAAAACTTTTATACAGAATGAATTAGTGAGCATGAGTATTGAGTCCGCTCTCAGTGAATGGGATAGAGGCCTGCAACGATTTAAACAATATATTCATACGGCTTCAAGTGATAAAACATACATGGAAGTACGCAAACAGGAGCTGAAAGATGCAAAGGATGAGGTTCGCTCACTTATCGATACCAAATCCGTCCACCCACTTGAGGTCGAAATGCATCAAGAATCCAAGGAACTTGTGTTTTATGTGAAGCAAAGGGTATTTTTCCGGGTATCCGATTTTTATAAGGAAGCCTTCCATTCAGGATTGTTTCTGCAATACTCCAACCAATCCCAAGCGATAAAGGAAGGATTGAAGGAATTTCTTGCAAGTATCGGATTTGATCTGGCACAGGAAATGAGAGCCACTTCTCTTCGCATTCAGCAGTTCATTCAGAAAATACTGACTGAGCAGTGGTTGGTCCTTGGAGAAATGATTCAACAGGTTGAGAAAGAACTGGTATTATCTCCTCAGGACTACAAAAACGAAAGCACCATTGAATTTGAGAACGCATTTAAACAAACAGAGCTGCGACTATTCGAAGAAGCCTTTTCTTCATTTAAGAATCCGAAGCATTTCTTTGAACAAGGCGGAAAAAAGATTGTTCAGGAAAAATTGGAAGCATTACTTCAAGAGCCTGCAGATAGCTATTTAGAACAGGAGCAGGAGCGGCTGGAAGATTGGGGTGTTTCGTATTTAAACAGAGAGTTTGACACACTTAAAGAAGAAATGTTGATTCAGGTGATGGAGCAGATCAATTCAAATATGGAGGCTTTAGAGACCGTTCAGGACCTGAACAAGCTAAAGTATGATTTGAAGCAACTAGAACAGATTCAAGCTTAAAGAAAAGAAGGAGGAAGGTCGTGGCGAATACTTATCATTGCTGTGCTACATGTATTCACATTCGAGGAATCAAGACTGATCAGAAGACCTCCTATTTCTGTTCCCGACTGGGCTATGAAACCAAAACCACTTATCAATTCTCTTGCTGGGAACCTAAGGAGGAAGTACTGGCATTAATGAAGAAGAGGGGGATAATATCATGAAGGCAATTATCGATACGGATTGGCTGAGAGGTCATATTCATGATGAGGATCTAAGAATCATTGATTGTCGATTTTCTATGGGAAACCCGGCAGAGGGGCGGGAGAGGTACAAAGAGAATCATATTCCGGGAGCCGTATTTTTCGATTTAGAAAAGGATTTATCAGGATATGTGAAAAAGCATGGGGGCCGCCATCCCCTTCCGAATATGAAGAACTTTTTGCGCAAGGTGGAGGATGTCGGTATTGATAATGATACAGCGGTTGTCATTTATGATGAAAAGGAAGGTGCCTTCGCAGGCCGCTGCTGGTGGTTGTTCCAATATATTGGACATGAGAAGGTATATATCTTAAATGGTGGATTTGCAGCTTGGGAAAAGGCTGGAGGGAAAACAGAATCGACCGTACCTGTGTACCCTTCAAAAAGCTATCGTCCAAGCTTTAATGAAACGATTGTAGCTTCTCTGGATGAGGTGAGGAGTATCGCAGATGGGGTTCGAGACACTCCTTTAATCGATTCCCGCAGCAGGGAAAGATACTTAGGCCAAGAAGAACCGATAGACCGCATCCCGGGTCATATTCCAGGAGCCACCAATCTTCCATGGACCGAGGGTGTGAAGGATGGATATTTTATTCAAGGAGAACAGCAGTATGATCGATTCGCCCATCTTAATAAAAATGAGCCAGTGATTGTCTATTGCGGATCAGGTGTAACAGCGACCCCTAATTTCATATCTCTTAAGGAAGCAGGATTCAATCATGTGAAACTTTATGTTGGAAGCTACAGTGATTGGGTGTCCTATGAGAATCACACGGTTGAGAAGGAATAAAGGCGAATAGCTAATTGGAAAAGGTTCATCACTTTTCCAATTAGCTATTTATTCGTATATGTTATACTTTATAAAGTGAACAAAAACGAGAATGAGCGATGAGGAGTGTAAGAATTGAATAATAAAAATGAGCATTTATTACTTATAGATGGTATGGCACTATTATTTCGATCTTTTTTTGCAACAGCTGTAACGGGTCAATTCATGATGAACTCAAAAGGACTTCCCACTAATGGAGTTCAGGGGTTTATGAAGCATTTACTGATGGCGGCGGATCATGTAAAGCCTACACATATCATAGTATGCTGGGATATGGGGAGTCAGACATTCCGTAATGAAGTATTCAATGACTATAAATCGAATCGGAATGCACCACCAGTTGAACTGATCCCTCAATTTGATCTTGCAAAAGAGGTGGCAGAAGGATTCAATCTTTCGAATGTGGGTGTAGTTGGTTACGAAGCAGATGATTGTATTGGGACTCTTGCCAAAATTCATCAAACCGATCGCAAAGTATCCGTTCTAAGCGGTGACCAGGATCTCCTGCAGCTTTTGGACGACAATATTGACATTATGCTCTTGAAAAAAGGCTTTGGTAACTATCAAACCTATACGAAAGAGATTTTTGTGGAAGAGAGAGGAATTACTCCTCAGCAGTTTATTGATGTGAAAGCATTAATGGGTGATACAAGTGATGGATATCCCGGGGTAAAAGGGATCGGAGAGAAAACGGCATTAAAGCTGATTCAACAATATAAGGATATCTCAGGTATACTCGAGAACCTGCACAAGTTAACCCCATCCCAACAGAAAAAGATTGAAGCCGACCTTGACATGCTTCATGTTTCAAGAAAGTTAGCCGAGATTCACTGTGGTGTGCCCCTGTCTGTTTCGGTAGAGGAAGCTCGGTGGAATAACGTAGCTCATGAAACTCTTTCATTAGTGGACGAATTAGAGTTGAAGGTGCTTAGAAGATATTTAGTAGGTTCTAATGTGATGGTTGCCACAAGCTAGCCATTTATAGGAGTGTCAGGGATCCGTTTGGCCCCTGACACTTTTTACGTGGAAATGCTTACTTTGTATTCGATTTCTTAGACGCATTTTCCAATTGGCTCTTCGGCTCCATGGCAAATTCTGCATCCTGTGATATTCCTTGTGGATTCACGCTTTTGGCATTTCTACCTTTGTTTTTGTTATTTCCTTTTGTCATACCGAAACCCCTCCTTTTCTGTAATCATTATTATTTTGGCTATGTTCATAATAAATATCCTATGTGCAGAGAATTTTAGGACAAACTAAAGGCAGGGAGGTGTAAGGGTGAATAAAGGGATTGTAACAGCACTTATCAGTATAGCTCTCGCACAGGGTCTAAAGATACCACTGCACTTTTTAAAAAAGAAGGAATGGAAACCTGAGCTATTTTTCCAAACAGGGGGAATGCCAAGTTCTCATAGTGCAGGGGTTGCTTCGTTAACAACATTTATTGCCTTAAAGAGGGGGGTCAGAACCATTGACTTTGCTCTTTCATTTATCTTTGGTCTAATCGTCATGTACGATGCACAAGGAATCCGAAGACAAACGGGTGAACTGTCCCTTAAAGTGAATAGTTTGGATGAGCTCGTTCGCAAAGCTCATGATAAAGAAGCGGTAGAATTCGAAGAGAAAAAGCCAAAGCGACTGAAAGAAATGCTGGGACATCAACCTCAAGAAGTAGTCGGAGGGGCATTACTTGGTTCATTTATGGGCTACATTGCCTTCCTGTTTTCTAAAAAGGATAGGCAAAAGAAAAAATTTTCTGTAAGATAAGAGAAGACAAAGTGGCGATAAGGTGAGGAGAAACGTGAAAAAGACAACCGAAGAATTTCTCATAGATCTTGAAAACAAAGGCTTCAAATTTCAAGAAGACGCAATTGGCTTCATCTATTTTGGTAAAAAATACACAGATGCCCCGGATGAACTGGTCAATAGCGCCATTGAAATCACATTAAAAGCTCAAAAACAATTCGATAGCAGTTTTTACATGTCCATATTAGAAAGACTTCATTCCCAAAACATCCCATCCCGAAAAGAAGCGCTGAGATGGATGGTGAATCAGGGATTGGCCTAGAAAAGCGTAGGCGGCTTGGTCAGACCCGACAAGCATAAGACGAACCACCCGGAAAGGTGCTCTTTGCCTTTTTGGGTGGTTTGACTTATGATCTCGAGGGTCTAGGCGCCGAAGCTGGACAATAGAAAAGCGTAGGCGGCTTGGTCAGACCCGATAAGCATAAGACATGAGACCATCAGAAAGGGATTGCTTCTTTTTTGATGGTCTTTGTTTTGTTGGTATGGGTCTGTGAGCCTGTCGATTTTTGTAGAACGGTCGATAAATCAAAGCAATTCCATTCGATCCCAAACTTCACACCATAAAAAATGGGAGAGCCACCAATCGGCCTCCTATTTCACTCTTTAGTTCAGATGAATAGCTTTTCGGGCCAGCTCATCTGCAGCTTTATTTTCCTTACTGGGTATCCACTTAACGAAGAAAAGGTCTATTTGCTTGGTCAAGTCCAATATATCATCGAGCAACTGTTTATATTGAATATTCCTTACAAACTCTTTTTCAATCGCATGAACGACAGCTTGAGAATCACTTTTCAGCCAAACGGTATCGGCATGTTTTTCTAAACAGATCTCCAGAGCTTTCCTGCAGGCTATAAATTCAGCCTCATGATTATCCATGAGCCCTAAAGGAATGGCGTGTTTTTCCACTTTTCCGTTGTCTTTAATAAATATACCGGCTCCACTTGGCCCGGGGTTACCAGCACTTGCTCCATCAATATTCACTTCGATCATATGAGTTCACCTCAAAGTACATCTTTAGAATAAGTTTATAGTAGCATATAAATTAGAAGGCAGGGAGAAAGAATCCATGATTCATCCCTTCTATAAAAGAGCTTGGGGAAAACCACATCCCCAGGCTCCATCCAACTATCACATATCTTTAGGGAATCGTTTTGCTACATAACCAAATGGGGTATCAATAATGGATATGACCCATTTGAGGAGGTAGGTAGTAATGAATATTTCAAACCAGACATCCATCGGATATTCTCCCAGGAAAGCAATGCTTGTGAAGACAAGAGTATCCAAAAGCTGACTTACCATCGTACTTCCGTTATTGCGAATCCAAAACTGTGAATCTGAAGGGAATTTCCTCTTTAAATACGTGAAGATATACACGTCTGTTAATTGACTCACGAGGTAAGCGACTAAGCTTCCAAGAGCAATTCTTGGAATGATTCCAAAGATTGTTGCCAGAGATTCTTGGGCGAAATCTTCAGGATGTGGTTGAAATACTAACACGAGCTGCATAATAATAGTCATAACGATTAAAGTGAAGAAACCCAGCCACACCGCTTTCTGGGCTTCTTTTTTTCCATATTTTTCGTTAAGGATGTCTGTTACTAAAAAAGCTGTTCCGTACATGGCATTCCCTAAAGTAGCGGTCAACCCGAAAATTTCAATCGTTTTAACGACCTGTAAGTTAGCAAGTATCGTGGATACCCCTATCCATACAAACAGTCCAGTTCGTCCAAACATTCGATACATAAGCAGAAGTAAAGAGAATGTAATGAGAACGAAGACTAATCCAAACCATATATTAAACATATAAAGGCCTCCTAATGAACGTGTAAATGAAACAATAGTCCTCATTATACAAATAAAAGTATAAATGAACAATCATATGAAGAATAAGGAGCGAATGATTATGGAAATGAGATTAAAATTTAAATATGCAAGCAAAACAGCGTCAAGTATATGGTTTGAATCCAACTACTTTCCAAGAAAAGAAACAATGATTCATATCGATGATCTGATGAAAACCGGAAGAGTCCATGATCTTGAAATCATAGATGAAATGGGGAATTCGTGGTCAAGAAAGGAATTTATCAAACTGAATCAGGAATTAGAAAAGGAACCAGAAAACATCGTTGTATATTTCGACGGAGGGTTTGATAAGGAATCGCTCATTGCCGGTGCAGGGATTGTCATCTATTACGATAAAGGTGGAGAATCATTTAGAATCAGAAAAAATGAACTTCTCGAGGAAATTGAAAATAATAATGAAGCAGAATACGCAGCTTTACATATTGCCCTTGGATTGCTTGATGAAATCGGCGTGAAGAATGCTCCTTGTACGATTAATGGAGATTCCCAGGTGGTAATAAAACAGTTGGAAGGGGAATGGCCTTGTTATGAAGAGAGCTTGAGTCGATGGCTCGATCGTATTGAAGCCCTCATCAAAAAGCTTCGATTGAAAATCAATTGGGTCGTACTGAATAGAAGAGATAATAAAGAAGCGGATAAGCTGGCCAATCAAGCTTTAGAAGGGACAAAAGTCCACAGTAACAAACGAATAGAATAATTTCGTTCCCTATTATATACTCTATAAATAACAATACACAGTAAGTCCTTGAACAAGCTTAGGAGTGATCACATGAATCGAAAAGAAGTGGTGGATAAAGTGGATGAGCTCATAGACACCTACTGTAACGACTGCTTACTTAAAGCTCACTTTCGCAAAGAGTATGGTAAAACCTATGCTCACCGCTTTTGTATAGAAAAATGCACCATTGGTGAACAAATTCGAAATTACGGACAAAAATTGAATTGAATAATAAAGGGCAGCAATTCTTAGGATTACATAAGAATTGCTGCCCTTTGGTATGCTATATTGTTCGAACGATTATAATTTAACTACGTTTGCTGCTTGAGGTCCACGATTTCCTTCAACAACGTCGAAAGAAACTTCTTGACCTTCTTCTAATGATTTGAACCCTTCACCTTGAATCGCTGAGAAGTGAACGAATACATCGTCTCCACCTTCAACTTCGATGAATCCAAATCCTTTTTCATTGTTGAACCATTTTACTTTACCATTTTGCATTTTCGAATCCTCCTAAATCGTTCAAGCACGTTTGTGCCTCTGAAAAATATTTTTCACGAAATGATTGACTCTCATACATTGGAAATAAGCATAAAAATCGTACACTTCAATGATGTCTTTACTATACAATATGACGATTTTCGAGTCAACATTCCCTCTTTTTTGCTGAAATGTTTAAACAATTTGGTTAATATGTATTGACAAATATTGAGTAAGGAAATAAAATTTGCACTAAGGAAACTTTTATTGCATCAAGGAAACTTTTGTAGTCTTATAAAAAAGAAATTACTTGTGTAAAAAAAAGTGAACATATATAAGTTTGATGAATAAGGTAGATGTAGTAGATATCAAAAAAATTGGGTTGGAGAGGAGATCAAACATGAAAATAAGATTAATGGCTCTTGTCGGGATGATCATAATTTTAGCGTCAGGACTTATCCTATCAGGCTGTGGAGCTACTACCACTGGTACTAAAAACGATAAAATAGTCGTTACGACAACAATAGGGCAAATAGGGGATGCAGTTAAAAATATTGGAGGAGAGCATGTAGAGGTTCAAAGTTTAATGGGACCTGGTGTGGATCCTCACCTTTACAAAGCTAAACAGTCGGATATTGGTAAATTTCAGGAAGCAGATATTATTTTCTATAGCGGTCTCCATTTAGAAGGGAAAATGCTTGAGATCTTCGAAAAAATGAACAAGGAAAAACCGACTTATGCAATCGCTGATAGTATACCTAAAGATAAACTGCGTAAGGATCAGGCAGATAATACGGCAACTGACCCACATGTGTGGTTCGATATTGATTTATGGAAAATTGCATTGGAGCAAGTGCGGGACGGGTTGATCGAGAAAGATCCTGAAAACAAAGAAGACTACATTCGAAATACTGAAAAGTACTTTGCCGAATTAGATGAACTGAAAGCATACTCTACGGAAGAAATGTCAAAGATTCCAGAGGAACAAAGGGTTCTTGTAACAGCTCACGATGCATTTAATTACTTCGGAGCAAAATACGATCTTCAAGTTATGGGATTACAAGGTCTGAGTACTGATGCTGAATATGGATTAGCAGACGTGCAGTCTCTTGTAAATACTTTGGTAGAAAGAAACATCAAAGCTGTGTTTGTAGAATCAAGTATCTCTGAAAAATCGATCAACGCCGTTATAGCAGGTGCGCAAGATAAAGGCCATGAAGTTGAAAAAGGCGGGGAATTATTCTCAGATGCTATGGGCAAAGAAGGTACAGAAGAAGGAACGTACATCGGTATGTATAAGCATAACGTTGATACGATTGTAGAGGGACTAAAGTAAGTCTTAGGAGGCGATACCATGAATTCAGTTGATATTAAGGGGTTAACCGTTGCGTATCATAGAAAACCGGTTTTGATGGACGTAGGGTTTTCTGTTCCAAAGGGTAAGTTAATCGGAATTGTCGGTCCTAATGGTGCAGGGAAGTCTACATTAATTAAAGCCATTCTGGGATTGATTCCCCGCTCGTCCGGTGATATCAAAATCTTTGAAAAAGCCTATTCCCCTAAAAGCAAATTAGTCGGGTACGTCCCCCAGCGTGGATCTGTAGATTGGGATTTCCCTACAAATGCATTGGATGTCGTATTAATGGGGAGATATGGTCATTTAGGATGGTTTAAGAGACCATCAAAAAAAGATGTTCAATTTGCAATGGAGTGTCTCGATAAAGTAGGAATGACTCAATTTGCATCAAGACAAATCAGTCAGTTATCAGGAGGACAGCAGCAAAGGGTTTTTCTTGCGAGGGCACTGGCTCAGGAAGCGGAAGTTTATTTCATGGATGAACCATTTGTTGGTGTGGACGCTGCGACGGAAAAAGCAATCATTTCCTTATTGAATGAATTGAAGGAACAAGGCAAGACTGTATTGGTTGTTCATCATGATTTACAGACTGTTACAGAGTATTTCGATTGGACGCTGTTACTGAATAGAAAAACGATAGCCTATGGTCCGACAAAAGATGTGTTTAGTATAGAGAATTTACAACTAACCTATGGTGGGAAACTATCTTTCCTGGAAAGGGATCAAATGTTAATTCATCCATAGAAAGAGGTGAATACGATGAATCATTTATGGCAATCGATTTTAACGGACGGAAATACCCAATGGGTATTACTTAGTACTTTATTACTGGGAATTGCGAGCGGAGTTTTAGGCAGCTTTGCTTTACTAAGGAAACAAAGCTTAATAGGGGATGCGGTCGCCCATGCAGCATTGCCGGGAATCTGTTTTGCATTTATGTTCATGGGTGAGAAAAATTTCTTTGTACTATTGATTGGTGCTGCCGCCACGGGTCTACTTGCTGCTTACACGATACAACTCATTACGAACACAACGAGAATCAAGGAAGACACGGCTATTTGCTTAGTATTGTCTGTATTCTTTGGATTGGGAATCGTCCTTTTAACAAAGGTTGCTCAAATGCCTACGGGTAACCAAAGCGGCTTGGATGATTTTATCTTTGGGCAGGCAGCTTCCCTGGTGGGGAGAGATGTTCAGCTTATGGGCTTAACGGCAGCGGCTTTAATTATTATTACGTCACTTTTATTCAAAGAATTTAAGGTAAGTACCTTTGATCCTCAATTTGCGAAGGGAATAGGGCTTCCTGTAGGATTTTTGAATTTTCTTTTTGTTTCCTTATTAGTTATTACGGTTGTCATCGGAATTCAAGCAGTAGGTGTCATCCTAATGGCGGCTATGCTGATCACTCCAGCCATATCAGCAAGATACTGGACGGATTCATTATGGATAATGGTGTTTATATCTGGAATGGTCGGAGGCTTATCAGGGGCAATCGGAACGCTGATCAGTACCCTTGGTAAAGGGTTATCGACCGGCCCATTCATTGTATTGACGGCCACAGTTATTTTCATCATATCCATGCTGTTCTCTCCGAAGCGCGGATTAATCTCGGTTATATTGAAAAGATTGAAAAATGATGATCGACTGGCAATGCGCTTTATACTGAAAAAGATGTATGAATCCGGTAAACAAACGATACGTGTAGAATATTTATTTCAACAAAGCAATATTTCTAACTTAAGATTTAATCGGGTATTGAAGCATTTAATGAAAAAAGGTTACCTGAATCAAGAGGATGGAATATTAACGATTACAAAATCAGGGCTAATGAAAGCGGAGCAATTCAGCTTTGTTGATGAAATCATGGAATTGAAAGAAATGTACCCGAGTGAGTTGGGGTCAATTGATATCCAGTGGATTGAAAAGGAAGAAAAAGAGGCGTTATCAAAAGAACAACTCACAAAGCTGCAAATGAAAATGTCCGATATTTATATGCAATATCCTTTCTTAAACGTAAAGATGTCAAGCAGAAGAGGGGGGCAAGGATATGAGTTATGAATTATGGATTCTTCTTACTGGTAGTTTAGTAGGCTTATCCTGTGGCATCGTAGGATGCTTCTTAATCCTGAGAAAGATGTCGATGTTAGCAGATGCAATCAGCCATACCGTGCTCCTCGGACTGGTTATGGCATTCATTGTCAGCCAAAGTATGAATGGATTTTATATGTTGATCGGTGCAGCAGTGGCTGGATTGTTGACTACCTTTATGGTTCAGTTATTGAATTCCAGCGGGATCCAGGAAGATGCTGCAATAGGTGTAGTGTTTACTTCCCTGTTTGCTGTAGGGGTCATCCTCATTTCATTGTTTGCTAAAAATGTTCATTTGGATGTGGAGCATGCCTTAATGGGTGAAATTGCATTCGTCCCTTGGAATACCTTGTCATTGCCAATACTTGGGGACATTCCTAAATCAGTTGTGATGCTGGGATCTGTATTGCTATTGGATATTCTCATCATTTTCCTTCTGTTCAAAGAGTTTAAATTAACTTCTTTTGATCCAAGTATGGCAGCGGCTATCGGTATCCCGGTACTTGCGGTTCATTATATATTAATGGGTCTGGTATCCGTTACGACTGTATCCGCATTTGATAGCGTAGGTGCGATTCTCGTGGTAGCGATGCTCATTGCCCCTGGAGCTACAGCATATTTACTTACTGACCGATATAAAGTGATGCTTCTTTTAAGCGGGGGCATTGGAGTCTTTGATAGCATCATCGGATATTACGGGGCAAAGATGTTCGATGTGTCCATTTCAGGTGCAATGGCAGTGGCCGCCGGACTTGTTTTCTTCATCGTATGGATGTTATCACCGAAACATGGGTTGGTATCCAGGGTGCTGAATCAACGGTTGACAGAGGAGTAATTTAAAGTGCTTGGGTTGTATTCATTCTGTAGTTATAGTAAACTTTTAATGATATTTATGGAAATTTGGAGGGTACAGAATGCCTACACCAAGTATGGAAGATTATATAGAACAGATTTATATGTTAATTGAGAACAAAGGTTATGCCAGAGTATCAGATATAGCAGAAGCTTTATCTGTTCACCCCTCCTCGGTTACCAAAATGGTGCAGAAGTTAGATAAGGACGATTATCTCATTTACGAGAAATATCGCGGGCTTGTTCTGACTCCAAAAGGAAACAAAGTAGGAAAGCGTTTAGTATATAGACATGAACTATTAGAACAATTCCTTCGTGTAATTGGAGTGAAAGAAGAGCATATTTATGAAGACGTGGAAGGAATCGAACACCACTTAAGCTGGGATTCCATTGATCGTATTGGAGATCTCGTCCAATTCTTCGATGAAGAGAAGGACCGGGTGGAAGAACTTCGAACCATTCAAAATCGTAGTGAATAAAAATCATGGCAACTGAAACAGAAAAAAAGGACTTCATGCAACATGGCATGAATGTCCTTTTTGTTGTATTTAGGTACTGTTTCTAAGTGCAGAAATCAGTAAAAGGTCCCGTTCAAAAAATTGAAGGATAGTCATTGAAGCTTCCATCATCAACGGACATACTTGATAATTCTGTTTCTCCCCATTCATTCTCATTCAAGGTCACTCCTTGAAGTAATCCCTCAGAAGCTTCTAAAACAGCTTTTCGATAAGAGATTATACGGCCAGAAGAAGTTTGGAAACTGATAATGTCTCCATGGTAGTTCCGTTGAACTTTAGAAATCTCTTCCATACAACATCACCTTTCTTGTTCTGATTATAGGACTAGTATGGACAAAAAGGATGGAAAACATAATCGTCTTGCCAATTCGTCTATTAAGTTTACATAATATTATTATTAATTCCGCGTTCTCCAAGTCTTCACCCTTGAAAGAAGGATTTTCACTTATCGAATGAGAATATAGAACTAAAGAGAATAAAGAGAAAATATTATTGAGGTGTACATATGAAAAATTCAGAATGGCATACAAGTGCGAAAACCCGCTGGGAAGACAATGCAGATTATTGGCACGAAAGAAGCGTTGAAATGTGGACGAGCGGAAGTAGGAAAGCGATCATCCCATTCTTCACTAAACATATTGATACTGGGAATCGTGTAGCTGATTTAGGATGTGGTGACGGATATGGTTCCTACTTGTTATATAAGAAGGGCTATGTGGTCACAGGGATGGATTTTTCTGGGAAAATGGTTGAAATAGCGAAGAAGCAAGAAATGGACCAACTATCATTTCTACAGGGTGATTTGCGATCCCTTCCATTTCAAGATGAACAATTTCATGCCGTCATGGCGATAAATTCAGTTGAATGGACTGAAGATCCCTTACATACTCTAAACGAAATCGAACGGGTTGTGACTCCGAATGGGTACATATGTATTGGTTTATTAGGTCCCACTGCTCACCCCAGAGATAATGCCTTTCCTCGTTTACACGGAAAGGAAGCTATATGTAATACGATGATGCCATGGGAATTAGAGAAACTGGCTGGTGAAAAAGGGTGGAAGAAGGTCGATGAAGACTGGGTATATAAAAAGGGTGTGAAGTCGTCCATAACAGAGAATCTCACAAATGAATTAAAACAGGCTTTAACCTTTATGACCTTGTTTATGTTCCAAAAATAAAAAAACATGATCGATTCTCAAGTGTGAGGACCGGTCATGTTTTTATTAGGAAGGATATAATGGTGGAGATATAAACTTAAAAGAGATAAGGTTGATTTATAGTAAAATAAAGAAATACAATCGTTACAGAGTACAAACTCTCTGTAAATGAATTTTAAGGAAATGCATGCTATTTTGTAAAGTAAATAGTGAATGGAATAAAAGTACATGCTGCTTAGCTGTAAATATGAAACTAGAAGGTGAGTTCAAGTGACGACAACAAAGAAAAAAGTAAAATCAGATATTGAAATTGCTCAACAATCAACTATGCAACCGATACTGGACATTGCGAAAAAAATCGGTCTCACAGAAGATGATCTAGAGCTTTATGGTAAATACAAAGGGAAATTATCCTATGAAGCGATACATAAACTCAAGGACCATGCCAATGGGAAATTAATCCTTGTAACCTCGATTAACCCGACTCCTGCAGGCGAGGGGAAATCAACGGTTACGGTTGGACTCGGGGATGCGTTAAATCAGTTAGATAAAAACACCATCATTGCCATGAGGGAACCATCACTTGGTCCAACGATGGGAATAAAAGGCGGAGCAACAGGAGGAGGGTATTCACAAGTCCTGCCCATGGAGGATATCAACCTTCATTTCACAGGTGATATCCACGCTATTTCGACTGCGAATAACGCTTTAGCCGCATTGGTAGATAATCATATCCATCAGGGAAATGAATTGAATATTGATCAAAGAAGGGTCGTATGGAAACGGGCTCTGGACATGAATGACCGTGCCCTCAGACAAATCATCGTTGGTTTAGGTGGACCGGTGCAAGGTGTTCCCCGTGAAGACGGATTTGATATTACAGTGGCATCTGAGATTATGGCTGTTCTATGTTTATCTGAAAATCTTGAGGAATTAAGAAGAAGGCTTGGAAGAATGGTTGTCGCATACAACTTTTCAAAACAACCGGTGACCGTTGAAGATTTAGGAGTTGAAGGTGCGCTGACCTTATTGTTAAAGGATGCCATAAAACCTAATCTCGTTCAAACGATCGAACATTCTCCTGCCCTTATTCATGGCGGGCCATTCGCAAACATTGCCCATGGGTGTAATAGTGTCATGGCAACCAAAACGGCTCTTAAGCTGGCTGATTATGTTGTAACGGAATCTGGGTTTGGTGCTGATTTAGGAGCCGAGAAGTTTCTGAATATCAAATCTCGAGCTGCAGACATAGCACCGGATGCCATCGTGCTTGTTGCCACCATTCGTGCTCTGAAGATGCATGGAGGTCAAGGGAAAGGTGATCTTCAAACTGAAAATCTTCAGGCACTGCAAAAAGGACTATCTAATCTGAAGAAGCACATGGAAACGTTAGATCATTTCAACGTACCTTATGTGATTGCGGTTAATCGATTTGTGACGGATAGTGATGACGAAATCCAGACCCTTATAAAGTGGTGCGAAAACCTGGGAGTACAAGTTTCACTAACCGATGTATGGGCTAAAGGTGGAGAGGGTGGAAGAGACTTAGCCGAAAAGGTATTGGATGAGATAGAAGGGAACACGAAAGAATTTTCTCGTCTATATGAACTTTCTGATTCACTCCAATCTAAAATTGAAACGATTGCGAAAAAGGTTTACGGAGCGAAAGAAGTAGATTACACGGTGAAAGCACGAAAGCAGCTCCAGCAGTTTGAAGATCAAGGGTGGGGCGTCCTGCCGGTTTGTATGGCCAAGACCCAATATTCCTTATCAGATGATCCAGCTAAACTCGGCCGTCCTGAAGATTTTACAATCACAATCCGAGAGCTTAAGCCGAAGATCGGAGCAGGATTTATTGTTGCATTAACAGGAGAAGTCATGACCATGCCTGGCCTGCCAAAAAATCCGGCAGCATTCGGAATGAATGTGGATGATGACGGCAGGGCGGTAGGGTTATTTTAGTCATTGAGGTTTGAAAGGAGAGGAGAACATGTTTGATCCAACAGCCTTTGATAACTTAAAGGTAGTCTTTGAAGGAGCTGTCTATGATCTTGATTTGACAGGGGAAATCCAAATCCTTGACCGGAAGGATTTATTTGACTTTGCCCACTATGAGCGTTGCTATCAAATTCACTATTCTTTACCTTACAAGAAATCCATTTCGATTGAATTTCATTTAAAAGCTGATATGGGTCATTTTCTGGCAGAGAGAAAGATGATGACAGAAAAGAATATGGCAGGAGCTGATATCCTCATCGTCTATAAGGGAGATGAGAAGTTGCACCATTGCCGGTCGTTTCTTGAAGAAACATGGAATAAGGATAAAAATTGGGAATGGAAAGAAGTTATATCTTCTCTTCAACCGACTGCGTACGAGGGGGTACTGACTTTTAATAGAGTCATTACAGAAGAAATGGTGGATGATGTTCTTCAAATGATCTCATTTTCCGTTGATACATTACAACAGCTTGAAAGAATAGACTTCTAGTACTACAAAGAGTTTATCATTATATAGAAAAAGGGGATTTTACAATGAGAATAGCCTGGGTAACAGATAGCACAGCATTTGTTCCAATTCATTCAAGTAGTAAAGAAAATCATATCTATATCGTTCCAATGAATATACTCTTTGGGGAGCGGGAGTATCAAGACGGCGTAGACTTATCTCCGGAAGAACTGTTCTTGAAATTAAAGGAAGAAAAGGTAGAAGTGAAAACCTCACAACCTTCAATCGGGACGTTTAAAGAGTTGTTTGAAGAATTATCCAAGGACTATGATTATATCTTTTCGATTCATGTTTCTTCCCATTTCAGCGGCACATATTCATCTGCCCATCAAGCTGCAGAACTGTTAAAGGATACCCTGCCGAACATTATCTGTATAGATTCCAAGGTCATTTCCAATCCATTGACAGAATTGATCCTGTACGGTCAAAGACTGCTGCATGAAGGAAAAGATCCACTACAAATAAAAGCAGCAATTGAAAAAAGAATCGCTTCTTGTGAAACCTATGTAATGGTGGGCAGCTTAGAGCAACTACATAAAAGTGGACGAATGAGTGGGCTTTCTTTCTTCCTTGGAAGTGTTCTCAATGTAAAGCCTATGCTTGCCATAGAGAATGGAAAACTTGAAGTGAAGGATAAGGTAAGAAGTATTAAAAAAGGATTGACGAGCATGAGTGATCGCTTAGATCAAGCTCTATCCGTGAAGAAAATAAAGAAAATATCCGTATTACACGGGTTAAACCGGGAAGATGCATTAGAATGGATAGACCAATTGAAAAAAACGTACCCGGAGATAGAATTCGGGGCGTATCCTTTGGGAGCTGTCATCGGAGTACATGCAGGCGCAAATACGATCGGAATAAGCTGGTTTGGAGATGACGAACAGAATTAGTAGAGAAAGGAGGGATGTGAAGAATCATACATCCACTCCTTTTTATTCTGATTAGAGGATATTATTTGGTACAATAGAGGAGAAGGTGACCATGGAACGGAAAAAGCTGGACGGTATAATCGACTATTTGAAATGTGAGTACCTTGGTGAGTCTACTGGACATGATTGGTATCATTTGGATCGTGTACGAAAGCAGGCAATTATCATTGCCAGGGAAGAAAATGTACCCCATACATATATCATCGAGTTGGCTGCATTGCTGCATGATGTTCCGGATGATAAGTTCGTGGAAGAAGAAGAGGGGAAGAGAAGGCTGGATCACATCCTATCCACCCTGTCTCTTACGGAAGCTGAAACGAAATTACTGAAATCGATTATTTATTCCATTTCATATAAAGGTGGTCACGAAGCAGTATTAACATCTTTAGAAGCGAAAATCGTTCGGGATGCCGATCGCCTTGACGCCATTGGTGCCATAGGGATTGCAAGAACATTTGCATATGGAGGAAAGAAAGGTCGGCCACTTTATAACCCTGAATTTCAAGTCAGGACGGAAATGACCGTAGAGGAGTATAGAAATGGGGATAGTTCCAGTATCCATCATTTTCATGAAAAGTTATTGAAGTTGAAAGGCTTAATGTGTACGGAAGCGGGAAGGAAACTGGCAGAGGAACGTCATGCTTTCATGCTGCGGTTTTTAGAGCAATTTAATAAAGAATGGACTGGTCAAGAATGAGAATGTTAACAGCTGAGAATCTTTCTAAAACGTATGGAGAGAAAACTCTATTTAAAGATATATCGTTTTCAATTACCGAGAAAGAAAGAGTCGGACTGATCGGGGTGAATGGAACGGGTAAATCAAGCCTATTGAAACTCATTGCCGGGATGGAAGAATATGATACCGGAGAGCTTTCAAAGCCGGGCGATTATCATATTGCCTACCTTCAGCAAGAGCCTGCTTTTGATGGGGATTTAACCGTGATACAACAAGTGTTTCGTGGTGAAGCAAAAATCATTCAGGCTATGCGGAATTATGAAATGGCCCTTATGGAAATGGAGAACAACTCAGAAAATCCTCGAATACAAGAAGATTTATTTGAAGCTCAAAAGCAAATGGATATACTTCACGCCTGGGATGCAAGTGCAAATGCGAAATCCATTTTAACAAAACTGGGAATTCACGACTTTTCAAAGAAAATGAGCGAGCTGTCAGGTGGGCAAAAAAAGAGAGTGGCGCTGGCAGGCGTCCTGATTGAAACACCTGACTTATTAATCCTGGACGAACCGACCAACCATTTAGACTACCAGTCCATCAAATGGCTGGAAGATTATCTAGGAAAGTATAACGGATCTGTGTTGCTCGTGACCCATGATCGTTATTTCCTCGATAAGGTAACGAACAGAATCTTCGAATTGGATGGAGGAAACCTTTACTCCTACAAAGGAAATTATGCTTCTTTTATTGAGGCAAAGGCTTCCAGGGAAGAAGTGGAACGCCAAATATCCGAAAAACAGCAAAACCTTTATCGAAGAGAGCTTGCCTGGATGAGAAGGGGAGCAAAAGCCAGAACCACTAAACAAAAGGCTCGAATTCAACGATTTGAAAATTTAGAGGATACGATGTCTTCAGGTCCTTCGGGCGGCCAGGTTGACATGGCAATCGGAGGAAACCGTCTGGGTAAACAAGTGTTTGAGTTCAAGGATGCTTCAAAAATGTTTGAAGACAAGCGAATTTTAGATGAGTTTTCTTTCCTTATTAAACCTAAAGACCGAATCGGAATCGTAGGTAAAAACGGGAGCGGAAAATCAACATTTCTTAACCTTCTTGCCGGAACCGACGATCTTACAAGTGGTGATTTACTCAAAGGCCAAACCGTAAAGGTCGCATACTATACTCAAGGTCATGAAGAACTTGATGAGAATATGCGTATGATCGAATATATAAGGGAAGCAGGAGAATATATAACGACGGATAAAGGCGAGCAAATCTCAGTTACTTCCATGTTGGAAAGATTCCTTTTTCCAATGAGTACGCATGGTACATTGATCCGAAAGCTTTCCGGAGGAGAAAAACGAAGACTCTTTTTACTTAAGTTATTGATGTCAAAACCGAATGTCCTTTTGCTTGATGAGCCGACGAATGATTTAGACACAGAAACCCTCACCGTTCTGGAGGATTATATAAATGAATTTTCAGGTGTTGTCATAACCGTTTCCCATGACCGCTACTTTCTAGATAAAACAGCTGAGCAATTACTGGTCTTTAATGGAGATGGACAAATCGACTTTTACTTTGGGGAATATACTGAGTACTTGGAAAAGAACGAAGCGAAAAGTAAGAAGCAGGATCCGGTCAAGAAGCAAGAATCTGCTCCCGTGAAGGAAGAGAAGGAAAAAGAGAAAAAGAGACTTTCTTACATGGAAAAGAGAGAATGGGACGAAATTGAAGAAAAGATGGCCGACATCGAGCAGAGGATAAAAGAAGCAGATGTTGAGCTGCAAAAGGTCGGCAGTGACTTTGAAAAAGCACAGCAGTTAATGAATGAAAGTCAAAATCTTAACGAGCAATTGGAAGAGCTCATTGAAAGATGGACATACCTTTCCGAATTTGCTGAATAAGTCTCTTCGTTTAAGGCATCATGGATACTGTGTTAGAATGGATGGTATAAGAACTGTTTATAGAAAGGGGTATCAAGCTTGAGGATAGTATCGATTGAACCTACTCCAAGTCCTAATACGATGAAAGTTCTTCTTGATCAGGAAATGAAAGCCGGGAAGAGCAATAATTATAAAAAAGATGAAACGGACGGGGCTCCTCCCGTCATTAAAGATATCCTTGCCATAGACGGTATTAAAGGGGTCTATCATGTTGCCGACTTCTTAGCCGTTGAGCGAAATGCGAAATTCGATTGGCAGGAGCTTTTGCCACAGGTTAGAAAAGCTTTCGGTGAAGATACTCTGGACCAGGAAAATGAATCTCCCATGGAAGAACATTTTGGTGAAGTGAATGTTAGCGTGCAGATGTTCAAAGGAATTCCGATGCAAGTAAAGGTGACAGACGGGGAACAAGAGAAGCGATTTTCACTTCCGACCCCATTCCTGGAAGCGATCGGTCAGTCTCAAAAAGATGGGGATAATGTCGTCCTTCTCAGAAAGTGGAAAGATTACGGTATCCGGTACGGAGACTTAGATGAGATTGGTAACAATGTGACGGAAGAACTAGTTGCAGCCTATCCTTCTGAAAGGCTGGCAGCACTTGTAGAAGAAGCACAGGAAACAACCGATTCCAAAGGACCTCTCATTTACAAGAAAAAGCAAAAGGTAAGTGTCGCGGACTTTGAAGCGCCGGACTGGCAAACAAGGTATCAGAAGCTTGATGCGATGGAGGATCCGACTTTAGATGACCTGCCTCTGCTGGAGAAAGCCCTGGAGGACGAGAAAGTATCCATTCGCCGATTGGCTATTGTCTATTTGGGAATGATTGAAGATGAAAAAGTTCTTCCTTTGTTGTATAAAGGGTTACGTGATAAATCAGTCACAGTAAGGAGAACGGCTGGAGATTGCCTTTCGGACTTAGGTTTTGCAAAAGCCACTCCTGAAATGATTCTAGCCTTAAAGGATAAGAGTAAACTTGTGAGATGGCGTGCTGCCATGTTCCTTTATGAGGTAGGGGATGAATCTGCATTGCCTGGCTTACGGGAAGCGGAAAATGACCCTGAATTCGAAGTGAAGCTTCAAGTGAAAATGGCCATCGAACGAATAGAGGGCGGAGAAGAAGCAAAAGGATCTGTTTGGAAACAGATGACCGAAGCACGTCACCAATAATAGTGGGAAAGGGTTGATTATAAATGTCAATGGCTTACGAAGAGTATATGAGGCAGTTAGTTAAACCGATGAGACAAGAACTTACACAAGCAGGCTTCAAAGAATTGGGTACAGAAGAAGAAGTTGAGAATTATATGGACAATGCAGATGGAACAACCCTGGTCGTTATTAACTCAGTATGCGGGTGTGCAGCGGGACTTGCAAGACCCGCTGCAACGCAATCAGTCATGAATAATGAAAAAACACCGGATCACCTCGTTACTGTCTTTGCAGGGCAAGACAAAGAGGCAACCGCCAAAATGAGAGAGTACTTCGAAGGGTACGAGCCTTCCTCCCCGTCAATGGCTTTACTTAAAGGAAAAAAAGTCGTTCATTTCATCCCAAGGGAAGAAATTGAAGATCATGATATTTCGTCTATCATTTCCAATTTATCCACTGCTTTTAACGAAAATTGCTAAAGACCAAAAAAACGGGTGACTCTGTCATCCGTTTCTTTTATGGTAGGATAAATAAACATAAAAAATTTGTATAAGCAAAATGGTACCATTAAAGGAGGGAATGTTTATCGTGTTTGTAACAACATGTGGGAGAGCGAACCAGGAAGTCATAGAAAAAGCATATAAAACAGCAGAGGTACTCGATATTCCCTATATCCCCAGAAAAAAGAGATCGATTCTACACCATATGACTCTGCACGAACAAGACTGTTTAGTGATCGGAAAAGAGAGATTAGAACTTCATACTAGAGAAGACAATAGCGAACCATTCTTTTTCCACCCTAATTCCGCTTCCTTCCGAATCAAGAGAATCATTCGCGGAGAGACCGATCCACTCGTTGAGGCTGCCGATCTTAAGGAGGGCATGAGTTTTCTGGACTGTACACTAGGTCTTGCATCAGATAGTATCATCGCCAGTCATATAGTCGGCGAAAAGGGGAAAGTAGTCGGAATTGAAGCGAATAAGTATATCTCACATATCCTTCATCACGGACTTCAGGACTGGGTATCTCCACTTCACGATCTGAATAGCGCCATGAATCGAATCAGTGTCATCAATGGACATTTTCAGGAAGAATTAAAAGGTATTCCGGATGATGCATTTGATGTCGTCTACCTTGATCCCATGTTCGAAGATGCCTTAACAGATTCTCATGGAATCAACCCAATCCGCCATTGGGCAAGCTATACAGGCTTAACAAAAGAAGGAATAGAACAAGCAATAAGGGTGGCCAAAAAGCGGGTAGTATTAAAAGAGCACTATCAGTCCCCATTATTCGAAGAACTGGGATTTCACGTAATCAAAAGACCATCAGCCAAATTTCACTTTGGGATCATTCGAGTATAAAAGTCTATTATTTAGCTCTAATCGCAAAAATTATGTCTCTCCTAAGAAGAAAATAATTTAAACAATTGGTAGTGTGAAAACAGGGACCGTTCCTTTTCGCTCCAGACACAAGATTCCCAGGGGAGGAAGTCGAGTCTTCTCGACGTACTGTCTCTGTGGGGTCTCGGCCGAACGCTAGCTGCAAGCGGAGCAGTTCCCCTCACCATCCAGCACACACTGATTGACAGGGCCGAAGAAGACCTTTTGTTAAAAAACGATCTTTGTGAAAATGACCTTTTTTTAACAATAAAATAGACAGGCATCTTAAGCCTGTCTAATCATCTAAGTATTAATCAGTAAATCCTAGTACAATGAAATAACCTAATAGAAGTAAGTATCCGATATTGATCATAAGTCCTGTATCCATCTAGTTATCCTCCTTACAAAGTATCCTCTTTAATATACTACCACATAAATATTTTTATATCCTACAAAAAAATGAAACCTTTTTCACTTTTTATCCGTAAGAAATAGTATAATAATAGACGTAATACATAGGAAAGGACGTTATCTATGTCAATCTGGCTCAAAAAGTCGTTTTTTATCCTGCTATCCATTCTAACATTTGGACTTGTTTCCCCTTCACAAGCCTTCCTGAATGAACAAAATCATACCATGGCAAAAGGCAATGGGAAGCCTTCGTCGGTTGAATCTGTTCCAGAGGAAGTACTGGAAGAGGAGTCTTCCATTTCCCATGAGGATTTCATAGTGAATATGATGGCCCAAGCAGAGAAAAACGCTTATGAAAAGTTTGGGACTAAGATCAAGCCTGTCATTGAAGACGAATTCAAGTCTTTAATCCTTCCTAAGATCGAAAAGGCGATAGCTGATACAGCTGTTCAATTTCCAGAAGAAGACTTAACGTCACTTACTATTTCAGAAGTGCCCCAATATGCAAAAACAGAAAAGATTTTTCATATTTATGACCAACGCTCTGGTGAAGATGTCATACGGTTCCATGTAAGAAAAGACCATCCGCCTAAAGATGGCTATTACTTCAACTTTCACTATCATACAGTGCATGATCAATTTCAAGCACATCATGATTTAGGAAGCATATATTGGGATAAAAACACTCCGCCACAATGGATGAGTGTCTCCTGATTTCAACGTCCATATAAGAATAAAGGCAAGTGCGTGAATTATGCGTGCTTGCTTTTTTGTTTCAATTTGAATGGCAGGTTCGCCTTATGCATGTCGCCTCTGCCCAAGCCGCCTCCGCTATAGTTATCATCCAGCTCCGGCGGCTAGAGGCTCGAGGTCATAAGTCAAACCTGCCAAAAAGGCAAAGAGCGCCTTTCCGGCAGCTTCGTCTTATGCTTGTCGCCTCTGAGCAAGCCGCCTCCGCTTTAGTTATTGGAAACAATCTCTCCTAAAAACAACTGTATCATTATGTTAAAATAGTAATAACATCATGATACTTTCCTTAGAAGAAAGGAGGGACAATAATTGAAGCGTATATTCATCATCCTCGCTATTTCGGTTACTCTGGTCATTCTGTGGACCAACTCAAAAGCCAACTACAGTGGAACCCTCTTAAAGCATTCTCCTCTAAAAACACAATTACACCTTCAATCCAGTAAACAGTTAGAAAATATGGTCCTGTTGCCACATGCTGCTTATGATAAAACAGCTGCTATGGAAATGATTGAAAGATTAGATCATATTCCGACCGCACTCTTAGAGTCTACGAATTCACAGGAAATCAAAATAAGGCTGTTTGAAAAAAAATTAACCGATTTTTCTACCACAAGTCACTTGAAAGGAGTAACCCCAAGAGGGTACACTAATAAAAGTATTACATGGGATGACGTTCCCGGGATCGGTGGATCGAAGCTTGTATTAGTGAAAATCGGTCATAGTGAGAAAGGGAAGGGGCATAATTCGACTAATCTGGAATTACATGAACTCGCTCACAGTATTGATCGTTACGTCTTAACGGATCTTAATTACGAGCTGGAATTTTTGCCTATTTGGAAGAGGGAAGCTCCACGGGTATTCCCGAACGAACCCTATTTTCTTCAATACAAAGAAGAATATTTTGCTGAAACATTTGCTATGTATTATTTAAACTCTGAAACTAGAAATCTTCTAAAAAAGAAGGCACCAGCAACATATCAATTCTTTAAAGAACTATAAACTTATAAAAGGTGTGGTCGTTGTGAAGCAATATTTAGACTTGTGCAAACATGTCCTTGAACATGGCACCAAGAAAGAAGATCGAACAGGTACAGGCACGATAAGCACATTTGGTTATCAAATGCGTTTTGATCTAAAAGAAGGATTCCCTCTCCTTACAACTAAAAAACTGCATGTGAAATCCATTGTCCATGAACTCCTTTGGTTTCTAAAAGGAGATACAAACATTGAATATCTTCAGGAAAACGGTGTCCGGATTTGGAATGAATGGGCCGATGAAAATGGAGAGTTAGGCCCAGTATACGGTCACCAATGGAGATCATGGTCTGGAGCAAACGGGGAAACGATTGACCAAATTAAGAACCTCATTGATACGATTAAAAACAATCCCGATTCCAGAAGAATGATTGTAAGTGCGTGGAATGTTGCGGATGTAGATCATATGGCTTTGCCTCCTTGCCACTGCTTATTCCAATTCTATGTAGCCGATGGCAAATTATCCTGTCAGCTGTACCAACGTTCCGCTGATGTATTCCTCGGCGTTCCTTTTAATATAGCTTCATACGCTCTATTAACGATGATGGTAGCCCAGGTATGTGATCTGGAAGTTGGAGAGTTTGTTCATACTTTTGGTGATGTCCATATCTATCAGAATCACCTTGATCAAGTGAATTTACAGCTTTCCAGAGAACCCAGATCATTACCATCATTATCTATCAATCCAGAAGTGAAAGATATTTTCGGATTTAAGTTTGATGATTTCAACCTTGAAGAATATGATCCGCATCCACATATTAAAGGAGCTGTGAGTGTATGATCTCTTTTATTTGGGCAATGGATCAGAATCGATTGATTGGGAAAGACAATGGATTGCCATGGAGGCTTCCTGAAGACCTGAAATTTTTTAAGAAAACGACGGATGGACATGGAATCGTCATGGGAAGAAAAACGTTTGATTCCATCGGTAAGCCGTTACCAAATCGGGAGAATGTCATTCTTACAAGAAATACAAGCTTTCAACCGGATGGCTGTCTTGTCCTGCATTCTGTGGAGGATATCCTAAATTGGGCGGAAGGAAGAGATTCAGAAATCTTTATTATGGGCGGGAGAGAAGTGTACAAGCAGTTCATTCCCCATGTAGATAAGTTGTATGTAACAGAGATTCATCATGAATTTGAAGGCGACACGACCATGCCTTCCATACCATGGGAGGATTTCACTTGTATCTCATCTGTTAAAGGATTGAAGGATGAGAATAATCCTTACGACTATGAATTTAATGTATATGTACGTAAATAGATGAGAAGATCATAAAAGGGTACTGACGGGATATTCCGTCAGTACCCTTTTATTGAAAAACCATAACATCCTTAAACGTAGAACAAAATGCAGAAATACATAAAGCTGCTTCCTGCCAGGACGAAAAGATGCCAGATTGCGTGATTGTAAGGCAGTTTGTTCCACACATAGAAAATGGCTCCTATGGAATACATGATCCCACCTGCCAGCAGCAGCCCGAATCCGGCACCGGTAAGACTTGCGTACAACGGTTTAATGGCAATGATAACGAGCCAGCCCATTACCAGGTAAAAGAGAGTGGAAACGACCTGGAAACGTTGAACAAAATAACATTTAAATACAATCCCTACAACTGCGAGTCCCCAGACAATCCCAAACAATGTCCAGCCTAGTGCACCTCTCACACTGACTAGCATAAACGGTGTATACGTGCCCGCGATCAGGATATATATCGCCGAATGATCTAAAATGGCAAATAGATTTTTTACCTTTGAAGGCTTAAAGCTGTGTAACAAAGTTGAAAATAAGTATAGAAGTATCATTGAAGCACCGAAGATAGAGAAGCTGACAACGTGCCATGCAGTGCCTTCGTGAACGGCGAAAATGATTAACATTACTAAAGCGGGGATGCTCAAAATCAATCCAATTCCGTGGGTAATGGCGTTCGCAACTTCTTCTTTCCAATTGGAAAAATCGAAATCATATGTCAAAGAAGTCTCATCCTTTCTATTATCCCCTCATTGAACGCTCAATGAGTCAATATTGTATATATTTATGATAATCCTCTTATCGTCATTGTGCAATCATTAACATAGTAAAGGGTTAAAGTGCGCCTTTTGGATTAGAAATTCTTCTCATAATGATGTATATTCCTAAATAAAGAAAACAAATGAGGTGGCAATTGTGTGCGGTAGATTTTCCTTAACAACCCCACTAGAAGAATTAGTAAGGCAATACTTAATTGATGAATTCCTTGAAGAGTGGCAGCCAAGATACAATATTGCTCCAACTCAAAAAGTATTGTCCCTTATTTCACATAAGGGCAAGCGCAGAGCAGGAGAGATAACGTGGGGGCTCGTGCCTCATTGGGCCGATCGGAAGAAATGGAAACCGTTGATCAATGCCCGTAGTGAAACCTTATTGGAGAAACCGAGCTTCAATTCCCTTGTCCATTCGAAAAGAATGGTGATTTTTTCCGATGGATTTTATGAATGGAAGAAGGAGAAAGATCAAAAGGTACCTGTAAGATTTCAATTAAAAGAAGAAGAGCCATTTGTGTTTGCCGGATTGTGGGATCGCAATGGAGAGTTCACAACCTCCACAATCCTTACGACAGGTGCAAATGCCATTGTACAACCAGTACATGAACGAATGCCTGTTATTCTCACGAGTCAGGAAGCGGTTGAGAAATGGGTAAACACAGACGATTACTCTTTTGAAGAAGCTTCTTCGGTTTTAACGCCGCTTCAAAAAGACCAAATGAAAGGATACCAGGTATCCGATATCGTCAATTCATCCAAACATGATTCCCCCGAATGTATTGTGCCTGTTTCATAGCCGATTTAGAGAAAAAATATTAGAGTTTTTGCACGATTAGACATTTTATGCGCCATTAAATGGGGTATAATAAGAGTATAAACGGGTGAAAAAGAGGATTGATACTTTGCTGACAAAAACCATTGAGTTCAAATCAAAGGATGGACGGAAGGTCAAAATCTTAGAAGTTCCTGTCATGAAGGAAGATAGCCCGCTCTATCTAAGGGTAAACCTCAGGCTTCATCAATTCATTTCAAAGGTTGTCAATCAGAATGGGCCTAAGACCATGTACAGCTTTAGAGAACATTTAAAGAGAACGACGAAATGGTCAGAGTATGAAGAAATATATCAATCAGAAGAGTTAAAGAATAATGCATAATTTTCTTGGGATCTGGTCTTTTAGCGTATTATTACGTGGGACCAGTCCTTTTTATGTGCTTATCACTACATATATGAAACAATTACGGAAAATACACGTTCAAAAATATATCAATTTAGACAACCGGTTGTGGAAATCCTTCGTATCTATTTAATTCCTTTGCATTTAACGATATAATACTAATGATATGGGAGATAGGATGTGGCAAAATTGACCAAAATTAAGATTGTAACAGACTCAACAGTAGATTTATCAGATGACGTCGTAAAGGAACTGGATATTCATGTAGTTCCTCTGTCCATTTCAATCGATGGAGAGACATACTTAGATAGAGTAGATCTTTCACCACTTAGCTTTCTGGAAAAAATGAAAGCTTCTAAGGAATTACCAAAAAGTTCGCAGCCACCGGCAGGAACATTTGTGGAACTTTATGATGAATTAGGGAAAGATGGTTCGAAAGTTTTATCCATACATATGACAGGTGGAATGAGTGGTACTGTGCGCTCAGCTGAGTCTGCTGCAGAAATGTCTTCAACAGATGTGGCGGTTGTAGATTCCCGCTTTATTTCTAAAGGATTGGCCTTTCAGGTAATTGAAGCTGCCAAGCTTGCTAAAGAAGGAAAGCCATTGGAAGAAATTCTTAAAGCAGTTGAAACGATCCGTCAAAATACAAACTTGTTCGTTGTGGTAGATACACTTGAAAACCTTGCAAAAGGCGGTAGAATCGGAAAGGGACGTGCAATGATCGGTTCCTTGCTAAATATTAAACCAATCGCTTCATTAGAAGGAGGCGAATACACTCCAGTTGCAAAGGTTCGAAGCCATTCACAGGTTGTAAAATACTTAACAACGAAATTTTTAGACGATGTAAAAGGGAAGACAATTCGAGGCGTAGGGCTTGTTCATGCCGATGGCCTGGAGCTGGCTCAAAATCTTAAAGCTAAGATTATCGAAAAAACAGGTTACGACCAAATCGATATCGTTCCGACAACACCAATCATCAGTACCCACACAGGAATTGGTGCGATAGGATTTATGTATTACACAGATTGATCTAACCAAAGGCGAAAGGGAATTTTCCTTTCGCTTTTTTCTATGTTAAAAAACAGCAGAATCATCTGCTGTTTTTTAACATTATGAAGGCATAGGCGTCGGGGTAGGCTTAGCGTAACCTTCATTATATTGTTCATCGATAAAGTTTCTAATTTGCTTGATGGATTCACCATTCTTGTACTTCACAATGGATTCTGCCGCAATTTCCAAACACACCTGACATCTGGTACCGTGATCATCCCATACCACTTTGTCCCCTTTTATTTCGTAAACAAAGCAATTCAGATTACTCTCGTGCCCGGCAGAATCACCGCACCCGCAATAACATGGGATATATTGTAACAGCTCAGGGTTTTTAGCAGCTGAAGAATAGATAAGCTTCATATTGTCGTCCTTATCATCGAGAAAAGAGGGAAGTGTATCAACGGAAGCAGTTTCCTCCCTAAGATCCCCATTGGCGGCTGTATGATCATGATGAGCTTCCTCCTCCTGATTGCTTGAACAACCGGCAAGAATGCCTAATAAACCAATAACAACAGTGAAATATAATAAGAGATTTTTCTTCATACGTTCTCCTTCCCTACGCGATTATAAATGTATTGTACCACTTTTAAAAAAGCAGGTTTGTACCATTTCTTGATGCTTTTATGAATCTTATTGCGTCCTCATAACCAATGCAATCATATCATAGAAGTATAATAGGTAAGAAGTTTGGTCTGATCTCTCCAATAGCTAAAAAATGATTCTTTCTTATTATATTGACATCAAATGAAAGGAAGTGGCCGGACTTGACTGATAAGAAAAAAGTATTGGTGATTTCAGACTTTGGGATCGATGATATTGTCGCAGTATTATATGCTTACTATAGTGATACGATTGAAATTGTAGGAATTGTTTCTGATTATGGAAATGTCTCTAAAGCGAGTGCATTGAAAAACGTCAAATATCTTCAAAGTATTACCGGAATCACCGATATACCTGTTATCGGGGGAGCGGTCTCTGCTTTGACGGGCATACAACCGCAATTTTTTCCAGATATACACGGTATTGATGGCCTGGGACCGATATCACTTGATGATATAGAACTCGACAACTCAGAAATAAGCGAAAACTTTTATGAAATCAATTCACTAATTGATAAGTATGCAGGTGAGTTATATATATACTCTGCTGGTCGATTGACTTCCTTGGCAACTGCCTTTGTGCTATACCCGGAAACAATGAAAAAGGTGAAAGAATTTTATGTGATGGGAGGTGCATTTCATGTACCGGGCAATGTGACCCCTACAGCAGAAGCGAATTTCTATGGAGATCCTTATGCTGCCAATATCTTGATTCAACTCGCCCCCAAACAAATTCATCTCATCCCCTTAGATGTAACCATGTATGCTCTTTTAACACCTGCAATGATTGATCATCTCCATGAATTTTATTTGAAATCAAATGACAAAGTCGGGCAGATCATCAAACCGATGGTGGATTATTATTATGAGTTCTATAAGAAAACGTACCCAGATATTTCAGGAAGTCCCTTGCACGATTTATTGGCCATGTGGGCACTTGCGGATGGCGATAAAATGATGTTTGAAGAAGTTCCTATCAGGGTTGCGACCAATACAGGCTGGACTTTTGGTCAGAGCATAGGAGATTTTAGGCAGTCAAAGGAAAAAGAAAATTGGCAGATCCATAAGATCGCAAAGCAGTTCAACTATAGGCAGTTTATCACAGAGGTATTCGAGACGTTGAAATCTGGGCCCAGCCGGTAGATTGACAAAGTCACATAAATTTACATGTTCTTAATGATTTGTTTACAAACGTTTCATGACGAAACAAGCGTGATATAATAATACTAAAGTGCAAGCGAGGTGACGCATATGAAAAAACTACCGATTATCATGCTCGCTTTTGTTTTTTTCCTGTCAGGGTGTTCGTTAGAAGATGCTGCTGAGCATATTACAAGAGAAGTATCCATGTGGGATAAAGATAATCCGAACGATACCTTTATACCGAAGAACTTAAAAGTTGTTTCAGTGGGAGATTCATTAACTCAAGGTGTGGGAGACAGTACGAAAAAGGGTGGATATGTCCCTTATTTAGAGAAACATCTGGAATCATTGGATGGAGTGAAAGACGCCCAATTTCATAACTATGGGGTAAGAGGGAACCGTACCGACCAATTATTAAAAAGATTGAAAAAAGAAGACGTGAAAACTTCGATCGAACAATCAGATTTAGTCATGATCACAATTGGCGGAAACGACGTTATGAAAATCTTTCGTGAAAATCTTTCACACTTGAAGTTAGAAGTGTTTCAAGAAGAAAAACGCCAATACCAATTACGTTTAAAAGAAATCATCGAAACGATCAGGAGCTATAACCCAAATGCAGGAATCGTTCTTGTAGGGTTATATAATCCATTCAATACATGGTTTTCTGATATTGAAGAAGTCAACCAGGTGATTCATGATTGGAATGATGCCAGCCGGGAGATTCTTTCAGATTATGATAAAACCTTATTCGTTAAGATAGAGGACTTATTTATTGATGCAGGGGATACTTTATTATTTGAAGACTACTTTCACCCAAATGATGAAGGCTACAAAATGATAGCAGATCGCATGTTTATAAACCTGACAAACGGGGAAACATTAGCTACATTAACAGATAGAAAGAAACCTGTTGAGGAAGAGGAGCAGCCGTCATGAAGAACAAATGGAAGGTAGGGTTTTTTGTTCTTTTAGGAGTTGTATTAATAGGATTAGCCATCATTGTTTCAATGATTTTTATGCCGATTAAAGATGATGCACTGCCTAAAGACAACAAAAACACCAATCAAGAAGTAGGGTTTAACGTAGAAACAAACAAAAAGGACTTAAATCTTATTATTGAACATTATATTGAAGAAGAAGGAATGAAGGGACCTGTTGATTATGAGGTTCAGTTAAAAGACGACGTGGAATTAATGGGGTCTGTTCCGGTATTTACATCAAACTTAGACTTTAAGTTGGATTTTGAACCTAAAGCACTGGAAAATGGAGACATCCTCCTGAAACAGAAATCCATATCAGTAGGACAATTGAATCTGCCGGTTTCATACGTATTGAAGGTAATAAGAGATTCTTATAACTTTCCGGAATGGGTGAAGATACAACCTACCGATGAATTAATATACGTATCATTACAGGACATGAAATTGAAGAGTGATATTAAAGTAAGGGCGAACGAATTTAATTTAAAGGAAGATAATATTTCATTCCGGTTATTAGTACCGGTAGATCGTGCTCAATAGGAAAAGGTGGCCTCCCGATGGAAGCCACCTTTTTCGTATGCGGGCGTAAGTAGGCACAAACCGGGACACAGACATGATTATCCTTTTAATAGAATGGCTTCTAATTCAGGGGTTCCGTTGGCTAACCCGACAGCTACGATGGTGTAAGCTTGATTAGGGCTTAATTTAACATTCGGAACACTCAGTACGGTATTTTTGCTTCCTGCCACTCTGGCTTCAAGATTGACCGTCATCGGGGTTAATCCAAGGTAGTCTGTGGCTTGCTTGAAGGATATATTAGGAAATACGACATCTCCACCCTTTACTGCGATATCCACTGCAGGGGCGTCAGGGGAAAGATGTATGAATTTAACCTTTGTTTCTCCGCTGGGAACCGTAGGATCATCAAGGAATGGAAGAAGTTGCAGTTTATTTAAAGTACCTACAGCGGCGAGAGTATAAATTTTACCTGGATCAATTTTTACTTTTTTACTGATAACAGTCGTTACACTTGTACCTGCAGGGTAAACATCGATATGATATTTCCCAGCTGGCAAGGTTAAATAATCACTGACATCCTTAAAGGCAACATCGCGTAAAACACGGTTTCCATTCACATAAACGTCCACATCCGGTGCATCGGGTACAGCATGTAAAACGCGGACATAAGAAGGCTGTGTGGATGTAGTCATATCAGCGCGCTGAGCTTGCATTGCAAGCCTCATGTATTTTAAATGTTTTTGATAATAATGAATATGCATGGATGGATCTGTGTATTTATAATAATCGGATAATAAGTCATACATCGCTGCTTTATTCAAATAATCATGTTGGCTCATCCGTATCTCTCCCTTTTGTTTATTAACACAATAGATTATGCGTAGGAGAAAAAATGGTGAAAGAACCTATTTTTTGAATAAATCAGAAATATTTCTTGCGTTATAGAAGAAAATAATGGATAATAAAATTACTATTTGAGAAAGTGGGTGATGACATATGAACTTATTATTGATTTGTTATACAAGTAAACTAAATATGCTTCGTAATGGTTCTACGCGTCAACTCACTTTTAACGGGATAATCTGATTTTTTCATTCTTTCAATCTTGAAAAATCCGTTGGCGTGTAGAACTGCGCAACGGATTTTTTTAATTTTGGGAGGAACTGAATTGAATAATAGAGAAGAAGTATTTGAAATGATGAAACACTTTGAAGAAGAAGGATACATGTTAGGAAGAGTTGTGACCGAGCAAAAGGGTGCCTTCATGGTCATGACGAGAACAGAAGATCGTTTAAGTAAAATATCTGGGAAACTCAGGTTCCAAACGGTAAAACGTGAAAATCTTCCAGCAGTAGGTGATTGGGTTCTCCTGAGCTCAGAAGGAGCAATCATTGAAAAGGTCTTGCCAAGAACAAGTAAATTTTCAAGAAAAAAAGCAGGAGAAGAAGCGGAGGAGCAAATCATTGCCACGAATATAGATACGGTTTTTATTCTTTCTTCGTTAAATGATGATTTAAACAGTAAAAGGATGGAGAGATATTTACTACTATGTTGGGAAAGCGGGGCAAATCCCGTTGTCGTTCTTACCAAATCTGATACATGTGAAGATATTGAAGAGAATAAGAGAGAAGTTGAAAGCAAATTGCTCGGGGTTAAAGTGTTAGCCATAAGTTCTGTAAATCATGAGGGAATTGAGGAACTGCATCCCTATCTGGAAAAGGGAAAAACGGTAGCGCTTGTAGGTTCTTCCGGTGTGGGAAAATCGACCCTCACAAATCTCCTTGTAGGGAATGATGTTCAGAAGACCGAACAAATCAGGGAATCAGATGATAAAGGACGTCATACCACAACACACAGAGAGTTATTCTTATTGGATAGTGGTGCATCCATCATTGATACGCCCGGTATGAGGGAGATTCAACTATGGCAGGGACAAGAAGGGCTATCCACTCAGTATCACGATATTGAAAATTTGGCACTTCAATGCAGATTCACCGATTGTCGCCATGAGGATGAACCTGGTTGTAAGGTTAGAGCTGAGATAAAAGAGGGTACTTTGTCAGAGGAACGATACGGGCATTATCTGAAGTTGCAAAGAGAAATTGCCTATATGGAGAGAAAAGGGAATAAGCGACTGGAGTCGTTAGAACGAAAAAAATGGAAGAATATCGGTAAGCAGAGGAAGCTTAAATAAAAGAGGTAAGAAGGACCCTGGATAACTCCAGGGTCTATTTTTCATTGTTAACTGTAAACCAATTCAACAAGCTTAATATTTTCCCTTTTAACATGAATGCGTTAAAATCTCTTACAAAGGGAATAGTGAAAGAGAATGAAATGGAAAGGATGATGAGCATGTCGGATGCATCGCATTATGAAAAAGCTACATTTGCAGGAGGTTGCTTTTGGTGCATGGTGAAACCGTTTGATGAACAGCCGGGGATTGGCACTGTGATTTCAGGTTACACGGGAGGAACCGTTCCGAATCCAACGTATAAAGAAGTATGCTCAGAAACGACTGGACATTATGAGGCCGTTCAAATTGAATACGATCCATCAGTGTTTCCTTACGAGGAATTACTGGAAGTATATTGGCAGCAGATTGATCCAACCGATCCAGGCGGGCAATTCTTTGACCGTGGACATTCGTATAAAACGGTTATATTCTACCATAATGAACAACAAAAAAAGCTGGCGGAAGAATCTAAAAAGAAACTTGAGCAGTCAGGCAAGTTTCAAAAACCGATTGCTACTCAAATTCTGCCTGCGAAGGAATTTTATCCTGCAGAGGAGTATCATCAGGGTTATTACAAAAAGAACCCTGGTCATTATAATCGATATAGCCGAGGGTCTGGAAGAATAGCATTTATTGAAAATCATTGGGGGGAAGAAAAATGAGTAAGGCAGATTTAAAGAAAACGTTAACTCCTGAACAATATGATGTCACACAAAAGAACGGCACTGAACCTCCTTTTAGTAATGAGTATTGGAATACGTTTGAAGAGGGAATTTATGTAGATATCGTATCAGGAAAACCTCTCTTTAGCTCTAAAGATAAATATGATGCCGGCTGTGGTTGGCCAAGTTTTACAAAGCCGATCGATGAAGAGGAAGTCACTGAAAAAGAAGACCGCAGTCATTTTATGGTCAGAACGGAAGTGAGGAGTAAAGAAGCAGATTCTCACCTGGGTCACGTTTTTAATGATGGGCCGGGACCAACCAAGCTTCGATATTGTATTAATTCAGCCGCTCTTCGATTTATCCCGGCTGAGAAGCTTGACGAAGAAGGATATGGGAAATACAAAAAATTATTTTAAGATAATGAAGTGTTGTGAAAGTCTTCACATATGTGCTAGAATAGATTTCTGATGTTTACATTGCGCTACATATGTGTATATAAAATATATATAGGAAGGTGAATGACTATGTTAAAAAAGCTTTTCGGTAAAAAAGAAGAGGCACCTAAAATCGTCCATGCAGTTGCGCCTTTAACGGGTACATTAAAATCACTTGAAGAGGTTCCAGATCCAGTATTTTCTCAAAAGATGATGGGAGATGGGATTGCGATTGATCCTACTGTAGGTAAGGTCGTTTCACCTGTAGACGGCGAAATCATGCAGCTTTTCCCAACAAAGCACGCAGTTGGAATCAAAGCGAGAAACGGTGCTGAAATTCTTATCCACATCGGTCTTGAAACAGTCTCAATGAACGGTGAAGGCTTTGAAGCACATGTTTCAGAAGGGTCCAAAGTGAATGTCGGAGATCCATTAATTACGTATGACTTAGACCTTGTGAAAGAAAAAGCAAAAAGTACCATCACGCCAATCATCTTAACAAACGGTGATGACATGGCTGAACTAGTGAAAAAAGAGTTGACCTCTGTTACAGCAGGACAAGATGAGGTATTGGAAATTTCGACAAAATAATATAGTAGGTATGGACCGGCTTGATTGCCGGTCTTTTTTTATAAGGTGTCCATCGGGACGCAAATCACCGCAATGTTATTGTCTAATCAGCTTATCAACTATTTTTCCTTCTTCGTCGTCATTCCCCCAGACAATATAAACTTCATCGCTTCTTCAGATTTTATATCCAGTATTTCAATATCTTTTTTGGGAATCAAAAAGGTGACTCCTGCTACTTGAAACGTTTGAGGTACGTATACTGCTACGTGATCTTGCAGGTCATTATGCAAATCTGCAAGGTTCTCTGTCGTAATAAAGCCCAGGCATTTCATTGTTGTACCAGGCATTTTGACGAGTGCCACTTTGGAAAAGGACTTCTTTTCTCCTAAGAAGGAGTGAATGGTATCTTTGATGACCGAGTAAATCGTTTTCACAAAGGGGATTTTTTGTAAAAGGATATCAACTATACGAATGATCGTACCAGTAAAAAACTTTGTGGAAAGCCAACCGAGCACGGTCAATAGAAGGATGGTTGCGAGTAGTCCAATACCGGGAATATAATTTTCATCAAGATATGGTTTTAAAACATTTCCTAATAATCCATCGAGGAATAGAAACATTTTATAAACTACATAAGTGACCAATCCAATCGGAACAATTGTTAGAACACCGTTAATAAACGATTTTAAAAACCATTTCATACTGTCATTTCTCCTGTCTTCTCTTAAAATCTATTCCTATTATATAGAAAGGCTATGGTACAGAAAAGGAATTGCCTTAAAATAAATTAGGCAAATACACAAACCATTTCTAGGTGAATGACATACAGTGTAATGTAAATAAATATTTTTTGAGGAGTGATAGGTATGAACTATGGTTATGGTTGTGATCCATGCTATCAAGGTGGATATGCTTATCCAGTTGCCGGTGTCAATAATTTTGCGTTGATTGTTGTGTTATTCATCCTGTTAATTATTATTGGAGCCGTTTGCTACTGCGGGAAGTGATTCCAGATTTTATCGTTAGATGAGAAATGAAAAAGAGCCGTCACACGACGGCTCTTTTTTAGTCTTAGATTTTAAAACTTGAAACAAGTTCTTTCAATTTTTCCGCTTGTTGTGAAAGCTCTGAAGCGCTTGCCGTTACTTGTTCCATCGCAGCTGATCCTTCCTCGGAGGCAGCAGCAGTGGTTTCTGTGTTAGAAGCAGTAGCTTCAGCAATTTCATTGACCAGGGCAAATGAAGCTGCTACATCATGACTGAGACTAAGGGTTTCCTGAATATGACCAACCATCTCATCCACTACAACAGTTGTTTTTGTGGTTTGGTTTAGTATATCTTCAAGGGAGGCATTTGTTTCATTTGTGATTTCGACCCCTGCGATAACCTCTTTTACTCCATCAGAATTTTGCTTAATAATGACATTCACTTCTTCTTGAATACTGTGTACGATTTCTGTAACCCCTTTTGCCGCTTGTCGGGATTGTTCAGCCAGTTTCCTGACTTCATCTGCCACAACGGCAAAGCCTCTTCCATGCTCACCGGCACGTGCCGCTTCAATGGCAGCATTCAATGCAAGAAGATTTGTTTGCTCTGCAATATCAGTAATGGTACCGATAATCGTCGTAATTTGTGATGAACGCTGTCCTAACGCTTCGACGGTTTCACTTGTATTGGACATGGTTTCTTCAATGTTCAACATTTTAGATGAAGAGGCTTGAACGGTTTTGCCGCCTCGTTCAGCAACTACCCTCATATCACGTGCAGTTTCTCGTACTTGTTCTGCTTGATTGAATAAAAAACGGGCGGCTTCTTCCAAACTATTCATTTTTTCTAATGAGGTAGACATCCGACTTGTTGTTTGATCGCTTCCAGCTGCAATTTCAGTGGATGTTTCTGCAATGGAAGTAATCGTCCTTGATGTCTCTTCGGCTGAAGCAAGAAGTTCCTGACTGCTGGCTGATACGTTTTCGGCCATTTCCGAAACCTGCTTCACCAAGATGGCGATTCCGGCGATAAGCTGATTTGTATCAGATGCCAGGTCAGCTAGCTCATCCTTGGATTTCACATGAATTCGTTTTGTTAAATCTCCGCCTGCGTTTGCTATCTCTAAAATAGAGCGGCTGATTTTCCTGGTGTTCGTCTTAATTGTATGAGATAAAATGATGCCGAAGAAGATAGCCAATAAAACCGCAAATGCCGATAAGCCAATGGTAACGACTTTGGACAGAAAAACCTGTTGATTTAGAGAATCAATACGATTATTCAGATCCTTTTGTTGGTCGACTACAATCATATCTACATATGAGCGGATTCCGTCCAGATATTTCTTACCCGTACCAGATTCAACGAGTGTTGCTGCTTGCTCAAGTCCTTTATCCTTCCTTGTCTCGATTACCCGATCAACGAACTGGATCCAAAATCCATATTGAGCTTCTATCTTATCCAATTTATCAAGCTGCTCCTGATCGTCCTGTAATAGAGTATTCAATTCTTCGATGTGACTTTCTACCTGACCTTTACCATTTTGATAGGGTGCCAAAAATCCCGTTGCCCCTGTAATGACAAAGCCTTGTTCTCCAATTTCAATCTCATTTAATACCTTCGATAAATCCTTCACCTTTGTATCAACCTGCATATCATATGTAATCAGCGTGTTGATCTCTTTCTCAAGCTTCATCATATTGAAGTAAGAAGTTGAGGCAAGGACTAGAAGGACAATGGTCAATAAACCGAAAGACAGAACCACTTTTCCCCGGATTGTCCGGAAATATGAGAAGGCTCCCAATGTCTTTTTTTGTTTTTCTTTCTTATTTTTCTTCGTTTTTGGTGCTTTTTTTAGATGTTTTTCTCTTGTCTTTTTCACCATTTCCCCCTCCTGAAGATAAGCAAAAAGTAGCATCATAGGATGAACTTACCATTATTTTATACATATCGACCTAATTTATCTAGTCACTTTATGAACTTTTTGTCGAATTTTTAAGAATCTTAGTACATTTCACTCAATAAACTCTTATTGAAAGACTCTTTTCGCAAAGATTGTTGTTTTCTAGCATAGAATCTGCCAGGGCTCTGTCAACCAGGTTTATGCTGGATGGTGAGGGGAACTGCTCCGCTTGCAGCTAGCGTTCGGCCGAGCCTCCTCAGCTTAGCCGAACGGGGTCTCGGCACGTCCAAAATCCGCCGGAGTCTGCGCAGTTCCCCTCACCATCTTTAACAGTATTTTCATGACAGAGCTTCAAGGTGTGCAAGAAAACAATGTAAATAGAAAAAATAATTCTTCTTCCTTAAAAGGAAATTCAATCTTTACTTACCTTTAATAAGATTGTTTGCTAAATAGCTTGTTTAAATTGTTTTCAATTTAGGATTCATGCTCAGAAAGTTGATCCTCGCTGCAGGATGCTCGACTCCTGCGGGAATAGCTGGACAGGTGAGACCCCGGAGGCGCAGCCGAGGAGGCTCACCGCCAGCCCCACGGAAAGCGAGCATCCTGGAGCGGAAATCAACTATTACTTTCTCCTCTACAATAGCAACAAACTTTACGAGAAGAGCCTATTGAAAAAAAATGTGATTTTTGATGAGGCTTTGAGCTTTAATAAAAATTCATTTGTATTATTCTTTTTTCTTAAAGAAAAGAAAGATTCTGTTTTTCATACATATGAATAATGGTAGGGAAATCTTTTTATGCAACCAGATCAGCGAATCGAGAGAGAGTACGAATCTGAATCTTTCAGGAGGGGGATTATGCCTCATTCGCATTTAATAAAGCCGTTGATTGGTGAACACTATCCAACGATTGACTATGGAAAAGGTGTGTATTTGTACGATACTGATGGCCGGGAGTATATAGATGCTTGTTCTGGAGCTGTTACGGCAAATGTAGGACATGGTATGGAAGAAATTCTTCAATCAATTGTGAATCAAGGAAATAAAGTGGCATTTGTGTATCGCTCTCAATTCAGTAATCAGCCTGCAGAGGATTTAGCGTCCTTTCTTCACGATAAGACAGGCTATCCATGGAGTTTCTTCGTGAATAGTGGTTCTGAGGCGGTTGAGACGGCCATCAAAATTGCTATCCAGCATTGGCAGGAACAAGGAAAACCGATGAAAAGAAAGATTTTATCCCGATGGCTGAGTTACCATGGAATCACTTTCGGTGCATTATCCGCATCTGGACATCCATCCAGAAGAGAACGATTCGACTCCTTTTTAGGTGACTGGCCGACCGTCGAGCCGCCTTATTGTGCTCACTGTCCTTTTGGAAAAACGCATCCATCATGTGATCTTGCCTGTGCTTCTCAATTAGAAACGATGATAAGCAGAATAGGAGCCGATAATATTGCTGCCTTTATGGCAGAACCGATCATCGGTGCGGCAGGTGGGGCGATTACTCCTCCAAAAGGTTATTATAAACGGATAAAGTCAATCTGTGAGAAACATAATATTTTGTTTATTTCAGATGAAGTGATGACAGGGTGTGGTCGGACTGGAACCTTTTTAGCTTTAGAGCAGTGGCAAGTAAAAGCCGATATTGTAGCGATAGGAAAAGGACTAAGTGCAGGATATGCCCCAATTGCTGCCACGCTCATTTCCGATAACATTATGGAGCCGATATTGAATGGATCAAGAGTCATTATGAGCGGTCATACATTTAGTGGAAATCCTCTGTCTGCAACAGCAGCACTTGCTGTTCTAAAGCTGATTGACTCAGAAAAGATGATTGAAGGTGTCGATCATAAAGGAACATACTTGAAAAATCTAATAGAAAAATTAAAAACTGAATTTTCCTTTGTGCAAGATGTAAGAGGAAAAGGACTGATGTTGGGAATAGAGCTGAATTCCCTTGGAGCACCATTTACTTCTTATATTGTTCAAGCAGGGGTTGAATCTGGGATTTTATTATATCCCGCAGCGGCGGGGATAGATGGTAGGAAGGGATCCGCCATTATGGTTGCTCCTCCATTGAACAGTTCGAAAAGGGAGCTCGAGGAAATGGTTAAGAGACTCAGAAGGACCTTTCAACTAGTAGAAGAGAATTGGAAGGAGATCTAAATATGTCCCGTCTTCATAATAAAAGAAGCAGCTATGAAAATATAAAACATTTTTTTAATGATGGAATGACGTTGATGTTTGGCGGATTTGGAGGGGTGGGTTCTCCTCCTACTATATGTAAGCACTTATTGGATTGGGGAACGAAGGATATCACGATTATTGGAAATGATACAGGCTTTCCTCATATCGGAATCGGACAACTGGTTGCACATTACCGAGTAAAGAAGGTGATTGCCTCCCATATCGGGTCTAACCCGGTAGCAGGTCGATTGATGAGTGAAGGGAAGCTGGAGGTTGAATTCTCTCCACAGGGCATATTGGCTGAAAGAATCCGGGCTGGTGGAGTGGGATTGAAAGGTATCGTAACCGAAATAGGTGTGGATGATCCTTATTTAAATAAAGGAAAAGAGATACTGGAGATAGATGGAGACCGTTACCTATATGAATCAGCCCTGGATGCTGAAGTTGGGATAGTATATGCCAAAAAAGCCGACACATATGGGAACCTTATTTATGATAAAAGTGCCAGAAATACGAATCCCCTTGTGGCTATGGCAGCAGATATCACGATTGTAGAGGCAGAAGAAATTGTGAATGTCGGCGAGTTGGATCCTGAGGAAATCGTTACGTCGGGTGTTTTTGTAGATCATATTGTTTTATCTAAAGGAGTCGACTGGAAATGGGCCTGGGAAACGAATTGAAAGATAAGTTAGCAAAGCGTGCAGCTTTGGAAGTGAAAGAGCATATGATCGTAAATTTAGGGATCGGAATACCATCACTTGTACCAAATCATCTTCCCCCGGGGTTTCCCGTTGTTTTTCAATCGGAGAACGGAATTATTGGAATCGGACCTGAACCTGTGCAAGGGCAGGAGGACGAAAACTTGTGTAATGCGGGAGGATACCCTGTGTCATTGATGAATGGAGGCTGTTATACAGATAGCTCCATCGCATTTGCCATGATTCGCCGGGGCAAAGTCGATTTAACGATTCTAGGTTCCCTGCAAGTCAGCGAAAAAGGAGATCTTGCCAATTGGATCATACCAGGCAAAAAAGTACCGGGGATGGGAGGTGCAACCGAACTTGCCTCGAAGGCAAAGAGAGTCATAGTGCTCATGACCCATTTGGATAAAAAAGGTGGAAGCAAGATCGTTCGGGAGTGCACGCTTCCAATAACCACGAGATCATGCGTTTCAATGATCATTACAGACAGGGCCGTATTTACAATTGAGGATGGTAGATTGATATTAAAAGAACTATTTAATCCATACACACTTCAAGATATTGAAGAGACAACAGAAGCTCATTATACACTGAGCCCCGCTATCAAGTATATAGACTAGGAGGAACCGATTTGGAAACTCACCGTCTCATCAAGAAAATAATAGAAGAAAAAAAGAAAAGTACAATCAAGCTCCTGCAAAGGTTAGTGCAGGAAGATAGTGTCAGGGGCAATGAATCTAAGGCCCAGGCGATTGTCATCGAGAAATGCCGGAAGCTTGGCTTGGAGTTGGACATTTGGGAAGTGAAAGAATCGGATGTGTTGGACCATCCTTTTTATCGATGTGATCGTGAGAACTTCGAAGGCAACCCAAATGTAGTCGGTGTGTTAAAAGGAACAGGTGGGGGCAGGAGTCTCCTCTTAAATGGACACATCGATGTCGTACCGGAAGGAGACAGGGAGAATTGGACATATGACCCATACGGTGGTGTGATTGAAGAAGGAAAGCTTTACGGAAGAGGGTCAACCGATATGAAGGGGGGATCTGTTGCTTTACTCCTTGCATTGGAAATCGTGAAGGAGTTAAACATCCCACTGAAAGGTGATATCCTCTTTCAAAGTGTGATAGAGGAGGAAAGTGGCGGGACCGGGACCCTTGCCGCCTTAGTGAGAGGGTACAAAGCAGATGCTGCCATTATTCCCGAACCCACCAACATGAAGATCTTTCCGAAGCAACAGGGATCCATGTGGTTCCGCCTGAAAGTAAGAGGGAAATCGGCACATGGGGGCACCAGGTATGAAGGGGTAAACGCTATTGATAAAGCCTATACCGTCATTCAAACTCTTCAAGAACTGGAATTATCCAGAAACAAGAGGGTGGATGATCCTTTGTATAGAAATATTCCCATTCCATTACCCATCAATATTGGAAGAATTGAAAGCGGGAAGTGGCCATCCTCCGTTCCTGATCTTGCTATCATTGAGGGAAGGGTGGGGGTTGGACCATGGGAGTCCTTACAACAAGTAGAAAAAGAGGTAGAAGATGCCCTCTCTAAGATGGATAAGGTTGATTCATGGTTTGATCGTCATCCTGTGGAAATCGAATGGTTTGGTGGAAGATGGCAGCCGGGGGACCTTTCCTGTGAGCATGAATTAGTGGAAAAGCTTTGCTATCATGCCAATGAAGTATTGGAAACCACCCCAATCATCGAAGCCTCTCCCTGGGGAACGGATGGTGGAATCTTATCTAGGGGAGGGAATATTCCGGTCGTCGTATTTGGTCCTGGAACAACTGAAGTGGCTCATGACGCAAACGAATACATCGAATTGAATAAAATCTATCAGACTGCTGAAATACTTTCCTTATTTATTTTGGATTGGTGTAATAAAGAGTCATAATTTTCCTGTTTACGGGTATAGAGTAATAAATGATATTTACCCTTTCACATACCGTTGGTCAGCTTCAATGTTTATTAACTTCATATCATCCACAGAAGGAACAACCCTCATGATTTAAGACATAGGTTGTTCCTTTTTATAATGGTTTGTTTCATAACTTACCTTATCACTTCATATGTTGGTAAAAAAGGGGCTTATAAGAATGCAGACATACGAATATATTAAAAAACCGAAGATAGAAGCTGCTATTTATAAAGATGGCTATAACAGAAGGCTGCGGGTGGATGAGTTTAGAGGCAACCCGGTATTATTGTGGGAGTATGTGAAGAAGGAAACTCAGTCCAATCTTTATGAAAAGGTAATTGTGAAAGCAAGAAGGGATCAATCTCTCTATTTATTCGAAAAAGGTTTCATCTTGGAGGGGGGAGTAAACGCATACTTTAATGGGGATAAAGCTTTTTTTATGAGTAAGTTTTTAACAGATGAAAGAAGAAATAGCTCGTACTGGAGGGATGAGGATGCCATTCTTCAATCCGTCCAGGAGCTCGGTAGACATGAAAGCGAAGGTTCTATACCGATTTCCGTCGCGACCGAAGAGCATGCAGGGCAGTTGGCCGACCTTTATCAGGAAGTATTTAAGTTATATCCTGTACCATTACACAATCCCGACTATGTGAGAGAGTCAATGAAAAGTGGGACAATCTTTGTTTATATCGAGGAGGAAGGAAGAATCATCAGTGCTGCTTCCGCCGATGTGTCCTCAACCTTTAAGAACGCCGAATTGACGGATTGTGCTACACGCTCTTCCTATCGAAAAGGCGGGTATATGAAACATCTGATCCGAAAGTTGGAATGGGAACTGCTTAACCGCGACATTTTCTGTACCTATACGATTGCCAGGGCACTTTCATTTGGTATGAATGCGGTATTCCATCAGCTTGGATATCGATACGGCGGAAGACTGGCGAACAATTGCATCATCTTCGACAAAATGGAAGATATGAACATTTGGGAAAAAGATTTAAGTGTAATGTAAAAGATGAAAACCGATTGGGATTCTATTTCATAGGCTAATGTATAGTTCTGTTCCTGATTGAAAGATACTTTTTTGAAAGTTGGTGGAGTAGATGAAAATGAATCTCTATAAACCGAAAAGGGATTGGAAGGATATTGAGCTCTGGAAAGACGTTACGGATGAACAATGGAATAATTGGCTATGGCAGCTGACAAACACCATCAGAACCCTTGATGACCTAAAGAAAGTGGTAAACCTGACACCGGATGAAGAGGAAGGTGTAAAGATTTCGACCAAAACGATCCCGCTTAATATTACTCCTTATTATGCATGGTTGATGAATGAGGATGACGCGCGATGCCCTATCCGGATGCAATCCGTTCCGATTGGACAGGAAATTCATAAAACGAAGTATGACCTGGAGGATCCTTTACATGAAGATGAAGATTCCCCTGTTCCTGGATTGACGCACAGATATCCTGACAGAGTGTTATTTCTCGTAACCAATCAATGCTCCATGTACTGCCGTTACTGTACGAGAAGAAGGTTTTCGGGACAAATTGGAATGGGCGTACCAAAGAAGCAACTTGATGCGGCCATTGAATATATCCGGGATACTTCCAGTGTAAGAGATGTACTGCTGTCGGGTGGGGATGGTCTACTGATTAATGACCAGATTCTTGAATACATCTTAAAGAATTTAAGAGAGATTCCACATGTCGAAATCATCCGGATTGGAACGAGGGCGCCCGTAGTGTTTCCACAGCGGATTACCGAGAACCTGTGTAATATCCTGAAGAAATATCATCCCGTGTGGTTGAATACTCACTTCAATACATCGATCGAAATTACGGAAGAGTCCAAGAAAGCGTGTGAGATGCTCGTAAATGCTGGGGTTCCTGTAGGGAATCAAGCGGTTATTCTCGCCGGTATAAACGACAGTGTGCCTATTATGAAAAAGCTTATGCACGACCTTGTTAAGATCAGGGTACGTCCATACTATATTTATCAATGTGACTTATCAGAAGGAATCGGCCACTTCCGGGCACCTGTTTCCAAAGGACTGGAGATTATTGAAGGCTTAAGGGGACATACATCCGGCTATGCCGTACCTACCTTTGTGTTGGATGCCCCTGGTGGTGGAGGGAAAATTTCCCTTCAACCGAATTATCTTATTTCTCAAAGTGCTTCTAAAGTGGTCGTCCGTAATTTTGAAGGAGTCATCTCAACCTATCCGGAACCTGAAGAATACGTAGCGGGCAGGGCAGATGATTATTTTAAAGAAGTGTATCATGATGAAGAGATTAAAGAATCTACCATTGGAATTGCCGGCTTGATGAATCAAACCCATTCTTCCCTCACCCCGAGCGGACTTAAGCGTTTGGAACGTCGAAAGGAATATCAGGAAAATCCGGATCACAATTCCCTTAAGGACTTCAGAGGAAAGAGAGATCAGCTTAAAGAAAAGAAGCATAAAGCGATGCTATCAAAAATGGAACAAGATAAAAATGATGATAAGGAAAAAACCATCAATGGATAAAAATAAGGCGAAAATATGCGAATGGTGTGAAGGAGAGACAGCTCATGAGGATCAATCGAACGTGTATTGGGAGCTCCCCGATGGTACTAGAGCGATTCAAATCTCGAATGTCCCCAGTATGAGCTGCAGTCATTGTGGAATGGAGTATCAGGAAGAAGCGGTCATCAATGAAATAGAAGACCAGCTTATGTTAATCGACACCAATTTAATCGATAAAGTGATCACGTACACAGATTTAATGGAACTTCCCCGTCTACTAAAGAAAAATTACTTTCGATTTTAACCGTGGATCATTCTGGTAAATGTACTTCCGTATAGCAAACACTTTACGAATTCATCTTCTTCGGCTATCCTTTTAGAAAAGAAACAACAAGGGTAGGTGGAACAGGTGAGAAAATCCTTTTATCATTATTTAATGAAATATAGGCAGCCTACTGCCAAGGATGAATTAACTCATTTCGCAAATTCAGCTTATGATGATCATAGCTTTCCTAAACAATCAAAACAATACCATGAGATTAGTTCTTACCTTGAAATGAATGGTCATTATCTTGAAAATATGTCCATTTTCGATATGGCATGGGACGCCTATTTATTAGAAGAAAAAGTTTAACCAAATAATCCTTAAAGCCAATGGACTGACATTTGTTCAAAACAAATGTCGGTCCTTTTTTAAAAAGGCTTTTCGTGTATACCGATATGCTTGTTGTTGCATATCATATAAAAAAGGCGATTAAGGGTGAGGGGAGAATGAAGAAACGAAAAGAGCCTAGATTCAGAGTTGGAGAAACGGTAGTCGTAACAATCTATGGTACTGTCGGGAAAATCACCGATATTAAAAAACTCGATGGTGAGTTTTTATATGAGGTAAACGAAAGTGAAGGGCTTTTCAAGGAGAAAGCATTAGAATTGCTTGATTCTTATGATGGATACATTTTTGAACAGGAACAGATCGATATTGAATATAAATTTCTATTCGGAGATCTTGTTATCGTTAAGGGGTATGAAGAGGATCTCTTTAAAGTGGTTGGCTTCAGGACAGAAATATGGCGTTATAAGGACGATGCCTGGGAAGACGTCATTTATGAGTTAATGAGAATTACAGATGGAGAGTGGTTAGAAGCAGACGAAGATGAAATCACCTTAGTTGCAGATGAAGAGCAAGCAGAAGCCTTTATTAAGAAATACGGATTCGTATTTCCGCAGAAAAAAGAAGGCAAAATAAAATCGCTTCGTTCACCTGCTCACCCAAAGCCGAGTTGGATTGATCAGCTTCTGGATCATTATAATGATTACAAAGCACTGTATCTTCTCTTTGAAGATACTAAATATAAGAATAAGATGGACTATGTGCTAGAACAATTGAGAACTCATACAAACTCACAATCTATTGTTAAAGAGAAGGAATAAGCCACATGATATACAGAAAAACCGGAACGCTTATAATTAAAAATGAAAGCAATACAACCCGAAGAATCCACTGCATTCCTGAAACAATCATTCCCTCACCATTTTCTAAATCTTTTAATATCGTTTTCGTTTTTTGAGTAAATGTGCTTAACATCGAATCGCTCCTTATCTTTGATGATAAAGTCTATGCTTGTCTCTTAAGTCTTATGAAAACTTTTTTCTCATAGCATAACTGGAAGAGTTCTGTCATAAATTGAGAATCAAAGGGGGCGATCACATGCGGGAGATAGAAGTCTTTATCGACACCGAGGAAATTGCCGAGTTCTTCATGAAAGAACTCGTTCAAAGAGGATATGTACCGTCAGAAGATGAGCTTGAAGAAATAGCGGATATCACATTCGAGTATCTGATTGCCAAATGTATCATTGATGAAGAATGGGAAGAAGATGTATAGAATCTTTTCAACCATCGAATTGGAAATCACATCGTAAGGAATGTCCTTTCACATAATGGGGATTAACTCTTAAGTGCCTGTCATGTTTTTCGGGTTACAGAAAAACATGAAGGCACTTTATTTTGAGTTAATCCCTCTTTAGATTCACAAGAATTGAGGTCAACCCTTTCCACTTTTTTGTCATAGAAAAGCGATCAGGTATCACCATCGTCATTAGAGGTGCCATCACTTCGATCGGCTGGTCAGCAAACCAGTCAGACGGAGAGATTGTGAAAGAAGGCATGTTATCCCAAGCAGAAGATAGAGTGGGACTATATAGACGAGTTTTTTTATCTTCTTTGGAATATACGTGTGGCCAGTAATCTGCTCTCGAGCCGCTGTGGGAATGGTGAATCGCATATGAGTATGAGGAAGGGAAGACAGAGCGATGAAATAAAATTCCGTATAACTTCTTGCCAAACAGAATTCTGCGATTAACCTGTTCAAAGTGGGATAGAGAAAGCCCGGCAAGAGAGAAGGGGGAATGTTTTCCATACGGGAAGAGAATAGAAGCAAATTCCAATCGATCCTGCAATAGGAAAAGCCATTCTTCCACTCCAATTGATTTCTTCATACCCGTTAATATTCTCTTTTGAATCATATGCTGTTCATTCATGATGAGCCCTATGGTTAAAACTTGTTCATTACCCGTTGTGAGATAATCATTCCATATACTTTTCATGAAAATGGAAACGTTGAATTTTTTGAGAAGATGAAAAGAAGCATGCCCCGTTCTTTTCCACTGTTCATATAGTAATAGTTGAGGATACGCATCTTGAAATATGGCTGCGTTACACAACTCGAGGAATGAGAAAAACGCATTTTGCCCTTTTTTGGACAAGACGTGTGAAAGCAGATTATTTCGAAGGTCAGTCATATGATAGCCGGCATTCCTGGATACCATATGAGCAAGAAACGACCAGTGGATTTCAGGGTGCTTCTTGAAAAAATCAATGTAACATGCAGTTCTTGTAACGTTATTGAGATTAGCATCCTTTACTTTCATCATAATACGTTCGTACAGTTCAAGATCCTGAGGGAAATTAACAATCGGAGCAGGCTCTTGGATGGCTATGTTATAAAGTTCGCAAATAGATTTCTCTTTAAGAAGTGGCCGCGTATGGTCATTGTTTCCGGTCTTAATAAGGTTTAAAAACTTCTGAAACGGTGAAAAGGTCAAGGGATCACGCTCCACCAAGATATTTTTTTATGTTTGAAACTAATTTCTAAATGAAACGTATATAGTAATACAAGTGGATAAGTAACATTTTGGGAGGTTTGCTTATGTTAAGGAAAATAATCAAAAGTCTGTTAGGTTCGAAACATCATCGATACAGCTCCAGTGATGCGTGGAAAAAGTATAAATCACCTAAACATAAACATTTTGGACATCAGCATTATAAGAAGCATAAGAGTAAAAGCTTTTTTTCCAGCTTTTTTAGCAGTTGATGGAGTGAGAGGAAACGGGTTATGCTACACACGCTTTTTCGCAGACTGATCGATGGCTTTGAGCAGCCGTGGAACCCTGGAGAAAACATCAATGGCTACCATATCAATAGATTAGTTGGAAAAGGAAGCTATGGTACAACTTACTCGGTCATCGACCACTCAAGTGGAAAAGAAGCCATATTAAAAAGAATTCGCCCTTACAAAAAGTTATTTTCTAATCACGTCCAATATGTTCAAAATGAAATTAATGCACTACAAACTTTATCTCATCCCCGGTTTCCATCCGTTTATACAACAGGTGAGTATAGGAAGACCCCTTATTTCGTAATGGAAAAAATGCACGGTCAAACATTTGAAGAGTTAATTTTCAAGGAAGGAAAAACATACTCGGAGGGAGAATCACTAAAGTTAGGTGTACAATTGGTCATCTTGGTTCAATGGATCCATGAAAATGGATACGTTCATCGAGACTTAAGGATCCCTAATATTCTACTTGATCATGGAACGCTTCAAATAGTAGACTTTGGTCTTGCTTGTGAAATGAATGCAACATCAGAAACTGGCCCAGGGAAACATAAGGATTATATGAGGGATAAATCGAAGAAGAGTGATTTCTACGCAATCGGGCATTTTCTGTTATTTTTATTGTATTCTTCGTATGAACCGACGATGAAAAAGGAAAGAAGCTGGGAAGAAGAACTTACCATTCATCATGATACGAGGATGGTGATCAGAAGACTTCTGCAGATTGATTCCGGGTTTACGGACGCTGAGGAGATTCTGGAGGAATTATCCCGAGTGATTGATACACGACAAGAAAGATAATCGAGGAGGAAAATCATATGTCTTTTTTTAACAAAGTGTTTGCTTCAATTGGAATCGGAGCAGCTACAGTAGATACAAAATTAGAAAAATCAAGCTATCAAGCAGGTGAAACAGCAAAGGGTATAGTAGAAATTACAGGAGGGAGCGCAGATCAAAACATCGATTCTATCTATTTAACTCTCTTTACTACATATATTCGTGAATCAGATGACAAAAAGTATACTGACTATGCACCCATTCAAAAAGTGCAAATATCCGATCCTTTTACCATCGGCGAAAATGAAAAGAAAGAGTTTCCTTTTACTTTTACCTTGCCATTTGAAACCCCAATCACGTATGGGAATACAAGGGTGTGGGTAGCTACCGGCTTGGATATTAAAAATGCAGTTGACCCTAAAGACAAAGATTATATAGAAATCATACCGAATGAATTGACGAATGCGGTGCTCACATCAGTTCAGGAACTGGGCTTCAGGATTCGTAAGGTTGAATGCGAGCAGGCACCACGCCGTTACAGAGGCCGCTACCCATTCATACAGGAATTCGAATTCGTACCGGTTGATGGTCCATATCAGCGAAAATTAGATGAACTTGAAGTGATGTTCCTGAATCAATCGGAAGAACAGGTGGATTTGCTCATGGAAGTGGATCGACGGGCAAGAGGGTTAGGTGGGTTTTTAGCAGAAGCTCTTGAAATGGACGAATCCATGGTCAAACTGACAATAAGAACGTCAGATATTCCCCATCTCTCATCTAAACTGAAAGATGTGATAAATAAATTCGCTTAATGGCTCGATTCGACAAAGATTCCTATGTTTCCATGAAGGATTCGACAACGTCTTTGTGTAATAGTATGAGTACAACATAATGACGGAGGGGTGCTCATGCCTTTACTTGAAAAAATCATTCGTCCCAAGATTTTGAGATCGAACTATGACATGACCATTTTCCAAACTCCAAAGTATGGAGAGGATAAAGGCTATGAAAAGGTGTATCGAATCTCGGTTGAAGCAAATAATCATGAAGAAGCCCTGTATAAAGCGTTCAGAACATTTAACGTACCTGATTTGGTTCCTAAGGATTATCAGGGCAGGTACATTGCTACACGTGATATTATCTTTATTGACGAGGGGCGGAGGGGTCATTATTATTATCGCCTTCAGCCGAATGGATGGAAAAGAGTGAACAGGATCTTGATTCATTAAATATGAAACAACGGAAAAAAGGAAAGAATCTTTCATAGAGTTAAGATAGATTCTTTCCTTTATTTTATTGGCAATATCTATATGTGATTACCCGGACCGTTTTTCCGGTTCTGAGCTGAATTTTCCTTTGCATGTGCATTGTGCTCTGCATCCAGTGCTTCTTTTGGGATATGGTTATTTTTCTTAGGAGCATTGATTCTGTTTCGGTGTTTTTTTCCCATAGAAATCATCCTCCCCGTTATGATTTAAGTCTTTCAGTTCTTGAAGAGTTAGGTTGTGTCCCTGTACGGGTAGAAGGGTTTGTTTCATTTGCATGCTGAACTGCTTGCTTCAGCTTTTTACTCATTTTTTCTTTAGCCATGTGAATCCCTCCTTCTGTCGTTAGTTTGACCCCATACACTGCATTCTATCCTTCCATTTTCAAGCGTTGCATAAGAAATAAAAAAGGATTACAATGGTGTTTCAACAGACTTGTTAGGAGGAAAATGAAATTGAGTATACATATTAATGCAAAAGAAAATGAAATAGCAGAAACGGTTTTATTACCAGGAGATCCACTAAGAGCAAAGTACATTGCAGAAACATTTCTGGAAAACCCAACATGTTATAATGAAGTTCGTAATATGTTTGGATACACTGGGACATATAAAGGGAAAAGAATTTCAGTTCAAGGGACAGGCATGGGCGTACCATCCATTTCCATTTATATCAACGAATTGATGCAAAGCTATAACGTACAAAACCTGATCCGTGTAGGTACTTGCGGTGCTATCCAAAAGGATGTTAAGGTTCGAGACGTCATTCTGGCTATGACTTCATCAACCGATTCTCAAATGAACCGATTAACGTTTAACGGGATTGACTATGCACCCACAGCTAACTTTGATTTACTTAAAAGGGCTTATGATGCCGGCGTGGAAAAAGGCCTTAACTTAAAGGTCGGAAATGTATTTACTGCAGACATGTTCTACAATGACAATGCAGAGCACGAAAAATGGGCTCAATACGGCATTCTGGCAATTGAAATGGAAACGTCAGCTCTATATACATTAGCTTCAAAATATGGACGCAATGCACTATCTGTACTTACAGTCAGTGATCATATATTAACAGGTGAAGAAACGACAGCAGATGAGCGTCAAACAACTTTTAATGAAATGATCGAAGTTGCATTGGAAGCCGCTATTCAAGAGTAGATCCATTTACGATCAAAAGAAACTGCTTACATTCCCACTTCCGGGTTTATAGGCAGTTTTTCATTTTGTGAAGTATATCCTGCTTACAGAAATCTTATTACATGATAAGATGTTGGATGGAAACATTTTAGAGAAACTAGGTGAAAGTATGAAAAAGATCATCTTCGTAACGGCTGCTTCCTTGATTATGTTATCGGGGTGTTCACAAGTACAAGATTGGTCAGAGAATTTATTTGGCCAGAACAAACAAGAAACGAAAGAAGAAGAACCTAAGCAGCAAACTCCAGGAAATCAACCTGAGCAGGATGAACAGTCGGAACAAGAACAGACTCCCACTTCAGAGGAAGAAGGGGTTCCCCCTGAACTACAATTAGAGTCTCAATACTTTAATGATGTGAAAGTAGTGGATGGAAAACAAGTGATTCAAAATCCCTCCAACCTTTTAGCGCTTGTAAATAAGGAATACGCATTAGATGAATATAAACCAACTGATTTGGTTCGCCCAAATGTTCCATTTGTATTTGGTAATCAAGAACTTGAAAAGGCGTATCTTCGTAAAGAAGCGGCAGTACAGTTGGAGGAAATGTTCGCTGACGCCAAATCACAAGGAATTTTACTAACGGCTATTTCAGGTTATCGTTCATATGAATATCAAAAAATGCTGCTGGAAAGAGAAATTGCTCAATTCGGAGAAGAAAAAGCCGTTATGGCCGTGGCACCTCCAGGACAAAGTGAGCATCAATCCGGATTAGCCATGGATATTTCAAGCCAAAGTAATAACTTCCAGGTAAATATTGAATTTGCCGATACGAAGGAAGGGAAATGGCTTGCTGAAAACGCCTATAAATATGGGTTCATCCTTCGTTATCCAGAAGATAAGGTCTCAATTACACACTACCAGTATGAGCCTTGGCATTTCAGGTATGTTGGTAAGGATACAGCTAAAGTCATTCATGAAAACGATTGGTCTTTAGAGGAATATTTCAATAATGTCAAAAAGATATAATGGTTTTTCAAGGGTTAGGGGCTTTTGGCTTCTGACCCTTTTCTTTGTGAATTGTGATATATAATGGCGTCTGTTATTCGATCATTACGCCCTGGGGTTGTTCTGTTTTCTCAAGAGTTCACATACAACAATAATAGGGGCTGTCCCAGTTTGAGGTGAGCGGGTGAAACGTATGTTGAGGACTTTTAGCATTATTATCATAGGAAGTGTGTTTGTAGGGATCGGCATCAATCTTTTTTTCGTGCCGCATCATTTCCTGGACGGGGGTATGATCGGGATTGGTCTTATTGCTCATTACTGGTTTGGTTTTAAGCCGGGTCTCACGATTATCTTACTGAGTGTGCCGTTATATATGCTGGCTTTTTTTGTGGACAGAAAACTTTTTTATAATAGTATTCACGGTCTCTGGTTATCCTCGTTAATGATAGATTTTTTTCATCATTGGAAGAATATCCTCACTCTTCCCCCGCTTATGAGCGCATTCTTAGGAGGGACATTTGTTGGTATTGGGATCGGCCTTATGTTAAAAGGGAACTCCGCCACGGGAGGGTCTGATTTATTGGCTCAACTGATTGGAAAAAGCTTTCAAATGAATGTAGGGAAATTAATTTTTGCTTTTGATAGCATCGTGCTAGTGGTTGGCTGGCCGATCATCGGTACGGAGTCTTTCTTATATTCTTTATTTGCTGTCAGTACAGTAGGGTTTTTTACAACGATTTTGACACATCATAATCATGACAATGGATTTTCCTTTCGTTAATATTGAAAAGCTGATAGAATAAAGAAGCTATGAGTTGGAAGATTGCTCATATAGCTGTTTCGTGATAGTGTAGTCGGTAAATTCACACAAGATACATAGCAACGAAAGTGGTGGAAAGCTTTGGAACAAGATAAGACAGATCAATCACAACAAGAAACCCATTCAAGTTTTATAAAAATGAAGAAGTTTAAATTTGTAATGCTTTTGTTTTTCCTTGTATTTGCAACTGCAGGAATTACAACATTTGCACTGGCGTTTGGAGACGAGAAGGCAGTAAATGTAGGAGTAACCGAACGTTCAGAGTTTCAAAAACTTTATGAAGCGTATGATAAGTTAAATGAAAATTACTTTAAAGACCTTGATCAGGACACCTTAGTAAACGGTGCTATTAATGGGATGCTTGACAGTGTGGGAGATCCTTATTCTGATTATATGAATGTAGAAGAAGCTGAAAAATTCCAGGAAAGCATCTCTTCTTCTTTCGAAGGAATCGGTGCAGAAATACAAGAGAAAGAAGGATACATATCCATCGTTTCTCCCATAAAAGGTTCTCCGGCAGAGAAAGCCGGATTACAGCCGAACGATACAATCACGAAAGTGGATGACAAAAGTATACAAGGAATGTCTGTCACCGATGCGGTTCTACTCATCCGAGGTGAAAAAGGGACAAAGGTTACATTGACCATTCAGCGACCAGGTCAGGATAAGCCAATGCAAGTAACCATTACTAGGGATGAAATTCCAATTGAAACGGTTTATGCAGAAATGAAAGAAAATGGTGTAGCTGAAATTCAAATTACGAGCTTTTCGGAGAGTACGTATAAAGAATTAACGGAAGCTTTAAATGACATGAACGATAAAGGGATGAAAAAACTTGTTCTTGATTTAAGACAAAATCCCGGTGGATTACTTGATCAAGCTGTGAAAATCTCTAACTTGTTTGTTCCTGAAGGTGAAGTTTTATTCCAAGTAGAAGACAGCAACGGTAAAGTGGAGAAGTATGTTTCCGAATCAGGGCAGAAGGTAGATGTGCCAACTGCTGTTCTTGTTGATGGTGGAAGCGCAAGTGCTGCCGAAATCTTAGCAGCTGCTGTAAGTGAGTCAAACGATATACCCCTTGTTGGAACGAAAACCTTTGGTAAGGGAACGGTCCAAACAGCCGAAACCTTCCAAGATGGATCAAACATGAAGTTTACAACTGCTAAATGGTTAACGCCGGATGGCAATTGGATTCATGAAAAGGGGGTCACTCCCGATATTGAAGTGAAGATGCCGGAATATGCGAAGCTTCCATACATCAATCCTGAAAAGGAACTAAAGGAATCAGACCTATCCGATCAGGTGAAAACAGCAGAGCAAATGCTGAATGCACTGGACTTGAATCCAGGAAACGTTGATGGATATTACGATGAAGATACGACAAAAGCGGTTAAGCAGTTCCAGGAAAAGAATGAACTAGAGGTAACTGGAACGTTAAATGCTGAAACGACGGTTAAGCTTATGTCCAATCTTCGAGATAAACTAAAAGAAAACGATCCGCAAGTGAAAAAAGCGATCGAAGAATTAAACAAAAATAATTAAGTGGAAGATCTCAGGTGAAGTACCTGAGATCTTTTTTTTTTGGCTATTGGTTTCTTCTTACTCGTATAGAATATATGAGATGTACCAACAATGAGAGTATATATGAGGTGATCTTATGAAAAAATCAGCTTTACTGCTGACTTTATTATTTTCTGTATTCATTGTTGTAAGTTGTTCGCCTTTCTGGGGTGAGAGAGAACAACCGGCACCCAAAGAAGAAGTTCAATCGCAAAAGCATTCCTTAGTTGAAAAGGATGAATCGATTTTTCCTTTAGTCCTTCAGGATAAAAAATCTCCTGTTAATGTACTTCTAATCGGTTCAGATCAACGAAAGAACGAATCTGCCCGTGCAGATGTATTGATGGTTGCTCAATATACTCCACAATCTACATCCATCAAGATTGTTTCCATCATGAGGGATACATTTGTAAACATCCCTGGATATGAAAAGAGCAAAATTAATCATGCGTATACGTGGGGTGGAGAAGAACTACTGGCTGAAACGATAAAAAATAATTTCAACATAGATGTTCACCATACCGTGAAAGTGGATTTTAATGATTTTATAAACGTGATGGGTCTCGTTTTTCCAGAAGGGGTCGGGGTTACAGTGTCAGAACCGATGATCAAGTATTGGAAATGGTCAAAGGATCCCGGGAAGCAAGTGTTAAAAGGAGAAGAAATCTTACAATATGTAAGGTTTAGGGGAGACATAAAAAGCGATTTTGGACGAGTGGAGAGACAGCAGGAAATCATGACGTTAGCAGAAAAGAGTCTTATGGAGCAGATGCAGTCCGGCGAAGGAATTTCAACTGTCGTTTCCATTATGAGAGAAGGTTTAAAAAACGTAGAAACCTCTACACCAATGAGTGAAGTAATAAAGTATGGAATGTCATTAATGCTAAATCCAGTGGACCGGGTGGATACACTTCGAGTGCCAATAGAAGGGAGCTATTCGGATCTTACTACTGTGAATGCTGGCCAGGTATTAGACATGGATGAACAGAGAAATCTAGAAGCTATCAGTGAATTTCTGAAAACGGGTGAGTGATTTACCAAGAATGAAATTCGGATGAATCCAGGTCCAGGAAAGATTCTATTTTCTTCATCTTTCTTACAATCAAATCATGCAGGTATTTTTTGTACTTCATGTCTTCAGCTTGATCATGTTCCAAATGCAGAATTTTAAGGTGCTCCAGATGTTCTCTTAATGTACGCTCATCACTATCCGACCCACCAGACTGGACTTTGCGGAGAATTACGTCCACCAATTTTTCGTGGCTTGCTTCGATTGTCTTCGTCCCTTGTCTGGCATAAATGGCCCCATACCGTAATTCACCTCTTGTCACAATAGAGGTGTATGGAACGTATCGCGGATCATAGTCAATGATGAGAACCTGGAACCGTTTTAAGCTCAACAAAGGGTGAATACCTTTTGGGAAAATGAAATCCTCGGTTCGATAACGTAAGTATTTTGGAAGCAGATGCTGTAGTTTATTATCAACATCTGCTTTATCTAAAAATTCCTCATCCGACAATCCCTTTAAATCTAACGATCCATCATCATATTGCATCACTCCAATAATGATGCATCCGCCTCCTGTATTGGAGATAGCCAGAATATGCTTCGCCATTTTTGTGAATTCAATCCAATCTGATTTGAAATCCACGTAATCCGTTTCACCCGTATTATGAAGCAACAGATCCTTCAATGTCTCATGAGAAGGATTCTTCAAAAAGTCTCTTAACTTAAGCGGAACAATCTTCTCATAATACAATGACAACCCCACCTTTATAGTACTCACATGTTTATTAATCCTGCCGTAATGGAACAGTCTTTTATAATGATAAAATAAAGAAATAAATAACATCCATAACCTATCTAAGTTGACTCGATTCCTGGTTATTTCATTCTATGCGTAGAGAGACAATAAAACCCTTTTTTACAATGGCTCTTTTCTAAAAGTTTGTTGTTTTTTAACATAAGGTCTGCTTTTGCTCTGTCCATTAGTGAGTGCTGGATGGTGAAGGGAACCGCTCCGCTTGCAGCTAGCGTTCGGCCGAGCCTCTTCAGCTAGCCGGACGGGGTCTCGGCACGTCCGTACTTCCGCAGGAGTCTACGCAGTTCCCCTCACCATCTATAAGAAAACTACCTGACAGAGCTTAAATCTGAAAAACCATTAATAGAAAACAAACACTGCTCTCTTTACAAGAGGTTATCTACGGTGGGAGAAAAAACACTTTCTACTGATAAGATTGTTAATCGTTCTTTTTTAGTCATCTAGGAAAGGATATAGGCAATCATGGCGATAAACATTTGGTTCCAAATGCCTTGGGGCTCCATACATGGATATACAATAGGAACTATTTTGTGTTTTGTTTATCTATACTCATTAGCAGTAAGAATGTAGTAGCACAGAGTGGATTGTAGCGGAAGGCACTTGACTCCTGCGGGAGATAGAGGAAAGGTCGAGACCCCGCAGGGCAAAGCCCGAGGAGGCTTAAATTCCTCCCCGGGGAATCTTATGCCTGGAGCGGAAAGGAACGGTCCATGTTTAAAACTACAAACTCATGAAAAATTCACTTTTTTAGGGGTTATACTGATCCAGAGGGTGAAACCACGAAAACTCACCGCAATTCCCCGTAAATCAACTCCTTATTTCATGTCTAGGAGAGCCACAAACTTTGTAAATAGAGCCTTACAAAATACCTTCATTGTGTTCACAAGCGCTTTCTAATAGAATATGTATAAGATCTAAAGAGAGGAAGATTAAATGAAGAAAGATGTTTATATACTATCCGGATTCCTTGGCAGTGGAAAAACGACGTTATTAAAAGATTTACTTCAAGCCTTAAAGGACCAGAATAAAAAACCGGCTGTATTAATGAATGAATTAGGAAGTGTATCCATCGATAGTGATGAAGTTGAAAAAGATACGGCTTTGCGGGAGTTGCTTGATGGGTGTATATGCTGCACCATAGCAGAAAAGCTGGAGTCACAGCTTCAGGAATTACTGCTTAACGAAAATTTCGATGTACTGGTAATCGAAACAACAGGAGCAGCCCATCCCGTTGAGGTTGTCGATTCCATCTTATCCCCACTGTTTGCAAATCAGTTTGAATTTAGGGGGATTGTTACTGTTGTGGATGGACTACAGTGGCGAAATAGGGGTGAATTCAGTCCGGCCGTCTTACATTTGATGAGGGAACAAATTCGCCATGCGGAGTATATTGTGGCGAATAAGATAGATTTGCTTACAGAGATGGAGCAGGGAACATTCTCGTATGAGCTTCAGCAAATCAACCCAAATGCTAAAGTGTACTTAACGAACTATTCAAAGGTCTCTATGACAGATCTATTCTCTTTAAAAGCGGATAACCGAAACGGTTCCTATGAGAAAGCATCCATTGGCGAGCATTTAACCTTACAAGCAATCGTGTATACATTCAATGGATCAGTCAATGGAGAAGCGTTTGAAGAATGGGTGAAAAATCAATCTGACAGCATTTATAGAATGAAGGGGTATGTTCCTTTACAGGGTCGAAAAAATCCAACCTTGTTTCAATATTCATATGGTATGCCCTTATTCATGCCGGGTGACATGAAATATCCTACCAATTTCGTCATAATTGGAGAAAATTTACATAAATCAGAAGTAATACGTTCATTGCAGGAGATAGATGTAACTGAATAACCTAAGGGGTGGAGAAACAATTCATGGTGTTTCTATTGTTTAGTGTAGAACTAATCTTATTTATCGGTGGACTATACGGGTTGAGTATACATGAGACCACTCTGCAGTTCATCATCTTTACTGGCCTCATCGTACTAAGTGTCATCATGTTTATTTCAACGATCGTGTATTATCAGCGAAAAAAACATAAAAGGGAAAGGACCAATGATTGTTGGGACTGTGCAATCTATTCACCTGACTGTCTTCCTTTTCCACGGGGAAAGAAGTTTGACTGTGATTCACCGGACTGTGATTGTACTCCGGACTGCAGTCCATAGGAGGGAATAGAGTGAAAGGCATCCTTACATTATCCTTTATGCCCTGTCACAGAATACGAGAACGTTCACTCGTCGTCAGGGGGAAACAATTTCCCGTATGTTTCCGCTGTATGGGTATTCTCATGGGCATTCTAATCGGGATCCCGCTCGTTTGGTTGTATTTTCCTTTGCTATCATTCGTTCATTTGCTTTATGTGGGGATGCTCATATCCCCCCTACTGGCAGATGGATACACCCAGAAGTGGAAGTGGAGAACTAGTACGAATACGTTACGGTTGCTGACCGGATTCCTATGTGGGATCGGACTATCAATCAGTATCATTCTATTCTCCAAGATGGGAGTCAGAACCGTCATGGTCTTGACTGGTTCATGACCATTGACAGATCATAAGAAAATGTTTAAACTATAATAGTTAACTTAGTGAACTATTTATTTAGTGCAAGAAGTGAGAAAGGTCGATTGTTAGTGGGAAAAGAAATGTACGAGTTAGAGGGATTATTCAGATCCGTTTTTAGAATGATGAAATCAGATATCCGAACCATCTTTGGTGAGTTCATTTCCAATGGAGAATTTCGCGTACTTCAGCTCATTAGCGAGAATGGGGCATTGAAATCGTCGGAAATATCCAAACGTATGGAAGTATCGGCAAGTCACATCACTTCCATTACAGATACATTAGTAGAAAAAGGCTATATCACAAGAATGCGGTCTAACGAAGATCGTAGAGTAGTAGAGTTAGCTCTGACACCTCAGGGCGAAGAGATGCTTTCTCAATGTGAAGAAAAAAAGACTCAATACTTTCAGGAACTATTTGTGAAATTTGATAAAGAAGAAATAAACCACCTGATCGAACTGTTTGAAAAATTATTAGCATCGAATCGCAAGTAATAAGTGTAAGCATGAGAGAGCAAGGGTTGACCGGAATGGGTCATCCCTTCTATTATGCTTAATTACTTAAGTAAGTGAATTATTATTATTATAAATATTAAGGGAGACTTAAAAATGGAACACTTAGAACATCGTAAAAAAGTAATGATCATGATAGCCATCATGTCAGCCATGTTATTCGCAGCATTGAATCAAACGATAGTAGGAACGGCTTTACCAAGGATCATTTCTGAGATTGGTGGAATTGACTACTATAGCTGGGTATTTACAATCTTTATGTTAACCAGTTCGGTAACAGCCATATTAGTAGGGAAATTATCGGATATGTATGGAAGAAAGCCATTCATCCTCCTTGGTATTGGAGTCTTTATGATTGGGTCATTCTTAAATGGACTTTCTTCCTCAATCATTCAATTAATCATCTTCCGGGGGGTTCAAGGCTTTGGAGCCGGGATGATCATGTCTACTGCGTTTACGGCTGTAGGAGACTTGTTTTCGCCTCGGGAAAGAGGGAAATGGCAAGGTTTAATGAGTAGTGTATTTGGTCTTGCAAGTGTGTTCGGTCCTACATTAGGAGGCTGGATCGTTGATAATGCAGATTGGCATTGGGTATTCTGGGTCTTCCTGCCAGTAGGTTTCATCGCCTTTGGGATGATTTATAAAATGTTTCCTTCACAAAAACCAAATAGAGGACTGAAAGTGGATTATTTGGGCTCTGTTATGCTTACTCTGACGATTATTCCATTATTATTGGCCTTTACATGGGGTGGAAATGATTATGAATGGGTTTCCCTTCCGATCATAGGGTTACTGTCGGCAACGGTGATATTCTTTGTCTTATTTATCATTACGGAAAAGAAAGCAAGTAATCCCGTTCTTCCACTTCAATTGTTCAAGAATAAAATCTTCACTTTATCCAATATCATTGGATTTATCCTGGGTGCCGGGATGTTTGGAGCCATTATGTATATGCCGTTCTTTATTCAAGGGGTCATGGGGACATCTGCCACTAAGTCCGGCTTGGTGATGATGCCGATGACATTGAGTATGGTGATCGCAAGTACGGTTGGTGGGCAGATCATCACGAAGACAGGCAGATATAAATTTCTTGCCCTAATCGGTTTGTTCGTCATGAGTACAGGAATGATTCTTCTATCCTTTATGGATACGAACACAACCAATACAACGGCTCTAATCAATATTATTATAGTAGGAACAGGTCTTGGGCTGAGCTTCCCTGTGTTCACTTTAACGGTTCAGAACGCTGTTCAGCATAAGTTCCTTGGTGTGGCTACCGCTGCCACCCAATTATTCAGACAAATCGGCGGTACGATTGGTGTAGCCATCATGGGTACCGTGATGAATACTTCCATGTCTTCAAAGATGACCGAGAAAATGTCAGAAGTGAAAGACTCACCACTTCTTACAAATCCTGAAACATCAGGAGTGTTGAAGCAGCTTCAGGATCCTCAAAACATAATGAATGGTGAGAAATTAAAAGAATTACAATCAACATTACCTGAAGAATTCCAAGGGATTTACGCAACCATTCTCGAAGGAGTGAGAGAGTCGTTAAGTTTCGCTTTAACGAATGTCTTCTTTATTGGTGCTATCATACTGCTTGTTGGTTTTGTATTAACGTTCTTTATGAACGAAATCCCTTTACGTATGTCGAATAAAGATGTAACTGAAGAAGAGAAAGAAACAAAGCTTAAAGAAGCTTCCAATCATTGATGGCTCCAGTTCTAAATAAGAAAAGGGGTAACCGGGTGGATCTGTATTCAAACACAGTGCCAACCAGTTACCCCTTTTTAAGAAGAATTACATCGTACTTTCTCCAAATTTCTTAAACGTCATCTCATCCTCTACTAAACCGCAAGCGGCACATTGTACTTTTAAGTCCGGTCCATTGTATGCAAGATGAAAAGGCTCGATCTGACCTTCTTCATAACTTTGTACAACTTCTCCAGAGGAAGGATCGAGTTTCACACTCTGAGATACTTGTTGTATAATATTAAACCGGGTGCGATTCGTTTTACAGCTGGGACAGCGATAGGGTGTAGTCATGTACATCACCTTTCTTTGTTTTTTTCTAGTATGCATTATAAATAAACTTATTATGTAAGGATTGATTGAACATGAGATTAGAATCATACGATGCATTATTAGAGGCGTACAGACAGATATGGAAAAACAGATTATTAATAAGTGAGGGTACTTCTTCAGAAAAGATCCTGAAGGAAACCATTAAACGTGAATTATTGGACGGCAATAGTCATCCAAGAGTGCGTAAATCAAAAGAAGAAAAATACCTCTCAGCTACCAAGAGAATTATTGAATCGGACCTGACGAGTGAAGAGCAAGTATCATTAATAAAGGTACATCTTGAAATGGTCTCACAATTGAATAGAGATACATAAAGATATTTAAATGTTTTACAGGCATAACTGAGTGAGGGGGGACCTTGCGTATCCATAAATGATGGAATATAAAAAATATTCAAAACATCTCATTCTGAGCATTTCCCTTCACTATATACCCGCATAGGTATATAATGATGATTAGATAATTTTAAAAAGGATGATGCCAGTATGCTAGTAATAAGTTTCCTTCTATTTAGTGTACTTTCTTATATGATGTACTATCGATATTTCCCTGTCAGAACAAAACAGTGGTCTTCTCTTGAGCTAACTTCCCGACATGTGGTGGTAGATGTCCGGGATTATCAAGATTCTTCAAAAGGGGATTGCGATAACATTATAGCAATCCCCTGTGGATATATAAGAAGGCATTCCCGCGACATCCCAGATGGTTCTATCGTGGTATTGGGGAGTAATCCCATTGAATGCAATGTAGGGGTTAGACAACTAAAACGTCTTGGCTTTCCAGTAGAAGGATATATCATCATTGATTCTGACAAAAAATGTAATGAATACCTATCTTTAGGGTGAAATTGCATGTTATGTGAAATGTTACTGTAACATCCGTTACAATGATAGGTCCTTTAAAAAGCTGTCAATATTGATATACAGGTAATTATTAGTCTTCAGGACTAAATAATACAATCATTGGAAATGTAAGTAAATCATTTCAGAAATACATTTCTCCCTACTAGAATCAGTGATTACTATACTACTATAGAGTAATTGTCTTTCAAAATAGAACAATTGATTCCTAGTTACCAAGTTCTCCCGTAAATGTAACAAAAACAGGGTGGTATGATGAATGTGCAGCAAAGAAAAACACATTCACTAAGGAGGAATTCATTTTTATGAATAAGAAAATGATGATTTCAACTGCAACAGCATTCACTTTATTAGCAGCACCATTCGCGGCAGGTAAAGCTGACGCTGCAGCACCATGTCCGACAGATAAGGTTGCACAACAAGTGAACGCATTTAAATATAGTGGTAATCAAGAAGATTTAAATAAATTTGTACAAGATACTCTAGCAAAATACCAAATCGAGGGTAAGAATATTAATGTACAAGAGCTGTTAAATGGACAAACTCCTAAAGCTCAGACAGCACCAGCGCCTGCTAAGGAAGCACCAAAAGCAGAAGCGCCAGCACCGGCTCCTAAAGAAGAAGCACCAAAAGCAGAGGCGCCAGCACCGGCTCCTAAAGAAGAAGCACCAAAAGCAGAAGCACCAGCACCAGCACCAGCTCCTGCAGCAAACGAACAGCAACAACAACCAGAACAACAAGCTAGTGAAGAAACTGGTCAATTAAGCCAATATGAGCAAAAAGTGGTTGAATTGACAAATCAAGAGCGTGCAAAGCAAGGTCTTCCAGCTCTTAAAGTAGATACTGAGCTAAGCAAAGTTGCACGTGAAAAGTCTCGTGATATGCAAGCGAATAACTACTTCTCCCATGATAGCCCGACGTACGGTTCACCATTCGACATGATGAAGCAGTTCGGCATTGAATACAGCTCTGCCGGTGAAAACATCGCTATGGGTCAACCTACTCCGGAAGAAGTAGTACAAGCATGGATGGACAGTGATGGTCACCGTAAAAATATCTTAAGCTCAAACTACACTCATATCGGTGTAGGACATGTAGAAAACGGTAACTACTGGACTCAACAGTTCATTGGTAAATAATATAACACAATCATGAAAGCAGCCTCTCTTTTGGAGAGGTTGTTTTTTTTGTTTGAAAACGGATGAAGTGTTTAGGTTAGTCTTTTCTCACCTAATGAAAATATGCAAGAAATAGTACTCTTATCGAACATGAATGCATTATTTAAGAGCTTACATTTGCAATTCGACATAATCATTCTTACTATTGAAGTATAACGAGTACGTGGAGTGAGCTTGGATGAAAGAAAAAGTTGTGCTTATAACGGGAGGGTCGAAGGGAATCGGCCGGCGAACGGTAGAGGAATTCTCGAAACAAGGCTATACCGTTATTATTAACTATAGGCAAAACGATCAATTTGTTAAGGATCTTGTTTCCCACTTGAAGGGGAAATTTAATAATGTAATAATAGCGATCAAAGGTGATATTTCTGTACCGGAAGAATGTGAACGAATGGTAACAGAGATATGGAATGAAGTCGAAAGTATCGATATCGTAATCCATAATGCAGGTCCTTACGTGAAAGAGAGGAAGTCATTTGCAGATTATTCCCCGGAAGAATGGAATTACATAGTAAATGGAAATTTAAATAGCGTTTTTTATTTATCCAGGCTGATCATTCCAAGAATGCGTGAAAAGAACTGGGGAAGAATCATTACTTTTGGTTATGATCGAGTTGAAACAGCACCAGGTTGGATCTACCGTTCCGCGTTTGCGGCAGCAAAAGCGGGACTTGCTTCCTTTACGAAAACGATATCAATAGAAGAAGCTTGTAATGGAATAACCGCCAATATGATCTGCCCTGGAGATATCGTAGGCGAATGGAAAGAAGAGGAGATCTTTAAAGCTAAACAATTTCATGATCCGGGGACACCGGTAGGGCGACCAGGAACAGGGGAAGACCTTTCGAGGATCATTTCTTTTCTTTGTAAAGAGGAATCTGATTTTATTACCGGCTCCATCATTCCCGTTACAGGGGGCAAGGATGTCCTGGGAAAGGTATTTCGTCAGTGAAGGAAAGAATAGACACGGCAGAAAAATGAATCTGCCGTGTCTATTGATTTCATTTATGGGTTTATTCACTTTTAATGCTATATTGTTTTCGATATTTTTTTTGTATGAATAATAGTCTGGCTGACAATGTTATGGCACCTGCCGTTAATCCGGATGTCAGACCGAGCCAAAATCCGTATGGCCCGAAGTCAGTGTAGTTTGCCAGTAGATAACCCAGAGGTAATCCAATCACCCAATAGGATATGAGTGCCATCATAAAGGTGATATTAACATCCTTGTATCCTCTGAGTGCCCCTTGTACCGGAGCCTGAATGGCATCTGATAGCTGAAAGAATACGGCATACAATAAGAAATGAGCTGTTAATTCCAATACATATGCATCATCTGAATAAAGGTGCGAGATTTCTGAACGGAACACGAGCAAGATCACGCCATATATGATTGCCAATAGTAATGCAAAGCTTACCCCCATCCAGCTGTAGATTTTTGCATCCCGGAGCCTTTTCGCCCCTACCTCAAACCCTACAACAATAGTTAATGCCATGGATATACTCAGAGGGATCATATAGAGAAAAGATGCAAAATTGATCGCTGCCTGATGAGCTGCAATAACAACGGTATCATAGTTGCTCATTAACAAAGTAACGGCAGAAAAAATGCTTACTTCAAAGAAAATCGATAAACCGATGGGCACACCGATTTGAAAGAGCTCTTTCCACTTAAGTAGGTTTGGCTTATGAAGGGTTTTAAAGACAAAAAATTGACTAAAAGGACTTTTCGTATGCACGACCCAAAAGGCAATGAGAGTGATGACCCAATAGGTGATGGCTGATGCATAACCCGCACCAACTCCTCCTAATGCAGGAAAACCGAGTTTTCCGAAAATCAGAATATAATTAAATACCACATTGATCGGAAGAGAAAGCAATGTAATAAACATGGTGACCCTTGTCATGCCTAATGCATCAATAAACGATCTCAGAACATTGTAGATGAACAATGGAATCATTCCAAACGAAAGTCCGATAAGGTAATCCTTGGCTACAGTACGGACCTGTGTTTCTATGTTCATTCCATTCAGAATTGGATTAAGAACGAATGCACCGACAATCATCACGAAAAGTGATAGAGCAATGGCAGCATATACGCCTTGAAGCACAGTGTGAGGAACACCTTTCTTATTTCCTCCTCCTATTAATTGAGCGACGATTGGGGTAACCGCGAGAAGGATGCCACTTAACCCCGTAAATACCGGTACCCAAAGGGAGGAACCTATGGCGACACCTGCCAGGTCGATGGGAGAATACTTCCCTGACATGATGGTGTCAAAGAAATTCATCGCAAACATACCAAGCTGGGTGACCAGAATGGGAATGAGAATAAGGGAAAATTGTTTGATTTTATCTTTAATAGTGTGTGTTTCTCTCATAGAATGAGCTCCTTTACTAAACGTCCCTTGAACATATGATAAATTCACTATCATACTGTATCATATTTTCAAGTGATAGAGAGTCAAATATGCATTTTATCGGATCACTCTTATATAATGGGTGTTGAAAAGATTAAGTCGTCAGGGAGGCAGAGAATGATTAAACAATGGCAGGACTGGATTTGGATTGTGTTTTTAATATGGTACGGAGTGGGGATCATTCTCGTTTCTCTTGATTGGCTTCCTCCATCCCTTCAATGGGCGAATGCCGTTTTCTTATATTTGGCCGGTATTTTGGCTATTCTTTATGCAATGAAGAAATTCGGAGGACAAATCGGGGCCATCATCGCTTTGGGTATTATGCTGCTTACGATTTTCGCGGAGTCTTTAGGCGTTCATTATGGTCTGATATTCGGTTCTTATCATTATGAGAAAGACTTTGGCTTTCAACTGGTTGGCGTACCAATCACCATAGGCTTTGCCTGGGTCATGGTGATATTTACGAGTATGGCACACTATGAATTTCTGCTATATCAAAGAAAGACTGTAATGGGAGCGTTTATCTATAGCACAGTCACGTCCATTTTAGCGGTGACGATGGACCTGATTATTGATCCGGTTGCTTTTAAAGGCCGGGAGTATTGGGTATGGGATGAGGATGGGATGTATTATGACATTCCAACTCAAAATTTCTTGGGCTGGTTTTTTGTTTCTTTCTTCATACAATTTGTCCTTTACTATTGGATAAAACACGAGGGAGTTTCTTCACATTGGAGCTCGCGGATGAGACGTTTGTATTTCCTCGTGATCTTTATGTTTATCGTGACAGCGATCGTAGAAGGCCTGTGGCTGGCTGTTTGGGTTACGTTGGCATTTTACGGTGTGTCTCTCTTACTTAGAAAACGATTGGAGAAGGTAGTATGATCGAACCGAAGAAAAGTCCGGGATTTCAACGCATCTTGGCCAACTACCTTACTTTTCAGCTGAAAAAACATTTTTATCGTGTATGGATCGATGACCAGAGGGAGGGAACGAAATCACCTTCAGGACACTTGATACTCTCGAATCACTCGAGCTGGTGGGACGGGTTGATGGTCTTTTACTTAAATCATCATGTTATAAAAGAAGACAGCTATGCGATGATGAGTCAGAAAGGGATGGAGGATTATTCTTTTTTTCGTAAAATCGGAGCATTCTCTGTGAACCCTGATTCACCCAAAGACCTAGTCTCTTCTTTAAAGTTTGCTGAAAAATGCCTGCAACAGAAAAAAACCGTCTGGATCTTTCCACAGGGGAAGGAAGAGCATCTTGAGATGAGACCTCTTTCATTTATGACTGGTCCGGGCTTCTTAATTGAACGTAACCCAGGGGTAAAGGTTACGTTTGTCACGTTCTATTACACATTTCGTCATGATCAAAGGCCTGAATTATTTATCCGGATCTGTGAAGAGAATGGAGATCATACAAATCAATCAAGAAAAGAACTTACAGACAGTTTAAGGACGATTATGGAAATAAGGCTCGATTCTCTAAAAACCGATATCATTCAGGAAGACCTGTCAAGTTTTCAATTATTACTCAAAGGATTCCCTACAAATAGTGAATGGTTGAGTTTCTGGAAAAGAAGGAATCAGAGGTGAATAGACAATGAATTATTATATCCTTATCACGCTCATATTTGTACTGGTCACATTCATCAATCTCCTCTTTTTGCCGAAGCTTTCCAGTAAGTTATCTTCTAATGACCTTGTTTCTGTCCTGGTGCCAATGAGAAATGAAGAAAGGAATGTGAGGGGATTAATTGCAAATATAAAGAAGATTACCCATTCACATGTTGAATTTATCATTTTAGATGATGGATCGACGGATCGTACGAAAGAGCTCCTATATCAACTTACGACAGGGGATTCCCGTTTCAAGGTAGTCAATGGGAAGCCTCTCCCAAAAGGCTGGGTAGGAAAGGTCCATGCATGCAAGGAACTTAGCAAACATGCAGGCGGAACGTATTATTTATTCCTTGATGCTGATGTACGGGTGTCCCCATCGATCATTGAGAAAGTATTGTTCCAGATGAAACACTACAACGCAGGGCTTGTGACGGGATTTCCGCAATTTCCCATCCCTACTTTACTCAGTAAGATGCTGGTTCCGTTTCAACACTTCCTGGTATATTTTCATTTACCCATTGGAGTTGCCAATCATACGACGAATAAAGCATTTACGGCTGCACACGGGGCTTTTATGTTTTTTAAAAAGGAAGCGTATGAAGACTGCGGGGGGCATGAAGCGGTGAAATCGTCTTTATTAGAAGATGTGCATATTGCGAGGAAAGTGAAAGAAAAGGGTTGGAAGGTAACAATCGTCAACAATACATATGACGTGACATGTCATATGTATGATACCAATAGGGAAGTATGGGAGGGTTTCTTGAAAAATATTTATATAGGATTAGGGAGAAATCCAATTTCCGTTTTTCTGCTTTCCCTTTTTTACTTCGTATTTTACATATTGCCCCTTCCACTGTTCCTATATGGATTAATGGCAGGGGAAGGGAGCTATTGTGTTCCGTTGGTTGCGATATGGGTACAAACCCTCTTGATTGATATTGCTTCCAATCAATCCAGATGGCATTTTCTTATCATGCCGGTTGCTTCTATAAGCTTTATCATCATAATGTGGGCTTCGATGCTGAGAGGAATGAAGAAACAGGGATACGCTTGGAAGGGGAGGACTTATTCATGAAGGATATCGTCATTATCGGAGGAGGATTAGGGGGATTGTCCGCAGGAATTTCTCTCCAAAGCAAAGGCTACAATGTAACGATCATAGAAGAGAACCATCATCCGGGAGGGAAAATGATGCCTGTTGAAATGGATGGATATTCCTTTGATTTTGGTCCGAATACCATTACCATGCCTGAAGTGTTTCAATCGGTGATCAATGAGGCGGGAGGAGACTCTTCTCGTTATTTTCAGTTTAAAAGACTTGTAAAACATACGAAAAATGTCTTTCACAATGGGAGAATTCTATATCAATCAGCGGACCCGGAGGAAATGATTGCGGAACTTGAAAAGCTGGATCCGTACGGGGCATCTCATTACAAAGAATACTTAAGGGAAGTGGAAAAGTTATATACATTAGCCGAGCGAGGGTTTTTCTACCGGGTATTCGGTTCATGGCGGGATTATCTCTCCCCGCAGCTATCTTATAGCTTTATGAAGGTCCGTCCCTTTGAAAAGATGGATCATTTTCATCGAAGGTTCTTTCAGGATGAGGATGTGTTGAAGGTGTTTAATCGATATGCAACGTATATTGGATCATCACCGTACGCGTGTCCTGCGACCTTTTCGTTGATCGGCCACCTCGAGATGAAAGAAGGGGTGTATTATACGATTGGTGGAAACACTGAGATAGCTAAGGGTTTCTATCAATTCTTTAAAGAACAGGGGGGGACTGTCCACCTGGGAAAAAGAATTAAAGAGATCGTAGTCAAGGACAAGAGAGCAGTGGGTGTTGTAACTGAAGACGGCGATACGATCTCTGCTTATGATGTGATTGTGAATGGAGATTTTATCAGTGCTACGAAGAATCTTATTGAAGAGAAAGATAGACCAAGCCATCCTGATAGGAAATTGGATGCCTATGAACCGTCCATTTCCGCATTTGTCATTCTGGCAGGGTTACGGACCTATCAGGATTCCGTTCATCATCACCAAGTGTATTTCACGGAAGATTATCAAAAGGAGTTCTCGGAGATTTTTATGAAGCAAGAGCTGCCAAGTGATCCTACGATTTATATCAGTCATTCAGCTGCTACAGATTCCCGTATTACAAAGGGAAGCAATTTGTTCATCCTTGTGAATGCTCCAGCCGCTCCGTTATCCTACGAGCAAGCAGATGCGTATAAGGAGAAGATCTATCAGAAATTAGAAGCTAAAGGTCTACCAATACGTGAATCATTGGAAGTAGAGAGAGTATATACCCCGAATACAATCAAACAAAAATTCTCCGCCTATAAAGGCTCTCTATATGGTCTTGCTTCCCACCGGATGACAGAAGCGTTCCTTCGCCCTTCCAACGTCAGCAAGGACATTGAGCACCTCTTCTATGTCGGGGGTACGACTCATCCGGGTGGTGGCTCCCCGATGGTCACAATAAGCGGAAGAAATGTAGCGAACTACATACTGAAGCGAGATAATAAAGCAATGTTTTAGGAAGCCTTCATGACATGTTCCTATGGGTGCTTCGCGAGAGATTCAAAAGGGTTCCTATTGATCATGACAGGAGGAACCTTTTCCTTTTGTCAAATTTTCTTAGTTCTATACCACCTGCATTTTTGGTAAAGTGTATAATGATGAATGAGAAAGCTATTAGAAAATCGAGTTAGGAGTTTATACATATGAGTAATCGTATTTTATTTACAGGTGGTGGATCAGCAGGTCACGTTACGGTAAACACGGCACTGATCCCACACTTTGAAAAAGAAGGCTGGGAGATAACGTATATTGGTTCTGAAGACGGAATCGAAAAGGAAATCATAACTGAACAGTTTCCTCATATTCCGTACGAAAGTATTTCAAGTGGAAAACTCAGACGATATTTTTCATGGAAAAATTTTTCAGATCCATTCCGGGTGATGAAGGGCGTGTTCGATGCATTAGCTGTCATACGAAAGACGAAACCTGACATCATCTTTTCAAAAGGGGGATTTGTTTCCGTTCCCGTCGTCATGGCTGCCAAGATTGCAAAGATTCCAGTAGCGATTCATGAATCAGATGTAACACCGGGACTCGCTAACAAATTAGCGGTTCCATTCGCCACCAAAATCTTCACTACTTTTCCTGAAACGGTTCAATCTCTTCCAAGTGATAAATCATTATGTGCAGGAGCGATAATACGTGAAGAGTTGTTTACAGGAGATGCGAGGGAAGGAAAACGATTGACAGGGTATTATGAAGATAAGCCTGTATTGATGATTATGGGTGGGAGTCTTGGAGCCAGAAAAATTAACGAAGCGGTAAGAGGGAATCTGGATGACCTGATAACCCATTTTCAAATCATACACATATGCGGTAAAGGGAATATCGATGAAACTTATACCCAAAAGGGCTATCGACAATATGAATTCATAAAAGGTGAGCTTCCTCACTATTTAGCGATGACAGACTATGTGATATCGCGTGCGGGGTCTAATTCGATCTTTGAATTTCTTGCGTTGAAAAAACCAATGTTACTGATCCCCCTTTCAAGGGAAGCGAGCCGGGGAGATCAGATCCTTAACGCTAACAGCTTCGTAAAGCATGGATATGCATTAAAGCTGGAAGAAGAAGAGCTGACCGAAACGAGCTTCCTCGTGAAAGTCAAGGAGTTAAAAGAAAATCGAGATACCTATATCCACAACATGGAAAAGGGTCAAAAAGCTTATACTATTCAAGACATGTATAAGGAACTTTCATCTATGTCATGATAAAAAGTCATTGTACTCTCCTTTAAGCATATAGTATATAAATGGTTGAAGGGGAGAAGTACAATGGCTTATCAATTTTCCAAAGGGTGGTACCTTCAAGAGCTTAAAAAGGCGGGAATCAATTATCATCCGCTGGAAAAAAGAAAATTGGAGAATTATAAAACCTTTGTCGTTAGAAATTTGTATTTCGAGAAAGTAGCGAAAAAGAAATAAAATAGGGAGCTGCCTGTAGTTAGTGTCATTCTTTTGAAAGAGAGATAAGACGTCAACTATCAGCAGTTCCCTTTTTTTGTGAGCTATACTGATTTCTTGAGATCATATCATTCGCTTTCCCGTAAATCTGTGTAAGGATAGGTCTTCTATATTGTTTTAAACAAATACCCGATTTCCTCATATGGAAATCGGGTTTTTATCCTAAGCTTCCAAAGCTTGCTCTTCGTCTTGGGATTGTTGATGCTGATATAGATAAAGTGTATATAAGTCTTTAGGGATTTCATATAAATCATATACTTCTTCTTGAGCATTTAATTGTTCGTAAAGGGATTTCCTTGTTTCATTCGCTTTTAAAACATATGGAAGTTTTTCTGCTGCTTTTTGGGAGCGGGTATTCACTTTGCGGATTCTCATGAAGATGGTTTCCATACCCAATTCAAAGAATAGCTCTGCGAAGAATGCATCTTTGGCTGGCTGATTGTATCCCTTTCCATGATAGGGCTTGCCGATCCAGGTTCCCAGGAATCCAGCATTTTCTTGAATATCAAATAAGTTTATCGTTCCGATCGGGTTGCCCCATTCGTCCAAAATTGTTCGTGAAATGAGTTCTCCACGTTCCTCAGCTTCAATCGTTTGTTTCGTTAAGAATAGGAGCTCCTCATAGGATTGAGCTTTTTGACGCACAAAAGGGAAGACATCCGGGTGCACCATCAGGTCATAGAGCTCATGACACTCATGTAATTCACGTTTCTTGATCATAGTAGACCCTCCTTGAGGGCAGTCTACTTGCGTACGATCCCACCCTCGAAATTTTTAAATGGTAACTAAAAAATTTCGGGGTGGGAATCGAACCCACTAAGACCAGTCAAGAAACTGGTGGCGCACCTTTTGCCTTCCCTTCATTACAATCACTCTATATAAAAATAAATCTCGTTAGAACAATGTAATCGGAAATATAATATCCATTTGTATCATATACGAAATATAACAAAAAGGAAATAGGTAAAATGCTAAATTTTGATGAAAATTTTTAACAAATTTCTACACGTTTTGATAAGCGATTTCTCCATTCACCATCGTAATGATGGGCTTTGCCATAAAATGAAAAGGGTGGTGGCTCCAAAGGACTAAATCGGCGTCCTTGTTCACCTCAATACTACCGATCCGTTCTGATACACCAAGGTTTCTGGCGGGCAGGATGGTGATGCCCTCAAGAGCTTTTTGTTCTGCCAACCCTTCACGAACAGAAATGGCCGCACACATATTCAAGTATTGAATGGGGGTGTACGGGTGATCTGTCGTGATCGATACTTCGACACCAGCTTCCGTCAGTTTTTGATACGTGATCCAGCTTTTGTTTTTTAGTTCCACTTTCGATCTTCTCGTAAAGGTCGGCCCTACAGAAACCTTTACATTCTTACCATGAAATTCCTCGGAAATGAGATGTCCTTCCGTACAATGCTCAATACGAAAATCCAAATTGAATTCCTCGGCAAACCGGACGGCAGACAAGATATCATCTGCACGGTGAGCATGTATCCGAACCGGGATTTCACGTTTTAATGCAGATACTAAAGGTGCAACCCTGAGATCTTCAGGTTGATCGCAATATTTAGCAGAGAAAAATGCTTCTCTAAGCATACCCATTATGCCCATTCTTGTAATGGAATCATTGTTGCCGGTACTGTGAATCCGCTTCGGGTTCTCCCCCAGGGCAATTTTCAATCCCGAGGTTTCTTTGATGAGCATCGTACGAATCGTTGAGCCATAGGTTTTGATCACAGAAGTCGTACCACCGATGACATTTGCGCTCCCCGGCATGACATTCACCGTTGTGACACCGTACTTCAGGGCATCTTTAAAACCTGGATCCAATGGATAAACGCCATCGAATGCACGGATATGAGGAGTCATGGGCTCGATGGTTTCATTGGCATCATTACCTGCCCACCCTGTACCTTCGTCGTATAATCCCAGGTGGGTATGGGAGTCGATGAAACCGGGGAAAAGAAATTTCCCCTGGCAATCATACACTGAAACTTCTCGGGATGATTCTACGCTAGTTGAGTATATCTGTTTGATTTTTCCGTCTTTTATGAGTACAGAGCCGTTTTGTATGGGCTTTGATGTGATGGGGTATATAGTTGCGTTCTTTAATAGTATCGAATTCATAGGTAATCCTTTCGTGGGTCTTGTTTCCTTCTTATTTTAAACAATTTCATGGAAAAAAAGAAGTTAATCCTTCCTTTTGTTTCTCCAATAGGAATAAAATAGATAGACAAATGTTCCAACAATTGCAATGAAACTCAAAGGCTTAATATAGCGTACTCCGATTACTTCAATGTGCTCCCAGTGAGTACCCAGCTCCATCCCGATGACCATAAACAATAATGTCCAGGGAAGCATGGCTGCAAAGGTATAAAGAGTAAAAGTAGAAAGAGGCATCCGGGTGATGCCAGCCGGAATACTGATGGCGTGACGGACGATCGGAATAAATCGAGCGGTGAAAATGACGATGGTACCATGCTTATCAAACCACGTTTCAGCAGCCGTCAAATGCTTTTGCTGAATAAGTAGATACCTTCCATATTTCTCGAAGAAGGGTCGGCCACCATAGTAGCCAAGCCAATAGAGAAATAGTTGTGCAAGTGTGCCACCGATGACCCCACTAAGGAACGCTCCAATGAAGGAGAGTTTACCGGCATTCACCATAAAGCCTGCATAGCTTAATACAAGCTCGCTTGGAATCACTTCTATCATGAGTGCAAGTGCGATTCCTGCGTAACCCAAATCAGTTAATTGTGTCAGGATTTGTACAATCGATTCATGGTTCATCGTGTTCCTCCTACATAATCCCAGAGTATTGAAGAAAGAGAATCAAGAGCCCCAGTGCCCACACATAGTAGGAGAAAACTTTAAGGGAGTGCTTTTTCAAAAAATTAACCATCGTAAGGATGGCGAAGTATCCGAATACTGCGGCACTTACTGTTCCGATGGCTAAACTTGAAAAAGAGATCGCTTCAACAGTTCCTCCTATCATTTCCTTCCCTTGAAGCACGATCCCTCCGAGTATGGCAGGGGTAGAGAGAAGAAAGGAAAAATAAGCCGCGGTTTCCCTGTCCAGTTTTCTGAATAAACCTGCCGCAATCGTTAATCCTGACCTTGATAATGCCGGGAAGATGGCTGCTGCTTGAAAGCTTCCGATCACCACTGCATCTGTGTAAGAAAGATCATCCAGTTTTTTATAGCCATTTTTCACTCCGTCTGCAACATACATAATACATCCCGTTGCAAGAAACTCCCATCCGATGGTGGAACCCGACTTTGAGATTGAGTCGAAGAAATCTTCGAACAAAAAACCAACGATTACAGCCGGGATGGTTCCAATGATGAGAATCCACGATAATTTACTAAAGGGGTGCCTCAGCATATAGAGAAGTTCCTTTTGATACACAACGAGAACAGCGATCAATGTTCCGATATGAAGCATCGTATCCAAGAAAAGTCCAGCTTCCTCCAATCCAAAGCTAAGCCTCCCCAGATAAAGGTGACCTGTGCTTGAGATTGGAAGGAACTCTGTTAAACCTTGGATGATCCCCAGAATGAAGGCTTCAAATTTATTCAAATCCACCACTACCTTTCTGCAAGTCCACTAAGGACAAACTCCTCTTTTTTAACATATATTCCACCCTTTCAGATTTCATGAGGACTGTCCTGAAGTTTGATGAATTTCTCTCTTCAAGTGTTCTCAAAAAAATGCATGATTGGATGAAACTTTCTGACTGAATGCACGTAAATATAGAGGAGGATAGAATCAAACTTTCTGTTTACTCTAATTTAGGGTGAGCAGTGAAAAGGAGGAATTTCAATATGCCGACAAAAGATGAAAGAATGATGGCTGCTCTTATTTATATATTAAGCTTCTTCACAGCATTCATTGGACCATTGATCATCTGGCTTATTAAAAAGGATGAATCAGAGTTCGTGGACTTTCATGGGAAGGAATACTTCAACTTTCTTATTTCATATGCCGTTTATGGTTTGGTAAGCACCATTTTGATGGTGGTGCTGATTGGATTTGTTCTGGCTCCTGTCGTGGGGGTCCTGGCCTTGATCTTTACAATATTGGGAGCGATCAGAGCCTATGAGGGAGAGCATTATAGAATTCCAACGGTCTTTCGATTACTTAAATAGCAGCTGGGAACCCATGAGCATTCATGGGTTCTTTTTTTTTCTGTTTTATTAAGGTTTTTTCCTTTAACTTTGTTTGCCTTTACACTGAGAAAGTAAGGCAGGCGGGCATCCTCGTCGCTATTTGGGGATCTCTCCCACTGATCATACGCAGGTTCAAATTAAAATAAATTCATCTATTAAAGGAGTGATAATCCGAAAACATGGACCGTTCCTTTCCGCTCCAGGCACTTGCTTTCCGCGGGGAGGAAGTCGAGCCTCCTCGGGCTTTGCCCTGCGGGGTCTCGACCTTTCCTCTATTTCCCGCAGGAGTCAAGTGCCTTCCGCTACAATCCACTCTGTGCTACTACATTCTTACTGCCTAAAAGTACAGATAGACAAACACAAAAAAGCTCCTATTGTAGATAGGTGAGCATTTGATTCTAAAACAAACTATCCACAAAGGAGTAAAAGAAAATTTTATGGTAACTCATAAATCGGTAGATCATTGAACAATCTTTCGAATGAATCAAATAATGCTCCCACGTTAAATAACTTCTAAAGGAGAGAGCAGTAGTCTGTTTTCTATAGATTGATTTTGTCACTATTAAGCTCTGCTACGGAATTTTCTTATAGATGGTGAGGGGAACTGCGTAGACTCCTGCGGAAGTACGGGCGTGCCGAGACCCCGTTCGGCTAAGCTGAGGAGGCTTGGCCGAGCGTCCGCGGAAAGCGAAGCAGTTCCCCTCACCATCCAGCACTCACTAATGGACAGAGCCCAAGCAGACCTTATATAAAAATATCAAGCTTCTAAAAGTACCTTCATTAAAAAGCATTTTAGAAATAAAGTGTTGACAAAAATATCGGAATATTGATAGTTTAATAAAAATATCTTACTGTTTTACGTTTGTCCCCGAAAGGAGCATGTCAAAATGACGAGGGTGGATAATAAAGAGAGAGTGCTTAGGTTGATGGGTATTTTGAGTGAAGAGACGGATGAGGAACATGAGTTGAGTTTGGATGATATTATTCTGCGTTTTAAGCAGATGTTTGGCCCTGACGTGAAATTGAATAAGAATTCATTAAAAGATGACCTTGAGCATCTCATCAGAAATAATTTCGATGTCACCATAAACCAGGAAAAAGAAGGGCTGCCTAAATATTATAGTCATCAATATCGCTTGTTCGAGCTATATGAACTTCGCATGCTCATCGATGCAGTCGTTTCTGCCAAATTCATATCAAAGAAGGAAACGAGGCAGCTGACTGGAAAAATAAAGCGGCTCACAAGTCTTCATCAAGGGAAAAAGCTGCATAATGAAATTCAAATCGATTCCTCCATTAAAAGTGAAAGTCCCTATATTCGCCTCGCTATCCATGATATTCATGAAGCAATAGCAGAACGTAAAATGATTACGTTCCAATACGGTCGTTACGATGTGAAGAAACAGTTTAACTTGAGCCATGAAGGAAAGCTTTATAAAGTGAAGCCCTATGCCCTTGCATGGGCAAATGATTTCTACTATCTCATCGCCTATTATTTTGAAGCAGATGAAATCCGCCACTACCGTGTGGATCGATTAAGGAATGTAGAACCCCTTTCTGAAACCTTTCCATACGAACCCTTTGATGTATCTAAGTATGTACAATCCACCTTTCATATGTTTGCAGGTGATGAAGAATGGATTAAAGTTTCATTTAAAAACCACCTCATCAATGTGATCATCGATAAGTTCGGAAAGGATGTTAACATTCAAAGAGATGGTGAAGACCATTTTATTCTAACAACAAAAGCCCGTGTCAGTAATGGACTAGTAAACTGGATCTTAAATTTTGGAAGTCAGGCGAGAGTCGTAACTCCTCCTTCCCTGGTGGACACCGTTAAAACGGAAGTGACTAAGCTGTATTCCTTATATCATCAATAATGAAGCACTGAACCTCATTGCATGGGGCTCAGTGCTTTTTATTGTTTTAGAAATTTATTTAAAAGAAAAATGAACGATTTTCTTTTTCCTCCGTCTTATATTTGTAAACAAAAGGAGGAATCGGAGATGAATGAATTACAAGAAGCGTTTCAGTCAATAAATTGGGGGCTTATTGCTCCTGTCATCCTTATTCAATTCATACTCATGGTGGTTGCAGTGAGTGATTTGATCCGGATTAAATCAACGAATGGACCAAAATGGCTGTGGGTTCTCATTATCCTGTTTATCAATATCGTTGGACCGGTTGTGTATTTCATTTTTGGAAGGAGACATGATGGATGAACGTATTAGAAGTATTTTCTTTAGAAAAGAAGTATAGGGAAAAGCTTGCCGTAAAAAACGTTTCCTTTCAATTAAAACAAGGTCGTTGTACAGCTCTGCTGGGTCCTAATGGTGCAGGGAAGACCACTACTTTAAATATGCTTGCAGGGTTGATTACACCTACTAATGGATCAATTTCCTCAAGCGGTGCCTCTAAAGATATACGGCAATTGATAGGCTACCTGCCTCAATATCCTTCCTTTTTTGAATGGATGTCAGGAAAAGAATTTCTCACCTTTTCCGGTGAAATCGCAGGATTAACCAGGAAAACATCTCAAAATCGATGTGAAGAACTTTTAGAGTTGGTAGGTTTGTTGGAAGGAAAGAATCGAAGAATTGGTCAGTATTCTGGTGGAATGAAGCAGCGATTAGGGATAGCTCAGGCTCTTATTCATCAACCGAAGCTTTTAATCCTTGATGAACCTGTATCTGCCTTAGATCCTTTCGGGAGAAGAGAAGTGCTGGAGCTGTTAAAAAAGTTAAAGAAGGAAACGACGATCCTTTTTTCTACACATATTTTGAATGATGCAGAACAGGTTTGTGAGGACGTGCTGTTCTTGCACGGTGGAGAGCTGATTGAAGAAGGTCCACTTGTAGAAGTAAAGGAAAGGCACCAGACACCGAGATTGAACCTGTACTTTAACGAAGATAGCGAAAAGTATAAACCCTATCTGCTGCAAAAAGATTGGGTTCATCATCTTGTAGCAGAAGGAAATCGGCTCTCTTTCGAAGTTAATGAACTGGACAGAGATAGAGCGAGAATCTTTTCAATGATTTCAGAAAAGCATTGGGGAGTGACTAGATTGGAAACAAGTGAACAGAGCCTTGAAGAACTATTCATGGAGGTGATAAAAAAATGAAAACATGCTGGATACTATTCAGAAAAGAAATACTGGAACTAACACGAAATTATAAAATGATTTGGATGCCTTTCGTATTCATATTATTTGGATTAACGGAACCATTGATGGCATTTTATTTACCAGACATTCTTAATTCAGTAGGAGATCTGCCGGAAGGAACGGTCATCAGCATTCCCACGCCTTCATCTGAAGAAGTATTATTGTCGACTATCAGCCAATTTAGTACCTTTGGCGTCCTCATCATCGTATTAGGATTCATGGGAATGATTGCGGGAGAGAGAAAGAGTGGAAATGCTGTAATGGTATTGGTTAAGCCCGTCTCATACGCAGCTTATATTTATTCCAAATGGATGGCCGCATTTGTTTTGGTGTGGGTCTCCTATGGCCTTGGGATGCTATCCAGTTGGTATTATATTCATGTATTATTCAACGGGATTGGTTTTACACCATTCGTGCAGGGATTCCTCGTTTATGGCTTGTGGCTTACCTTTATCTTAACAATGGTCGTCTTCTTTAGTAGTTTAGTAAAAACGTCGGGCCTTGCAGCATTCTGTACGATCGGGATCGCCATACTATTAACCTTTGTGTCAGGATTCATGACCAGAACCTTTAAGTGGTCCCCAAGTCAGCTAACCAACTATGTAAATGAAATCATTCTTCACAGCACATGGCCGGATCACCTGACAGGGACAATTATCCTTACCACCACCCTTTGCCTGGCTATCCTGCTCATAGCTCCACCACTCTACAAGAAAAAAGATTTGATCTGACCAGGTCTGCTGCCTTTTTTGAGGGACGGACCTCATTAAATAGTAAAAGGATTACCTTATTGTTTGTCGAATAATGGTAATAGAAGGGAGGTGGCAGGATGATAGAACTTCAATACACCAACAAAGTAAACAAATTGATTCAAAACGCTAATATGATTGCCGAAAGGAATCATCATAAAAGCGTTCAAAGCATGGATCTATATTTAGGAGCCGCTCACGTAAAAGAAGGTACTTTAAGGGAGATGTATCACCTTATGGAGCCCTATATGAAACAGATAGAAAACATATCTAATATCATTCCTGCAGAGACTTCTGATACAGCGAATTGATCGCTTTTCGATTCCATTATCCACACACGCAAGAAAGGTATGGAACAAGTCGATTGAAGTCATGAAAAGATACAACCAAACGTTTTTAAACGAAGGTCATATTATCAAAGCGTTTTACGCCCATCTACCAGAACACCCACAGCTGCAAAAAGAACTTAGTTCTATGCCTCATGAAAGGATTATCCGATCCGTTACTAAGGCCCGGGATTTGACGGTATATTTATTGAACAAAGATTGGAGATATGAAGTGGACCCTGAATTCCAAATTTGCCCCGTACAGGCTGAAGATGAAAAAGAACTATTGAAATGGGTCGAGGAGTATTTTGGAGAATCATGGTCAAAAACATTGATACAGGCCTTTCAATCATCAGAAGAATTCATCCCGATTATCAAAGCGGAAGAAAAAGGTAAATTTATTGGATTCGCAGCATTTGATGTGTATAAAAATAAAAAAGGGATTTACGGACCGATGGGGGTACTGCCACACACCCGTCATAAAGGAGTGGGAAAAGGACTCCTATATAATGCATTACATTGCATGCAAGAGAAAGGGTATATGTACGCCGTATTAAAGGAAGCAGGACCCATCGAATTTTATGAAAAAGAGTGTAACGCTAAGCTTATTCCTGTGGAGAACGATGAATGTGAGATCGAGTCGGAATAATCGAGAATGAAATCAATAAGTGGCTTGAACAGTGAGCAAATTAGTACACATTCTCACTATTTTCTGGGAAGATATTATCGTTTATTCAATACCGGTGACGTAAATTCTTGCATCATTAGGGAGGTAGACAAGAAGATGATGATTGAAAACACAGGCCTCGTTCTCGAAGGTGGAGGTATGAGGGGGATATACACGGCGGGAGCATTGGAATACTTCCTTGAAAGAGGCATTGAGTTTCCTTATGTTGTCGGAGTCTCTGCGGGTGCATGTAATGCCGCATCCTATTTGTCTAAGCAAAATGGACGCAATAAGAAGGTGAATGTAGACTTTATCCGTGATCCGAAATATTTATCTTGGCGAAACTATTGGAAAACAGGAGAGTTATTTGGGATGGATTACGTGTTTGATGAAATTCCAAATAAGCTGGTCCCTTTCGATTATGAAGCTTTTCACTCTAATTCAACGGAATTTATTGTCGGCACCACAGATTGTCATACAGGAAAACCGGCGTATTTCTCAAGAAGAGACTATGGTGAGGAGCTCCTTACGATTATCCGTGCGTCAAGTTCCCTGCCATTTGTGGCTCCGATCGTCGAATTTGGATCCCGGCATCTTCTAGATGGAGGAATAAGTGACCCTGTTCCCATCGAAAAAGCTGAGCAGGACGGGTTTAAGAAAAATGTAGTCATATTAACTAGAAACAGAGGCTATTATAAAAAGCCTTCACGATTTTCTTTCCTTGTGAAAAAAAAGTACCCTCAATATCCTGAATTACATAAAACGATGTATAACCGTTACTTGCGTTACAATCAAACAATCAAGGAATTAGAAACGAGAGAAAAGAATGGGGATGTCCTGATCATTCAACCCCAACATCCTCTAAAAGTGAGCCGTATTGAAAAAAATCCACAAAAGCTGGACGAATTGTACTGGCAAGGCTATCATGATGCAGAGGCAAAGGATAAAAAAATAATGGAATGGAATCGCACAGCCACTCCAGTGCACTCATAACATATAAGCCAACGAAGGGCAGAAAAGTCTTCCCATCTCTTTATTGAGGATTCTGCAAGCGTTGGCTCTTTCTATTTAAAAGGTCTATTTAAGGGATTTTTTCATACATATGATAGAGATTCCTTGAAAGGACGAGCATTTCATGAACCTCTATCAAATCTACAAAAATGAACAATATACGTTGCTTTATCGCAGTATTATGTATTTTCTCATAGGTGTAGGAATGCTGATTGTGACCAAACAGTTATTTTATTTTCCACTGTTAATTTTTATACCTGCGTGCTCAAATTTATATCTCAGTTTTAGTATGAAGAAGGAGATAAGGAAAGCGAACCGATTATTTTATGAAACAATACCTGAATCCCGGCATTCATTAGTCGGAGTTCAGACGAAAGAAGGTTCCTATTACTTAAAAACGAATGGATGGTCAGAATACTTTATTCAAAGGACGTCCTTGATCAATAACCCGAAATATTATATGCTCCACCGAAAACATAAGCAACCACTGACATTCTTAAAATGGAGCAGGTCCATGAAAATCGATAAGGGCGGAGCAGGAAGGGTTTTTCACTTGAAGTACCAGAGCTCTACTGCTATTGAATGGCGCAGTGATGAAGGTGACACGATTATCATTTATAAAGGAAACAAACGATGGATCTTGAATTATAATAAAAAAAATTATTTATCCTTACAAAAAGGATATCTTCCTCAAACTGTTCAAAAGCTCTTCGACTATCACCATAGTTATATTTCTTTTTATGAAACATATAGCGAAGAACTGGATTGGCTCCTTGTTTTCCTATGGTATGTAGACAGTGATTATTTTCTTACCTCATAGTAATCCTTTTTTTTCATTTGGGTACGCTAAAAAGGAACATTTGTGGAGGTGAGATTATGAATGCTGATTATAAACCATGCTTAACGGCTTTGCACCGATGTCTGGAAGCATGTAATGTTTGCTATCATGCATCCCTTAAGGAAGAAAAAGCAATGATGATGTGCATTGAACTGGACCGGGAATGTGCGGATATTTGTTCCTATGCCATTAATGTCATGCAACGAAGCAGTAAATTTGTTCAACAAATTCTGGTCCTTTGCGCAGAAATCTGTGATGCTTGTGGTATAGAATGTAATTCTCATGACCAACAGCATTGTAAGGACTGCGCTGAAGCCTGTTTTGAATGTGCGGAAGAATGCAGGAAGCTATTAGCATAATAAATGAAGAGATGCTTCTATTTAGTGGAGGCATTCTTTTTTATTCTTGCAGCAATTTCTTAGTGCTTACAATTAGAAATAGAGAGAGGTTTCTAATATATATTCAAAAAATAGTACAAAAATATAATTTTAGTGCTCCTTACATGATTTCATTTATGAAACTATGATAGAATAATGTTAATCGAATAGGTTTCCTTCGGGGCAGGGTGAAATTCCCTACCGGCGGTGATGAGCGCATGCTCTTAGTCCGTGACCCGGCTAATGAAAATTAGACGGTGGATTTGGTGAAATTCCAAAGCCGACAGTGATAGTCTGGATGGGAGAAGGAACGGCGGTATTTACTTGATGCAGACGCAAGAAGTCTATCTTTTTGAGGATTTTGTTTCCAAAAAAAGTAATCATGTAAATGCTTTATTCAGTCATGCCAACTTCCCCCAAGTAAAAACTTACTTGGGGTTTATTTATTTTAGAATAATAGTGATAAAAGAAGGGAGGTAAAACGATTGGACGATTCACAATATATGAAGCTTGCCCTCACTATGGCCAAGACCACCCAAGGTCAAACTTCACCCAATCCTGCCGTAGGAGCGGTTGTGGTGAAAAATGGAGAAGTCGTTGGAATGGGTGCGCACCTCAAAGCAGGAGAAGGTCACGCAGAGGTTCATGCCATAAAGATGGCGGGAGACAAAGCACAGGGGAGTGACGTCTATGTGACGCTGGAACCATGCTCTCATTATGGGAAAACACCTCCCTGTTCACAGCTGCTGATTTCAAGCGGAGTGAGGCGGGTCCATATTGCCAGCACTGATCCAAATCCCCTTGTAGCGGGAAGAGGAATTCAACAGTTGAAGGATGCAGGCATAGAAGTAATGGTCGGAGAGCTTGAAGAAGAAGCACTCGAACTAAACAAGCATTTTTTCCATTTCATTCAATACGGTACACCTTATGTAACACTTAAGACAGCTGTCACATTAGACGGGAAAACAGCTTCAGCTTCAGGAGATAGCAAATGGATTACGTCAGAAGCATCCCGCACAGATGTCCACTATGATCGTCACCGGCATGACGCGATATTAGTAGGAGTCAATACCGTTATTCAGGATAACCCACACCTTACCACCCGTTTGCCCCAAGGTGGAAAAAACCCCATTCGAATCATATTAGATACCTTTTTACGAACACCTCTCCACTCTCATGTAGTGAAAGACTCGGAAAGCAGGACCCTCATCTTTACAGGCAGTTCTGTCAATGAAGAACAGAAGCTGCCCTATATGGAATCAGGCTGTGAAATCATCACCCTTTCAGAGGAATGGATGGACATTCACACAGTATTAAAAGAACTGGGTGACCGGAATATAGGATCCCTTTATGTAGAAGGTGGATCTACCATTCATTCTTCCTTTTTAAAGGGAAGAGCCTTTCAGGAATTGGTTATGTACATGTCTCCCAAGCTTGTAGGCGGAAGCTCTGCCTTCACCAGTTTTGGAGGGGATGGATTCCCGACCATTGCAGAAGGTCTTGAAATGGAGATTAAGAGCATAGAACGAGTAGGAAAGGACATTAAAATAATTGCCTTACCTAAGGGATAGCCTTTTTGAAAGGAGGAGAAAGGGATGTTTACTGGAATCATTGAAGAAATCGGCACAATTGAACGCATGCAAAAGTCCTCCTCATCCATGGAACTGACGATAACAGCAGGCCGCGTTCTCGAAGATGTTCATATTGGAGATAGCATCAGTGTGAATGGTGTCTGTTTAACCGTCACTTCATTCAGTTCCAGGCAATTCCAAGTGGACGTGATGCCAGAAACCTTTGAAGGCACAACGCTCAGAAACCTGTCCCATGGTTCTAAAGTGAACTTGGAGAGGGCAATGGCTGCTAACGGTCGTTTCGGCGGGCATTTCGTTAATGGGCATGTCGATGGAGTAGGAACGATCGTTAGAATAGAGAAAGTTGAAAATGCCTGGTATATGGACATTTCCATTCCGGAAAATCAGAGCCACTTGTTTATCATGAAGGGCTCTGTCGCAATAGACGGCACTTCCCTTACTGTTTTTGGTGTGAAAAGTAATGCCATTACGATTTCGTTGATCCCGCAAACGAGAGGGGACACGGTTCTTGGTGAAAAAAAAGTAGGGGATCGTGTCAATATTGAATGTGATGTAATGGCTAAATATTTTCATCGCTTCTATGAAGCAAAGGAACAGTCTAAGAGTAATTCAAGCCGCATCAGCTATGATTTTTTAAGTCAAAATGGTTTCGCTGACTAATAGGAAGGGGTTGCCCCATGTTTAATAAGATCGAAGAAGCTCTTGAAGATTTACAGGCAGGTAAAGTCGTTATCGTAGTAGATGATGAAAACCGTGAGAATGAGGGAGACTTTATTGCACTTGCAGATAAAGCGACTCCAGAAGTCATAAATTTTATGGCTAAAGAAGGAAGAGGGTTAATTTGTGCCCCGATAACAGAGGAGATTGCACACAAACTAAAGCTTGCACCCATGACGATGTCAAATACGGATCCTCATGGAACAGCCTTTACGATTTCTGTCGATCATAAATCCGCAACTACTGGGATTAGTGCATTTGAGAGATCGACCACAATACAGGAATTATTGAACCCGGTCTCAATGCCCGAGGACTTTAAAAGACCCGGTCATGTATTTCCCCTTGTCGCCAAAAAAGGCGGAGTACTAAAACGGGCAGGACACACAGAAGCCGCCATCGATTTGGCTATTCTGTCAGGGGGACAACCATCAGGCGTCATTTGTGAAATCATGAATGAAGACGGCACGATGGCAAGAGTACCTGAATTAATGAAACTGGCTGATAAATGGGACCTTAAGATCATCTCCATTGAAGATCTGATCAGGTACAGACGCAAAAAAGAAAAGCTTGTGACGAGAGAAGTGGAAATTGAACTTCCAACCGAATTCGGAAACTTCAAGGCGGTTGCTTACACAGAAAACCTTACAGGTAAAGAGCATATCGCACTTGTGAAAGGAGAGTGGTCCGAGGATGAAGATGTACTGGTCCGTGTTCACTCTGAATGCCTGACGGGAGATGTATTCGGTTCCAATCGCTGTGATTGTGGACCGCAGCTTGCCACAGCACTGACTCAAATTGAAGAGCATGGAAAAGGTGTACTGCTTTATATGAGACAAGAAGGCCGTGGGATTGGTTTAATCAATAAATTGAAGGCCTATAAGCTCCAGGAAGAAGGCTATGACACAGTTGAAGCTAATCAAAAACTGGGCTTTGGTGATGACTTGAGGGAATATGGAATCGGAGCACAGATACTGAGAGATTTAGGCATAACAAAGATGCGTCTACTGACCAATAATCCTAGAAAAATTGCCGGAATCAACGGTTACGGATTAGAAATCGCAGATCGAGTACCGATCCAGATGCCGGCGAAATTCGAAAATGAGAAATATTTAAAAACAAAGCATGCTAAGCTGGGACATTTACTTAAATTTTAGGAGGAAAATACAATGAAAACAATTTATGAAGGTAATTTAGTCGGATCAGGATTAAGGGTTGCCATTGTTGTTTCACGTTTCAATGAGTTCATCACATCAAAACTTCTGGGTGGGGCGGAAGATGCATTAAAGCGCCACGGCGTTGAAGAAGGAAATGTTTCTGTCACTTGGGTTCCAGGTGCATTCGAAATACCTATGATTGCCAAAAAACTTGCTCGCTCAGGGAAATATGATGCCGTTGTTACCCTGGGAACGGTCATCCGTGGAGCAACCGCTCATTTTGAATATGTAAGCGGAGAGGTTGCAAAAGGAGTGGCCAATCTAAGCCTACAGGAAGAGGTACCCGTCATCTTTGGAGTCTTGACGACAGATACAATCGAGCAGGCCATCGAAAGAGCCGGCACAAAAGCAGGAAACAAAGGATGGGAAGCAGCTGTATCAGCCATTGAAATGGCCAATTTGATTCGTGAGATTGATAAGTAAAATTTTTCAACTAAGCCAAGCCTCCTTTTTGGGAGGCTTGGCTTTTTACGAGGGACGGACCTGGGGTGTGTGGATAAATTTGTAAAATGGCTCGATTTACCACAAAAGCCTCTGGAGTATTTCACTTTTCGTCGGTATTCCTGATGGAGAAACAACCTGTACCCATCAAAATACATATTGGCAAACGTCAGACCTTTTGCTAGAATAGTATTTTGTGGCTCCCCTTATTATGGGAGGAGCGGGTAGGGAGAGGGCAGTTTTATAGGAAGATTATTATATGAAAGCACGTGGAGGTATTTTTCAGTTAAAGAATCACGGTACCACGATGAAGCAGGAGATGATGGCTGGAGCAATCGGTTATTTCACGATTGTGTACATCATCGCTGTGAATGCTTTAATTCTTTCTGAAGCTGGAATTCCATTTGAAGGAGCGGTTATGGCAACCATTCTAGCCTCCTTCGTTGGGTGTTTGGTGATGGCCTTTTGGGCTAATGCACCAATACTTCTGGTTCCAGGCATGGGTATTAATGCGATGTTTACGTTTACACTCGTAAAATCATCGGGCTTAACGTGGCAGGAAGCTTTAGCTGTCGTAGTGATTTCAGGAATACTCTTTATGATCATTGCATTTACAAAGCTTTCAAAAGTATTATCAGAAGCCATACCCAAAACATTAAAAGAAGCCATCACTGTAGGATTAGGGATGTTTTTAATGTTTATCGGTCTTGAAAAAGGCGGTCTCATCCAAAGAGGAGAGAGCGCACTCATCATGATTGGTGATTTTGGGGAATTAAAGGTGTTGGCCACTGTGCTGACTTTCCTGGTGACGATATTTTTGTTTGTTCGAAATGTAAAAGGTCAATTTTTATGGAGTATTGCTTTTGGAACCTTGCTGGGATTCATCTTTGGAATCGAACCGTCGATTCAGTCCAGTTCTTTCCAATTAAGTGAATACAGTCAGGTTTTCGGTCAAATATCCTTTAGTGCCATTTTGGAGATTCCGTTTTGGATTGCGGTTTTTTCTGTCACGATGGTGCTGGTATTTGAAAACATCGGTCTCGTTCATGGACATACGGATATGATCGATCAACCTCATAAATACTCTAAAGCGTTCCAGGCTAATGCATTTTCTGCCTTTACATCAGGATTCTTCGGAACGAGTCCGACGGTTTCTACTGTTGAAAGTGCTGCAGCCATGACAGCGGGTGGTCGTACGGGATTAACGAGTTTGACTACTGGAGTATTATTCTTGGGATCTGTGTTGTTTATTCCGTATTTAAAGTGGATTCCAGATCATGCTATCGCCCCAATCCTCATTATCATTGGCGGCTTAATGATTCAAAATATACGACATATGGATCTTCGTGATTTAACAGAGGCATTTCCAGCCATTTTTATCATTGCAATGATTCCATTTACGTACAGTATCGCAGATGGAATTGCCATCGGTTTTATTCTGTATCCAATTTTAAAATTGGCTACAGGTAAAGCGAGAGAAGTATCCATTCCTCTATATATCATTGCTGCATTGTTCCTTATGAACTTTTTTGTTCATTCGATTCATTAAAGCGGTAAAGAACTCAAGTGGATTTGCTCATCATTACGATTAAAATCGTAGTTATGAGCTGTCTGCTTGAGTTTTTTTGTCCTTACAGCTACTTCCAAATTCCGTGGACTTTCCACATATTTCTTGGTATTATTATAGGGATTAATGAAACTTTAGGACTATTTTTATGCATATATCAGGAAACCAGCAGGGGTGAGTGTAATGGAAGTGTTTGTAGCGAGACAGCCAATTTTTGATCGGAATGGAGAAACCGTAGCTTATGAGCTTCTTTACCGAAACAATGAATTGAATATGTTTCCAAATATAGATGGAGACCAGGCCACGGCCGATGTCATTATTAACAGCTATTTAAATATTGGTCTTGAAAGCTTGTCCGCTGGTAAGCCATGCTTCATCAATTTCACAGAAAATCTTTTAAGGGATAAAGTGCCTACCTACTTCAAACCCAAGGAAATTGTCGTGGAGATTTTGGAAAATGTAATTCCAAGTCCTGAAATCCTGAAGGTTTGCTTAGAGTTAAAGGAGCTGGGTTATAAAATCGCATTAGACGATTTTGTCTTTAATGAATCGGATCCTAACTACTTAAAATTAATGAAAATTGCGGATTATGTGAAGGTTGATTTTCTACATACCACAGACACTAACCGGGGAACGATTGAAGTTTTCGCTAATTTACTGGGGTACAAGCTCCTGGCAGAAAAAGTGGAGACAGTGGAACAATATGAAGAAGCAAGGAAAAACGGTTACCATTACTTTCAAGGGTATTTCTTTAGTAAACCAAAAATCATTTCTACCCATGACGTACCTACCTATTTTCATTCCTATTATTCGATTATTCAAAGTCTGGAAATGACGGAACCTAGCATTGATGTGATTAGTCGATTGATTGAACAGGATCTTTCTTTGTCCTATAAACTTTTAAAATTAATTAATTCACCTTCTTACCGACCTAAACATAAAATTCATTCTATTCGACAGGCTATTGTTCTATTGGGTCTTCTGGAAATTAAACGGTGGATTTATGTTTTAGCGGTTAGGGAGCAGGTTGGTAAAAGGAAGCAATTAGAAAACGAAGTTATTACATTATCTTTAACAAGGGCAAAAATGTGTGAGATGCTGGCAGAGAAGCACAATCGCGGTTCAATGAAGTCGAGCTATTTCCTTACGGGTATGTTTTCATTAATGGAAACGATATTATCTATGCCAATTGAAGTAATCCTGAATGAATTACCATTGAATGACGAAATCTGTGATGCACTAACGGGTACCTCAAACGAGTTCAAAGACATTCTGGAGCTGGTTATTTTGTTTGAAAAAGCTGACTGGACAGCAATCGAAACAAAAATGGCCGAACTGAAGTTGAACAAAGGAGATGTGATGGAATGCTATCAAACATCATGTAAATGGGCACGAGACCTCTTACAAGATGAAATAGCAGAGATCAGTTAGTTACCAAACACGTTTATATTCCCCTGGGGTCAGATATTTTCTTTGAGGCTTTATATATCTCTTCAATTCAACTAGAAGTAACCGCTGGAGGTGCTTAGAAGATATTTGTCGGGCTACATCTTTAGGAAAAGGATAAATGCCGATTTGATTGAAACGCACACGAAAGAGACCTTCATGTAAAAGGTCTTTTTTGTCATTCAGAATATGGGCCAATACAGTCACTACCCGGGAATGGTATTCGTCACCCGCTTCTTCTACCTCTTGAACTTGAAACCGAAAAGTATACTCATCCTTCATGATCATCATCACCCATCCCCATTGTCTCTAAATGGACGAAGAAATTCAACTTTTACCTTTCTACAAGTCACACCAAGAGGATTATCTTAAATAATATCGGGTGAGATGATTGCGAAAAGAGCTTGTTTGTGGCAAGCTAAGACTATTAAGAATAGTTTACTAGTAAATTACCGTGGAGGGATTCACGATGAACTTGAATCTAATTAAATGTCATGGCTCAGGAAATGACTTTTTACTAATTGATGAAATGACGAATGGTTATGAATTCACTGAAGAAGCAAGGCAAAATCTTGCCCTTGCGCTATGTGATCGAAAGTCGGGTATTGGAGCGGATGGAATCCTATTTGTGTTATCAAGTGAACATTGCGATGCACAAATGAGGGTATTCAATGCAGATGGATCTGAAGCATCCATGTGCGGGAATGGACTTCGTTGTGTAGGTCGCTATGTGTGTGAGCTTCTCGACAAAACGATGATTGTGATTCAGACGATGAAAGCTGATCTGCGTGTTTCAGCACAAGAGGCTATCTATGAAAATATACCGACGTATAATGTTGAAATTTCTCCTGTATTATTTGAATTGGATAAATTGCCGATGAATATGGATCGTGAGGCGTTAGTGGACGAGATGATTCCTGAAATTTCAGATCGGCTATCGTTTACTGCACTTGCGGTCCCCAACCCTCATCTAATTAGTGTTGTAAGCACAGAACATATTCTTTCGAATGAACAGAAGACGATTGCTGAAACAGTAAATGGTCCCAATAATCTCTTTCCTGATGGAGTCAATGTAAGTTTTGTTCATCCATTAGAAAAAGGTGCGATTTATGTTCGTACATTCGAAAGAGGTGTAGGCTTTACAAATGCTTGTGGAACGGCTATGTCTGCTTCCAGTCTTGTGACATGCTTACTCGATCAGAATGAATTCGGCAAGGAAATAGATGTATATAATAATGGGGGAAAAGTACGTGTCGTGGTGAACCAATTAGGTGAAGGGCAATACAATATGGAGTTGATCGGGAATGCAACATATCTCTACCAGGCCCAGTTTGAATTGTCTATCTCGCATCCTGAGGATTATCGTGAGATTTCCAGACAGGATTTCACTGAAGAAGGAACGTACGAACTGCTTCAAAATCATGCCAAATCAATTGTCGATAGTAAAGTATTTATGAGCGCCTAAACGAATAAAAGAACCTGATGTGCAAGTTCAGACGAGAGTGTCCAAAAGAGCTAAGCTTTTGGGACACTCTTTTTTTTGTTGTTGGATTGCTGTTTCAAAAATTGAATCACCTTATCAAATGGCTGGAGGTCTTTTACCCATTCGAATCTAGTAAAGGGACATCCCATCTTCTGGAACCTCTGCAGAACAACATCTATAGTAAAATGTTCTGGATGAAGGTCCTCATTTACTTCATACCACCAGAGTGGAGTTGCTACTAAAGCATCTTCATTACCCCTTAAGGAATAAGGCGCAATGATGGTTTTTCCTTCTCCATGCTGAATGTAGTCCACATATAACCTGCCTTTTCGGTTCTTTTTTAACCGCTCGATCGTAAAATCTTCAGGATAATTGGTTACAAGGTAGTGTGCGATGAATTCAGTAAACAAGCCGGTGTCCTTCCATGAGTAACCCGGAGGTATGGGAATATACACTTGCAGTCCCTTATTCCCCGACGTTTTAACAAAACTATGCAGGTTGAGTCGGTCGAATAGTTCTTTCATAATGGAAGCCGCTTTAACCGCCAGGGAGAATTGATCCCTGCCTGGTGGATCTAAATCAAAGACAACTTCAGTGACCGATGAATCCTTTGTCCTTTGGAAAGGAATGTGAAATTCCAATGCAAGCTGATTTCCAAGCCAAATCAATGTCTCCAAGTTATTGCATACCGTATAGTCGATGTTGTCCTCCTTGTACGTTTCAATAAATGAAGGGGCGTAATCAGGCGTATTTTTTTGATAAAATGATTCACCAAAGAGCCCGTGTGGAAAACGAATACAAGTCAATGGCCTATCCTGCAGGAAAGGCAAAATAGCGACGGACATCTTCCTAAGATACCGAACGTAATCAAGCTTAGTCATTGAGACTTTCTGGAACAATTCCTTATCAGGATGAGTGATTTCAACCCCAGGAGGAATGGATGCTTCGTCCAGCTTGAATTGCTCCATTGTGCAGGATTTTGGAGAAATGGAGAATAGAAATCGATGAAAATGTGGTTCTCTCAGTTGACCCTCATACCAATTCAAATATGAAATTTCCACAGTTATAGCCGGGTCTATGTAGTGAAGGGAATGCTCATTCTTCGTACTATTCTTTTTAATCATTGCTTTTAATGTTTTTTTCTCTTCAGGAGAAAGACCAAAGTGAAATAAGCCAATAGGAATAATCTTTTCGTCATCGAAAATGCCAATGTGAAAGTAATCGTTCGTTTCATCAAGCGCAGTGATGAAACAGTGACAGTGTTTCCAATTCTTGGTTTTCACCCAGCTCGTACTTCGTTTTCCCGCTTCCCACTTACTATGCTTCCTCTTGGCGACAACACCCTCACCTTCCTCTTTTTCTACAAGTTCCCATATTTCCTGCCGATCCTTGAAATAGGAAACCATTTGAAGGGAAGATGGGTGAGAAGGCGACGGATCTAACGGCAATTGAAGAAAGGTAAAAACCTCTTTCAATTTTTCTTTTCTTGTAAGGTAGGGTTCGGGGGCAAATGATTTCTTTCCAAACTGGAGTAAATCGAAAGCCAGAAATTTAACGGGTCTCCCGGCTGCAGCATGATCAATTTTCTGCTTATTGCGCATTCTGCCTCTTACCTGCAATTCAAAGAATTCACTGCTGTAGGGAGAACGTAACAGGGCAATCTCCCCATCCAAAATGATAGGAACGGTTAAGTTTTTTTTATTGAGTAAAGTTTTAATCTGTTCTTCAATTTCCGGGAAGTGAGGAAGCAATTCCTTCCCGTTTCGACTTTGAAGGCTTATCTGATTCTTAGAATGAACGTTGAGAACTGCGCGAAACCCATCATATTTCACTTCATAAAGCCAGTCCTCATTTTCAGGGAGTTCATCATATAAGGTAGGTAGCATCGGTTTCATATCTATTCACCTGATTTTTAGTATTAGTGTGACCAATGAGGGTTTATTTATTTCCAAATGTTTAAGGGAATGAAGAGTATCGATCAACTAAATGATAATGATAAGGGATTAGTTTATGTGAAGGAGGGTATTGATATATGCATACGATTTGGAAAGGCTCTATCAGTTTTGGACTGGTGAACATCCCCATTAAACTTCATTCTGCTACAGAAGATCGTGATATAAAGCTTCGTTCACTTCATAAAGAGTGTCATACTCCAATTAAATATGAAAAAGTATGTCCAGCTTGTGAAAAAGAAATCGAACATGATGACATCGTTAAGGGTTATGAAGTGACCAAGGGGAAATTTGTCGTTCTTGAAGAAGAGGAATTGAAGGAATTGAAGGAAGCAAACGGGGATAAAGCAGTGGAAATAGTAGACTTTATCAAAATGGAGGAAATCGACCCCATATTCTTTGATCGGAGTTATTTCGTTTCACCTAATGATGGAGGGAAAAAAGCATATTCATTATTGCGAAAAGCTCTTCAGGAATCCGGGAAAGTTGGGATTGCCAAGATCACGATGCGTTCGAAGGAACAACTCTCCATCGTTCGGGTGTATGAGAATACGCTTGTAATGGAAACCATTCATTATCCAGATGAGGTAAGAGGCACGGGTGATGTACCGAATGTTCCAGAAGAAGATGAAATAACGGACAAAGAGCTGGAAACAGCAACGATGTTGATTGATCAGCTTACAACTGAATTTCAACCGGAGAATTATAAAGATCAGTATCGTGAACGCTTGAGTCAGTTGATTGAATCAAAGCAAACCGGGGAAAAGGTAGTCACAACGAAAGAAAAAGAGCCAAGAGAAAATGTGACAGATTTAATGGCGGCACTTCAAGCCTCCATTGATTCATCCAAACCTAAAAAGACGAAAAAACAAACGAAAAAGAAAACGACTTCAAAGAAAAAAGCTCAATAAAATATAAGTCGTGAATAAAGAGAGGGACAAGTTTTGGAGGAGAAAGAAATAAAACAAGGAATATTTGTTGTCCTATCAGTCATTTGTCTAATTGCATTTACATGGGGATTCGTGACGATTGTCGAGGAGTGGAAAGAAAATGAAATCGCACAATTTGACAATGGTGTTTCTGAGATTGTAAGAGGGTTCATTTCCCCGAGGTTAACGACCTTTATGACGTCGATTACCTTTTTGGGTGGCGTGGAAGGGATCACAATATTTGCCATTTGTGTTGTGGTCATACTTTTGTTTCTCAAGAAGTATCCACTTGCTCTGTTTGTAGGAATTACCATCACAACAGGAGCAGGATTTAATTGGCTGCTAAAATGGATTTTCAAACGGGAAAGACCTGATATTGAAGCACTGATCGAGCAAGGCGGTTATAGTTTTCCCAGTGGTCATTCCATGAGTTCCTTTGTATTCTACGGGACCCTTGCATTCATATTATTTCGGGCTTTAGATAATAAACGGTATAAGTGGGCAAGTGTCATTGCTGTCAGCTTCCTAGTGCTATTGATTGGTCTTAGCAGAGTGTATTTAGGGGTACATTATCCAAGTGACATTCTTGGAGGTTTCACTGCGGGAGGTGCATGGTTGACGCTTTGTATCGTCATTTATGCTTACTTCCATAAACGAAAACATTGGAAAGAAAGAGAGAATTAAATAGAAATAAAGCGCACAGAAATTCTTCTGAGCGCTTATTTCCATTTATCATTAAAATAAATTAAAAATATACGGTCCAATTAAAGTGGCATAGAGTAGAATATAAATACCCATGAAATAGAATACTCCACCAAAAGTACCCCAGTCAGGATCTCTCCCAACTTTCCATAATAGTGAAGTAATGGCGCTGATAACGAGTAATACTATATATTCACTTCCTGAAAACATCAGGTATTCCGGAGCAGCAAAGTAGAAATAATCGCCCATCGCTTTAGTGATGAAGGTTATCGGCATTACTAAAAACATAATGATAGAGGCATATTCAACCCAGTTGATCTCTTCCTTCTCAAATATATTTGGTTTAAAAATATAAAGCAGAATTAAAAGAAATAGGGAAGGCAGTACCCAATAAAATGAAACCATGATCGTGATTAAGCTGCTGAATATCATTAGTACGGAATTGTTTACGGCTTCTTTGACACTTCGTTTCGACCATTCTATGCTATCGGCGATAACTTGTGCATCTTGTGAAGCACCAAATAATTCATACGTATCTCCATCATAATCCAACCAAGCAATATTCTTATTGGTAAGCTGAAGTGGAGAATAAGTAAAATGTTTTGTTGTACTGACCGGTGCCGCTGTTAATTGATTAGAGTCACTGAAGGGTGCTACATATAGACTGATCGCATTTTCATCCCCAACCCGATGACCTTCAGATGTGAAGAGAATGGATTTTTCTCCATTAATGGAAAGAAGTTGTGCGGTTCTTGGACTTTGAAGTTTGCTCCCTGACATTTCGTTCATAAAATCGATTTTTGTGGGCTTCAAAATAGAAGATCCTATTTCATCCATCGGTGTTTGTAACTTGAAAATCTTATATGACAATGTGCCCTGGGCTCTCATCTCTTCATTATATAGAAGTGTTAATTGATTATTTTCCGCGGTAAAGGTTAATCCATTAATGTGGTGATTCGTTGCTGTGTTTACGATTGCAAATGGATTTTTCACTACTTGGAACGTCTCATCCATGTAGTACAGGTGAGAGTGACCGTCATCTATTTTAACCTGTACTACGGCACTGCCACTATTTCCAATATAGACGTCCAGGATTTCATTAGAAAAGCTGAAAACCTCTTTCGTTGATAAATCAGTAGGATTAAGAGAAAAAAGGTTCTCTTTATTCCAGAAATACACAAAGTTCATTGCCGCACTGGTTCCTGTTGCTTCCTCAGCAATCGTCATTACTTCATTATTCTCTGAAGAGATTAACTTGTCATCCTTGATCTGAATGACCTTCGTACCGTCTGTCCAAAAAGGGTGGCCCCGGGTAACGCTGGTGTCTAGCGTTGTTTCACTGGTTGAATCCAGTGCCCCCTCGAAAGTAAACCCTGTAATTTTCCCGTTACTTGCCAAGAAGAGTGCTTTATCTCCATTAAAGATAACAGGGCGTTCTTCAGAAGTGTAGTTTAATGGGATGGATCTACTCCAATCAGGCTGTGGTTGTTCTTTTACTTGTAACAGCTGGTGAAGAAATAATGCTCCTATAAACAGGATGATTAACACTAAAGGTATTCCAAATGATTTGAATTTCTCTTTCAAACATATCCCCCTCGATTCTCTATCTCTATAATATAAGCTCAATTTAGAATTTTATCATAATTCACATTTTAAGGCACCAAATATTTCCTTATATAAATAAAAGTTTTATGTTGACATTTATTATTAGAGGGATTAAAATGATATTGAAAATCATTCTCATTTAAACAAAAGAGTTCCCCCTCTTTCAATAGAGAGAATGGTTCATGAAAAACCCCCTTTATTAAATATAAAAAGACAGACCGGATGCATATGGTTCCGGTCTGTCTTTTTATATTGCATTTCATTTCTTCCTGTCGTAAATTGTTAAAGGATGTGTATTTCAAGGAGGGGTAAAAGTAAGTGGATCATAATGAAGATAAACGGTTCAGGGTTGCTGGTCACGAGGCACTGATAGGAATAGCACTTGTTCTTATAAATTTCTTATGGTGGTATGGTTTTGCATTCGGTTTAGGTGGTCAACAGGTTTCAGATTACGATTGGATCCTCGGGATGCCTGAATGGTTTTTTTACAGCTGCATCGTTGGCTTTTTTCTTATGGTATTGTTAGTGATTATCGTCGTAAAGTACATGCTTACTGACATTCCTTTTGACGATGAGGGGGATGATCATGAATAGTATGGCATTGATTCCCTTATTCGCTTTTTTAATCTTGATTTTTATTGTGGGAATTTATGCGGCCAGAAATGTGAGTAGAGCAGATTCCTTTGTCCAGGAATACTTCTTGGGAAGCCGTCAGCTTGGCGGATTTATCTTGGCGATGACCATGATTGCGACCTATGGAAGTGCCAGTAGTTTCATCGGAGGGCCGGGCGCAGCATATACATATGGTTTATCGTGGGTTCTTTTGGCCATGTCACAGGTTGTGACAGGTTACTTTGTTCTCCTTATACTTGGGAAAAAGTTCGCGATTATGGCCCGGAAATACAAGGCCGTTACTTTGATCGACTATCTACAAGGCAGATATGGCAGTAATAAGATCACGATTCTATCGGCCATCAGTATTATCATCTTTTTATTCTCAGCCATGATTGCTCAATGGGTAGGGGGAGCAAGGCTCATTGAATCTTTAACCGGTTTATCTTACGAGAGTGCTCTTTTTCTGTTTGCCGTATCGGTACTTGTTTACGTCATTATCGGGGGCTTTCGTGCGGTTGCCATCACGGATGCCATTCAAGGTGTGGTCATGCTTGGTGGGACCATTATTCTGTTGATTGCCACTATCATAGCCGGAGGTGGCATGGAGAACATCATGATGGGATTGAAAGCGGAAAACCCTGACTTATTAAGTCCACATGGTCCTGATGGAGAATTAAGTGCCCGCTATATTTCTTCTTTCTGGATTTTAGTGGGTGTGGGTGTTGTCGGATTACCTCAAGTGGCAGTTAGAGCCATGAGCTATAAGAATTCCAGATCCTTGCACAGAGCGCTCATAATCGGAACCATTGTGGTCGGGTCCATTATGCTCGGTATGCACTTGATTGGTGTGCTTGCAAGGGTCGTAGTCCCGGGAATAGAAGTGGCTGATAAAGTCATGCCCCTTCTCGCATTAGAAGTTCTTCCACCATGGCTTGCCGGGATTGTCCTGGCTGCTCCAATGGCCGCGATCATGTCGACAGTGGATTCGTTATTATTGATTGTATCCTCGGCTATTGTGAAAGATGTGTATATGAATTTCATCAATAAGGATGCAAAGGAAAAACAAGTCAAAAAAATCAGCTTTTGGGTGACTAGTATAACGGGAATACTCGTTTTTCTTATGGCGCTGAGTCCGCCTGAATTAATTATCTGGCTTAATTTATTTTCATTTGGAGGACTTGAAGCTGTATTTATCTGGCCAATCGTTTTAGGTTTATATTGGAAAAAAGGAAATGCTCATGGTGCCTTTGCTTCTATGATTTCAGGACTGGTAGCGTACATTTTATTTCACAGTTTCGCACCTAATTATCTGGATATGCACACGGTCATATTTCCAATTGTCATTTCGTTTTTCATGTATGTGGTCGTTTCCCTTTTTACTCAAGTACAATATCGGCAGAATGGATGGGTTTAACCCATCCATTTTTGTATTTAATAAGGGAAAAGCGTACATTTTAGAAAAGAATCAATGAATGGGGTGAAGTATCTTGGAAAATTCTGTTGTCATAATAGGTGGAGGAATCGGCGGTCTGACCGCAGCTTCACTCCTTGGAAGTGCTGATTACAATGTACAGATTCTTGAGGCTTCCAGGGAATGGGGAGGATGCGCTGGTAAATTCCAGAGAGGAAAAGCCTTATTTCCCGTAGGGGCGACTCTTGGAATGGGTTTTGAAAAAGGAGGGATCCATCAGCGTATTTTTGACTATTTAGGGATAGAACCCCCTGTGTCTTTCATGCTTGATGAGGTTATGGACATTCATCTTCCTGACAAAACACTGATATTCTACCGTAATAGGGAAACACATGTGAATCAGTTGAAGAAAGCATATCCCGAAGTATCATCGAAGCTCAGCGCTTTTTATGAAGAAGTGTACAGGATAGCCGACGAAATTCGAAAGCTGATGGTCGCGCTCCCGATACTTCCTCCTAAAACGCTAAAAGATTGGGTGGAGCTAACGATGAGTTTACACCCCAGAACTCTGACACTGATTCCTTCCTTCCAGAAAACAATGCTCGATTTATTAGAAAAACACGGAATCCACCAACATTCTTCTTTTAAGCATTTTATCGATGGACAACTGATCGATAGCATGCAGGTGACCAGCGATCAATGCTCTTTATTGCTGGGATGCCTCGGTTTGGATATTTATCATGAAGGAGCATTTTATCTGGATGGTGGATTATTCGAAATAGCCCATAGTCTTGTCGGATTTTCAGAATCCATAGGGGTTAAAGCGACTTTAGGGAGAAAGGTGGTTTGCATCGACCGTGATCATTCTGGTGAAGAATGGATAATCCTTGATCATAGAGGCAATGAATATCGTGCAAATCATGTTGTATGCAACGTTCCGGTACAATCCTTAAAAAATCTTCTTCCCCCACAATATACACCCAAACTTGATACCTATCTAAAAGCAAAAGAGGATGAAGCAATTTGGGGCACCATGTCCCTATACATGTTATTGAAAGAAGAATCACTACCGGAATCCTATCCGTTGTTTTCCCAAATTTGTGCAAGCCCAAATGGAAATATGACAGAAGGGGACCATCTCTTCTTATCGCTATCCCATCCAAATGATCGTAAGCGTGCCCCGAAAGGATTCCGTACCTTAACGGTATCAACGCATACTAAATTAGAAGAATGGAAAACCAAAGAAAAATATGATACATACAAGGAGGATCTTAAGGAGAAATTGATCAATTCCATAGAATCAGTCATTCCAACTATAAGAGATAGCATTGTAGATATTTACACTGGGGCACCTAAAGCATGGGAACGATTTACCGGGCGGCCCGGGGGCATAGTCGGTGGATTTCCTCAATCTAATGACCATGCTCTCTTCAAGAGTCTCTCTCACAGGACTCCATTGAAAAATATATGGGTATGTGGAGATTCAGTCTTTCCAGGTGCAGGGACCATCGGTGTATCTGTAAGTGCTTACCATGTATTTCACTCCATTACAGGCAGAAAACTTCAGAGGTAAGAAGGAACCTCGACTACTTATGTCGAATTCTGGGAATGGGGTGATAATATGTACAAGTTGATACAGTATAAAGACCCGACAGTCTTCCACGAAAAGGTCCATTCCCTTTTAATGGAGGATGAAGCGGCGAATAACCTGCCTTTGGGTTTGTTGAACACGATGAAAACGAGTGACAAATATAAAGATCCTCTTCTTCTTTTAGTGGAAAATGAGGTCGGGACGGTGATGGGATCTCTAATCATGACCCCTCCTCATTACCTTGTCAGTACACTTAAGGTGGAGAAAGAAGGCGTACATGAGATAGTCAAAGAGCTACATTCGTTTTGTGGAAATACGGGTATCAACTTCCCGGGTTTTTTAGCAGAGAAGGAGCTCGCACTTCAATTGACACACGCTTGGTGTCATTTAACGGGAGATAGATACAATGTGAAAATGAATCAGCGTGTATATCAACTGGGTAAAGTGAATGATATCCCGTTAAGCGGTGGGAAGATGATAGCTGTGCGTAAAGAACATGAAGAGCTCCTTGCCCAATGGTTGATAGGTTTTGTAGAAGATACCGGGGAACTGGCTCTTACTGAGGGAGAGGCATTGAATCGGTCAAGGGATATGATTGAAAATGAACCATATGTGTTTTTGTGGGAAGTGGATGGGAAGCCTGTTTCCATGGCACGGGGTGCAAGAAAAACGGAAAACGGCATTACCGTAAATTTTGTATACACCCCTTCAGAATACAGGAGAAAAGGGTACGCGTCTTCTGTTGTAGCAGAACTGAGCCGTCTTTTGTTGAAGGACCACTCCTTTTGTTCCCTTTATACGGACTTCCCACCTCCAACAAGATTTATATGGAAATCGGCTATAAGCCCGTTTGCGATTCAATGATGATTTCCATTGTGTGAACCTTTTGATACATACCAGAATATTATTTTATATAAATAGTTGACATTGTGAAGGAAAGCTATTAGTATAATAAACAATTAATTAAATGAGCGAATGGCTTTGACGAAGAGGAGTACCTCTGATCGACACTTAAGAGAGCTGGTGGTTGGTGAGAACCAGTGTGAACGATCTTTGGGAATGGACTTCTGAGCCTCCAGACCGAAACTTTTAGGGAGTAGGCTTTGGCGAATGTCTTATCGTTACAAAAGACGCGTATTCAAGCAAACCGCTTCGATACGATTGAGTGGACTGTTCAGGCAGTCAACAAAGGTGGCACCACGGGTATCTCGTCCTTTACATGATGTAAATGGATAGGGATGCCCTTTTTTTATAACTTAATAATGATAAATCGTTGAGTAAGAGGAGTACATTCAAGTGATGCATGACAGAGAGCTAAGGATGGTGAGACCTTGGCATGATAGCTTGTGTGGAATGGACTTATGAGAGATGATCTGAATGGAAGTAGGATCGTACGGAATTCCACCGTTAAAAGGATAGAGTATCGGGTGATAGACCCCGTACTTGAAGCAAGAGGGGATACGTCAGCGTATCCCAATCAGAGGTGGCACCGCGGTCAGCATCGTCCTCTATGAACAGAGCTTTCTGTTCATAGGGGACTTTTTTATTTTATTTTAAGCGGAACATTGAATTGGAGGCATGAAATGATGAAACAGCAAGCACTGGATTATGTAGTGAAAGAATTAAATGGAGACATATTTACACCCATCTCACTTTTTCAATCGTTAAAAGGTAAGAAAAAATATTTATTGGAGAGCTCTTTGAAGCATGAACAATCCGGTCGGTATTCATTTGTAGGGAGTGATCCATTTTTAGAATGTAAAGCATACGGAAATGCCGTACAGTTAAAAAAATCATCTGTAAATGAAATTGATGAAATAGAGGGAAATCCCATTGAAATCATTCAAAGCCTCATACCTTCCAACCAATTAGAAGGTGCGCCTTTTCCTTTTACAGGTGGGGGGATTGGATATCTGGGATATGACGTTATTCGACACTACGAAGACATCGGTATAACTCCCCAAGATGAATTGGAAATGCCGGATATTCATCTCATGTTTTATGAAAAAGTCATTGTGTTTGATCATCTGGAGCACAAAGTATTTATTGTCGTCATGAATGAGTGGACAGAGGATCACATAGGAGATTTGGATAAAAAGGTGAAGGAAGTAGAGGCTGAGCTGAACAATGTGTATTTGAAAACTCATAAAAAGGAGCTGGATCGACTGTCCTTCCATGCTCAAACCTCGAAAGATGAATTCATGGAAAAGGTGGAAAGGGCAAAGCGATCCATAGGAGAAGGTGAGATATTTCAAGTCGTGCTCTCTCAGAGACTTAAGGCGTCCTTTTCTGGAGATCCCTTTTCATTCTATAGAAGCTTGAGGAAATCCAATCCGTCCCCTTACATGTTCTTCATTGATTTCGAGGATTATGTCGTAATGGGTGCATCACCAGAAAGCTTGCTGAAAGTTCAAGGGAGGGAAATCACCACGAATCCAATCGCAGGAACGCGAAGAAGGGGAGAAACACATGATCTGGACAGGGAGCTCGAGAAGGAATTACTGACAGATGAAAAAGAAATCGCTGAACATCGAATGCTGGTTGACTTAGGCAGGAATGATTTAGGCAGAGTCTGTGAAATCGGCTCCATTTACCTTTCAAAGTATTTAACAATTGAGAGATATAAATATGTCATGCACATCGTTTCGGAAGTAAAGGGTGAATTAAAAGAAGAAGTAGCACCACTGGAAGCATTATCAAACTGCTTACCGGCAGGTACCGTCAGTGGAGCACCGAAAATCAGGGCGATGCAAATCATCAATGAACTTGAAACCACAAAGCGCGGCGTGTACTCAGGTGCTGTCGGGTATATCGGTGTAAATGGGAATTTGGATTTTGCCCTTGCCATACGGACGATGGTTCTTAAAGATAAAACGGCATATGTTCAAGCTGGTGCCGGGATTGTTTATGATTCAGACCCAGCCAGTGAATATGAAGAAACGATGAATAAAGCTAAATCATTATTGGAGGTGACAGGATGATCCTTCTTATTGATAACTATGATTCCTTTACGTATAACCTGTATCAGTATATAGAAGAGCTCGGTGAAGAAGTAATCGTGAAACGGAATGATGCTATTTCATTAGAAGAAATCAAGGAATTGAATCCTTCGGGAATCATTCTATCACCTGGTCCTGGGAAACCGGAAAATGCGGGCATTTGTATCTCGATAATACAGAATCTTCACGCTAGTGTGCCGATTTTAGGGGTTTGTTTAGGGCATCAGGCAATCGGGGCAGCATTCGGAGCAACCATCGAAGTGGCTGAGAAAGTCATGCATGGAAAAACATCCCTCATTAAACACGATGGCGGCGGAGTATTCGAATATCTTCCACAGCCATTAGAGGTGATGAGATATCATTCCCTGGTGATTAAGAATGGGACCCTTCCGACGCAGTTAGAGACTGTCGCTTTGTCCATGGATGATAGAGAAATCATGGCGATAAAGCATATGAAGTATCCGATGTACGGTCTTCAATTTCATCCGGAATCCATCGGTACGAAAACAGGAAAGAAAATCATTCAAAACTTTTTAGTTCAGATGAGGAAGGAGAATAACCGTGAAACCCTATCTACAGAAGCTATCTAACGGGCATTCATTAGAGAGAGAAGAGATGAGAGAGGCAGTAGAGAAATTGTTCAATGAAGAAACAACGGATAGTCAAATCGCCTGTTTCCTGACCTTGTTAAAAATGAAGGGGGAAACTGTAGATGAAATTACCGCCCTTGTTGAAGTTTTAAGGGAGAAAGCGATGCCGATTAAAAGCACGGCCCCAGGAATATTGGATAACTGCGGAACAGGTGGAGACGGATCCCAAAGCTTTAATATTAGTACAACGAGTGCATTTGTTCTTGCCGGGGCCGGGGTGAAGGTCGCGAAACACGGTAACAGAAGTATATCCAGTAAAACAGGTAGTGCTGATGTGTTAGAACATTTAGGGGTAGCCCTCGATTTTCAATCACATGAGGTGGAAAGTTTACTGGATGAAACCAATATTGCTTTTCTATTTGCACCCCATATCCACTCAGGTTTAAAAAAGGTAATGAAGGTCCGGAAAGAATTAAGGATTCCTACCATCTTTAATCTTATTGGACCATTAACGAATCCGGTTCATCTGGAAACTCAGCTCCTAGGGGTATATAGAAGAGATAAATTAGAAACGATGGCGCATGTTTTACATGAATTAGGCAGAAAACGAGCGATTGTGCTTAATGGAGCTGATTACATGGATGAAGCCTCATTAGCAGGAGAAAATCATCTCGTTCTGCTGGATCAAGGGGAAATTACTTCACTTATATTAAAGGGAGAAGATGTCGGCCTTCCATATTATTCCCTCGAAGAGATACGTGGGGGGGACGCGGGAGACAATGCCATTATTTTAGAACAAGTATTAAGTGGGAAGGAAGGAGCTTACACTGATACGGTCTTATTCAATGCTGGAATCGGTCTGTACGCTCATGGCAAAGCAGCCACTTTTCTAGAAGGTGTAAAGCTTGCCAGGGAAAGTATAGAAAGCGGTCGTGCTAAAGAAAAGCTCCACTCCTTGGTCTGTTATAGTCAACAACGTCGAAAGCAGGTGATTTAATTGTCTACCATACTACAAACCATTCTTGAAAAAAAGAAAGTGGAAGTGGAAGAGTTAAAAAATGCAGGGTATGAATCCTATAATTATAAGGGGGCTCCCGATCATTCCTTATATGAAGCTTTAAAATCAGCATCCAGATTGCAGGTAATTGCAGAAATTAAGAGGGCATCTCCATCAAAAGGAGATATCCGAACAGGAGTGAATCCCGTGGTTCAAGCCAAGAAGTATGAAGAAGCGGGAGCATGTGCCATATCGGTATTAACCGATGCTCCCTTCTTTAAAGGGAGTATGGAAGATCTCGCAAATGTTCGAAAAGCAGTCTCCCTCCCTATTCTGTGTAAAGACTTTATTATCGATGAAATCCAGATTGATCGTGCCAAAGATGCCGGGGCAAATGTCATTCTTCTTATAGTGGCTGCCCTGGATGATAATAGATTACAAGAATTATATTCTTATGCAACGAAGCTTGGCCTGGAAGTTCTGGTAGAGGTTCATAATGAAGAAGAAATGAATGTCGCTTTGGAATTAGGGGCAACCATTATTGGTGTGAATAATCGTAACCTGAAAACCTTTGAAGTAAATCTTCTGATTACAGAAACTCTCGGCTCCATGGTAAATGGAACAGATATCGTGTTCATAAGTGAAAGCGGTATAAGAAATGAAGATGACTGTCACCGAGTCGTAAACGCAGGTGCGGATGGGGTACTCGTCGGAGAGACGTTAATGAGAAGTGATGACCCTGCAACTAAGCTTGCTTCCTTACAAGTGAGAAAAGGCGTGGTGAAATGACCAGAGTAAAGGTGTGTGGAATAAGAAGACAAGAAGAGGCGCAGTGGGCACTTGAAGCGGGAGCTGATGCGATAGGATTCGTGTTCGCTGATAGTAAAAGAAAAATTGACGTAGAATCAGCGGCACTAATAAGTGCTTCACTACCTTCGAATGTATTAAAAATTGGCGTGTTTGTAAATGAGGCTAAAGATAAGATGGAGGAAATATCCAGAACGGTAAATCTAGATTACTTACAGCTTCATGGCGATGAATCAGTCCAATTTTGTGATAGTCTCAATCTCCCTTTTATCAAGGCGGTTTCGATAAAGGAAAAAGAAGACTTAGATGGGATCGAACACTTTGGCGGAGAGATGATTTTGGTGGACAGTGGAAATGGGCCATATCGTGGAGGGAATGGGACAACGTTTAATTGGGATTATGTCCATTCACTAAACATCCCTCAACACTTGATCCTTGCCGGTGGATTGAATCTGGATAATATTCGGCAGGCGATCACAAAGGTCCGTCCCTATATGGTGGATGTTTCAAGTGGTGTGGAGACGGATGGAAAGAAGGATAGAAGGAAGATAGAATCATTTATTCGAGAGGCGAAGTCGGTATAACGATTGATTAAATCAATGAATGGAGGAATTGAGATGATATACGCACAACCAGATCAAAAAGGGTTATTCGGGCAATTCGGGGGAAGGTTCGTTCCGGAATCATTGATGAAGGCAGTTCAAGAATTGGAAAAGGCTTATGATGAAGCCTCTAAGGATGAAGGATTCCAAGAGAAACTTCAAAACTATTTAAAGGATTATGTAGGAAGAGAAAACCCACTCTACTTTGCTGAAAATCTAAGCAAACAGGTAGGTGGAGCGAAAATCTATTTAAAACGTGAGGATCTCAATCATACGGGTGCTCACAAAATCAATAATACAATCGGTCAGGCACTGCTTGCAGAACGGATGGGCAAAAGAAAAATCGTGGCGGAAACAGGAGCAGGGCAGCACGGTGTCGCAACGGCAACCGTATGTGCCCTTTTAAACCTGGATTGCGTCATTTTTATGGGGGAGGAAGATATTCGCAGACAGAAGCTCAACGTATTCAGAATGGAGTTACTGGGAGCGAAAGTGGTGAGTGTCACCCAGGGAAGTGCCACATTAAAAGATGCAGTCAATGAAGCCCTGCGCTACTGGGTAGCAAATGTAGAGGACACACACTATATTATCGGTTCCGTGTTAGGGCCACACCCATTTCCTAAAATGGTACGGGATTTTCAAAGTGTGATCGGTAAGGAAACAAAGCGACAGTTCTTCGAAAAGGAACAATGCCTCCCTAAGGCCATTGTCGCTTGTGTTGGAGGCGGCAGCAATGCCATCGGAATGTTTCACCCGTTCATTGATGATAGGGAAGTTGACTTATACGGTGTGGAAGCGGCTGGAAGCGGGGTTGAAACCGACAAACATGCAGCCACATTAACAAAGGGGTCCGTCGGGATTCTTCATGGCAGCATGATGTACCTGCTGCAAAATGATGAAGGGCAGATTCAAGAAGCCCACTCTGTTTCAGCAGGCCTTGATTACCCTGGTGTCGGGCCGGAGCATAGCTACTTGAAAGACATTGATAGAGTGGAATATACGTCCATTTCAGACCGGGAAGCATTAGATGCATTTAAGCAGCTGTCCCAGACAGAAGGAATCATACCAGCACTTGAAAGCTCACACGCAGTCGCCTATGCGGTGAAGTTAGCAGGAAAAATGAGAAAAGAAGAGTCAGTAGTGATTTGTTTATCCGGCAGAGGGGATAAAGATGTGGAACAAGTGAAAGAGTTACTGGGAGGTAGTCAACATGGGTAAATCATTTCTTGAGAATACGTTTAAAGCTGAACTGGATAAAGGAAACAAACTATTCATTCCTTACGTGATGGCAGGGGATGGGGGTATAGAGAACTTGATATCGACCTTGAAAATGCTCGAAGAAAGAGGGGCGACGGCCATAGAAGTCGGGATTCCGTTCTCTGATCCCGTTGCCGATGGCCCGACCATCCAAGAGGCAGGGAAGCGGGCACTGGAGAACGGGACGACACTGCAAAAGGTGTTTGAAGTGCTTAATGAGAGTAGAAAGGAAATTGGCATTCCGTTAGTCTTTATGACGTATATTAATCCCATTTACAAATATGGAGTAGAGCGTTTCTTTCAGGAATGTAAGAATGCAGGGGTGGACGGTGTGATCATTCCTGATCTGCCACTTGAACATCATGAATTGGTTAGGGAGCCATCTCAAGAAAATGGAATCGCCATTATTCAATTAGCAACGCTTACGAGTCCGTTAGAGAGAATTCAGGAATTGGCTTCCGTCACTGAAGGGTTCCTTTATGCTGTTACGATTAATGGTATTACTGGAACGAGAGAAGGATTTGGAAACAATATTTCAAATCACCTGAATAAATTAAAAGAAAACAGTCAAGTCCCAGTACTTGCCGGGTTTGGAATATCTACTCCTGAACATGTGAGTACCATGAGTAAATACTGTGATGGAGTGGTCGTTGGAAGCAAAATAATCGATTTGATTCAGCATGGATCATTTGATGAAATAAAAGAATTAATCAGTGCTTCAAAGGCTAAAGAATTAAAATTGTAAAGATTACTGAATTCTTCGTAAATAAATGAACGCCTAGATTAACAGATTCTAAATGTATGTTAAATAAAGGTAAATAACCTTCTTTTTCCTCCTGAAATCAGTATGATAGAGATGTAGTTGAACAAAGCATCATAACAGGAGGCTATTAAAAATGAAAAGTATGAAAAAGTGGTTATTAATGTCAATGACAGCTCTATCAGTAGTAACATTTGCAGCCGGATGCAGTGGAGACACAGAGGAAGACACAGGTACTGAAACGGAAGAAAACATGGAAGAAGAAAGCAACACTGAAGAAAACAATACAGAAGAATAAAATGGTAACAGTCAGTCCTAAGTGGGCTGGCTGTTTTATTTTTGAACCTGAAATGCGAAGATAAAGGTTGTATTGTACTACTATTTCTATTAATCTGACATTATAAGACATATTTGATGGAGAGGTCAAGCAGATGACGATTCCAAATCGATTAAAAATAGGAGATACAATCGGGATTTGTTCCCCATCTTCCCCAGTCGCTGCTCATTGCCCTAAGAGATTGAAAAGAGGGATTGAAGAGCTTAAGAATTTAGGCTTTAACGTGAAAGTAGCGCCAAACACGTTGAAAATTGAAGAGTATATGGCTGGTACCATCGAGGAAAGAGTGGAGGACCTACATAATCTCTTCAGGGATAAAGATGTAAAAGCCATCATCACCACCATTGGAGGAACCTGTTCTCATCAACTACTGGATTTTCTGGATTTCTCTTTAATCCAAAAGCATCCAAAGATATTCCTCGGATACAGTGACATAACGGCTCTCCACTTGGCCATTTATCAAAAGACCGGTCTCACAACATATCTTGGACCTGCCGTTCTGCCACAGTTTGGAGAATATGGAGGACTGCAAACATACACAAAGGAGCACTTCTTCCAATCACTCGTTCAAGGTGAAAGAGTAGATTACTCCGCCTCTTCTTCCTATGTAATGGAACATCTATGGTGGGACGAAGAAGACAATCGATTAAGAGAACAAATTGTAAATAAGGGACCTCATGTAGTCAAAGAAGGGAGAGCAGAAGGAAAAATCATTGCAGCCAATATGGGAACCATGCTCCTTCTTGCAGGTACAGAATACTTTCCAGATCTCGATGGTTCCATTTTATGTATTGAAGATGATCCAGAGGAAACCCCGTCGTCAATTGATCGATACTTAACTCAACTCAGTCACATGGGTGTATATTCGAAAATTAATGGTCTAGTCGTTGGACGTTTTCATGATCACGTTGGCTTTAAAGAGAATCAACTGGCCGGCATTTTATCCCGTGTCACAGAGGAGTATGAAATCCCAGTCGTTACGGATCTGGATTTTGGTCATACTGACCCTATGTTTATCCTTCCAAACGGAATCCAAGCCCGGCTTGAAGTTCACGAAAATCAAATTGATTTCCATCTGGTGGAAAAGCCGGCTACATAATAAGGAGGAGTTCACATGATTCAAAGAAAAATGAATACAGTGTTTATTCCCGTTCTTAATCTAAAGGATTCTGTGGATTGGTACGAAAAAGTACTGGGTTTTGAAGTCGATCCAGTGCAGTATAATGAGATTGAGGAGCTTCCCGTTTATACTTTTCAGATGGGGGAAACATCACTAACTTTAGAAGAGGAAAAAGGATTCACTCCATCTGCTTCAAATGTTCCAATGTGCAATTTCCATACCACTCAAATTGAAAAAGTAAGAGAAGACTTTCACGAAAAGAAAGTCACATTTGAATCCGGGATCATCACGTTTCCCGACTTTTCTTATTTTAACTTTAGAGATGTCAACGGGAATTTATTGATGATTTGTACGGATTAAAATGGATTAAGAACATTTAAACGGTAAAGGAAAAACCTCCTGTAAGAATTGATTTTCTTAAGGAGGTGCTTGTTTTTGCAAATCTACTTCACACACTTCACACATACCGTTAAAGCGGGTTTAACATTCCTATAAGAAAGAGTGATATCTTTAAAGCCAGCTTCATGCAAAGCTTCAGAAATTTTCTCGCCATAGTGTTTCGCCCTGCTATCCCTTTCCTCATCCCCGCGTGGTTGGACGGTAATGAGAAGGGTGCCACCTTTTTTTAACATATTATATAAATGTGAAAGTGATTTTTTCTGGTCTTTCCATAGAGGATAGTTATTGACGGAAAAAATCCGATCGTACTCAACATTGTTCAATTCAAATTGACTAATATCATGAACAAATAACCGAACTCTTTCATTCTCAATGGCTTTTTCATTCTTATTGTGTGCAGCATTCTTCATTGTCTCAGAAATATCAACCCCATCCACAAGCGATTTAGGAAAACGACTTGAAATGCGATGAATACAATATCCGGGCCCGTAGCCTACTTCCAGAATATGATCGCCATCTTTAATGGACAATTGCTTAATGGACCAATTATTTATTTTTCGATTATCGAATTCCATTACTTTTCCGACAAACCAGCCGAGTAATCCATTAGGACGCTTGAATTGCTTTTGTAATGAAAACAACAGGGCATCACCTCTTTTGCTGAAATCTGGTCTAATAAAATAGTATCGTCTATACACCTTTCCACTAATACTCACAATTAAAACCTTTAAAGCGATGTTGCAATTTTTTGGAAAAGTGGCATAATATAAACAAATCTAACTTGCGTTGATGAGAAGAGTACATAGATGAGTCCTTAATCAGAGAGCTTCGGAAGCTGAAAAGAAGCAGGGTAACTCGTTATGGAAAATGGTCTCGGAGCATTCTACTCGAACCGCTTTGGTGTAGGGTGGAACGGGAGTGGGCATCCGTTATCATTGTCACGGTATAAGAGCTGTTTATATGCTCCGTACTTGCTGAGATAGACTTGTGTGAGCAAGCTATAAACTAAGGTGGTACCACGAGTTCAACCCCTCGTCCTTAGATGTCGATCGATATCTAAGGACGAGGGGTTTTTTATATTTTTCAGGAGGAGGATAAGGTCATGACTATATTTATTGGTGGCGCTTGGCCATACGCAAATGGGTCGTTACATTTAGGTCACATCGCAGCCCTATTGCCAGGGGACATTATTGCAAGATATTACCGTCTAAAAGGAGAAGATGTTCTCTACGTGTCAGGAAGTGACTGTAATGGGACCCCCATCGGTATTCGGGCCAGACAGGAAGGAAAAAGCATTGAAGAGGTAGCGAATCGATATCACCACGAGTTCCTGGAGTGTTTCCACGCTTTAGGCTTTAGTTATGAAGAGTACACAAGAACAGATCACTCACATCATCATGAAGAAGTTCAAAACATCTTTACCACTCTTTATCAACGGGGTTGGCTTTATGAAAAAGAAGTGGAGCAAACGTATTGTGAGCATGATCATCAATTTTTGCCTGATCGGTTTGTGGAAGGAACCTGTCCCGTATGTGGCTCGAGGGCAAGAGGTGATCAGTGTGATCAATGCTCGACGGTTTTAGACCCGACTGATTTAATGGATAAAACCTGCAAGCTCTGTGGTCATGAACCGGTGCTTAGGACGACAAAGCATTTATATTTCTCCCTTTCTAAATTACAGGAACCTCTTCAACAATTACTGATGGATAACGGCACCGGGTGGAGAGATAATGCCCTTCAGCTTACAAATCGCTATTTAAAGGAAGGCTTGCATGACCGACCGGTTACAAGGGATTTAGAGAATGGTGTGCAGGTCCCGATTCAAGGTTTTCAAGATAAGAAAATATATGTATGGATAGAGGCTGTGAGTGGCTATTTGAGTGCTTCAAAAAAGTGGGCGAGGGAGCATCAGCGTGAGTGGAAGGACTTTTGGCAGGAGGCAACCACGTCCTATTATGTACATGGAAAAGATAATATCCCTTTTCATAGTATTATTTGGCCCGCCATTCTTATAGGAATTGGCGAAGGGAATCTTCCTGACTATATTGTTTCAAATGAATATTTAACCCTTGAGAAAAGGAAAATTTCAACGAGCGGGAATTGGGCTGTTTGGGTGAAGGAACTTCTCAACGACTATCATCCAGATTCCATTCGGTATTTTCTTACCATTAATGCACCGGAAAAGAGAGATGCAGATTTCTCCTGGAGAGAATTCATTTATAGTCATAACAGTGAACTGCTGGGAGCTCTGGGGAATCTGGCTCAACGCACGTTGAAATTTTATGGGAAAGAATTTGGTCATAACCTTACTCTCTCTATTATGCCTAATGTTGTTAAGGATAAAATAGAAGAAACATTTTATTCGGTTGGGCAATCGATTGAGGAAGGGAACACTCGACAGGGAATTGAAATAGCATTCGAATTCATTCGATGGTCGAATAAGCGTTTTGATGAATTGAAACCGTGGAATGTATTAAAAGAGGATAGGGAGGAAGGAAGAAAGATATTAGAGGAATTCCTGTACCTATTATGTAATTTAAGGAATCTCATTCAACCGTTTCTCCCCTTCACTTCTTCAAAATTGGCTGATCAACTGGGTATGAGCGGGCAATCCGTATGGGCTCCAGTATCTTTGCCGGTAGAAATCAGCATTGAAGCGACAACACCATTGTTTAACCGTATTGACCTTGATCAAATTGAGACAGAACGGAAACAATTAAAACAGAAAGCACAGTGAAACCAAAAGGAGTATGAGATGAAGATTATAGTCGTGTCCGATACCCACATGCCTAAAAAAAGGAGAGGGCTTCCTGAAATTCTGAAGGAAGATCTCATGAGTAGTGATTTGATCATCCATGCAGGAGACTTTCAAACCCTTGATGCTTATCGAGAGTTTATGGAGTACGGAGAACTGATTGCCGTTGTCGGAAATGGGGACAATGCAGATCTTCAAGCGCTTCTTCCCCGAAAAAGAATCATCAAGAAAAAAGGACTGAAAATCGGTGTGGTGCACGGACACGGGAAGGGGAAAACAACGGAGAAAAGAGCTCTGGAAGCGTTCGAATCTGATGAGGTAGACTTGATCGTCTTTGGTCATTCACATATCCCATATTCCCGCTATATGAAAGGGAGACTTTTGTTTAATCCAGGATCCCCCACGGATAAACGTAAACTTCCTTACTTCTCCCACGGTGTTTTGACCATTGAAGACACGTGGAAAATAGAACATAAATTTTACCGTTAAAAAGGCACAGGGGTCTGAACCTCTGTGCTCTTCCTCGTTAATATGGCTAAATCTTATAAAGGAAACTGGTAGTAATCCTGACTATAGAAGGTCTGAAATCCACTTGATTCATAAAGCTTAAGGGCATTCCTGTTGGTAGCCGATACATCCAGGTAAATATCGCCGGTCCACTCGGATTCCTTCATCACGACTTGAGACAGGGCATTTCTACCGATGCCTTTTCCCTGATGGGAGGGATGGATAGCGAAGCCATAAATAAAGCTTCGATTGTCCACTCGTTGAATTCTAATCTTCCCTACGGTGGCTCCATTGTAAACAATCATTAAGTTTCCTTCACCTGATTCAAGTAATCTCTTGGTGTATGATTCAGCATCAGACCTTACAACGTGAAAGCATTTTTCATCAAGGTCAATGATCGTTTCTATATCCTTTTCAGAAGCATTCCGTAATTGAAGATCAGTGTTGTTTAAGGACAAACTTTTTTTATTCCACTTCATTTCATATTCTGTAAAATCATAAGTGGCTTTTATTTTTTCAATAAACCCCTTCCCGGAAGCTGAAGAGCCGGGAGAATTCAGTAAGAGTTTTTGAACAGATCGTGACCTTAGTGATTGTATGGCTTCCTGGAATAGTTCTCGAAATAGTTGTTGGTTACGGTAATCCGGGTGAATCATCCCACATAATTCATATGTTTCACCAAAGCCGTACAACCCTAAAAATCCTATCAGTTGCTCCTCTTCGTAAAGAAGAAAATCATCCAGGCTGTTTGTACGGTTTTTAAGCATATCCCAGTTAAGTTTTAAATTTATCCCTTCGTGTTTTTCGCAGACGATCTGCAGGCTTTTAATGTCTTGAAGCTGTTTTGAAGTAAGCATGTTTCATCTCCAATTAATCAAAATGTAAAGAAGTTACTTACTAAATTTTATGAAAATTCCTTCATCTAGACAAGAGATTTCTTAGAAAAAGAGCCATGTATTTTAAAACATGGCTCTATCTTATTCTTTTTCTTGTATTCGCTGAATCACTTCATGCAGTTCATCAGGCTTTAAAAATTCCAGTGGGGAGAAGCCTTTTTCAAACATGACGGACTCGCTTTCGATCATCAGTACATATCGACCGTTTACTTTCGCAAGATGAATGCTGTCACCAAAGTCGGAAAGAAGAGCTTTAACGGATACATGATCAAGTTTCACCTTCAGTTCGACTTCAGGTGACTGTTCGACGATTTGGGAGGTGGCTTCTACCACTTGTTCAGTCGTGAACCTTTCCTGAAGCTCACGCTTTGGACTGATTGCCCATTCTTCCACTGCTTCTTCAAATTCAACCCGTTCGTCACTCTCTTCGGCATAGGTTTCTGAAATATGTTCCTTGACCATGCCGTAAACCTGAGATTTCACGATTTCCGGCATGGACTTCTCATATTCCACCCATTTCAAGAAATCTTCAAAGTATCTGGCGTGTGAAGCTTGATGAATCTTGATTTCGGCAGAGTCCATCATGCCTTCTTCAGGCATGTAAGGATATTGGATGGATTTCATGTTTTTCGTCGTAATCGCCATTTCGACATTGTGAATCAGAGTCGCTTCATCGGTAATGGTGGCAACCTTTGGTTCAAAATCACATTTCATGATGAACACAAAAGGATCGTCGAAGAATTTAGTCAGCTTTGCAGTCGCAACGAGGAATGCACCACCGCGGATAGCACTCGCTTCTAAGTACATTTGAACAATTTGATCACAGGCTTCGCGAAAGTCCTCTTTGTTTTCAGCATAACGTGTGCGGTGAAATAAATTAAAATTTGGATTGGAAGTCAGTTCATGACCTGGTTCCACTACAAATCGTCCAATTTTTGTTGGGGCAGACTCGGACTTTGAATGTCGATCTACTTTCCGTTTCACGATTTTGGTTAGTTCGCCATCTAAAAAGCTTTTTAATGGACTTTCTTCATATTCGGTACCAGTTAACGTCTGAAAATGCTTATGCCGTTTATCGGCTTCTTCCCCTTTGCCCTCTACCTGTATTAAGTAGAAGGAAAGGTTTTGAATAGTAAAATCCATGTTTTGTTCTCCTGACCTTAATAAATTCGTTTTATGTAATCATCTATACATTCATTGTTACAGTATAGAAAAGCTGAAAAGGTTCGTCAATCGGCTTATGAAAGTTCTATCTGGTGAGATACTACTTATTAAGAATTAAGTATAGGTGGTGTGAAATGTGGGGGATCAATCTTTTATTTCATTAGTGAAGAAAGGAAACAAGTCATCATTTTTCGCTATGGTGGGGAACGGTATTCTGGCGATTGCAAAGGGGATAGCCTACTTCATCAGTGGAAGTGGAGCAATGTTTGCCTCGGCGATGCATTCGTTAGCTGATGCAGTGAATCAAGGCTTTGTATTTATAGGAAGTGTTCTTTCAGAAAAACAACCTACGGATAAGTTCCCGACAGGATTTGGAAGAGTCATCAATCTTTTCTGCATGATTGCGGTTATCGTTGTTTCCATCATGGCCTATGAAACCATACGGGAAGGGATTCATTTACTTAAACATCCCGCAGAGGTAAAGGGCATTTGGCTGAACGTGTCGGTATTATTACTGAATATCCTTATCGATGGTGCCATTCTCTATAAAGTAATGAAGGAAATCGGACAGGAAGCAAGAGCTGAAAGCACGGGTTTGGGAATTTTCTCAGGAGCGTTTAAAAACGTAAAGCGTGCTTCACCACCGACAAGGCTCGTTTTTTATGAGGATTTGGTCGCTGTTTCAGGGGCTATCTTAGCTCTGATTGCGGTATTGGTGTCCTATTTCTCTGCCTATCAGCTTTTGGATGGAATCGTCACCATTGTCATTGGATTCCTCATGGTTGGAGTCGCCTTCAGAGTCGGTTATGACAACATGGTCGGTCTGATAGGAGTGGCTGCTCCAAAGGAAGTCGAGGACCGAATCGCAAGTGCGATCTTTGAGCACGAAGCAGTAATCGATATCTTTAAACTGAGAATCACTCAGGAAGGTCGATACTATCATGTTGAATCTTACCTTGAACTGAAAAGGGGATTACCCCTTTCGGAAGCAGATGATATTAAATTCTCTGTTCAAGATAAATTAATGAGTGATCCGGACATTGCGGACGTAACGTTGGGGATCATCGAAGACGATGGAATTCAGGAATGGAAAGGAATAAATCCTGAACAATAAGTAACAAAGCATCCTGCCGATACGTTCAGCAGGATGTTTATTTTATTTGGATACTAGGCAATGAATTAAGGTCGTGGGAAAGAGGATGTCCAATACGAAAAATAGTACTTCTAAGATTCTTTCAGTATACGATAGTGTTTTAGATCAAATAGGAAAGTGGGGAGACGTATAGCTTGGTCTTGCTACTTGTTCATACTATAATAAAGAAAATCATAGAATAGATTATCTAAAGAAGGGGGGGATAGAATGGATGTGAATGAGATACTGCAGCTATTCAAAGATAGAACTCCGAAAGTGCTTGGAAGTGAAACATTTTCTGAATATGCTATTCTACTTCCTTTGATTGAGGTCAACGGCCAAACACATGTTTTATTTGAAGTTCGTTCCTTAAACATGAGAAGACAACCTGGAGAAATCTGTTTTCCTGGAGGAAGGATAGATCGAAGTGATTCGGATGAGAAAGCAGCAGCTATTCGTGAGACATCAGAAGAACTGGGAATTCATACGGACACCATTACAGATGTGTATCCACTTGATTATATCGTATCTCCTTTTGGGACGATCATTTATCCATATGTAGGCAAGATAAATGTATCCTTAAAACAATTAAAACCTAATCAAGCTGAAGTGGATGAAATCTTTACTACACCATTAACCTATCTTCAGGAAAGGGAACCGGACTTGTATAACATCAAGTTCAAGATGGAGCCAGAAGAGAGCTTTCCCTTCAAACAGATTCCCGGTGGAGAAAATTACAACTGGCAAGCGAGAAATATGAAAGAACATTTTTATTACTATGAAGACAAAGTAATATGGGGGCTAACAGCCAGGGTACTTCATCATTTTGTGAAACTCCTTTCGTAAATGGACTTTTTAATAAGGTGCTTTCTAAAAGTTCCACGAGATCAATGATTATTAAACATGATTTCAAATTAAAACGAGATCTTTTTCAAAAAGAATTCTACATTTACCTATACGTATTGACATATGTTTTCAATTAATACTTTTTTCGATAGGGCAACATGTCGGAGAAAGTATTTTTGTTTGTAAATATGTAGCAAATTGAAGTGTTTGTAATGGTTGAAAAGGAGGTAAAGACAAGTAAGTAAAAGAGTATGAAAATAAGGAAAGGGGAGATCATTATGATTATTCGTGCAAAGTGTTGGAGAATGTTAAGTCTACAAGAAAAAATGTTTATCCTTAAAGCCGTATGTAACAAGCATCTCACAAAGTAATGAATAGGAATTCTTTTATTTTCTCTAGCTGGCGATAGCTTAACAATCGTCCGGCTGATTTACTTGATGTCATCGATTGGTGGTAAGATCAAACCAACATAATGAAATATCAAAAAAGCTATAAGTTATATCGGAAATCAGTATGCACTCCATTTCCTCCAACAAAGAGTGAAGATGGCGACTTTGATCCGGCCACCAAGTAATTTTTCGTATGTTTATCAATCGATAAAATTGAATGACAAAGCCCTTTGACCACCGACCTCTTTTTTAATCCACTGTTTCACCTCACAAAGTTCCCTGTCCTGTATCCATACTGCCTCCTATCATTAAATCCCACTAATTTTGCATTAAAAGTACAGTGCAAATTGTATCTGGCACTTTTCATTCAACATTTGGTAAAATATTAATGCACATACATATAAGGAGGACACCTTAGTGAAAGCATCAAAAGTAGTAATCATAGCCGGAATACTTATGGCCGTTCTATTGAGTGCATGTAACCGGAATGCTGCTGAAATGGTCGTGAGTGGTGGAGTGACAATAGATGAAAAGGCCAATACGATTACGTTCAGAGGAGTGGTCACAGACAAAGAACTTGAACCTGATACTCCGTTTCAAACCCGTTTCTTCCTGCAGGGAACCACGATTAAAAATGCCCTGGGAACGGATCTGATTTACGCAGATGAAGAGTTAAAGAGCCGTAAACAGGGAGAATCTCCGCAAGAGTTTGAGGTTATGAAAACTGTAGATATTAAAAAACCGGAAGAGATCGACAAGTTGATAAGAGAAATAAAGAATAAAGACAAAGAAGCTGTCACAATTGAACTTGTTAATGATAACGGTCGAATTGATGATGCAGTTCTTCATAACGTAACAAAGGAGTAGGACAGCATTGTCCTGCTCCTTTGTCTGTATTGATCATCTAGTATTTACCGGTCTTTTTAAAGCATACAAATCATCTTCGAGAAGAAGCATCTTATCCATCAATACATCTTTAGAATCCATCACTCCCTGATTATAGAGATATGGACCAATCTCTTTCATAAAGAAATCGAACCAATTTTCAGCACCTAAATCCCCAATTTCGTCACCGGTCTGTTCATAATAAAACGTTTGAATCCGTTCAATCATCGTGTCTTTCTGTTCTTTTGGTATCTTCGTAAACATGATAAGTTTTCCTCCCATTGTGTTTTATCCATCGTAACACAAGCGGACCTATAACGGGAATGAAGCTAAGAATAGGAAAACGTGTGACATTGTATTTAGTCTTCATTACATAGGATGAGAGCCAGAGAAGAACTAAGAAATCAATTGTCATGACACTTACAAGTTTTGAATTGTTGAACGCTTCCCAATAAGCGATCAGTGAAAATCCATTTAGAAGATAGATGGACGAAGAGAATGCTAATAGAATAAGTAGAATACTGTAAACGTTGGATTTGAGAATTTTATGAATCCATTTAGGGTTTCTTTTTGATGAAGGGGTCTTTCTCTTTCGTAAGAAAAAATAAGGGAGAAGACTGAATGCCCCCAAAACGAATGATCCTAAAATAAATGGCCATACGGGGGGATTGCCCCGTTCAACTGGGATCAATAATGAAGCAAACAATAATGGGAATAGGCCAAGGAAGTTAAAAACAGTTACAACAAGTGGATCCACCTCAGCAAAGTTACCAGTAAGTAAGTTCTGTACAATAGGATCAGTTGTAAAAACTTTTCCAGGTGCAAGAAATAATGCATAAAGAATGAGTCCACACCATATCCAAAACATATTATCCCTCCTTGGAACAATTGTACCAAAGGGTGGGCATTGATTTATGAATCGATGTGTTAAATAAAATTCCCTGTCTTCGATGAAATCTTCCGGCTTACCCTTTAGGACATATTGAAGAATCCTGTCGTGTATCTGAGGGAAAAGAACATCATCTGTTCTCTCCTTTCCCATGTAATTCTAAAAAACTGTTGTAGCTATAAAGAAACTCATACTACTATATAAAATTGTATAATTGTGGCAAACTAACTCCTGACAGGCAAGGTTCCTGTACTTCAATGTAAACAAAAGGAGAATGCGAATGTGGCAAGAGTTTAAAAAGTTTGCCGTGAAAGGAAATGTCATAGATCTGGCAGTCGCGGTCATTATAGGTGCAGCTTTTGGTAAAATCGTCAAATCCTTGGTGGATGACATCATAATGCCCCTTCTTGGTATATTGCTTGGTGGCATCAGCTTTGCGAACTTAAAAGTTACGGTAGGAGACGCTGTCATTACATATGGAGTCTTCCTGCAAAACGTTGTGGATTTCTTCCTCATAGCCCTCGCCATATTCTTTATTATTCGGTTATATAAGAAAATGGAGCGAAAAGAGGAAATCAAAGCGGAAATAAAGGTCGATCAGAAGGAAGAGCTGCTTAAAGAGATACGTGATTTATTAAAAGATCCCCAGCACAGTCCTGAATAATTGAATAATCGACAAAATAAACAAGGAGTTTTACTATATTTATCCAATATATATAGTAAGAGAAGAATAAACCGGGGGGAGAAACAATGGAAATCAACTCAATATATTTAATTAAAGAAAAAAATGGAATGAAGAAAGACTTTTCTTTACTCCTATCAATGATGGACTATGCACGGTTCACTTCTATCAGTGAAGTGGAGAACTTACCGGTGGAAATGCTTGACTACAGATGTCATGATGAAGCAAATTCAATCGGGATGCTTCTTGCTCATTTTGATGCAGTTGAAAAAATTTATCAGGTCTTGACCTTTGAAAATTTAAGTGATGATGAAATTGATGAATACGCAACGACCTTGGAACCTGCCTTAAGCTTAGGCAGTAAGGCAGCCGAATTGATTAAAGGAAATGGAGTCGAATTCTACCTGGAAAACTTGCAGATGACAAGGAACAAAACGGTGGAACAGTTCAAACAATTGGATGAATCCTGGCTATATGAAGAAACGGATTGGTGGTATGGTGAAAAAGGAAATAACTTCTTTAAGTGGTTTCATGTATTTGAAGATGAAATCAATCATAGGGGACAAATACGGATGATCAAAAAACTATATACAAAAGAACACAATCCAACAAGGGCAGAGTAGAAACACACTTGTAATTTACAAATTGCCCCACATTTCTTGAGTTTTGTATGAGATTCTGTTATAGTAAAGATAGTTATTTTTGTTCGGTTAATGTGCATGATTGAAGAACATTCGTCTTGAATCTTAATCAGAGCAGGAATATAAATATTTTTATGTGCAACTGCACTAGGAGGTACTTGTTTTATGTTACAAGGTAAAGTTAAATGGTTTAACGCTGAAAAAGGTTTCGGTTTCATCGAAGTTGAAGGTCAAGACGATGTTTTTGTTCACTTCTCTGCTATCCAAGGTGAAGGATACAAATCATTAGAAGAAGGTCAAGACGTTACATTTGAAATCGTTGAAGGTGCTCGTGGACCACAAGCAGCTAACGTTCAAAAGTAATTCAATCGTAAAACTCCAAACAGAGTACGTCAGCTGACGTACTCTGTTTTTTTGTGTTTTCCCACATCCAGTGGATACCGGACTCTATAAAGCACGCCTCTATAGTGGTTTTTCCTCAATAATTCTGTTACTGTACTGTTAACGATACTTATTTACTGGAGTGCTGAATTTTGTGGAAAAACGCTAAGAAATTTTTTGTTTTTATTGGAGTTTTCATAGGAAGTAACATCATACTAAGTCTTATTGCTGGTCTGGTTTTAACCAATTTATATCATAGTGATGGATATAAAGGGTCTCCCGTTATTGGGACCTTCATCAATGTCGTAGCCGCGGTACTTGCGGTTATTGTTGCGTATAAACCTTTGAAAAAGAAGGAGCAGGCATAACCTGCTATATGTGCACACTTCATGCCATCAAGAATAAGCTAATCACACTAACCTCTCCGGAACAATCCTGGGAGGTTTTTCTATGTAACATCATGATAAGGATCTAGCCAACCCATAGGAGTCATTATGAAAGATCATTTACACATTGTGGAATGGTTTAAAGAAATCCTGTGCTAAGAGAAACGGGCTTAATAGTAAGAGACTAGTCAGTTGACTAGTCTCTAATTAAGTATTCAATTGTGTCCTATGTTTTATTTATTTTGTTGGTTTTGTTGATTTTGCTGATTTTGTTGTTTAGCAGCTTTTCTAGCTCTTTCAGCAGCGTTTTGCTCTTGTGCAAATTCTGCTTCATTTTTTTGTTGTTGTGGTTTGTTGTTGTTGTTAGTCATGTTTATCACCTCCGTCTACTATAATTTGCCCCTAAATGAAAAAAAGATACACGAAAAATCAATTTAAAAATGTGAATTTAGAATATGTGAATTTAGAGTGAGGGACGGACCTCGTAAAGGTCCGTCCCTCACTTTCCAGTTACTTACTAGTTTAGCCCTTGGAAAAGGGGGGTACTAATAAGTTCGTGCATTTATTTTCTTTACTTACCTATTTCTACATGATAGAGCTACAACAACGAATTAAGGGGGAAGTCATTTGAAAAATTTTACACCAATGTTTTGGATTGCGATTACAATCGGCATCATTTTTGTGGCTTGGGGGGTTATTTTTCCTCAGGCATTAATCGATATCATGTCCAATACTCAAGGAGTTCTTCTAGACAAATTTGGCTGGTTTTATCAATTTTCAGCTTCATTCTTTTTCATCATCGCCATCTTCTTTGCATTTAGTAAATATGGGAAGATTCGATTAGGGAAGGACACTGATAGGCCTGAATATTCCACATTGACATGGTTTGCCATGCTCTTTAGTGCGGGAATGGGAATCGGACTCCTTTTCTATGGGGTCTCGGAACCTGTTTCTCATTACTCCACTCCACCATATGGGGAAGGCGGGACCATTGAATCAGCTAAAATCGGATTACGCTATACATATCTTCATTGGGGATTCCATGCCTGGGCCATTTATGCGGTCGTAGCATTGGCACTTGCATATTATAAATTCAGGAAGGACATGCCAGGACTGATGAGTGCCACATTATATCCTGTCATTGGAGATAGAGTGAAAGGTCCAATAGGGTATATTGTTGATATTGTCGCTGTGTTTGCCACACTTTTCGGTGTGGCGATTTCACTTGGAATTGGTGCACAACAAATTAATAGTGGACTTAATTATCTGATGGGAACCCCGATTGACTTTAAAGTTCAGCTTATCATCATGGGAGTTGCAACGGTCCTATTTATTACTTCTGCTGCTTCTGGTTTATCAAAAGGAATTAAATACCTGAGCAATGCCAATATGATATTGGCGGTCTTGTTATTCATTGTCTTTCTCATCGCAGGTCCTACGCAATTTGTCCTGGAATTGTTTTTGACCACTTTTGGGAGCTATGTTCAGAACCTTCCTAGTATGGGATTACGCTTTTCACCTTTTAATGTGGAGAATAATCAGTGGGTGAAGGATTGGACGATATTCTATTGGGCGTGGTGGATATCATGGACACCGTTTGTGGGAACTTTTATTGCGAGGGTTTCAAAAGGAAGGACAGTTCGGGAGTTTATCATCGCCGTCATCATTGTTCCTACAATCGTATGCGCTCTATGGTTTGGAGTATTCGGAGGAACAGGATTGTATTACGACTTTGTTCAAGGCGTAGATGTAGCGGGTCAAAGTTTGGAGACGGCACTATTTTATGTATATGATCAAATGCCTCTAAGTGGGGTGCTGTCGATTATTTCCCTCATCTTGATTATCACGTTCTTTGTGACTTCGGCTGACTCTGCAACATTTGTACTGGGGATGCAAACGTCCAATGGAAGCTTGAACCCTCCATTCTTCGTGAAGTTCAGCTGGGGAATCGTACTAGCTGCCATTGCAGCGATCTTGATGGGCACTGGGGGAATCAGCGGTTTACAAGCTGCCACCATCATCACAGCATTACCATTAGGTATCATCTTATTTGTCATGACATATGGATTAATTCTTTCATTCCAAAAAGAAATGAAATTGAAAAAGAAAAAAACGTCTGGTGCTGGTAAGTGATTTTATTAACAGTAGAAGTAATAAAGTAAGTGATCAACTCTCTATTTCGTATAGGGGGTTTTTTCTATTGTTTTTTCTTCTTGAATTGTAAAAAATGTACGCTTATAGTCACAGATTTTGATAGGATTAAGATACTTATTGGGAATTTCGAATAGAGGGAGAGTGTTGATTCAATGAAACAGATTATCGCAATGGGTGGGGGCGGATTTTCCATGGAGCCTGAGAACTTGCTCTTAGATCAATATATAATAAATCAGGCCGGGGAATCTAAGCCAAAGGTTTGCTTTTTACCTACAGCCAGTGGAGATGCTGAGGGTTATATAGAGCGATTTTACAATTCCTTTCTCTCGCTTCAGTGTACGCCTTCCCATTTATCACTATTCAAATTGCCTACCAAAGATTTAGAGGGGTTCCTTCTTGAAAAGGATATTATCTATGTGGGTGGCGGCAATACAAAAAGTATGCTTGCCCTATGGAGAGAGTGGGAGGTCGATTCTATCATCAAGAAAGCTTGGGAATCAGGGACGATTCTTGCAGGTTTGAGCGCAGGTTCGATCTGTTGGTTTGAAGAAGGAATTACTGATTCGTATGGTGAAGAATTAGAAACGATTAAAGGGTTGGGATTCTTAAAAGGAAGCCACTCCCCTCATTATGACGGCGAAGAAGATAGGCGTATTCAATTTCATTCATTCATCCGTAAAGGGATATTTCAAGCAGGCTATGGGGTGGATGATGGTGCTGCTTTACATTTTATTGATGAAAGTCTTTATAAAGTAGTGAGTTCAAGAGTTCATGCTTCGGCCTATTGGGTCGAGAAGAGAGATGGCGATATGCACGAAACGGTTTTATCGACAGAATTTCTAAAAAAGGGGTATAAGGATAGTCCCTGAATCAGCATACTTTTAAATTGGTTGACATAGGGATAGTGATGAGTCTTTTTCTAAGGAGGAGAACATCATGGCTGAAGATAAACGAAATACTCCAAGTGACTTTGTAAAGAACACTTCAAAGCAAGCCAGCGGGCTAGTGAATAAAACGGCAGACACAGCTAACGAAATAATCAAAAGTGTAAGCGGTAAAGGCGGACTTGTAGGGAAAGTGTCAGATACATCGGCAGATTTTGTGAAAAATGTAAGCAATACAGGGAACAAAATGGTCGGGAAAACAGTAGACACCGCAAGCAAGGCAGTCAAAGGTGCATCAAATAAGTTATTTAAAAAGAAATAAGGATACAAGAGGAGCAATCTCCTATGGAGGGATTGCTCCTTTTCTTATTCACCTCAAATATGACGAAGATGCTATGATAAAATAGGGATGAAAAACTAGAGATCAAAAATGGAGGGTGAAAATGATTCATATTCGTTTTATTTCAGCTACCGATACATATGCCATTAGACAACAAATCTTAAGGCCGACTCAATCGATAGAGGAGTGTCGTTACGAAGGAGATTTAGACGACAGTTCCTTCCACATTGGTGTTTTTGAAGGAGAAGTGCTGATCAGTATCGGTTCCTTTTATCAGGAGGAACAACCGGGTTTGAATGGATATCTGCCTTACCGGTTAAGGGGAATGGCCACCCTTACGGATTACAGGGGGAATGGCATTGGAAAGCAGCTCATCGAATACAGTGAAGAAATTCTTAAAGATAAAGGGTGCGAAATGTGGTGGTGCAATGCCAGAATTTCGGCTGGGGCATATTATCAGAAATTGGGATTAATTCAGTTGGGGGATGTATTTGAAATAGAACCAATCGGGCCGCATGTGATTATGTATAAACAAATATGATTGTCGGGATCGAGTCAATCATATCTGCTCCTTAACCTTCTTTCGGTTCAACTTCCACGTTTTTGTCACGTCAGAAATAAACAACCGGGCTAGCCCGGTTGTCTCTCCACTATCATTCTTGAATCGCAGATCTTCTCAGTTTAATAAACTTCACTAAATTTAACACAATGGTTTTTGTTACCGCGTAAAAAGGAACGGCTAAAATCATTCCAAGGATACCCGCTAAGTTTCCTGCCACCAGCAATAAAATGATAATCGTCGCTGGATGAGTATCCAGCCGCTTTCCTAAAATAAGAGGTGAAAGGAGGTTCCCTTCTATTTGTTGTGCAATCGTTACAACCACTATGACGAGAATGGCTTTCGTCGGTGAATCAAACAGGGCCACGATGATGGCAGGTGCAGCACCGATAAAAGGGCCGATAAATGGAATGATATTCGTTACCGCCCCTATTAACGCCATCACCAATGCGTAGGGGAGTCCAATGATCAAATACCCGATAAAAGTCAGGGTTCCTACAAAGGATGCTACCGTCAATTGTCCCTGTATGTATGCGGCAAGTGTATCACTCGTATCCTTTAAAGTGTTGATCCCTTCTTCCCGGTAGGCAGGAGGAAGGAATTTTGAGATTGCCTTAGGAAATTTATGACCGTCTTTAAACATAAAGAATAATAGAAAAGGGACGGTGACAATCAATATCGTAATACTGGTCAGTACACTTACTACTCCTTTAAGAGCAGTTGTAATATTATCTGGTAAAGTATTGGCAAAGTCCATTAGCTGTTTTTCTACATCTTTTAGTGACACATAGTCTTGACTCATCATCCATTTGAATTGTTGAGTCTCAGATAAGTATTCGATGAAATTCCTCGTTTGTCTTGCATACTCCGGAAGTTCATTGAACAACCCTGTTATCTGCTTTGTGAGAATAGGCGCGATATTCCCAATAATTAGCACCATTACACCAATGATAGCAGCATAAAGCACGATGATGGCAATGGTTCTCGGTAATCTTGCTTTTTCCAGGAGATTGACTAATGGATTTAATAAAAAATACAGAAATCCTGAAATGATGATAGGAAAAAATAATGTTGAAGCGAATACGACAATCGGTTCAAATAAAAAGGAGATTTTTGTTGAAACATAAATAATGGTAAGAATAATGAGAACCTGCAGGCTCCATGAGTACATTTTTTTCTTGGTCAAGCTATTCACCTCTATCTATCGACTTGTTTGTGTGATTAAGTATATCAAATACTGAAAGGAAAACCCTACTAATAAAGATAAGTTAAGGAGAATTATTTTGTGAGAAAAATCATTCTAGGTGAGCTGAAAAATATCGAAATAGAAGAGAGAGTAATAATTCTGTATGCCGTTGAAGCCGGGAGTCGTGCATGGGGGTATCAAACAGATGAGAGTGATTATGATGTCCGTTTTATTTATATTCGGGAGGTTACCGCATATTTAAATCTTCAAGAGACCAAGGACGTTATTATAAAGTCTACATACGATTCCATTGAATTCAGCGGCTGGGACCTTAGTAAAGCACTCAAACTACTTCGGAAATCAAACCCCTCTCTATTGGAGTGGCTAACAAATGAAAACGTGTATAGGGAGCTCTCGGTTATAAAGAATATCAGGGAGCTGAGAGACATGACTTTTTCTCCCGCCAGCTGTTTAATTCATTACAACCAGATGGCTAAACGCAATATTGAAAAGTATCTGTATGAGGATACCAAAGATTTGAAGAAATGGATGACGATTATCAGACCGTGGCTTGCTTGTAAATGGATTGAAGAGTTTCAAACGTTTCCTCCAAATGGGATGAACGAAATGATTTACCACATTAATATAAATGAAGAAATAAAGGACACCATTTCATCTATGATTCGAGCAAGAGTTAATGGAAAGGAGGTTCCTAACCCCATTGTTAGGAATTTTGAAGACTACATAAGTAATGACTTACTAATAATGAACGGGACTCTGGAGAATCTACACATGGATGATTCTTTTCAATGGGGACATATAAACGAAACATTCATCACTATTTTAGAAGATGTATGGGGGATGCATTTTTACGGAAAGGAACGTTAACATGAGCCTCGGGGATGCATAATAGCACCTCCTTTGGGAAACATAGAAAAAAAGATTCTTACTGAAGGTGCTAATATGAGTTCGTTTAATAAAAGGAATAGAAGAATACCCAAGCAGCTGCTTTCAGAAAAAGAAGAAGTAGTTCCCGAATTTCTCACTTTAGAAGAGAAAATTTCTTATTTTCGTAACGGTTTATTTAATACTGATGATTTAATAATAAGAGAATTAACCTTTAATAGTAAAATAATGACCATTATGTTTATTGATTCGGTCATTGATAATAGGAGCTTACAGACATATATTATAAAACCTATATTAGAAAAAGGCTCAGGCGAAATACGTGATGTCGTTAGTAGTAATAGTATTAAAGAAACCTTGTATTTAGACGAGGCACTCAGCGCAATGGTGGATGGACACTGCCTATTAATTACGGAAGACAGTGAAATCCTGACCTTTATCAGTATGCCCAAAATTCTTACTAATCGTTTTGAACCAATAAATGAAAAGGTGATTAGAGGATCACATCAAGGGTTCAGTGAAAATATTACAGAAAATGTGCATTTAATAAGAGAGAGAATTTCCAGTAAGAAATTGACAGTGAAATACTCAAGTGTAGGAGAAACAACAAGAACAAAGTACGCTTTAGTTTATTTATCTAATTTGACAAATCCTGAATTGCTGAAAACGATTGAAGACCGGATCAATTATGTCCAAGTAGATGCGATTCAGTCACCTGGATACTTTGAAGAATTTTTAGAAGATAATTCGTTTTCTCCCTTTCCCCAGTTTTTGAATACGGAAAGACCAGATCGTGTAGCCGGAAATCTAATGGAAGGCAGGATTGCTCTTGTAATGGAAGGAAGTCCTACCGTTTTACTTCTGCCTGTGAATTTTTTCTCTTTCTTTCAAACGGCAGAGGATTATAATAATCGGGCATTTATCGGTTCATTTGTACGATTCATTAGATTAATCAGTTTTATTGCAACACTTTGCTTACCCGCATTTTATATCGCTGTCATTTCATATAATTATGAAATCATACCGGTAGAAATAATATTTTCGATTAAAAGCTCCCTGGAGTATGTTCCATTCCCCCCATTGATTGAAGCAGCAATAATGCAATTGACCTTAGAATTACTTCGTGAAGCTGCCATACGTTTACCGAATCCTATTGCTCAAACCATTGGTGTTGTGGGAGGACTTGTAATTGGGACGGCTGTTGTGGAAGCAAACCTGGTTTCCAATACGATGGTTATCGTAGTCGCAATTACAGCTATATCGTCTTTCGTTATTCCATCTAACGAAATGAGTACTTCCGTCAGGATACTGGGATTTCCGTTAATGGTTTTTGCTGCTTTATTTGGGGTTCTCGGAATAGTAATAGGTTTGATGTTGTTGTTGATACATATGTCGACGCTTAAATCATTGGGCCAATATTATTTATACCCTGTGGCACCTTTGGATTTCAAGTCACTAAAAGACACCTTTATTCGTGTACCTATGTGGCTGATGAAAGAAAGGCCAAAGGATTTGAAACCACAGTATAAGTGGAAAACGACGGATCCTCGAGGATGGAAAAAAAATGAAGAATCAGAGTAATCTCACTTCCATTCAATTGATGTTATTCATTATTCAAACACAAATTGGAGTCGGGGTTCTTGGGCTTCCTTTTAACGTATTTTCCGTTTCGAAAGGTGATGCGTGGATATCAGTATTACTGGCTGGTATTGTTGTTCAATCATTTATAACAATTTTTTGGGTATTAGGAAGAAGATTTCCCTCTAAATCTCTTTTCCAGTATTCAATACAATTAGTAGGTAAAGCAGGGGGTACATTCATAAATGTATCCTATGTCTTTTATGGACTACTTGTAACCAGCCTTATATTGATGTACTCAACTGCTATCATTAAAACGTGGGTGCTTACACTAACACCAAAATGGATTATCATGCTTCTCTTAATGGGAACAGCAATCTACTTAGGGAAGGAACTTTTATCCGACATTTGCAATGTTTATGTTGTGGTCTCGGGACTGATTTTCTTTCTGATTATGATTTCTATCGTTGTGTTGTTCATGTACCCTGTGGATTGGAGATATTTACTCCCAATTGGACACTCCGGCGGCGTCAATATTTTGAAAGGGGTAAAAGAAGCTTATTTTTCAATGCTTGGCTTTGAATTACTATTATTTCTCTTTCCTTATTTCCAGCATAATGGGGTACGGTCTGTCTTATTCTCAGCTACAATGGCCAATCTCTTTGTGACATTGATGTATGCATTTCTCACCATTGTAAGTCTAATAACGTTCAGTCCTGAAGAGTTAGTCATCATCCCTCAGCCGGTTCTATATTATGTGAAATCCCTGTATTTGCAAATCGTTGAGAGAGTTGATTTGGTATTTGTTTCACTTTGGGTGGTCAGTGTAATAACTTCGTTAACCAGCTACCTTTTCTTATCGACGGAGGGAAGTACCCATATCTTTAAGCGAATCAAACGTCCTGTCATTACGATATTTTTTGGCAGTTTATCTTTCATCATAGCCTTAGTTCCCAATAAAGCATCACAAATGGATATGTACAACAAATGGGTGCTTAATATATCCTATCTCTTTGTACTTGTCATTCCATTTATATTATTGGGAGTCTCTTTTATTTTCAAGAAGAAGGAAAGAGGGAAACGTGTATGAGGAAAAAGTACATTATAGGATTGGTTCTACTTTTCATCAACCTTTCTTTGGCGGGGTGTTGGGATCAACGTTTACTTAAAAACGGAAGGCTTGTTTTTTCTTCTTCCTTTGATATGGTTGATGAAGATACCATTAAAGCGACTGCCATCATTCGTGACTTTAAGGATAGAACCCCTACCAATGTTATGGTACAGGGTGAAGGGAAAACGATTCGCGAGACAAGGATGAGTATGGACAGGAAGATTTCCGGAGTCTTTGAACCCTCAAAAAACCGGGTGTTCTTATTGGGGGAAGAATTAGCCAAGAAAGATATTTATAAATTTTTAGATATCTTCTACCGCGATCCCAATAGCTCTATTTCTGCGAAATTGGCCGTGGTGGAAGGAAGCGGGGAAGAAATTCTATCTAAATTGAATGAGAAAAATGTTTTGATATCTGAGTTTCTGATTGAAATACTTACAAGTGCGGAAGGCTCTACAGGTATACCTAAACAAAATTTACAGACGGTTTGTACGATAATGTTTGATGAAGGAAAGGATTTTGCGCTTCCACTTATTAAAATGAAAGATGGTGAAGTTGAACTAGATGGAACAGCAATTTTCCACAAGAATTCACTAACGGGGACTTTATCCTTTGAAGAATCAACTTTATATCTGCTTATGGACAATCAAAGAGCAAAGCGAACTCGGTTCGTTACAAAAATTGACAATGATAAAAAAATGAACATTGACAATTATATTACGTACAATGTTGCTAAATCTAAATCAAAACTTACAATTGTCTCAGACACACCAGACAATATTCAGGTAGGTATCGACACGAATATGGATGTTTCAATCGCAGAGTACCCTCAGGACAAATTAACCGACAAAAATAAACTTAAATACCTAAACAAAGAAATTTCAAAGCAATTAACAGAAGATGCCCAAAAAATGATAGAAAAAATTCAAATCGCCAACTCTGATTTATTTGGAATTGGCAGAGAATTGATTGCTTATCATCCGAAAACATGGGAAAAAATAAATTGGACAGAAACATACCCCACCATTACCATTGTACCGACTATAAAAGTGGATATCGTGGGTCACGGGATTATTAATTAATATGTATTTTTAAGATTTATCAAAATGTCCAGCCTTTAGTAATACTATGGCTGGACATTTTTATTAAAGTCATGAAACAATCTTTAAACCAATAATACTCCCTATAATGCAACTAATAAAAAATAATCTCTTTAAATCCTTCGTTTCCCTGAAAAAGATCATCCCGATGATGACAGCACCTGCAGATCCTATCCCGGTCCAGATTCCATATCCTGTACTTACTGGGATATCTAGTAGAGAAAGGGATAATAAATAAAAGCTTATACCTCCTGCTGCGAAGCTTACGATGGAAGGGGCCAGCTTCTTATATCCTTCAGAAAGCTTCATAAACGTTACCATCACAACTTCAGAGAACCCGGCAAAAATGAGTAACATCCACGCCATTAGTAAGACCTCCCTGTATCTTGCTCTTCTTTATCACTCATTTTGAGGCCGATCACTCCAAAAATGAGTAGTGTAATAAACGCAACTTTCAAAATGCTAATCCCATCATTTAGAAATACCATTCCTACAACGGCAGTGCCGGCTGCTCCAATACCGGTGAAGACGGCATATGCAGTTCCGATTGGCAATAATTTCATGGAATTTGAGAAGAAATAAAAGCTGATTAAGATGAGAACCGCAGTGACAATACTTGGGATAGGTTTTGTAAATCCCTCCGAAAGGGATAACCCAGTAGCCCAGCCAATCTCTAAAATTCCACCAATAATAACGTATATCCAACCCATGATGCTACTCTCCTTTACGACTTGATATACCTAATTCGTAAACCTTCCAAGCCGATTCTATTCGTTGTCTGAAAATTTCTTCTGTGTAATAGTGATGTTCTAAAAAGACACCATCCACTAAACATAAAAAGGAGGCAATAAATTCATCCTCCTCGATGTCACTGAACAGTTTTTGTTTTTGACCTTCTTGGTAAATCGATACCAAAATTGCTGTTGTCACCTGTTCAAAATGAATGAATTGTTTTTGAATAAGATCTTTAAACACTTCTGGAGGAAAGAATGTGACTCTTTTCCATAAAAGAGCTTCTTTGGTTGTAACTAATCGGTGACAAAATAGGTCAAAGAGGATTCGTACATTCTTTAGTGGTTCATTTATATTCATTTTTTTCGATGCATTCTTATAGGCAGTCACTTCAGACACACTTAAATCCTCAATCACTTCCATAAATATATCTTCTTTGCTTCGGAAATGGTTGTAAATGGATGGCTTTTTAATTCCAACCGAGTTTGCAATTTCCGTTAATGAGGTATCCTCATAACCTTTTTGGCCGAATAGTTCCAAGGCGACATCTTTTATGAGTTGTTTGTTGTCATTCTTCATATTCATTCACCTTCCCTTCAAACTAACTAACGGTCGTTAGTTTTAGTTTATATCTCTTTTTAAATAAATGCAAGAGGGGAAGATAATCCACTTTCTTCAAATGAATGAATATATATCAGATTCCTTTCATATAATCATTTGTTGATTTTATATGGAAGGAAAGGGATATACATGATGGGCTTACGGGCAAAATTTGCGATACTTAGTATGTTACTTGTTCTTCTGGCGGGGCTCGTTATTCTGAAGCTGGTGGTTATCAGTCATGAGGACTGGGTAATGATTGAGGAAAAGTACTTTCCGGCGAATGATAAAAAAGGTTCGGAAGGAATTAAATCAGGTGAGGTTATAGATGAAAACAGCAGCGATCCTTCATGCTCTATGAAATTTGATAACGGTCACACCTATAAGTTGGATTGTGATCAATATTTAGATTATAAAATAGGAGAGAGGGTCAAAATAGTTTCAGTTGAAAATAATTACGTGAAAATAAGAAGGAAGTAAATAATACTGAGGTACATCTCCTTCGCATGTTAAAATAACAAGTATTAAATGATAAAAAGGGCTGATTAGACGAATGAATAAGCGTGATCTCGTTCAATATTTTATTGTTAATAAGGAACTTAATATGTCAAAAGGGAAAACGGCAGCGCAAGTGGCACATGCTGCTACTCTTAGTACGCTGACGATGATGTCATCTGATTCACCTTTTCAAGATCGACAAGCAGACTTTGTAGAATGGGTGCAGACTGGAATGAAAAAAATTGTTTTAAAGGGAAAAACCGGTGAGCTGGAGAAATTAGAGGGTGATGGATATTTCAGTATTCATGATAGCGGATTGACTGAAATTAAAGAGGGATCTTTAACAGTAGTGGCACTTCCGCCAATGGAGAAGTTTGAAGCAAAAGAGATTGTCGGGCACTTAACACTATTAAAAAACTAGAGAGAAAGAAGGAGGTATTTCATTGTTTTCTAAAGTCGATACGGTCCATATGTGTGTAAAAGATTTAAAAAGGTCTATTCAATGGTATGTAGAGGTGTTGGAGTTTGAGCGCGTTTTTGATTCGGGAGAGTATGTTGTGTTTCAAATAGGTCAAGGAGACTCTACTTTAACGGTTCAAGAAGGAGAAGTCCGTCCCTCATCCGTCAAGCCGATTCTCTTTTCTGATGCACTGGAAGAGACCCGGTTAAAGCTTGTGGAAAAGGACGTAAAGGTTGGAGAGGTTACGTTTTTTGAGTTCTGGGATATAGATGGTAATGGTTTTGAGGCTTGTCAGTATACAACGGACTAATTTGGTCTGGGTATCATTGCGTTAGCAGATTCAGAGAGGAGATTGATCAATGGGTTACATAGAAGAATTAAGAGAAATTGTTGGAACACGCTCTCTTATTTTAGTCGGTTCGGTCGTCATTATTTTGAATGACAGACAGGAAGTGCTTCTGCAGCAAAGGAGATTTCCGAACGGTTCATGGGGACTGCCTGGGGGATTAATGGAATTGGCAGAAACAACGGAAGAGACGGCGAGGAGAGAAGTGAAGGAAGAGACGAATCTGACATTAGGTAAGTTGAATCTGTTAAACGTATATTCTGGTGCGGATCAATACATTATTGCTGAAAATGGAGATGAGTTTTATGTAGTCACCACAGCCTACTTTACAAATGAGTACAGTGGAGAAATGAAAGCAGAACACTCTGAATCCATTCAACTAAAGTTTTGTAATCTAGAAGAACTACCTGATACTATTGTGGGAAGCCACCAGTGTATGCTAAATGAATTTAAGAAACAATTAGGATAAAGGAATGAGTCATTTCAACATGCAAAAAGCCGATCAGAAACTTATCTGATCAGCTTTTTTTAATAAGTCATTCTATAGAGAAGAGCGTTTATGTTAAAGTATCTAGATACGCATAATATGCGGCTAGTTTTTCATTGTTGTTTGCAGCCCGGCCGTTCCCTTTTAATGATTTACCTATCGCGAAATATTCTTTGTGAACAGGTAGAACATGAACGGTAACCGCCGGACGCCCCCTATGCCTATAATCCTGAGGAACGTGAAGCATGGAAAATCGTTTCATTGAAATGCCTCCTTTAAGGAGAAAGCTATTCTACCCATTTTGTTATTTAAGTAGAATCAATAGTCGCTTAACATTAACATAGTGAATCATTTGATTCAAATTTAAGATTATTACCTACAATTCATCTTAAAAAATAATTTTGTAAGTACCCCCATGAATGGGATCCTTCTTTCGTATTCTTTGATAAGAATGCAAAAGGTTTGTAGCCATGCAGAGTAGACACACAACTTGGGAGGTATTTAAAAGTATGAACATCGATGATGTACTAGAAGATACCGTAGAACTTGGACAAGAGGATATAAATCGCCCAATCTATCGCATTGATATTGATAAACTTCTAGATTTGACGAGTGATAGGTAAGAGGAACATTACTATAAAAGAGAAAAGGCAAGCCTTAAAATTCAGGCTTGCCTTTTCTTTATTCTCGCATTATGACGGATTGCTAATGCTAGTCGCCTCTGACCAAGCCGCCTCCGCTTTTGGTTCATCCAGCTCCGGCGGCTAGAGGCTCGAGGTCATAAGACAGGACTACCAAAAAGGCAAAGAGCGCCTTTCCGGTAGTCCTGTCTTATGCTTGTCGCCTCTGACCAAGCAGCCTCCGCTTTAGGTTTAGTCATGTTTTTTATGTTTGTTTAGTAGTTCTTTTAGCATATTAATGATGGTTGCACGTTCGCTTTTGTTAAAGGTTTGAGTCCATCCTGTGATAAGTCCTTCTTCTTCAGGTGATAGGTCACGCTGCAAACCATCCACAAAGACTTCTTTTATTTCATCTCTTGCATTGGGGGTGATAGATTCATGTTTCATAAAATTACCTCCTTTATTCTCCTTTACTCTTTTCCCCTTGCAATACAATACAAACATCCAAACTCTCTTGTCACTATTTTGGTTATGTAATGAGTCGATTAAGGCAAGGATAGTAAGAAAAATCTAAGGAGAAATCAATGTCTCTTCCTTTCTTTATTTCCATATTGATCATACTGATTTATATTGTCAGTTTTATGCGAAAAAAGCTTTCATTTACTTCAAACTTCATACAGTTCATGGTGTTATCGATCATTTCAACGAACTATATTACGATTATGACCAATAACCTGGAGTGGATGAAGGCGTCAGAGGATGTCACTCAATTTATCAGCTTATTGATAAACCGGGAATGCATTTTGCCATTAGTCGGGATTGTCATGGTGAACGGTTACTTGAATTACGGGAATAGGACTTATCGATTCTTATTATTTGTATGTTTGCTATGCTTTATCAGTGTATTGGATATCCTTCACATACACTTTAAAACGCTTGAGTATCCTCACTGGAGCCTGTTAAATACAATTATCATTAATGGAACATATTTATTGATGTGTATTTGGATAGGTCAAGGGCTTTATTATTTGCAGAAAAAGGAGGAGAGAGACAGTGGACAGAATCTATGAGAGGTCATTTGACTTAAACGAATGGTTTATCATCATTAGTCTATTCACTCTCCTTTTATTGATCTGGATCACTCCAAAAATATTTTCATTCCTCGAAGGGTTAAGTCATTATATTTATGGCATCTCAATTGGAATGTTCTATGATCATACAATTAGTATTCCTCCATGGGATTTTTATGATGTCAATGACAGTTCAGCTTACCAGGCAATTGACTTTGTAAGTTACATCATGTATGGCCCTTATAGTTATTTCTTCATATACATATATAAAAAGCTAAAGATAAGAGGGATTATGAACCTTGCTTATTTATTGATCTGGACAGCATTTTCTATCTTGATGGAATGGTTCACGGTCAGAATCGGTATATTCCATTTCGATAAAGGGTATGAAATGTATTGGTCGATTCCCATATATATGGCTGTTCAAAGCATTCAACTATTATTTCATCATAAAATAAATAAGAGTGCCTAGTGTTTGTAAATAACCAAAAAACCAGAAGCCATGCTGCATGTGGCTTCTGGTTTTCATTATAGGGGGAGGACAACCTCATATTGAGTGAATCCGATGTCTTCGAGGGCTTGCTTTAAACTGGAGCTGGTTTTTAAATCGTCGAAGGTTATACCCAGATTCCCTAATGTATGGGCAACTTCAGGACGAATTCCTGTTAATACCGATTGTACACCCATCATTTTTAAAGCATTTACAATTTGATAGATATTATGCGAAACCATCGTATCCATGATTGCTACACCGGATATATCAATAAATAAATAGTCTAATTGCAATTCAGAGCTTTTCTTTAGTGCCGTTTCCATAACAGAGCTGGATCTATGAGTGTCAATTTCCCCAATAAGAGGAAGAATTGCAATTTTGTCAGCTATCGGCACAATCGGTGCTGATAGTTCATCCATGGCAGAATGAACCAGGGCCAACTGATCTTTCTGTTGCTTAATAAATAGCTCATTGAAAAGATAAGCAATTTCATCAAGCAAGGGATTTATCTTTTTGTTTGATTGCAGCATAATAGAGGCTGAAATTTGATTGTCAATTTGATGATGGAAGAAATCCCAAATGGCCGTACGGAATGTTGATAGAGTTTTTAAAGATTCGTTTAGGGAGATACCTTTTTCAATAGCAATATTCCCAACTTTCTGCGTCCACTCTTTTATTTTAATAAGAGAATCCTTTTGATTTTCAAGTAAAGATTCTCCCAATATTTGTATTAACTCAGTTCTCCACTCTGTGACTTTCTCCATGTTAACACCTGAAAACTTAAGTTGTTCGGAGTATCGTTGTTCCTGATAGTCAATTACACCTTTAGCAATTTCAGATTTATGTGAAACGATTTCTTGACCCAGATATAATAATTCATCTCTCATCCTTTTCAGCCAACTCCTTATACTGCCTCATTTATTTAAAACTTTCGAAATAATCTCTTTTAATGGTAATATAGTATATCATAAAATCTAGTAGAATTATAGATTTCTTGAAGCATGATATTGTACGGACAAATAGAAACAGAAATTTGACAGAAGGAGTAAATGAAATGACTCAAATATGCTTAGTAAGACATGGTCAAACTGAATGGAATCTATTGGGTAAATTACAGGGCCAAACAGATATACCATTAAATGAAACTGGAAAACGTCAAGCAGAAGAATGCAGGGAGTTTTTGAAGAAATCAGAATGGGATGTTCTCATAACCACTTCTTTAATGAGAGCGAGAAAAACAGCGGAAATTATCAATGAATCATTGAAACTGACAATTGTGGAAATGGATCATTTCAAGGAACGCCATTTTGGGGAGGGAGAGGGATTATCCCGTGAAGAAAGGGAAAAGCGGTATCCTGATTTTAACTTTCCGTATATGGAATCGTATGAAGAGTTGGTCGGGAGGGTGCAGGAAGGGCTGGAAGAGATTCATGCTCAGTTTCCCGCAAAGAAGGTACTGTTGGTTGCTCACGGTGCTGTCATCAATGCAGTATTGCGGGAGTTTCATCAAGAAAAGGGAGCACTGGAGCATGTGAAGCTTTTTAACGGCTGCCTGACCAATCTCCATTTTAGAAGTGAACGATGGGCAGTTCATTCCTACAATGAAGTAGGTCACCTATCCGAGCATTTTAAAAGTTGAGAGCAGATAACTTCCTGGAATGAAGTTATGAATTCTATTATAATCAGAAGTAAATATGGGATATTCCTGAAACGGTGTGATTTCATTGGCAATAATTTTGTTTGATGGCATATGTAATTTTTGCAATAGTAGTGTGCGATTTATTATCGAACGTGATCCTGAAGGGATCTTCCAATTTGCTTCCTTACAAAGCGATATTGGTCAACAATTATTACAGAAGCATAACATTCCGAATACTACAGATAGCTTTGTATTAATTGAAGAAAATAAAGCGTATGTGGAATCAACCGCTGCTTTAAAGGTTTGCTCTCATTTGACATGGCCATGGAAGCTTATCAATACATGCATAATCGTCCCTAAGCCCCTAAGAGATAGGGTATACAGATGGATTGCGAAGAATAGATATAAATGGTTTGGAAAACAAGATTCTTGTATGCTGCCTTCGCAAAACATTAGAGATCGTTTTATCGAATAGAAAGACTCGGTAGAAAGCCCCCGAGTCTTTTCGTTCCTTATTCAGCTTCAATCGTTTTTATCGAAACCCTTCTTCCGGAGCGAGGACCATCAAACTCACAGAGGTAGATGCCTTGCCAAGTTCCCAATTGAAGCCTTCCATTAGTGACAATGATTGTTTGAGAGTGTCCTACCGTACTTGTCTTTAAATGAGCAGCCGTGTTTCCTTCTCCATGAAGGTCGAGCGTATGTTCCCAAGGATATACCTCGTCTAATCGACGTAGAAAATCCGTTTTTACATCTGGGTCCGCATTTTCATTCACCGTGATTCCGGCTGTGGTGTGTAAGGATTGAACCACAACAATACCTTCCTTCATTTCTTCATTGATGACGATGTCTTGGACATAAGTAGTGATATCAACCATCTCATCACGTTTTTTTGTATCGATTGTAAGAGTTCTTATCATAGCAATGATCCTTTCCATGTATGTCATATTCCTCTACATTCCACTAAATGGCCTGATTAAAACCAGACATACTCTTTATCAAATTTCACAAGTTGGAATAATCGCAGTAGACGGGAAAACGAGTGTAATCTGACGAGGGGGAAATCCCATGAATTTTCTGATTTTTTATTTTTCTTCTGCTGATTCGAAATGAGGAAAGATATGTATAACTCGGTTCATCTGTCTACTCACCCTATTCGCAGGATGCCTCCTGGTTTCCTATGAATGTGCGCCCCTTACGCTCGAATGAAGCTCGGTAACATTTGCCGTCTGTTGTCTTGTATAGAGCTTCATACACTTTTTCTTTATTGTCAGTGGTATGAGTTTGAATGATTCCTATGATGGTTGAGTCGGGAGATACGGTTTGTAGAGATGTTTCAATGCTAGAGTGCAAAAGGTACCGCTGATAACCATAGAGAATGATGACACAAGCAACAAGTAAGATGAACATCCAACGGAACCCTTCGAGTAGTAAAGTCTTATTCATTAGAGATTGCTCCTATCTTCTATACAATAGACAAATCCTTTACATTCTCCATAGAATAAGGGCTATGTATAGCCCTTATATGATTCAACTTAACTTTTCATATAATCTTTTTGCAAGGTTCAAAGCAGCCATGTTGTCTCCATGAAGACAAATGGTATCCGCTTTAATTGATAATACCTCACCATCTGTTGAAACTACTTCTTGTTTCTCAACCATTCGTAAGACTTGCTTTTCAACTTGGTTTTCATCATGAAGTACGGCATTCGGAAGGGAACGGGGAGTTAGTGAACCATCAGATTGATAGGTTCGATCGGCAAAGACTTCATGTGCAACATGCAATCCGATTTCCGCACCTGCTTTTGTCAGCTCACTTTGAGAAAGGCCGAACAATGTTAATCCAGGGTCAAGGTCGAATACTGCTTTAGCAATCGATACAGCCAGTTCGGAATCCTTCGCAGCCATATTATAAAGGGCACCATGAGGTTTAACATGTGACAACTTACCTCCTTGTGCCTCAATGAAAGCGAGTAGGGCGCCAATTTGATATTGTACAAGGGCGTATGCTTCTTCAGGGGTTATTTGTATCATTCTTCTTCCGAAGCCTTGAAGATCAGGCAACCCTGGATGAGCACCTATTTTTAAGTTGTGACTTAATGCATTTGTGACTGTTTGTTTCATTACGAGGGGGTCTCCTGCATGGAATCCGCAAGCGACATTGACGGAGGACACGTATTTCATCATTTCTTCATCTTGTCCAATTGTATATGTACCAAAACTTTCTCCTAAATCACAGTTTAAATCGATTTTCATTTTTCCATCCTTTCATCCACTAGAATGAATTGTAACATTCTGAATTCTTATTTATCATATCATAAATTTAATCTGGATGCTTTCTGATAGAGTAGTGGGGAATTAAGGAAGAAAATGATTTTCTCATCAAATTTTAATCTTGTTCTAATAGAGTTCACTTTTTCACCCGTTACAATGAATCTTGCTTATGAATAAGGATTTATCACTCCCTAAGCAAAAAGAAAGTGGGGTAGCTTTCTTTTTGTTTAAATCTTTATTATGTAAGACCCATTCTAATTTCTTTCCTTTGGAGACAAAAGTTTTGCTGAAGCTTTTGTCTTCTTTTTGTATATTTTTAGATGGAATTGGTTTTTTATGGGTTAGAATGAGGGGAAGGAGGGGGCAAATGGATATTGTTTAAACAAAAGCAAAACGTTTTTAATTACAGGGTAGTGGCCGTCTGGATAGAACAGGACCATATTTTATTACATAAACAAGTGGAAGACAGTTACTGGTCGTTGCCCGGTGGAAGAGTCGCCATGGGAGAGGCATCACAGGAAAGTTTAAAGAGAGAAATGCAAGAAGAACTAGGGATAGATATTCATATAGAACAATTGATCATGGTGAACGAAAATTTCTTTCCGTATAAAGAATGGGATTTCCATGAAATTGGATTTTATTATAAAGTGAAATCTACAGACAGGGCAATTTTTCAAAAGGACGCCTTTCATGGACTGGAAGGCGATCGTTTATTATATAAGTGGATTCCCATTGCAGAACTTTCTGAAGTACAAGTATATCCTCAAGAGGTTAAAGATATGTTAGCACATCAACCAAATGAAACGATGCATATTGTGTCAAAGAAGTGATTTAAGTGGAAGGCAGAGAAAAAACTTCTCCACCTTTTAGTCTATGTAGCACCAATTACTGTGAATGAGTCAGTTTCAGCTTTACTTTATGAAACAAAGATTTCATCTTTCCTTCGCTTTTTTTCGCCTTGGGCTGATGATCAATTACTTTTGTACGTAGAAAATAATTAATGACTTCTTCAGCCAGAATGAGAAGTATAAAAAGAGAAACAATCACGATTATCCAAGTCATATATATTCCTCCCTTACGATCCTTATCATGTTTATGGATATATCTACCACATTATGATTCGAAATAAACATGTTGGGATCGTAGAGTACGAGCTTTCAATATTCTACTCAGAAAAGTGGCTGCAATAAAAAACGGAGCTGCATCCAGCACCGTTTTTTTCATCATGGATTGAATTTCTAAGCCTTTTTAGTTGAGACAGCTTGCGGGGGAGTTTCTGGAACTTTAATGAAAAACATGCCGACGAGGCTGGAAAATAGGCTTAGAATTATAAAAATGATAAAGGTACTCAAAGGTTCAATCAACGCTACTAAAGGAGGACCTAAAGCGACACCTGTAAACCTCATTGAACTGTATATGGAGGTAATGGTTCCACGGTGTTCCTTCTCAATTCCTTCTGTTATCAATGCATCCAAACAGGGGAGGGCTGCACCCATTCCGATACCAGCAATGGAAAAAATGCTCAAGATGATCCATTTTCCTTCAGTAAAGATTAATGGTATGAAAGCAACCGAACTCATTAGGGATCCAAATACGATGACCCACTTCATCTTGTCTTTGCTCTTTCCAATCACTTTTCCGGTTATATAGGAGGTCAGGCATAAAAAAAGGAGTGGAACTGCTAAATATAGTCCTTTCATTACTCCGTTAATTCCATAAGCCTGCTCTAAACGGGTTGATAAATAATATAAAAATCCAAATAAAGTAAACATGGAAATGATTCCGATAATAAAAATTCCGAAAATCCATTTCTTTTCCTTCCTAAGGACAATTCCCACCTCATGAACAAATTCTTTAATGGTTTGTTTCGCTACTTCTTCTTTTTTTGCTGGGACTTTTACAAAAACGACGATGAGAAGAATGGATAAAAGTGAAAATACTGGAATGGAAAAGAAGGGAATAAACCAAATCCATGCTGCAAATAATGCACCAAGTATCGGACTTAGAACTTTGCCGAATGTATTAGATGTCTCGATTATGCCCAACCCTTTGGTGATTTGATCATCATCTTCATACAGATCACCGACGGTAGGGATGACGACGGGGAAGGCGCCGGCGGCACCAATTCCTTGAACAACCCTTCCTACCATTACAAAAATATATGCGTTAGAACCGTATATGGAAGCAAATCCACAAATGAGGCCACCGATTCCTGCAATGACTAAACTGGGTATTAAAATTTTTTTCCTCCCTAAACGATCGGATAAGTAACCGGCAATTGGAATGCAGAGTATGGCTATGATGGAGTAGACGGTAATGATCAAGCTTGATTGAAATCCAGTAATGTTAAGCTCCTTTTCTAATTGAGGAAGAACAGGGATCAACATTGAATTCCCGAGTGTCATAACTAAAGGAATAGAAGATAACGCCAGTAAATCTAATTTTTTCTTACTTTCCATTTCGTGCACCTCATTCTTATTTATAACACTATTATTTTCTTCAACAGGAGCAATTTCATACCATTTAATTATTTGATTATAATATCATTATGTAAACTTCTGATTTTTTTCTTTCTTTCTCTAAGTGAAAACTTACCCTTTTCTCATTCAAATTTAATGAAAGTGGAGGAAGATGACTGTAATGATAAAAGGGAGGTAAGAACCATGTGGATTCGAATAATTCCTATTTTATTTTTCAGTTTTACTGCCATTACTTTAATGACATATCAAGGAATTGAAATCTTTCAAGCGCTTAATGATTTTATTTTCAGCAAAAGTAAAATAAAATAAGACGTATTAAGTATTTAGAGCAGGTGAATGATGTGAAAAGAATTTTAGTCATAGAAGATGAAAAAAATCTCTCCAGGTTCATTGAACTGGAACTTAAATATGAAGGATATGAAGTGGGTCTTGCCTATGATGGGAGAGAGGGGTTAGAGAAAGGCTTGAACGAGGATTGGGACATCATCTTATTGGATCTAATGCTGCCGAATTTAAACGGACTTGAGGTTTGCAGAAGAATCCGGCAAGTGAAGGCTATTCCGATCCTCATGATTACGGCAAGGGATAGTGTAATGGATCGTGTATCAGGATTGGACAGCGGTGCAGATGATTATATCGTAAAGCCTTTTGCTATTGAAGAACTGTTAGCGAGATTGAGAGCCGTATTTAGACGAGCCGGAAATGAAGAAACAGCTTCGGCTCAAACAACGTATCATTACCGTGATATCACCGTTCAAAAGGAGTCACGGCAAGTATTTAAGCTTGAACATGAAATTGAGGTCACTAAAAGGGAGTATGACCTTTTACTCGCCTTTTTGGAAAATAAAAATATTGTTTTGACCCGTGAAGTCCTTCTCAATAAAGTGTGGGGGTATGATACTGAGGTTGAAACGAACGTAGTGGATGTTTATGTAAGATACTTGCGAAATAAAATTGATTCGCCTGATGAAGATAGCTACATCCAAACTGTACGCGGTACCGGGTATGTGATGAGGACATGAATACATTCATGAATCGATTTAAGCCCTCTTCTCTTAAAGTGAAGTGGGCATTAGCGGCTGGCTCAGCCATATTCCTTGCCTTTTTCTTATTTAGTTTTTTTCAATATCATGCAATCAGTAAGTGGATGGTGGATGAAGAAGAAAATAACTTTAGTCGTGTTCTGGATGAAATTACGGTGTTTTTTAAACAAAAAGGGCCAAATATACAGCTCCAGGACATCTTTGATAGCAGGGATTTGATGAAGCAAATAGCTGAAAAAGACCAGACTATACGTATTTTAGATCGTCAGGGTGATCAAGTATTGGAAATACGAGGCGAAAATGAATCAGCTTTTTACATTCCTTTTCAACCCGTTAGAGAGAGGGCAGTTACACTCATTGAATCTGAGGGAAAACAAATGCTTATTGGGAGGTCTCCGATAAGATCTAGTCAATTCAACGGATATATTGAAATGATTCAGCCTTTGAGCCGATATGAAAAGATCATGAAAAACCTGTTTTGGATGATGACGATCACGGGGGTATTAGCGCTATTGATCAGTGCAATTATCGGCTATTTCATGGCTAGAAGCTTTGTGCGTCCATTAAATAAGCTTTCTGAAACAATGAGATCCATCGAAAGAAAAGGATTTCATGAAAGAGTGGAGATTGTGAAGGCCCATGATGAAATCAGTGACCTATCTCAAATTTTCAATAAAATGATGAGCGAAATCGAGAAATCGTTTCAGCAACAGCAACAATTTGTTGAAGATGCATCACATGAATTAAGAACGCCTATACAGGTATTAGAAGGACACCTCGCTCTGTTAAACAGGTGGGGAAAAAAAGATCCGTCGATACTGGAAGAATCTTTACAGGTATCATTGGAAGAACTTGAAAGAGTGAAAAGGTTAATAGGTGAATTGCTAGAACTTTCCAGGGCGGATCGTGAGAAATTTGACCTTCAAACCGCTCGTGCCAATCCACAAAAAGTGGTTGATAAGGTTATTAGGGACTTTAAATTTCTACATCAAGAACACACTTTTTTGTGCTTGGATGAGTTGGATTACGAAGCGATGGTGGTTATTATGCCAAGGCATCTTGAACAAATTATGATCATCTTGTTAGATAATGCCGTTAAGTATTCTGATAAGCATTCAAACATTGAAATAAAGCTGGTGAATCGTGACGAAGAAGTGATGATCGAGGTGAAAGATGAAGGAATCGGAATTCCAGAAGATGATCTTCCAAAGGTTTTTGACCGGTTTTACCGTGTGGATAAGGCCAGAAGTCGTGAAAAAGGCGGATATGGTTTGGGGTTAGCCATTGCATCAAAGCTCATCCAAAACTACAACGGTGATATCTTAGCCTTAAGAAACGAACCCGCAGGTACCATTATTCGTATCTCTCTTAAGTATGCTCACTAAATATATTCTACGAGAAAAGACGTCTCAATATTTATCTGAGACGTCTATTTCTGTATATTGCATGTCGATGCTTTTAGGTATTTTCAGCTCTAATATGCCGTCCTTATATTGAGCCACTGCGCCTTTTTTTTTCACTAGACAAGGGAGTGTAATGACCTGTCTTTCACCCTGTTCAGGGATGTTTTCGATAATTGCCTGATTCGACGTGTGGAAAATTTTCAATTGCTTCATCGACTCTTCACTTGGAACTTGAAAACGGATGTAAATATCCTCAAATGATTCAAAGACATTTGCAGGTATTGAATTTGAAGAAGGAGAAGGCTGCTGCCCCTGCTGAGATTTCTGCCCCTGATTGCCCATCGGGTTCATAAAGGATTGTGCCCCGCTCATCATATCATTCGGATTCATCATACCTTCCCATCCGCCCGGGAACATTTTTTTCATCATACCTTGTATATAGGAATCCATTTCTTTCGGATTCATCTGATTCATTTGATCTTTCATGTCTTTATTGAAAGGAAATAAACTCCATGGGAACATGTGAACCACCTCACTTTATCTATATAGACCAACTGCCATGATTGTTATATTGTATGCAATGTATGGGCGATGAGTTCATTTGCAATATGGAAGAAATGAATTACATAAAGTTTCTTTATCATTCTGAAAGTCTTATAATCTATAAAAATTTATGAAAAATAACAAAAAATATTTGGTTTTTTTTAGTAACAGTAGTAAGATGGTTTATGAAAAAAGTACCCTCACATCAAGGATACAAGAAGGTGAAAGAGAAAGCGCTTAATAAAATATTATTTCAGAATAGTCGATATACAAAAAGGTTTTCTTGTAATTTATTATGGGAATATAAGTAATATCCATATGCATCATACGGAAAACAAAATTTTGAGAAATTTGTCATAAAGACTTTATCTTACTACTGCACAGTGATAAAATGTCCTTGTAAGCGTTTTAATGTGTTTAAAATTACTATTCTTGCATAATGAAATATGGCTTTGAAATTGTAAGAATACATGATACCCAAATTATACTAACTGGCAAAATAGTTGGAGGTTTTTCACAATGAAAAAGCAATCGGCAAAAGGGGAACCGTGGCAATCGTTTTACGGACCTAACCTAGGCTATGTAATGGAGGTTTATGAACAATTCTTGGAGGATCCAACAGACGTAGATCCTGAATTAAAAGAATTATTCGAACAATGGGGCCCTCCTACAACTGAAGACGTACAAGTAATCGCAAGTGCTCAGCATGGGGATACATCATTCACGTTGCCGGCACAACCGACCGCGTTAAGTAAAATGGTAGCTGCAGTCAAATTAGCAGATAATATTCGTACATATGGTCATTTGGCTGCGGATATTAATCCCCTTAATGACCGAAATATAGACACAAGAAGGATTGAACTATCTGAGTTTAATTTATCTGAAGAAGATTTAAAGCAGATTCCTGTTGATTTCTTATGCCCGAATGCACCTTCTCACATAAAGGATGGCTTGCAGGCAATCAATCATTTAAGACAGGTCTACACTAAAAAACTGGCATTTGAATATGCTCATGTTCATGAGCTTGAAGAAAAGAATTGGTTAAGAGAAAAGATTGAATCAGAATCCTATTTCACTCCTCTTTCTAAGGAAAAGAAACTTGCGTTATTAAAACGGCTTGCCGAAGTGGATGGATTTGAAAAATATATTCACCGTACATTTGTCGGTCAGAAGCGCTTTTCCATTGAAGGACTTGATTCTATGGTTCCATTACTGGACGAAATGGTTCGTTATTCAGTTGAATCAGGTGCGAAAACAGTCAATATCGGTATGGCACACCGAGGGCGCTTAAACGTATTGGCCCATGTTATTGGTAAACCGTATGAAATGATTTTTGCTGAATTCCAACATGCCCCAAGCAAGGATCTGATTCCATCAGAAGGATCAATTGGGATTACATATGGATGGACAGGTGATGTTAAGTACCATTTAGGTGCTGATCGCGAAATCTCACCTTTACAGTCGTCAACAGCGCGAGCGCGTGTTACCCTGGCGAATAACCCAAGTCACTTAGAGGTTGTGAGCCCGATTGTGGCTGGTTATACACGTGCTGCACAAGAAGTTCGTGAAGATAAGGGTTATCCAGAGCAATCACCGGAATCTTCCTATGCCATCATGATTCACGGAGATGCTGCCTTCCCTGGACAAGGTGTTGTAGCTGAAACTTTAAATATGAGTCAATTACGCGGATATAACACGGGTGGATCGATTCACCTGATTGCGAACAATATGATCGGCTTCACGACTGAAAGCCGTGATTCACGCTCTACGAAATATGCATCTGATACTGCCAAAGGCTTTGAAGTTCCGATTGTCCATGTCAATGCAGATGATCCTGAAGCTTGTCTTGCTGCAGCGGTGCTCGCCTATGAATATCGTAAAACCTTTGGAAAAGACTTTGTCATTGATTTGATCGGCTACCGTCGATTTGGTCATAACGAGATGGATGAACCGATGGTGACGAATCCATTAATGTACTCAGTCATTCAAAACCATCCAAATGTTAAGAAACTATATGCTGATAAATTAATTTCAGAAGAAATCGTCACTGAAGCAGATGTAGAGAAAATGGATACTGACATCGAAGAAGAATTAAAAGCGGCTTACGATAAAGTACCTGCTAAAGACGAAGATCCCGATACCATTCTTGCTCCACCAGAGTATGTGGCAAATGGCTTACCGGAAATTAATACGAGTGTTGATTTTAACAAGCTTGAAGGTTTAAATAATGAACTGCTTCAATGGCCGGATGGCTTTAATGTGTTCAAGAAATTGGAGCGCATTTTAAAGCGACGCAGCCAGGTATTTGAAGGTAAAGGGAAAATTGACTGGGCCCATGCTGAGACGTTAGCGTTTGCTTCTATATTGAAGGATGGTACGCCGATTCGATTAACAGGACAGGATTCAGAGCGTGGTACATTTGCTCAACGTCACCTGGTTCTTCATGATGAAAAATCCGGTGAAGAATACATTCCTTTACACAATCTTAAGGACAGTCATGCTTCGTTTGTTGTTCTTAATAGTCCCCTTACTGAAACAGCTGTAGTTGGATATGAGTATGGGTACAATGTATTTGCACCTGAGACGTTGGTTCTTTGGGAAGCTCAATTTGGTGATTTCTCCAATATGGCACAGGTGATGTTCGATCAATTTATTTCTGCCGGCCGTGCAAAATGGGGTCAAAAAACCGGCCTGGTTATGTTATTACCGCATGGATATGAAGGTCAAGGGCCTGAGCATTCAAGTGCCCGCTTAGAACGATTCCTGCAACTGGGTGGAGAATATAACTGGACGGTTGCCAACTGTTCTACTGCTGGTCAATACTTCCATATTCTTCGACGCCAAGCGGCCATTTTACAAAAAGAAGAAGTAAGACCACTTGTAATCATGACGCCGAAAAGCTTGCTCCGTAATCAATTTGCTGCCGTTACAGCTGAGGAATTAGCCAACGGAGAATTCCATTCAGTTCTGGAGCAAAAGGGTCTTGGTGAGAACCAGGATGCTGTTGAACGGGTGGTATTATGTAGCGGAAAAATTGCGATAGATTTAGAAGAGAAGCTTCAAAATATCGATGATAAAGATTGGTTACACATTCTTAGGGTAGAAGAAATTTATCCTTTCCCTAAAGGTGATATATCAGCCATCCTGGAAAGATATACAAACCTTAGAGAAATTGTATGGATTCAAGAAGAACCTAAGAATATGGGAGCATGGACATTTGCAGAATCAAGACTCCGTGACATTGCACCTGAGGGTGTTGAAGTGCATTATGTCGGTCGTCGCAGACGTTCCAGTCCATCAGAAGGTGAACCAACAGTACACAAAAAAGAACAATCACGAATTATTAACGAAGCGTTAACTCGATAAGAAAGAGGAGGACATCACAGTGGCAGAAATTAAAGTTCCAGAATTAGCAGAATCAATTACAGAAGGTACAATCGCACAATGGTTGAAACAGCCAGGGGATTATGTGGAGAAGGGCGAATACATCGTTGAGCTGGAAACAGATAAAGTGAATGTTGAAGTCATTTCAGAGGAAGCAGGTACGATTCAAGAACTTAAAGCTGATGAAGGCGATACGGTTGAAGTCGGTCAAGTTATTGCCATTGTTGGTGCAGGTGGGGAAGCTCCAGCTACTTCTGAAACAAAAGAAGAAGCACCTGCCCCTAAACAGGAAGAGAAGAAAGAAGAGGCAACTGAAGCAGCACCAGCGAAAGAGGACAAAAAAAATCGTCCAATCGCTTCTCCTGCGGCTCGTAAGTTGGCACGTGAAAAAGGTATCGATCTTTCCGATGTGCCAACAGATCCTCTAGGCCGTGTCCGTAAGCAGGACATTGAAGCCTATAGCAATAAGCCGGCAGAAGCTCCATCTAAACCTTCTGTTCAAGAAAAGAAGGCACCTGCGAAAAAAGATGATGGAAAGCCGGTAGTTCGTGAGAAGATGTCACGCCGTCGTCAAACGATTGCGAAACGCTTAGTAGAGGTTCAGCAAACAGCTGCAATGCTTACTACGTTTAATGAGATTGACATGAGTAAAGTAATGGAGCTAAGAAAACGTAAAAAGGATAAATTCTTTGATGACCACGATGTAAGACTTGGTTTCATGAGTTTCTTTACAAAAGCAGTCGTAGCGGCTCTTAAGAAGTTCCCATACGTGAACGCAGAAATCGATGGGGATGAAATTGTTCTTAAGAAATTCTATGACGTTGGGGTAGCTGTATCTACGGATGATGGACTGGTAGTACCTGTTGTACGCGATTGTGAACGCAAGAATTTTGCAGAAATCGAAGGGGAAATCATGGAACTGGCTACTAAGGCTAGAAACAATAAATTATCTCTTGGGGATCTGCAAGGTGGTTCATTCACGATTACAAATGGTGGGGTATTCGGTTCATTACTATCGACTCCAATCTTAAACGGACCGCAAGTTGGGATTTTAGGAATGCATAAAATTCAGCTTCGTCCAGTGGCCATCGATAAAGATACAATGGAAAACCGCCCTATGATGTACATTGCTTTATCGTATGATCATAGAATTATTGATGGGAAAGAAGCAGTTGGATTCCTGGCAATGGTAAAAGATTTACTTGAGAATCCAGAAGACTTACTACTTGAAGGCTAAGTAGTCCTGATTGAATAAGAATAGATGAATGTTTGGCTGATTCATACATCCATTAGTGGATTGTGGATCAGCTTTTTTTCACGTTTTTTTACTAAGAGAATAAAATATGGATAACTAAAATAAAGTTTGCTAAAGGAAACTCTCGGACATGAATAGGAGGGAGACGTAATGATGAAGAATTTTAATTCGAAAAAAGTGATTCAATATTCGTATCTATTTCATAAAATAGGTTTATTGGATAATGAGCAATTCAAACAAATTGAGGACTACCATGGATCCAAAATTAAGAAACACAGTTAAGGCATAGTTCTATAATGAATACGCTTCAACATGTGTTGTTGATTTTTCTCAATCATCGATTGGAGAGCATGAAGCTGAATTCAGTAGCACAGTTTAAATGAATAAGAATGAAAAGAGACAGACTCAAGTGAGTATGAGTCTGTCGTAAAAATCGCATCTCAGGGGGTGAGATATAATCTAGTATTCTTTTTTAATTTTCATTGTCAAGATTTCCTAAAAGGCTTTAATCCTCGGTTACGAATTTCTTTCTTAAGAAGCAAAATCCAGTCTTGATCATTCCCTTGTTTCTCAGCATCACGATAAGCTGCCACCAACTGTTCATTACTTAAGATTTTCATGACCAACCTCCCAGGAATGTATAAAATATAGAATTTTCTATATTTTCTATATATTCTACATAGAAATTACTGATTTGAAAAGGGTTTTTTATAAATTACGTCTTAAGTAGTATTTTTAGTTATTATGTAGAAAAAGGTTTAGAGAAGACGCTTTTTGTCTATATTAAAAGTTTGTCACATCGCTAGCATGTAGAAACTTGTCATTTAACTCCTATCTGGAACTATTCACCTAATAGTAATAAAGACAAAAAATCCTTATTAATTAGTTTGAAAATTTTAATTTTTGTGATAATATTACACGCATAAGTAACTGAGAATCTAACCTCTTTGACTTCATATACTGAAAGGTTCCAGGCTTAGCATGAACACAGATAAAGGGGGATATTCATTTGTCGGAGATAATACAAGCAACTGTAGGTGAATTACTCGAAGAAAAAGCTCGTATACAGCCTGAGGTTGAAGCGGTTGTCTACGCAGACAGAGGATTAAGATGGTCTTATCATGAATTCAACCAACAGTGCAGGCAAGCTGCAAAAGGGTTTATGAATCTTGGAATCAATAAAGGAGATCATATCGCGATATGGGCCTCTAACACTCCTGAGTGGTTAGTAAGTCAGTTTTCGACAGGGAAAATGGGAGCTGTACTGGTAACCGTAAATACTAATTATCGTACTGCTGAATTAGAATATTTATTAAAGCAATCTGACAGTAAAACGATTATTTTGATGGAAGAGTTCAGAGGTGCTTCCTATATAGACATGTTGTATGAGATTTGTCCCGAATTGAAAACGTCTAAGCCCGGAGAATTAGAGAGCTCAAAACTTCCTTATTTAAAAAATGTAATTGTCTTAGGGGAGAAGACATATCCAGGTACATATAGCTGGCAGGATATTATGGAAAGAGGGGATGATGTTGAGGAAGGTGAGTTGGATGAAAGACTTTCAAGCCTTTCCCCCCATGATGCCATCAATATGCAATACACTTCAGGAACGACAGGATTTCCTAAAGGAGTCATGCTTACCCATTCTAATATCGTAAACAATGGTTATAATATTGCAGGGTGCATGAGATTGACGAACGAAGACCGTTTATGTATTCCAGTTCCATTCTTCCATTGCTTCGGATGTGTATTGGGTACACTTGCATGTGTATCTGTTGGGGCTACTATGGTTCCATTACAGGAATTCGATCCGAAGCAGGTTCTCCAAACGGTACAGGATGAAAAATGTACAGGCCTTCATGGGGTGCCAACCATGTTTATTTCCGAGTTAAACCTCCCAGACTTTGAACAATACGATCTTTCCCATTTGCGTACTGGAATTATGGCCGGAAGTAACTGTCCGATCGAAGTAATGAAGGGCGTCATGGACAAAATGGGGGCAGATGAGATAACCATCGCCTATGGGCAGACCGAATCTTCCCCTGTTATTACGCAGACGCGTACCCATGACCCGATTGAATTAAAGGTGGAAACGGTTGGAAAAGCCTTGCCAAATGTAGAGGTGAAAATTGTGGAGCCTGGATCGAGCAGGGAAGTTCCCCATGGTGTCCAGGGGGAGTTATGTACGCGTGGGTATCACGTCATGAAAGGGTACTATAAGAATGAAGAGGCTACAAGGTTAGCCATAGATCAGGAAGGTTGGCTGCATACTGGTGACTTAGCGGTCATGGATGAACACGGCTATTGTAGAATTACAGGAAGATTAAAAGACATGATCATTCGAGGCGGTGAGAATATTTATCCGAGAGAAATTGAAGAATTTCTTTATTCCCATCCAAAGGTATTAGATGTTCAAGTCATTGGAATTCCTGATGAAGTCTATGGTGAAGAAGTTATGGCCTGGATTATTATGAAGGATGGCCTCACTGCAACAGCAGAAGAGATCAGAGAATATTGTACAGGGAAGATATCCCGTCATAAAATTCCAAGGTACATCGAGTTTACTGATTCGTACCCAATGACAGCTTCAGGGAAAATTCAAAAGTTTCGTTTAAGAGAGCAGGCGAAAGAAGCAGCCCTGCCTAAAAGTAATTAATAAATTGAAAACGCTTCCTCGAAAAGGACATTCCCAATTCACAGGGAATGTCCTTTTCATGCGGAAATAAAAAGTATAATAGAGTATTAGATAACTGAAATTTCAGAGACTATTTGCTAAAATAAAGAAAAGACTCATTAATATATTAACAATAATATAATTATGTAAACAATTGGAGGGTCATCTGTGTACGTTTTTGTTTATGGGACGTTAAGAAAACACGAAAGCAATCATTTTTTATTAAAGGAAGCCATATTGATTAGGGAACAAGCTTGGGTGGAAGGGGTACTTTACGATACTAAAAGAGGATATCCTGCACTAAAAGAAGGCAACGGGACCACCTATGGCGAATTATATAAAATCGACCCCAGTATATTATCACCGTTAGATGAATTGGAGGATTTCATCGAAGAACGTGAAGAAAACCTTTATATGCGAAAGCTTAAACTTGTCCAAACGGATAATGGACCGCAGGAAGCTTTTGTTTATTATTCTGAAAACGAAGAATTGTTCCAGGAAGAAATTCATTCAGGAGATTGGAAAGTACACCAGTTTCTAAATGAAAAGCCTGATAGGATCCTTTATTTTGCGTATGGTTCTTGCATGGATGATGAGCGTTTTAAAATAGCGCAAGTAGATCACCATTTTAAAAACTGTCTTGGTGCAGGGGTTCTAGAAGGATATTCTATGAAGTATCTCTTTAAAGTACATGATGGTGGCCGGGGAGACATCATTGAGGATGAAGGGACGATGGAAGGGGTAGTATATGAGCTCCCTCAACAAGCAGTGGAATACTTGTTCACTAGAGAAGGGGTAGCACCTGGATGGTATAGAGCAGCTTTCATCGACATACAGATTGGTGGGAAGCTTTACAAGGACGTATTAACCTTTATTGTGAAAGATAAGTGTCAGGAAACCTGTCCCCCAAATCATTATGCAAAAGAGATTCTACGTGGCAGCAGGCCACATGTAAGCAAGTCTTATCATGAAAAGTTACAGCAACAATTAGTTGGAATAGGGATGACGGAAGAGCAGGTGCAGAATCTTCTTATCGGAGAAGAGTAGATGTACGAATGAGTTCCGGGAGGTGAAGTCATGAAGGTAAGTGATGATCTATTATTTACTGCAATAGAATCACACCATTGGGACTATCCAGATCGATTGATACCGAGTGAAGTGGATAGTTTACACAGTGATGGAATCGTTGCAATTAAAAATAAACAGTTGAAAAATGTATTTGCTAATAAGGTACCTAAATTCATTGTGAATAATATGAACGAACTTCATATGAAATGGAAGGTGATTGAAGAGTTTTATGGAAAGGAATCCTTTAGTATGTGGATCAGGGAGCCACTTATCAATCAGGAAGAGGAATTCCTCCAATCACAAGATGGTCTTCTGGAAGAGCGTTATGAGGGGCTGGTATTTGATCTGAATCAGGATCATTTCATCCCTTCACCTGCTCATAGAGTCATTACTGTTGAAAGTGACCTTCACATTCATGATCTTGTAGAAATCAGTTCCTCCATATGGGGTTATCGGGAAGAAGACAAACCGGTCATCTTTAAACAAAGAAAAGAGTTTATGAGCAAATGGGGACCGGATGGTGGGTTCACATTAGCTTACAATAAGGAGGGCCATCCTGTTGGATACGGAAATTATCGGTTCAGCCGTGATCATGAAGTCCTTTACCTCAATGGAGGAGGGGTGCTCCAAAAAGCAAGGCATGGAGGAGTATATTCTTCATTAGTCGCCCATCGAATGGATATGGCAAAACGAGCGCAATGTCGGTTTGTAACCTGTCAGGCGAGAGTCGGTCACTCCGCCCCCATTCTCAAGAGGTTGGGCTTCCAAGCGTTTTCAACCTATCAATATTGGGTAGTGAATAGAAATGCGCAGGCCGTTTTGATAAGTGAGAAAAAATAGTCGCTTTGTGTGAAATGGGGTGGTACGATGGATGTTTTACTACAATTGGTCGATCAATTTGGATATATCGCCATGTTTCTTTTTAGCTGGATTGTATTTTTAGGGTTACCAGTACCTAACGAACTCGCTGCTGCACTCTCGGGATATTTATCTGAATGGAGAAATTTCAACCCGTATACCTCCTTTTTCTTTATGTATAGTGGATTGATTTCTTATGGAATCTTCGCCTTTTTAAACGGCCGGTATTTCGGAACGAAATTAATATCTCGATTTATGAAGGGAGATAAATCAAGGAAACTCATTGACAATGGTGAAAAATGGATTAATAAGTATGGTCCATTTGCCATTTCGTTTAGCTATTTTATACCAGGCATCCGATTATTCATGCCTTATATTGCAGGAACGTCAAAAGGGATTTCTTTCATGAAGTTCCTCTTATATGCTCTTCCGTCTGCCTTCGTTTGGGGTTTTGTGTATTTTCAGATAGGGAGGTATTTCCCAAAAAGTTTTCAGGGATTACTGGAAGAAGTAAGTGTGAAGGCGGGCATCATTTTCTCCATTTTATTCATCGGGATTATCGTGTACAGTATTGTCTTTACCTTGAAAAAAACGCCTGATACCTCTAAATGGAAAAAGGTACGTTATCGAAAATAATAAAAGACTGATCAAAGATGCCTTCTTCTTTAATCAGTCTAGCTATCTTGTTCATCCTTAATAATAGTAAAATACTTTCCGAATACACCCAATGCCTTAATTGTGGTTCTTGAGCCATTTTCATCCTCATATATTTTACCGATTGTGTTGAATAGCAAGTAGCCGTTTTTAACATTTGAGCCTGTTTCAATCAGGGTTGAATAAGAATTCCCTTCAAGTTTCTTCGTACATGTTATGGATTCATGACATTCAATATTGTATTCATCTAAAAGCCATAAATAAAATTGTTCTTCATTAGGTCGGTGGGTGCTCATGTAAAAAACTATCAAAACAAAAGTGAACATACCTATTCTTTTTAAACCGTTTCTCACCATCTTAATCGAACCTCTCCTGCAAATTCCTCCTATAATATACCATATTTTCTTATCGTAAGTGATAGTTTCACAAAAAAACTGACAAATGAGATAGTAGTTGAACTTATAGCTCTGTAAGAATATACTATTAGCATAGTACATTCATAAAGGAGGTTATTGAATTGATTCATAAAACCTGGACGGAAAACAATACCGGAAAAAAGGTAAAATGTGTACATACGGATGCGAAGAAATATACAGTTGAAAATGTTTTAACCATTGGTAAAGAATACGATGTGAAAAACGAATCTGAAGAGTATTACTTCGTCATCGATGAGAGTGGGAAAATGGGAGGCTTCTACAAAGAGTACTTTGAAGAGGTATAAACCACTTCTTTCTGGCTGGTTTCTTTATAATGTGGAGAAACCGGCTTTTTTGATGGCTACTAAAATATGGTGCAAATGGGGAAAAGTGAATGAAACACTCATTTAGTAAGCGAATCATTTCTACGGAGGACCAAGCATCTCTGAATAACCTTTTCAAGACTTATGAAACTGAAGTATATGGAGAGGTTCAAACGAGTGAAGCTGATATTCAAGAAATGATTGATTCTATTCCCGAAGCTGACCGAAGAGGGCTTTGGGATGAAGGGGATTTAGTAGCTATCTCCATACTTACTGAAAAAGATCACCGTTTACCTTCATTAATCCTTGCCCTTCCTAACGATCATATGGAGCTCTATATAGGTGAGATGGCAGAAGAGCTTTTTACATCAGCCAGGAGAAAGAAAGAAACGAATTCAGATTCAAAAACCATTATCCTATCTGGGAATCTTGAGAAAGAGAAAAAGGCTTTTGAGAAACATGGCTTTACACCAACTCGATATTGGTTTCAGATGAAAAAAGACCTCAAAGATCTATCTTTTGCATCAGTCTCTTCATCATATTGTATTTCAAGCTTCAATCCCGATACCGAAACGGAGAGTCTTCATCAGGTGTTTGAAGAGGTGTTCTCGGATCACTTTGATTATCACCCATCCACCCTGGATGAATTTAAGAAACGTTTTCTTCGCCCCTCATTTGACCCCGATCTCTGGTTTGTATTAAGAGAAGAAAATGCCCTGGTAGGTTTTGTCTTTTGTTCGGTTAACAATGAAACAAAATTAGGGGAAATCACTCATTTGGGGATTTGCAAAAAGTGGCGTCGCAAAGGGCTCGCCCATTATTTGCTCAATTATGCTTTTTCAAAATTAAAAGAGGAAGGAATGACTACAGCCGCTCTTTCAGTCGACAGTGACAGCTATACAGACGCAACCATTGTTTATCAAAAAGCTGGAATGTATGTATATCGAGGGTTCACTCGATATGATTTAGAAGTTTAGAAGCTGAAACACCCAATCAAGGGTGTTTTTTTACATTTTGTTATATTAATTGGTTGCTAATCCAGAACTAAAATATATGCATTGAAACAAAATTAGGCATAGCCTTTGCAGTGTAAGCGTTATTACATGTAGAATGTCTAGTATGTGAAATGGAAAGGATGTCATTAAATGAATGTTGAACGGTTATTACCAGAATCGGTTACTTATATATTAAACGAGAGAAAACAATTATTCTCATCTCCTGAGCATTCTTCATTAATAGGAGAAGGGGGGTATACTGCTAGTGAAGACTATATTATTGAAGATAGTATCATCTCTCTGTCGTTAGGGAAAAATCTTCTTCTTAAGGGACCCACTGGTTCAGGGAAAACGAAGCTATCAGATACCTTGTCATCCATCTTCTCCCAACCGATGCACAGTATAAATTGCTCGGTTGATTTAGATGCAGAAGCATTACTGGGCTATAAAACAATCAGCGAAAGAGACGGAAAAAACACCATTGAATTCATCGAGGGACCTGTTATTCAAGCGATGAAAAATGGGCATCTCCTTTATATTGATGAAATCAATATGGCTAAGCCTGAAACGCTGCCGATCTTAAATGGTGTGTTGGATTACCGCAGAAGTATAACGAATCCATTTACAGGGGAAATCGTCAAAGCCGCGCCAACTTTCGGTGTAATTGCGGCAATTAATGAAGGATATGTAGGCACAGTTCCATTAAATGAAGCGTTAAAAAATCGTTTTGTTGTAATAGATGTACCGTATATCGAAGGGGAAACGTTAAAGAGTGTGATTGAAAGTCAAAGCAAGCTGTCCGATTCTAAGCTTATTACTCAGTTTGTAGCCCTGTCTTCGGATTTAATGGTTCAAGTGAAAAATGGTCAAATTTCAGAGGAAGCGGCATCCATACGTGCCCTTTTAGATGCCTGTGATTTAGCCGTTTACTTGCCGGCAAAAAGGGCTATACAACGTGGAATCGTAGATAAACTGGAAGACGAACGAGAAAAAGCGGCTATACAAAATATAGCTGAAACATTATTTGAATGAGGGACATGTAATGCATCGATTTATCCAATTTAATGATGAAACCATTGACTCTTTTTTAGTGATGGAAATGGCTGATTTGACGAAAACACTTTCCAAAAATGCCGATATGAACTTGAAATACGGACCGTTTTCTTATCTCGATTATAAAGAAGGAACGGTTTATGTCAGTCATTTTTGGGATCACCGGAAAAAAGAAGAAGAAATACATGGATTGAAAAGTGATATTTATTTAAGGACGATCGGTAATCTTCATGAAACCATGAACGAAGAGGTTATCGATTATATTGAGAAGGTGAAAGGAACGTCTGTTCCCCGATTTGCCAAGCAGCTATTTGTCATTGGTGAAGAGGCTCGATTAGAGGAAATCTGTAAATCAAAGCGTCCAGGAACTAAGAAGTCATTTAAGACAAGAAGAAAATTATATCGCCAGCACTTCGAAGCACAGCTTAAAGTAAACATTACGAAAAGTGTTTTTACAGATGCATTATTTAATTCAATATTCCTTCTTCTCCATGCACAATCTCCATTAGAAGAACCTGTTAGGATAAATGAGGATATTGATTTAGCAATGCCCTTTATGCATCGGCAAATCACCCGATTCTTTGAAACCCGTAACACCAAAGATGTAGTAAGAATTTGCTTGGAAATGGTAGAAGTAATAGATGAGATTGTAAAAAAAGATATGTTGAATGAATACTTCCATTTACCTGAAGATGTGTATAACACGGAGGAATTGATTACTGAAACATTTGACGATTTAAAAAGAAAAGATCCCCTTGCTAATCAGGATGTGTTGGAAGAAGAGAGCACAGGGGAGGAAGAAGTGATAGATGAAGAATTCCGAACTTGGCACCGGGAAACGAGTGACAAAGGGGAGTCATTCCTTCAGTTTGACTTAGATCAAGGGTCTCAATCCGATCTTATGGGCGAAGGTGTCCGTGAAGGAGATGATGGAGACCAGGCAATGGCTATGGTACAGGGCTCAGCTAAAGAAACGGAGCAGGAGCAGTACCAAAATGTGAAGCCACAGGAGCAAGAAAGAGATGAACTTGGTGGTGGAGAAGCTGAGTATGGAAAGGACAATCGCTTTGCTGTACCTCACTTTATTTCTCCAACCATTCCTACTTCTGAAGACAAGCACTTGTATAACCTTAACAAAGGGATAATTGCTCCTTATCAAAAGAAACTTCAGAAAATGATCGAGAAAACATTGGAGCATAAGCGAATCCAGCCTAGAAGTGATTTGCACTTCGGCAGGCTGAACAAAAAGTTATTGCGCTTTATCACAGACGATAACCCAAGACTTTTCTATAAAAAGCAAAACCCTTCATCTGAAATAGATGCTGTTTTCTCATTATTGGTAGATTGTTCAGGTTCGATGTATGACAAAATGGATCAAACAAAGCAGGGTATTACGTTATTTCATGAATCTTTAAAGTCCGTTCGGGTGCCACATGAAGTTGTCGGCTTCTGGGAAGATACCAACCGGGCGACAAAGACCAGTCAACCAAATTATATGAACCCTGTACTGGACTTCTATTCTTCCTTAAAACCTAACAGTGGTTCAGAAATCATGCAGCTCCAACCTGAAGAAGATAATAGGGATGGCTTTGCCATTCGGTTAATGACAGAACGGATTATTAGACGGAACGAAAAACAGAAATTCCTTCTTGTCTTTTCAGACGGTGAGCCAGCGGCCATGGATTATGAGCAAAACGGGATTGTTGATACTCATGAAGCTGTATTAGACGCAAGAAAACAAGGGATAGAAGTCATCAACGTCTTTTTAGCGAACGGCGAAATAGATGAGGGACAAAGAAAAACCATTCAGAATATATATGGGAATTACAGCATTCTTGTTTCGGATGTAGAAGAACTCCCTGAGGTTTTGTTTCCTTTATTACGGAAACTTCTATACAAAAGTATATAGATGAAGGAACAAGGCGATTACATGGGAAACATGTAGTCGTCTTTTTTTTGGGGTGGGGGAGGAGGAATTAAAATCAGTCCTTTGGCTGAAACAAAATCAATCATCCATCTCATTCGGATCCCCTTTACCTGCAATATACTGAAAGTAATAACATTAAAGGGGATGGATAGGATGAACAATATTTCTGATATGAATGCCGCGATTCATGAATATCACAGAATTAATCACATCTTGAATCTAAAAGGGTGGCGGCAAAAAAGAACCTCAAAGAAACAATATTACTCTCCATGGTTTGGTGAAAATCTGTAAGTGGAAAATTCATTAAGTTCGAAAAGAGAGGAAAAAAATGTATAATAAAAGAATGACTTTTCTCACTTTATCGTAGAAGGTCATTCTTTTTTTGTATGCTCTTTTCGCAAGGCTCTTTTCGTAAAGTTTGTTGCTATTGTAGAGGAGAAAGTAATAGTTGATTTCCGCTACAGGATGCTCGCTTTCCGCGGGGCTGGCGGTGAGCCTCCTCGGCTGCGCCTCCGGGGTCTCACCTGTCTAGCTACGGGGCTTAGGGGCTCGAGGTCATAAGCCAAGTCTGCCAAAAAGGCAATGAGCGCCTTTCCGGCAGACTCGTCTTATGCTTGTCGCCCCTGGGCAAAGCCCCTCCGCTTTTCTTACTGTCCAGCTATTCCCGCAGGAGTCGAACATCCTGCAGCGAGGATCAACTTTCTGAGCATGTATCCTTATTGGAAAACAATAAAAACAAGAATTTTAGCAAACCATCTCATTTAAGGTAAGTAGAAATTGATTTTCCTTTTAAGGAAGAAGAATTATTATTTTCTAGTTACATTGTTTTCATGTACACCTTTAAGCTCTGTCACAAAAATTCTCTTAAAGATGGTGAGGGGAGCTGCGCATACTCCTGCGGAAGTACGGGCGTGCCGAGACCCCGTTCGGCTAAGAACGCTAGCTGCAAGCGGAGCAGTTCCCCTCACCATCCAGCATAGGCTGGTTGACAGAGCCTTGGCAGATTCTATGCTAGAAAACTACAATCTTTACAAAAAGAGCTTTTTTGTATGGTGAAAAATCATTCAAATGGGAGTCATATTCATGCCGAAGGGAAGGTTAATAAATAAAGAGATGAGGAAAAATGTATGAAGAAAGGGAGGTAACGGTGATTATGCATGAGTTAGATATGCACCATATTTTTGAGCTGGGACTTATTTTAGTGATGATCGCAGCAGGCATAACGGCAATTGCCAAGAAATTCAAACAGCCCTATCCAATTGCCCTTGTCATTGTTGGTGCCCTAATCGGGTTATTCAATATACCAATCCTTGAGCCCCTCAAGGATTTTATAACAGAAGGGGAAGTATTTAATTTTGTCATTATCACACTTTTTTTACCAGCTCTTTTGGGAGAAGCAGCTTTGAAGCTGCCTTTTACCCATTTGCGAGCTAACAAGGAGCCGATTATAGCACTGGCTTTCGGTGGAACATTCATTTCTTTCTTGATAATAGGATTTACAGCGTATTACTTCTTTGACTTTCCGGTCCCGACAGCCTTTGTTTTTGGGGCATTGATGAGTGCGACCGACCCTGTCAGTGTATTATCCATATTCAAAAGTGTAGGGGTAAAGAAGAGGTTGGCTGTTGTCATTGAAGGTGAAAGCTTATTTAATGACGGTTTAGCCGTGGTACTGTTCAATATTTCAGCTTACTATTTACTATCCTATATCGATGCAGGCTGGGCTGGACTTGGAAGTGGGATTTGGGAGTTCATCCGGGTAGTATCCCTGGGGGTCATTATTGGAAGCTCCCTCGGTTATGCATTTTCCATATTAACGAAGTACTTCGATGACTATCCGTTGGAAATCATTTTTAGCGTGATTTTGTTTTATGGTTCATTCCTTCTTGCAGAGAGTGTCCATGCTTCAGGTGTTATCGCGGTCGTCATTGCGGCTCTTATATTTGGAAATTATGGCGGGAAAATTGGTATGAGTCCTACAACCAAATTGAATATTAACAGCTTTTGGGATGTAGCTGCGTTACTCGCCAATTCCCTCGTTTTCTTAATGGTTGGCCTTGAAATAACAAGGATTGACTTAGTTGATAAATGGCCGTTTATTTTCGCAGCCATAGTCTTAGTACTTTTGGCACGAAGTATTGCCGTCTATACAAGTTTGTCTCTCATTGGGAATTTCCCTCATAAATGGAAGCATATTTTGAATTGGGGAGGTTTGAAAGGATCGTTATCCATTGCCTTGGTACTTAGTCTGCCAAGAGACTTTCCAGGCAGAGAAGACGTCCTGATTCTTGGTTTTAGTGTGGTATTATTCAGCCTTGTCATTCAAGGGCTGACGATCAAACCACTGATAAATTTATTAGGGATTAAACCAAAGGAAGAAGGACATGCAGAATTTGAAAAATTGCTCAGTCAACTCCACAGATATGAAACAGCCATCGGTGAAATCCATCGGGTAAAACAAAAGCTCTATATTACAGACCCTGTATCAAATGAGCTTATCGATACGTATACAAAAAGAATTGATATGTTAAAAGCTCAATTGGATGATCTATTCAAAAGAAATCCAGTGTTAAAAGCAGACCAGCTTACGACACTGAGAAAACACGCTTTATACGCAGAATATGAGGCCGTTGCCAAACTGGAAAAAGAAGAAATCATCACTAGCTCTATCGCTGAAAAGGAATATGATGCTATAACGGATAGTATTGTTCATAATGAAGAAAAATAGCAAAAGAGGGGCCATATCGGCTCCTCTTTTACTTTCTGATTTCAATGAGTTTTTGTTTTAAGTCGTTTTCCATGGTGACCATTTCCTGTTCTGCCTGCTGACGTTTCTGTCGTCCTTCTGCTTGAATGGCCAAGGTTTCCTCAATGGTGGAAATAAGGTTTTCTTGTGTTTTTTTCAAAGTTTCAATATCAATGATTCCACGTTCATTTTCTTGTGCGGTTTCAATACTATTTGTTTTAAGCATTTCTGAATTTTTCAGAAGGAGCTCATTGGTGGTGCGTGAAACCTGTTTCTGAGCGGCTACAGCCTTTTGCTGATTCAGAAGAGTCAGTGCTATGGCAATTTGATTCTTCCAAAGAGGAATGGCTGTGAGCACCGATGCCTGTATTTTTTCTGCCAGTGCCTGGTTCGTATTTTGTATCAGGCGTATTTGAGGGGCAGACTGAATGGTCATTTGTCTACTTAGCTTTAAATCATGAATACGTTTATCCAATCGATCTAGAAACTGCATCGTATCATTGACTTCCTGATAAATTAACTCGTCATCCGTTTCTTCCGCCTTCTTGCGTAATGAAGGAAGCAGTGTATGTTGAATCTCTTCACGTTTAATTTCAGCTGCTGCAATGTACATATTCAGGGCTTGAAAATAGTCTTTATTTTTTTCATATAAAGTTTCCAATAATCGATTATCATCAAGCAGGGTCTTTTTTGAATGTTCGAGCCTGACTGAAATGCGATCAATCTGTGAGCCGATCTTTTGGTATTTGGAAAGGACCTCCTGCAGGGAGGAAGAGACTTTACGGAATAGCTTTTTGAAGACACCTTTTTGCTTGGTGTTTAGCTCATCCGGATTCATTTGCTCGAGCTTTTTCATTAAATCTCCTAACACATCGCCAATTGGGCCTATGTCCCGTTTTTGCACATGATCGAGCATGGAGTGGGAGAAAGTAGATAGCTGAGTCTGAGCGGCAGTTCCATATTTTAATATTGCTTCATAGTCTTTATAGTCAATCTGCGCCGCCAATTGTTTTGCCTTTTCCTGCTGTTCTTTTGGTAAGCGGTCGAGTAGCAAAGGAGATTTTGTCTGCTCACTTACAGCAGGCATTTCATCTCCAAACGGGTTGGAAAGCAGCAGGTCCAGTTCAGATTGTTCATTTCGTTGCTCCATCGTAAAACCTCCGATATCTATTTTAAGTCTTTTTTATGAGATAAATGTTGATTGGCAAAGTTTAGTTCAAACTGTAGTGTATCCATATCATTAGCCAGTACGTTTTGCAGGTCTTTCTCCAATGACCCTGTCAGATCATCAAGTGTAGTCCGGGTTTGTTGAAGTGATAAGAATGCTTCTTTGTTTTTCCCGGATTGTGCAGCAAGAAACGTATATTTTTCTGTGATTTCAACAACTGAATCCAGATGGTAGAAGAAAAATGATTCTGCAGAAAAGAATCTTTTTGGCTCTTTTTTTACAAGTTGATAAATTCTTCTGCTCAATCTGTTCAACTCGAGGATTTGCTTGAAAGCCCCAAGTGACCTTACCCTTAATTGTTGTTTTTGAAGGCGTTTTACTTTTTCTTTCGCTTCTTTTAAATTCTTGTTAATATATCGAAATTCCTGTGAGGAAAGTCCATTTTTTTTCAGCCACCATCTCTTTTGGAATCCCTTTACGACGAAGAAAAGGAGAATACCTGTACCGAGACTTGACAAGAATGTAAGAGGAAACCCTAAGTCAAATAGGAGTAAGTAGGCGATAAAACTACTGGTCCCTATACTGAATGAGATGACTGTTCTTACTGAAAATTGAAGAAATGTATTCATTTCATCTACCCCTTAATAAAGATGCTTACGTTAAATACGATTTAATGAGCAAAAAGGTTTCATATTCATACTCTTATTTTATTGTAAATGAAGGTGAAATGGAAATATAGATACCTTTTATTATACAAACTGAAATCGATGTCAGGATTTGACACCATTCTTTCAATTTCTTAACATTTCTCAGATTCCTGATTATATAAATAACATTTTTGATAGAATGGGTTAGTACATTGACAAGACAGGTGTGTGGATATATGAAAAAATGGTTCGTTGTGCTGATCTTATTTTTCTTTTCTTCCTCTATCGTATCAGCTCAAGAAAATAATGTAAAAAAACCTAAAAACATCATTAGTGATTCTGCTATCATTATAGATTCTAAAACAAAGAGTATATTGTACTCGAAAAATTCGACAAAACGAATGAATCCTGCAAGCATTACAAAAATTGCTACAGCTATTTATGCAATCGAGCATGCAAACCTTGATGATAAGGTGGTAATAAGTGAGAAAGCAAGTAATACAGAAGGCTCAACCGTTTACTTAGAAGAAGGGGAAAGTGTTTCTTTGGAGCAGTTGCTCCAGGGGCTGATGGTCAACTCCGGTAATGATGCAGCGGTTGCCATTGCTGAACACACTGAGGGATCCGTTCAGCAATTTGTTGAAAAATTAAACATCTTTTTAAAAAACGAAATTGGCGTAGAGAAAACAAATTTTGAAAACCCTCATGGACTCTTCGGTAAGAATCACTATACAACGGCTTATGATATGGCAGTGATTACTAGCTATGCTTTAAAGAACAAACAATTTCAAGAGCTATTTAGTTTGAAATCCATTGATTGGTCGACTGAGGGATGGAAGACTACTCTTTATAATCATCATAAAATGGTGAAAGGAGAACTTCCTTATCCGGAAGTGACCGGAGGGAAGAATGGTTTCATTGATGAATCCAGACATACGCTTGTGACTTCCGCTGAAAATAAAAACCTTTCTCTGGTCATTGTTACAATGAAGGCTCAGTCGAAGAGAGCCATTTACTCAGATACCAGAAAACTACTTGATTATGGCTTGAACAGTTTCACCAGAAGCCATATTCCAAAGGGTACGGTCTTTCAATATGAGGATACTTCTTTTGAGCTTAATCAGGATTTCCAATATACCCAGCCTACGAATGGAAAGTTCACCGAGAGCCTGGATCGAAAGGGAGTATTAACACTATATAACGAAGATCATGAAGAAATGGCTACAACAAATCTCAGTCCTGTGATGAAATCTCCCGTAAAACATAAAAACGCAGTTGCTTCGAGTGAAAGCACAGAATTATTTTTCGGAGATGAATTAAGACAACAAATCCTATTTTATCCGTTTTTTATTTACATGATCCTGCTTTTCATTATGGGAATTTCCATTTTTCGAATAGGATCTGTCAAAAAATAATCCTGAAAATAATATTTAGATTAAAAAAGGGAGCTTGTGGGCTCCCTTTTTTTAATGACTTTCTTGTTTTTCTAAAGAAGGTTGTTGATGATAAAGAGTCTTACCAATCATCGTTTGTAAGATGAGAAATGCCCCTCCTACTGTCCAATACAGGGGCAAGGCAGCAGGCGCATTAAATGAAAAAATAAAGATCATAATGGGCGAAAGATAGCTCATTATTTTCATTTGGGCCTGCTGTTCTTCAGGAATATTCATTAAAGATACCCGGGCTTGGGCTAAATAAACCAATCCAGCGATAATGGCCATTATATAGTCCGGCTGTCCCAAATTAAACCATAGAAAGGAGTGGCTTGCGATTTCAGACGATGACCGAATCGCATAATATAACCCTATCAATATTGGTGTTTGAATTAACAAAGGTAAACATCCCATATTAAGAGGATTCACTCCGTGTTTTTGGTAAAGCATCATCATTTCTTGCTGCAGTTTCTTTTGTATATCTTTATCTTTCGCTTCTTTTATCTTCTTTTGAATGTGGGTCATCTCCGGCTTGATTAAAGCCATTTTCCCTTTCATCTCCTGTTGATTCTTATACGTTTTAAGCATAAAAGGAAAAAGAATGAGACGAATAAGAAGGGTAATGACAATGATCGCAAGACCAAAGTTTCCATCCAGGAAGGTACCTATTTCATGGATGAGAAACGAAAACGGGTTAACAAGATAGTCGTGAAAGAACGCTCCTTCAGTGGTTGCACTTTGACACCCTGATAGAGTGAATAGTGCCAGTAGCATGATGAATGAAAATTTCCTCAATGATAATTCCTCCTCTGTATTAATGCTTGCTGGTTAAAAGGAAACAGAAGAGGATTCTTCGTCATTATCGGTGTGATAAAATTGGAATTTCATGCAAGTAATGAAACGGATCCCGATAGGAATCATTTCATTAGCTGCAACGCACTTTGCGATGATATTTGGTCCTTCAACTTTCTTATCGTAGGGTCGTACGTAAAGATGAAATGTGCCAGGTAAGTGATTCCAAATCAAAGCGATGAAAAATAGTAATACGATACTAAAATGTAATGGACTTAAGTAAAAATCCAATAAGTCTTGTATAATGATAAATGTCAATGGAGAAGACTCCTTCAATTTACTGATCAAAATAATTGTTAAAGCATTAACTCTATTCCATTAAAGTATACTCCTAAATGGCATAAGAAACTATAGTAATTGTACATACGAAATTGTGAGCAAAAGGTTTCACACAAAAAAATCTTATAAAACAGGGATGTTTTACAAAATGAAATATTTATTAGTCGGGATCGGTGGAGCGTTGGGAAGTTTTTGCAGGTGGGGAATTAGTTATCTCTGGACCATTCAAAACGGGTTACCGTTCGCGACATTAACGGCGAATCTCCTGGGAAGCTTTCTATTAGCTTATTTCTATAGTCGATGGTCTTCTAAATATGAAAAATCGTATTTACTTATTGCAACAGGGTTCCTGGGCTCATTTACAACTTTTTCGACAGTTAGTATCGAGTTGGTCACCTTTTTATTGCAGAAGCAATGGGGCATGCTTTTCTTGTATATGTCCATTACTTCTTTTGGAGGGATGCTTTTTGCATGGTTGGGCTTTGTCTCTGGAAGGAAAGGGAGGATGATCGGTCATGGGAGTTAGCATATTGTTGATCGCATTAGGGGGGAGTGTTGGGGCAATCGGACGGTTTATAGTCGCGAACGTGGTTAAGCGATTCAGTAGTTCGCGGTTTCCGAAAGCGACTCTGTTGATTAATGGGTTTGGCTCTTTACTATTGGGAATTCTGGTTGGAAGGGGTGCCGAGGAGAATGTTATGTTTTTTTTCGGGATCGGAGTGTGTGGAGCATTTACTACCTTTTCAACCTTAAACTGGGAGGTATTGAGACTTCTCCAGGAAAATATAAAAATGGGCCTGTTTTATTTTTTCGCAAGTTATCTCATTGGGATCGTATTTGGAGCGGCAGGGTATGCAATGGGCATGGCATTGTAATAGGATACCATGCCCAAGATCTCCAAGTGGCTAACTTCCATATTAGAGTACCCACAATTCATGCATCAATCAACTACTATATACGCAATCATTGGACCGTTACGATCAATGGTCTCATGTGTTTCGCATATCAGTCTATACGTCCCCTCTTTTGAAAACGACACATTTACAACGGTTTCTTCCCCTTTTTTCACTGTACCTTTAATATCGGTCCCCTCGATATAGAACGGATGTTCCATTCCGTTAACGCCATAAATGCGCAATTCCACTGGATGATCTTTTTCAACTACAATCGTACCCGGATCCCATCGATAAGCTTCTATTTCTTTTCCCGATGGTGTTTCTGATTTGAATTCCCCTGTGACAAGCTGAATGACTTGTTTCTCACCCTTTTTATCTGATAATGAAACGGTAGGATAGGAGTTTTTAGAAGATAATGCCCAAATCGTGCCGACAGTAATGATCATAATGGTAACTAATAATGCGATGATGGAGCCTTTCTTTAATACAATAAAATTCAAATGTTTTTCCTCCCTTTTATTTTAGATTTGATCCTAATAGGTCTTTTTTATTAAACCTATGCTTGTACAGGAGGGAACTTGTCAATAATTTAGAGTAGTATAATTTAAATATTTTTCTTTCGTTCGTTTTTTTTGTACAATTTGGACATGGAAAAAAGGAGGGTGAAGCATTGAATAATACTTGGAGAGTCATGACCACAAAAAGTGATGCAGAGCCTTGGTGGTTTTTTGAAGGCTGGGAAAAAGATATTGTTCAAGAGTGGACGTTTAATGACAGGGATGAAGCAATCGGAAGGTTTCTTGAAGAAATGAGACGACTGAGTCAAAGCCATCGTAAGTCAAAAAGTAAAAAGTTGCACTCTATTGCGTTTTGGGACCCAGGTGAAGCGTTTTTTTGCGAAGCGTGTGACGATGATCTGCAGGTCTATTACGGATTGATCATTTTTGAAAATGACCGACCGATGGAAATAAAGGATGAGTCCGTCATCAATGAAATCACAGATCGAATTCAACAATAATAAAAATGGGTCCACCTTTATTGGATGGACCCTTAGGTTTAATCAATCAATCACTCCTGTGCGAATGATTTTATTTTCTACTTTCACATGAAAAGAAGCATCCTTGTACAGTTTATCCCACTTTTCCCTCGATAAATCTTCGTGTCCCCTTATACTTTTATACTCCATTCCAAATCCAATCGGGTCCGTGCCTTGCTCTTGAAGCATCAAGATCATTTCTTTAATGTTCTTTTCGATATAATCCCCAATCTCATCTTCAAGTAATCTTAACGCTTTCGGATCTGACAACTTCATTTCTTCAGACATTTCAAGCAAACGAGATTCGATCTTCAATTTCACTTCAAAAGATGGTGTTGCTTTTTTCTCTGTTTTTATCTTATGAGATGATTTTATACTATCAATCATAATATAAACCTTATCTTTTTCTTGTCGAAGATGAGGACTTGTTAAGTAAGGTTCGAACTTTTCCAATGGTAGTTCCACTTCGACACTGCCGGCATTGTAATCTTCCATAAGAGATCGAATAAAAAAAATCTTGTCTTTTTTAATCTCTTTAATGAATTTATCCCTTGTAAACAATGCGAACCCATCCACACCAACCTTCCCGTCTGATGCCTTTAGCAATGGCAGGATCGGGTCTTTGCCGACACTGCCGTAATCGGTGATGAATTCCTGTAGCGTTGGAGAAACAAGCGTTTCCGATTCAACATTTTGCCTGACCAAGTTATATAAGTATGTCCCCATGTTCGATGGTCTTTCCGTCATTTGATAATTGAGGATTTGTTCGGCAGTCGTATCAGCTATTGTTAAGTACACCATATTCCCAATGGAAGAATCCCGTTCCAACGTATCAACCAAGTGAGAAATCCCTTTTTCCGCAAGCTCCCTTCCGTATACAGTAATCCTTAACTGACCGGAAACAAGTTTATGATCGGTCTCTAAATTCTGTGACAGACGAATCCCTTTACTCGTCTTTGACTTACTTATAAGTACCTTTTCAACATCCTGCATGGCTGGGTTAAACTGATAGAGGACCATTGTGCCGGTTATTTTCTCGTCATCAGCCTGATCATATCCAACCGCTGTAATCAATCCCAGCTTTTCTAAATACCTTGTCTCCACGCAGCTGCTTAAGAAACATGAAGAGAAACAAAGCAGAAGGAGCATGGTGGTTCTAATCATACATTCACACCCTTTTCCTTCTTAGCGATGAATTTCAATTTAACCAGTATGAATAGGAAGCAGGGATAAATGAATGAAAGAATAAAACTCGACGTCCCAACCTTGTCTGTAATGGTATTCATCGTGAGACGATCCTGCACGCATAGGGATAATATCCAAAGCAGGATGGCGAAGAGGTAAATGGATTTTTTTTGAGATACATTAAATACTCTTTTCATTCCTCTTGAAGCTGCCCAGAAATAAAGACAGATATTTGGGAGGATGACCAGCATCCAGAAGGAAACGGCAATAAATTCAAATCGCTCCAAGTTTGGAATCCTCAATATCTTAAACATGGACAGGACTGGCCAGATGGTCTTTAAAAGGGCATCTTCAGAGAAAAAACCGATACTGACAACGGTCACAACCGTAAAGAGAAAACATGAATACCCTGCACCGATCAGCCCAAATTTAAGTGCTTTTTTCTTATCCTTTATGTAAGGGTACACAAATAATATTAATTCAAAGCCAATGAGAGTAAAGCTTGATTTGTAAATCCCCATCATAATCTCCTTCGGGGAAGATGTTAAGACTGGTTGTAGGTGATTGAAGTCCATATATTTAATTGGAGTATAGATCATAAATACTAACCAGAAGGCGAGGATGAGTCCTAAAAAAGCAATACCGACCACTACCCGGATTCCCCCCAATACACAATAAACCATTAAAAAAATCAATAAGCCCATCAAGAGCCATGTTGGCATTTTAGGGAATATCCACGCCTGGACCATCTCAATATAGTTCATTAAGATCACGTAAGTGACACTGAGATAATATCCAATATACAGGATGTTAAATCCTTTGCTGAACCATTTCCCATAAATGTCCAAGTGAATACCGTACAGATCGGGACTATCGTATGTTTCAAGCATTTTTACCATGATAAAAAGAACAAAAGATACAAGAGTTCCAGCCAAAAGGACTGAAATCCATGCGTCCCTGTTTGCCTCCATGTAAATGATCCTGGGCAGCCCTGCAATCCCCACTCCGGTTTGGGCTGTGTGTAAGATAAACATTATCAAAAAGGCATTAAACATTAACCGTTCCTTTGGCTTTACATTAATATCCATACATTTCATCCTTTACTCATCAACGTCTTTCTTCTCTTTTGCTTTTTTCTCAGGGATGCGGCCCTGATCTGTGGGGTGATTGGAGATGGGACGTTGGACTAAATACTGATAAGGTAAGCGGAATAGACTGTATTTGAAGTCTGCAAACCTAAATGGGTAAATGGGTGATAGATAGGGTCTGCCCAATGTTGTTATTTTCAGTAAATGAATGAGAATAAAACAGAGGCAAAACATGATTCCCACCCCCCCGTATAACCCGGCCATGATGATGATCGGGAAGCGGATGATCCTCACGGCTGTACCGATTGCATAACTAGGAGCAGTGAACGAACCCAAGGCGGATATTGCGATGATAATAATCAAAATATTACTGGTAAATCCTGCTTGCACTGATGCTTGACCGATGACGATACCACCTACGATCCCCATGGTTTGCCCAACCTTTGTTGGTAATCTTGCTCCTGCTTCTCTCAGGAGTTCGATGATGAATTCCAATAAAATAGCCTCGAACACGGGAGGGAATGGGACGTTAGATCTTGACTGTCCCAGGGAAACAAGAAGAGCAGAAGGAATGACCTCATAATGAAATGTCAGGACGGCCACGTAGGCAGGTGTCAAAAGGATCGAGAAAAAAATCGCCACAAAGCGAATCAATCTTAAAAACGTCCCCATATTCCATCTCATATATATGTCTTCCGTCGATTCAAAGAAATTCATAAACGTAGATGGTCCGATGATCGCTGTAGGACTGCGATCGACAAGTAAACAGATCTTTCCATGCAAGAGTGAGATGGTGCAGCGGTCAGGCAGCTCAGTCGTTATAAATTGCGGGAAGAATGTAAATGAATTATCTTCAATCATCTGAGCAAGTACTGTGGAATCCACTATACTATCGACTTCAATTTCCGTAATGCGCTGTCTAAACGTGTTTACGTTCTCTTCCTCAGCAATGTCTTTTATGTAAACCATTTGAACTTTTTTCTTCGCTCTGGACCCAATCATGAAGGTTTCAACGCATAGTTTAGGATCGTTGATATTAGATCGAATTAAATTTAAATTCTTTGTAATCGATTCTGTAAAAGAAATTTTAGGACCAAACACCAGGGATTCCGTTTCAGCTTTCTCCAAACCCCTTGTGCCTTTATCAGCAACGTCCGCTAATATCCCATGAGTATCCCCTTGCTTAAAAATATAAGCCGTCCCATTGACGATGTTCTCTACAACGTCATTAATTTGATTCGTCTGTGTAAGTTTCGCAATATTGATCGTATCCTGGATGATTTGATAATTCAGGTCACCTGTGGATTCCTCAAGAGGCCTGATGATGCTGTCCTGCATAGATGTTGTATTAATTAAGTCATCAAAATATACTACTGCAAGCTTCTGTTCGCCTATTGTAATGATTCTGACTACCAAATCTTCACTATTGCTTACCAATGAAAGTATTTCTTTATGAAATGTATCTATATCAAAGCTATGGGGGGACCCTTTTTCTATATCTTTCTTCACTTCTCTACGTCTAAACACAGAATTCAACACCCTAAACCTTAATTTATTGATTAGACTTCCCATGAATCCTTTTCTTAATCATAAGGTGGTATTTTTTCATCTAGGATCTTTTAGTAAACTTTGTGGCAATTTTACAGAAGAAAGTAATAGTTGTTTCCGCTACAGGATGTTCGCTTTCTGCGAGGCGGGTGGTGAGCCTACTTGTAATTCTGCTCCTTCTGGCTGTCACCCAGAGTTTTGCGCAACTTTCAAAAACGTAAATTTGTTTTGGATAAGTGATTTGTGAACAAAATGTTGACCGTTCCTTTCCGCTCCAGGCACTTGCTTTCCGCGGGGAGGAAGTCGAGCCTCCTCGGGCCTTGCCCTGTGGGGTCTCGACCTTTCCTCTATTACCCGCAGGAGTCAAGTGCCTTCCGCTCCAATCCACTCTGTGATATTACATTATTACTGGCTATAGGTATAGATAGACAAACAAAAAAAATGCTCCTATTTAGATAGTTTGTTCCCAAAAACATACTATCTACAAAGGAGTACAAAAACACTACAAGATGGGGTTTTCCCCTATAGAAATCGTAAATATATATATTGGTGGATCATTGAATTATTTTCCTGGATCAAAAATTCCTTCTTTTTGTTTAATGTAAGAAGCACCAAGCCGTAAAAAGATCTTTTGAAAGGCTGTTTCATTTAGATAATTGTTTTTGTCATTATTAAGCTCTGTCACGAAATTTTCTTATAGATGGTGAGGGGAATTGCGTAGACTCTTGCGGAAGTAGGACGTGCCGAGACCCCGGAAGCGAAGCTGAGGAGGCTCGGCCGAACGTCCGCGGAAAGCGAAGCAGTTCCCCTCACCATCCAGCACACACCAATTGACAGAGCCCAAGCAGATCTTATGTTAATAAACGATAACCATTGCGAAAAGTGCCCTATCAAAGAGGAAGGTGGTTAAAATATACATATACTGTAAAGGTTTTGGGCAAGGTAGGAGTGGAGGTGAAGCAGATGAGCAAGAAGAAAAAAGATCCGTCAAAAGCGGTGCTGGGTTCTTCTCAAGTGGAAGGACAAGGTACGACCAACCAGGAATTATCAGGTGGGGTAGAGGCACCTTCTTCCAGAAACAAAAAGAAAAAATAATGAAGGATCTTTTTTTCTTCCTTCATTACATATGGTGCGTTTGTTACCTTTACTGAGGAGTTCATATATTAAATTGGTGTCAAGTATGGTATAATGGAAACAATCGCAGAAATTGTTCGATTACACTAGCTACACATAACTGACCACATACTATCTGCAGCATAAATTACCACAATCATTATTTTCCTGTTAGAAAGCATAGCAAGGAAATCCTACTTACCTTAAAGGAGGACGTTCAATGGCTTTTGGTCGTAGAAATCAAGTTGAGGAAGAAATTAAAACTGAGGAAACAAAGATTTGGGCTTGTTCCGCTGAAGATTGCAAAGGCTGGATGAGAGATAACTTCAAAAGTGAAGATACTCCTAAGTGTCCGCTTTGTAAAGAAGATATGGTGACATCTACTAAGGTATTACAAGTTGTAGACAATCCACATCCTACAATGAAATCATCCTAATGGATCGTAGAGAACCAATCTATTCTGATTGGTTCTTTTTTCTTGTCTAGGCAAAATGAGCCTCATACTCTTAGGTGTTTTTTGAAAAATTATTAAACTCTTTTTTTATATTTGAATAGGATGTAATGTATTTATGTATTAAAGGAGGTAGCACCATGTCTAACAAGAAAGAGAAAGAAGTTAAAGGTTCTTCATCAACTGAGAGTAAAGATACTGTATGGGATAGTTTTTGGAAACTGTCGAAACCTGTTGAAGTAAATAAAGAAGAAAAAACAGTCAAGTGGTTTTAATGTAATGATAAGGCTGTACATTACGTGTATGAATACGAATGTACAGCCTTTTGTTTGAAAAATGGGAAACCCTATTGGCACGTTCCCCGTTCTGGAATACAATAAAGGAATAGTTAGATATATTGGGAGGGGAAAATGTGATTGTAGAAGCAAAACAAGTATTAAAGCAGTACTTTGGATACGACGAATTCAGGGATGGACAAGCGAATATTATTGAATACATACTTGATGGAAAAAACACAGTAGGGATCATGCCGACAGGAGGAGGGAAATCGCTCTGTTATCAAATTCCTGCTCTAATGCTTGATGGAGTTACACTTGTTATCTCTCCACTCATATCTTTAATGAAAGACCAGGTGGATTCGTTACTTCGTCAAGGGATTCCAGCAACCTACATTAATAGTACGTTATCGAATAGTGAAGTAGAGGCCAGGATGGAAGAGATTTCTTTAGGTGAATACAAACTCGTTTATATTGCTCCTGAGAGATTGGAATCGTTTGGGTTTATTCGATTCCTCAATTCTTTACCCATCCCCCTGGTAGCTGTTGACGAAGCTCATTGTTTATCCCAATGGGGTCATGATTTCAGACCAAGCTATTTAGGGATTTATAACGCTGTTAATCAACTTCAATCAAATCCCACCATTCTTGCATTGACTGCAACTGCAACTCCACAGGTACAAGCTGATATCCTTCATCATTTACACATTCCAGATCAATATAAAGTATTAACTGGTTTTCAACGGACGAATTTGTTCTTCCAGGTTGTAAAAGGTGAAGATCGTAAGCGTTGGGTAGAAAGGTATGTACAAAAGAATCATCAGGATTCCGGCATCATTTACTGTGCTACACGGAAGGAAGTTGAAAACCTTTATATTTATCTTGATAAAAAGGGATTTTCCGTGGGGAAATATCATGGCGGGCTGTCTGATACAGTAAGGCAGGAACAGCAGGAAGCCTTCCTGAATGATTCCATTACCATCATGATTGCGACCAATGCATTTGGGATGGGGATAAATAAATCAAATGTACGCTTTGTGATTCATTACCAAATTCCGAAGAATATGGAGGGGTACTATCAAGAGGCTGGCAGGGCAGGTCGAGATGGAGTGGACAGCGAATGTGTCTTATTATTTTCACCTCAAGATATCCAGACACAGCGGTATATCATTGACCAGAATATCGTAAATCAGGAATTACATGATAATGAGATGCAGAAATTACGCGAAATGGTTGACTTTGTCCATACAGAAGCATGTCTGCAGAACTACATTTTAGCGTATTTTGGTGAACATGTAGAGGAAGCTTGCGGCCATTGCAGCAATTGTTTGGATGATAGGGAATCCGAGGATGTAACGAGAGAGGCACAAATGGTATTATCCTGTATGATGCGAATGAATGAAAGATTTGGAACCTCACTCATCAGCGGTGTACTGACAGGGTCAAAGAACAAAAAGATCCTGGAATGGGGGTTCGATCGGCTTTCCACATATGGATTAATGAAGGAGCAATCTCAGAAGGATGTCGGCCTGTTTATCGATTATTTGATTTCAGAGGGTGTCATACAAGTCGAGGGGGGGAGCTTTCCTATCCTGAAAGTATCACCAAAAGGCAAAGAGGTGTTAATGGGGGAAAGAAGCGTAACGAGAAAGGTCCAGCCTACTGTTTCGGCCATCATCCCTAAAGAAGATGGCTTGTTCCAGACCTTGCGAACACTCCGTAAATCGATTGCAGATTCTGAAGGAGTACCACCTTTCGTTATTTTCTCTGATAAGTCGCTTCAGGACATGTGTGTGAAGATGCCGAAAACATCAGAGGAATTCCTGCAGGTTAGTGGAGTCGGTGAAAACAAGCTGAATCGGTATGGAGAAATTTTCATAAACGAAATTTCTGTTTTTTTATCTGAGAATCCCGAACATCAAGTTGAGGTCGTCAAGCCTTCGCGATCACGGAAGACAAGTCATTCTGACACAGCGTCCCATTTAATCAGCTATGAGTTGTTCACAGAGAGCATGGATATAAGAAAAATTGCGAAAGAACGGGGTATGAGTACAGCAACGATTGAAAATCACATTATCCGTGCCTATCAGGAAGGCATCACGAATGACTGGACCATCCTCTTTACAGAAGAAGAAGAAACACTTATCGAAGAAGCAGTCCAGAAAGTAGGGACGGACCTCTTAAAGCCGATTAAAGAAGAATTACCGAAAAAAATAGGCTATTTTCAGATTAAAGGCTACTTGATTAAACACGGTCAATATGAATGACCTTATAGCGAGGGAATGAAAAAAAGCAGGTGCCATTTGGCTGCCTGCTTTTTCTGGTTCACATTAAGCTTTCATAGAAGCTTTCATCTCAAGAAATTCATCATAAGTCGTTTCTTTATCAATGACACCATCTTCGGTGATTTCAATAATGCGATTTGCGATGGTTTGAATAAACTGATGGTCATGGGAAGCGAAAATCATCGCACCTTTAAAGTTTATCAATCCGTTATTCAATGCAGTAATAGATTCCAAATCTAAATGGTTTGTTGGTTCATCTAATAACAGAACATTTGAACCACTTAACATCATTTTGGATAACATACAGCGAACTTTTTCTCCCCCTGAAAGGACACTTGGCTTTTTCAATACTTCTTCCCCTGAGAAAAGCATGCGGCCCAAGAATCCGCGAAGGAATGTTTCACTCTCATCTTCCGGTGAGTATTGACGTAACCAGTCCACAAGGGATGGTTCATTTCCTTCAAAGTACTTGGAGTTTTCATTCGGGAAGTAAGCTTGAGATGTCGTAACTCCCCACTTGAATGTGCCGCTATCCGGTTCCATTTCACCTGCAAGGATTTTGAATAGAGTCGTTTTGGCGATTTCGTTTGCTCCGACAAGTGCAATTTTGTCTTCTTTATTCAGGATAAAGGAAACATTGTTTAAGACCTTTACTCCGTCAACCGTTTTTGTAAGACCTTCAACACGCAGAACATCGTTTCCGATTTCACGCTCCGGCTTGAATTGTACATATGGATAACGACGTGAGCTTGGCTTGATGTCATCCAATGAAATTTTCTCTAACGATTTTTTCCGTGAAGTGGCTTGTTTTGATTTAGATGCATTCGCACTGAATCTGGCAACGAATGCCTGAAGCTCTTTGATTTTTTCTTCCTTCTTCTTATTCTGATCCTGAGCCATTTTAAGTGCTAATTGACTGGACTCATACCAGAAATCATAGTTCCCGACATAAACTTGGATCTTTCCAAAGTCAAGGTCAGCAATATGAGTACAAACTTTGTTTAGGAAGTGACGGTCATGTGATACGACGATGACTGTGTTCTCAAAGTTAATTAAAAAGTCTTCTAACCACTGAATCGCTTGTATGTCCAAGTGGTTGGTAGGCTCATCCAGTAAAAGAACATCCGGCTTGCCGAATAGAGCTTGTGCTAATAATACTTTTACTTTTTCTCCACCCGTTAGTTCGGACATTTGTTTCGTGTGAAGATCTTCATTGATTCCTAAGCCTTTTAGTAGGATCGCAGCTTCTGATTCAGCTTCCCAACCGTTAAGCTCTGCGAATTCACCTTCTAATTCCGCAGCTTTCATGCCGTCTTCATCAGAGAAATCTTCTTTCATGTAGATGGCATCTTTTTCCTGCATGACTTCATATAAACGGGTATGCCCCATAATGACAACTTTCAGCACTTCATATTCTTCATATTCGAAGTGATCCTGCTTTAATACAGCAAGTCGCTCACCTGAACCCATCGATACATGGCCGGTCTGCGCTTCGATTTCTCCTGAAAGAATCTTTAAAAATGTTGATTTACCAGCACCGTTTGCTCCGATAAGTCCGTAGCAATTCCCTGGATTAAACTTTATATTCACGTCTTCGAATAGCTTTCTATCACCAAAACGTAAGCTTACATCTGATACTTGAATCATGTGTGATATACCTCCTAATACTCAATCTAAAAGATTATAACACGCGAGTATGCTAAAAAGATAGAGTGTTAGCGGGAACAGTGAGAAATTTACCGGCTATTTACATAAGCGGATAAAGGATTTTGAATGAAATGGTGGGGATGCGGGGTTTGCTACCGCTTTAAGGAAATGATCTGAAAATCTTGAAGATGTTATATAGATACGTTAAATTCTTCCCTAATTTAGTTTGCTATGCTAACGTAAGAAAAAAAAGATTGGTGATGAGGGACGAATGATGAGGTTTATGAAGCGGGTGAGATTTCTTTTTAATGTTCGCAGGTCGGTTCCGTTTCTGGTTGATTTTTTTCGGTCTAAAGAGGTTTCGCTATTTAAGAAGGGATTGTCAGTTGCGTTGGTGGGAGGGTATTTCTGGCTGCCGTTTGATTTGATTCCCGATGTTTTTATTTTGTTTGGAATTGTTGATGATTTGGCAGTGTTTGCGTTTGTTCTTCAGCTTATAGTGAAGATGGCACCTGAAGAGTTACAGCATCGATACGAGTTAAAGAAATGATGCAGATCATCACTATGGATGGGCTTCTATCATAGTCTGTAAAAGGCTATGCTTTAGGAGGAGATGTTTGATGTACGATCAATATCCATATTACTTTGAAAATCAGGATGACCGTCAAATCGATCGACAACTGAGAAGAGATATACAAAAAGCCATTAATGACGAATTTCTAGCTATATCTTACTATACACAACTGGCAGAGCTTGCCCCTAATGATACAGCCAAGCTTGCAATCTTGGGAATAAGGCAGGATGAGATCCGTCACTTTAATGGGTTTACACAATCGTACTTGCAACTGACAGGTCGATACCCAACCATTAATTTAATCAATCCAAGAGACCTGCCTTCAAATTACCGGCAAGGGATAAGAGAAAGCATTAAAGATGAAAGTGAAACGGTATCCTTTTATTTATCCATATCTAACAAGCTTACAGAACCTAGAGCCAAGCGAAGGTTTTTGAGGGCTGCTTATGATGAACAGCGTCATGCAGAAATACTCAGGAACCTGTAAATGATGAGAACCGAAATCAGCCAAAAAATGGGCGGCTGCTTTCGGTTTTTTCTTTTGATTTTTTCTGATGAATCCGCTACACTTTAATTACTTAAATACCAATCAGAAAGGTAGGAATTAAAGTGGGATTACCTTTACTCAATTCAATACCGAAACCTTTAGTACAATTAAATCAATGGTTCATCGTTTCTACTATAGCCATTTCATGGATGCTTCAAATAGAATTCTTCTTATTGCTTCCATTTATGGTGGGATTATCAGCTATGATATTTAAGTTCAATCCCGTCATAAGGGCAGGGAGGATATTCTTAAAGAAAGAGTATTCATCGTATCCACCTGAAGACGCTGACCAGCAGCGGTTTAACAACATGATTGCCGTGATTTGCTTGGGAGGAGCAATCATGAGTGCTCTGGCTGGCTGGAGCACAGGATTCTACCTTTTTTCTGGAATGGTATTTCTTTCAGCGTCCGTCGCGCTTGGGGGATTCTGTGTCGGTTGCTTTATCCGTTTTCAATGGAAAAGGTTTCAATATAAAAGGTCTGTACAGTAGCCTATTGACAATGAATCCCATACATCGTAAACTATACATGAGTTAAATTACTGTATACAAAGGGAGTATGTTCTATGTTAGGTGTCGTTCTTAACTAACCGTGAAATGAATACGGACATTTTGCAGGCAATAGCCTTAAAAACAGGTTATTGAATAAGCTTATTTAGCTTTGCCTTCAAAGTGTAGTTAAGAACAATGGTCATAGCATACTCAACCCTGTAATAGGAGAGCTGTGTCTTTGTGCACAGCTCTTTTTGTGTACATGGATCGGGAATCTGTGCAGTCGTTTCTAACCTTCAGTTATGAACGATTCACGTTTTACGTAGACACATACGATTATTATTGGTAAGTCAGTATACGAGTGAGTAAGACCACAATGGACATTGTTCATTGTGGTCTATTTTTTTATATGGAGGAGAAAAACATTGAACGAAAAGACTTTTCAAACATTAGAATTTAACAAAGTGAAGGAAGAGTTGACACGGTATGCCCTTACAGAAAAGGGGAAAAAGGAATTAAGGAACATAATGCCATCCATCAACAAACGCCAAATTGAAATGCGTTTAGGTGAAGTAACGGAAGCTGTAAGTATCCTGGAAAAAAGTGCGAGTATACCGATTCATGCTTTGGATGGAGTTGAAAACATTGTAGCAAACCTGAATAAAGGGGTGCCTTTGAAACCAGATCAATTTACAAGCCTCTATTATTTTCTGGATGCGTGTAAAAAAATCAAAAAATTCATGGAGGATAAAAAATGGGTGGCTCCACGGGTATCTTCATATGTTTATTCAATTGAAGAGATCCCTGAGATCGGGGAAGAAATCAATCGATGCATCCGTAATGGAAGAATAGATGACCATGCCAGTAAAGAGTTGTTAAGGATTAGAAAACAAATGGGGATTCAAGAGGATCGGTTAAAGGATAAAATTCAAGCGATTGTAAAGTCAGCCAAATATAAATCCTATCTACAAGAATCGATTGTTAGCCAGAGAAATGGAAGGTATGTTCTCCCCATCAAGAAAGAATATAAAGGAAAAATGAAAGGAGCGGTATTGGATTCATCTGCTTCAGGATCGACTCTCTATATTGAGCCTGATGAATTAAGCATTCAGCAAGATCAGCTTTTATATTATAAACTTGAGGAAGACCGTGAAGTTGAGAACATCCTATGGGCGCTAACAGGGCTGGTTCAATCGTATGAACCACAATTGAAGCTGGCGATTGAGACGATGGTACATTACGATGTCCTATTTGCAAAGGCGAAGTATAGCCGTTCCATTGATGGAGTAAGCGCCATAGTAAATGAAAATCATCAAATACATTTATTAAATGCGGTTCATCCCCTGCTTGGAAAAAAGGCAGTACCGCTATCCATTCAGATGGGTGAGGATTTTCATGCATTAGTGATAACCGGACCTAATACTGGAGGTAAGACAGTCGCTATTAAAACGGTGGGCCTTCTCACTCTCATGACCCAATGCGGCCTTCATATCCCCGCAGAAAAGGGTAGTGAAATCAGTATTTATCAAGATATTCTTTTAGATATTGGGGATGGTCAAAGTCTTCAGCAAAATTTAAGCACTTTCAGCTCCCATATAAAAAATATTATTGATATATTAAAGGATACAAATGATCAAACCCTGGTTCTGTTAGATGAACTAGGTTCCGGTACAGATCCCCTTGAAGGAATGGGGCTGGCCACAGCCATCCTGGATCAATTATATGAAAAGGGAGCCACGATACTCGCAACTACCCATTACAGTGAAATAAAGCATTTTGCAGAAGAACATGAAGGCTTCGTGAACGGAAGTATGGAATTTAATATTGATACATTACAACCTACTTATAAGCTCGTAGTGGGTAAGGGAGGCGAGAGTCAAGCATTTGCCATTGCATTAAAGCTGGGGATGCACCCTGAGATCATTGAAAAGGCCCATGAAATCACGTATAGAGAAAAGAAATACTATGACCTGGGAGAAATCGATTATCATGCGAAGAAGGAAATGGAAAAGCAGGTTATCGTAAACAAATATAAAAAAAGGAACCATAGTAAATCTTCATCAAAGGGGGAGAGTGGAGGTAAATTATTTAGTAAAGGTGATAATGTTAAAATTTCAGCGAGTGGAGAATTCGGGATTGTATATGAAGGACCAGATGATAGAGGGGATTACACGGTGCAAATTAAGGGTGAGAAAAGAATAATTAATCATAAACGTCTGGATCTTTATGTTTCGGCGAAAGAGCTATACCCCGATGATTATGATTTTGATATTATCTTTAACAGTAAAGAAAATCGGAAAAAAGATAAGCTGATGGGAAAACGGTTTGTTGAGGGTTTAACTATAGATCATGAAGAATAAACGTAAAAAACGTCCTTTAGCATTTGCTTAAGGACGTTTTTGCTATACCAAAGCAATTAAAAGGAAATGGGTTAAGACAAGTTTGTCAGTATATAAGAAAGTATGATTCCCAATGAAGACAGAAATCCGACAATGGGCCCACCTTCTTCAAACGCCTCTGGCATCATCGTAGAGGATACCATGGCTATTAATCCGCCTGCCCCGAACGCTCCGATTATGTAAGATATGCTTTCCGATGCATCCTGTAAAAGTGTATACCCGAGCAATGAGCTGAGGGATGAGAGAACGACTACGCTTCCCCACAGGGTTAGAATTTTACCTGTACTATATTGGTCAAGCTTGAAACCGATACTGCTTGATAACGATTCAGGTAAGTTACTGATGAAAATGGCGATGATGAACACCCATTGTATGGATTGGTCTCCTATAAAGCTGACTCCAATAATGATGGATTCTGGTATTGCATCCATTATGGTTCCTACATAAATTGCTAATCCTGAGTGACCATGGGGATTCTTCTTTGACCTCTTTCTTTCACTTCCACCTTTCTTTGAAATGAAGATTTCGAATAGAGTGAATATGATCGCCCCTAGTAAGAACATAGATGTGAGATGGAGCAGGTTCGCTTTCCCTTCTGCCTCACTTAGTAAATCAAAGGTGGCAGAACCAATGATCAAACCCGTTCCCAATGCCATGATATAAGCGACAATTCGTTTTGATATGGGCAAATAAATTCCCATAACAGCACCGATTAGTAGGGATAAACTGGCAATTCCTCCCCATAAAGCAGCCTGGCCCATTTCTTCACCTCCATAACATTGTACATAATGAGTTTTCCCTAAATATGAGTTGGATTAAACGCTAAATCAGTCCTTGAATAGTTTTAAAGTGGTGTGGGGATAGTAAAGATGAATAATATTTAGGAGGTAGTCAAATTGAAAAAATATCTATTGATATCCCTTTTAGGGTTATTGTTCATGGGCATTGCAACAGGTTGCGGTATGGGGAATGACATGAATGAAGAAGGACAAGAAATGAATAACCGGAATTTGGAAAAGGTGAACTACAAAAACGATCAGGCAAATCGTGATTATGTTAATAATCGTGAGTATGTCAATGACGGGACAATGAGAGAAAATTATTCACTGGCGGAAAAAGAGGCAAATAAAGTGGCCAGTCTTAATGAAGTGAAGAGCGCTTATGTTTTGACCACAGATCAGAACGCGTATGTAGCGGCGGTACTTGAAGATAAAATGAATGGGAAAGTTTCGAAGGACTTGGAGAAAAAGATCTCGGATCAAGTGAAAAGTCAGAACGGAAATATAGACAACGTTTATATTTCAACTAATCCTGACTTCACTGATCGTATGAGAGATTATGCAAACAAAGCAGAGAACGGAAAACCGATTGAGGGTCTGGGAGAAGAAATGGCAGATATGCTGAAACGCATTTTTCCGAACAGAGGGTAATCCTAATAATGAAAAGTCGAACATTGCTTCGGCTTTTTTTATTTGCCTGTAGGAAATGGACAGGGAATTCAGTATACTATTTAGAGTAACGAAATAAAAGGGAGGAGTGACATTTTTGGCTCAAACAGCTGTGAAACCCCTGCAAAATCCTACTATTTACGGTATTCTATTAGCCATTAGCTCTGGTCATTTTATAAATGATACGTTACAGGCAGTTGTTCCGGCCATGTTTCCAATCATTGAGAAATCCTTGCAGCTGAGTTATACCCAAATCGGCTGGATCGCATTTGCCCTCAATATGACCTCTTCATTGTTGCAGCCAGTATTCGGTTATTATGCGGATATACGTTCGAAACCTTATTTACTTCCTTTAGGAATGCTATCAAGCTTAATTGGTTTGGTGGGATTTGCATTATCCGGCCATTTTTTATGGATCATTTTGTCGGTGTTATTCATCGGCTTCGGCTCCGCCATCTTTCATCCAGAAGGTTCAAGGGTGGCATATATGGCAGCTGGAAACCGCAGAGGCCTGGCTCAATCGATTTACCAGGTAGGTGGGAATACCGGGCAGTCACTTGCCCCATTGATTACGGCATTTATATTTGTTCCATTTGGCCAAAAAGGGGCTTTGTGGTTTTCCATTGTAGCAATCTTAGGGGTCATTGTTTTATTTCATGTATCCAATTGGTACTCTGAACAATTACGTTCTAATGAAAAGATGAACCGACATAACAAGACAAACGTGAAGAAAAACCCGATTCATAGAAGAATTAAATGGGCAATGGTATTAGTAGTGTTTTTAGTGTTTGCCCGTTCGTGGTATGGAGCTGGGTTATCCAATTACTACCAGTTTTATTTGATTGAAGACTACGGTCTTTCAATTAAAGAAGCGCAAGCATACATTTTTGTATTTATGTTTGCGGGAGTGCTGGGAACATTCTTGGGAGGGCCGCTTTCAGACCGTTTTGGAAAAAGGAATATCATTTTCTTTTCAATGTTAGGTGCTGCCCCGTTAACCCTTGCTTTACCCTACTTATCTTTAAGTATTGTCTACCCATTTATCTTTTGCATCGGGTTTATTTTGTCTTCAAGCTTTAGTGTAATCGTCGTGTATGCACAAGAGCTTTTGCCACACAAAATTGGAATGGTATCAGGACTGACCGTTGGACTTGCCTTTGGAATGGGAGCTGTAGGTGCAGTCATCTTCGGGGGACTCGCAGATCTATTCACCATTCGTTTCGTCATGATCCTTTGCAGCTTCCTTCCACTACTAGGGATGATGACGTTCCTTCTTCCTACCGATGAAGCAGTGAGAAGTTTTCATAAACATCCATAGCATAAAAGAGAGAGTGATTGCAGAGTTGATTAAATCAAGCAATCACTCTCTTCGTCTTAAGAAAAAGCAAAGTAAATTATGAATAATGCACAAAGGATGTACATGATTGGATGAACGTCTTTCCATTTTTTTAACGAGATCATCGCTAATGGATAAAGGACAAACCCTAAGGCAATCCCGGTTGCAACACTGAAGGTTAAGGGCATCATAATAATCGTAATAAATGTAGGAATAACGATTTCCAAGCGACTCCAGTTAATATGCCTTACTTCGGTAGCCATTAGAGCACCGACAATTATCAATGCAGGTGCAGTTACCTCAGGAGTAATAACAGATAATATTGGAGAAAAGAAGAGAGCGATGGAGAAACAAAAAGCAATTACTATTGAAGTGAATCCCGTTCTGCCTCCAACGGCTACTCCTGCAGAGGATTCTACAAAGGAGGCTGTTGTTGAAGTCCCGAAGATCGCTCCTGCCACTCCTGAAGCGGAATCAGCTAAAAGAGCTCTACCTGCATTCGGAATCTTATTATCTTTCATTATCCCCGCTTGACTGGCAACAGCAATCAATGCCCCTGCAGTGTCAAAGAATGCTACAAATAGGAATGTGAAGATCACCGCCATTATTTCAAGGGTGAAAATGTCACCTAAATGAGTAAAAACAACTCCAAATGTAGGCTCTAAGCTAGGAACCTTGCCTATAATGGAGTGAGGAACCTCGATTTTCCCGGTGATCATACCCAGGACGGTGGTGGCGACCATTCCGTAGAATATTCCGCCTCGAATGCCTCTAACTAGCATCATCAATGTAATTACAAATCCGAAAACTGCAAGCAGTGTAGCAGGAGAAGAAAGATTTCCGATCGAGACAAAGGTTTCTGGATTGGCAACTACAAGTCCTGCATTTTTAAATCCTATAAAGGCTACGAAGAATCCGATTCCACCTGCAATCGCATATTTTAAATCCTGTGGAATGACATTGATGATTTTCTAGCGAATTTTCATGACACTTAAGATCATAAAGATTATGCCTGCCACAAATACTCCGGTCAGTGCAATTTCCCATGGAACGCCCATTCCGATACATACAGAAAAGGTAAAGAAAGAGTTAAGTCCCATGCTGGGTGCAATACCTATTGGAAAGTTTGCAAGTACCCCAATTAATAGGGACCCTACAATCGCCGACAGGGCAGTAGCTGTAAATAATGCGCCTTTATCCATTCCCGCCTGACTGAGGATGATTGGATTGACGACAAGAATATAGGCCATTGAAAGGAAGGTCGTTATACCTGCTAACGTTTCTTTTCTATAACTTGTTCCTCTTTCAGCAAATTGAAAGAATGTTTTCATAAATAACCCTCCAAGTAGAAAATAAAAAGACTCCGGTCAAAAGTTAACCAGAGTCATATCCACAGGATAAAAATAATCGTGTTATTTTATCTTGTAGACAAGCCATTTAAGGTAGCTGGTAGAAACGTTCAAGCCTTATTCTTGAACTTATACAAGGTGTATGAGAATTTGTTATAATTGAATTAGAAGCATCATATCAAGTGACTTTCATCAGGTCAATGGAACAACTAAATGTTCGTGAATTCATTATTTTCTAAATTGATGGTTTATTATTAAAATCGCCTCATGTACTATACATAATCACTGAAAAAAGCTATATTTAGTGAATACAAAACTTGAGTAGAGAGAACTTAAGTTAATAAGTAATTGAAATAGGAGGAACTAGAATAATGTCTTCTTTAAAACCAGGTACGGTAGTGGATTTATTCGTTGATCATGAAGTACCTTATGGTTTCTTTCTAACGAATGAAATAGATCGTGTGCTATTGCATCATTCTGAAATAACAGAAGAAATTCAAGAAGGAGATACTGTGAAGGTATTTCTTTATCATGATAAGGATGTTCGCCTTACAGCGACAATGCGTATCCCTAAAGTACAAGTCGGTGCTTACGGATGGGCTGAGGTAGTGGATAAAAGGGAGGATTTAGGTGTTTTCGTTAACATTGGCCTTCCTAAGGATATTTTAGTCTCGGCAGATGATCTTCCTAAATTCCTGGAACTTTGGCCAAACCCGGGTGATCAGTTGTTTTTAACACTGAATCGTGATAAGCAGGACCGCTTATACGGACGATTAGCGACTGAAAATATCATTGAGCAGGTGTCTAGAAGAGCATCTACAGAAATGATGAACGCAAAAGTGCAAGGACGTGTGTATCGACTGCTTAGAGTCGGAACCTTTTTCTTATCCGAACAAGGATATCGATGCTTCGTTCATGAGAATGAACGAAAAGCGGAACCAAGACTGGGAGAGCTGGTTGAAGGGAGAGTCATCGACGTTAAGGATGACGGGAACTTAAATGTATCTTTCTTACCGTTAAAGCAGGACAAAATGCTTGATGATGCTGAGGTCATTCTGGAGTATCTTGCAGAAAGGAATGGAGCTATTCCTTTTTGGGATAAGAGCCAGCCGGATGACATCAAAGATCGCTTTAATATGAGCAAGGCATCCTTCAAACGAGCCCTAGGAAAACTCATGAAGGAAGACCGGGTTTATCAAGAAGAAGGCTGGACTTATTTAAAAAAGTAAAAGCAATAACGGGAGGCTCGCCCAGAGGGTGTAGTCCTTCCTGGTTTTCTTGAACATATATAAAAGAGTGCTGACCATAACTGTCAGCACTCTTTTGTATTATGATTCTATTTGTTTCACATTTTGCTGGGCTTTCTGCATACTTACGGATTTAATAGGCAGGATCGTGCCTAGCAATGCGATGAATGCACATCCGATCAATACAGTTGAATATCCTGTTACTGCAATTGTAGATAACACTCCGAACACAACAAGGTCCAGGAAGGAATCTACAATGGAAAGCAAGGAAATTGTTGTCGCCCTGATCCCGGACGGAATCAGATCATTGCTTAATTGAGCGTATATCGGATAACGGATGGCTCGAACCAGTCTTAAAACGAAAAAAGATCCGAGAACAATCCATAATGTTGAACCAAATAAAGCGGATAACAGTAAGCCTATTACAGCTAACAAACCAGAGACACTCATAAGCTTCACCCTCGAAACCTTTGCAGTCATCCACCCAATGGAGTTAGAAGCAAAATAACCCATGACTGCCGAAATGGCATAAAAAACGCCAATTAAATAAACAGGCAATCCTGCCTCCTTCATCAAGGGCTGATCGAAGTATTGATAAACAGCTCCTGCAGGAATGAAGACCAACGTTACGTTTAGAAACATCAGCAAAAGCTCTGGTGCTTGACGAATCACGCGCAGACCACTTTTAATTTGAGAAAAAGGATTCTCTCTTTTGAAGGAGTCCATAGTGGGCTGCTTAATTTTGAGGACGAAGAATACTTCTATTAAATGGAATGCCAATCCTAAGATAATAAGTAGATTGAATTGGCTGTCAGCTAAATCTTTAGCTAAATAAGAGCCGAATATAACCGCAATCAGCATACTGACAAATGTAGCAGATTGAATTTTGCCCATTGCATGATCCATGCGATTTTCTTCATTGGATTCTTTGAGCGAGTCATAAATTAGTGCCTCATCAGCCCCCGAAAAAAAAGTCACGCTAAACCCATTTATAAAGCTATATAAGAAAAACATCCAAGGATCGTAGGCAAATAAAAGGAGCACAATACTAATGATTTTAAGCACAGAACCACACAAGAATGAATATTTTGCCCCAAACCGGTCAGCAAACATTCCGGTTGGAACTTCTCCAATTAGTACAGCTCCACTCCAAAACATGAGTAGAATCAAAATTTGAGAAGAAGTTAATCCTCTTTCAAAATAGAATAAAGTCAAGACTGGTTGAAGAAAACTGATCGTACCAAAAAAAGAAATCCAAAATAGCACCCGGATATTATGGGATGCAATGGTTCGTTTGTCCATATATGTCTCCTACTTCCTAATAATGTACTATTGTCCCGGAAGAAGGAGCGTCGTTTCATGTATAAGGAACTTAAACGTTCACTCCTCCTTGAAATGTTGAAAGTGTTTTGAACGTTTTTTGCATGTTATTTCCTCCTCATAATTGATGCAATTAGTTTAGCATAATGATGGGAAAAAGAAGAGACTTAATTGTTCGACAAATATCTACATATAGGGGTTATTTGGAACATGGGGAGAAAAAGAAGAGGGAACCGAGCAAATCGGGTGATGTATGGCTATTGAAGTGGAGGACTTCCTCGGTTCTTATCATTAAAATGGTCTAATTTTTAAAAATTTATTCACTATTTGTAAAATGGTTAGAGATGTGTGGTCTTAGATTCCTTGATGGGCGAGATTTTGACGGAGAATATTGAGCAATTATCTTAACGATCCTCATTCGATTGTAGCGCTGCACGAGAATAAGGGGCAGGTTAAATGAAATTCCGTATAGGAACATGATCCAGGACTCGACTCCATTATTTAGAATGAAAAAGAAAGGTGCCGGTATCATTTGCAGCCAGTGGGATAATTCGGCACGAGTCAATTCGTATAGGAAGGTGATCCGACCCTGATGAGAAGTGAGGCCGATTTCATTTTTATTTACCCCACCACGAAACCATCTCCCTGCATCAGGTATATATTCCTTCCATTTTTTAATCTTCAAAAACTCAAATATTCCACCCCCGGCTTCCATTTCAAGAGGATGAAAGAGGGGGGACAACCTTTGGAGTTGTTTGTTGGTCAATCTGGATGTCAAAAAGGAAATAACGAAATGAATACTTACCCAAGCAAAAATATTTACAAGGATGATCATTTCATCTTTTCATCCTTTCCTTTCTCTAAATAAATGTATCGATCCTTCCACTTTGTGTTTTTCGTCAAAAATGTTGTAAACACCGAGTGGGAGAATGTCATCACGAAGAATAGAATATGGACTGGAAATAAAAGCGTCTCAATAATGGTGAAATTTCCAATCCTGCTAAGAATGAGATACAAGTAAATACTTAAAGAAAAGTATTGAATCATATAAATATATGGATCTGTCCATACCATTACCGGCGAATGAATGACAAAAGAAGCGAGTGAGGTAATCCACAAAGAAGATAGTACCAAGAGGATGATGTTTGTCGATTTTGCCCCGGAAGCGAAACTCTTCGACCACCCGTAGAATAACTCACTCAATCCGTTCCCATACATTCTCATGGATATGGCATTGCTTCCGCTCGCTGCTACTACTAATTCTCCACATTTTTTTGCACGTTGACTTAAAGCAAAATGCTCCACCATATCTCCTTTGATTGCTTCGTGCCCACCAATTCGCTGATATACATCTCTTGTACACAGGAAGCACTGACCAAACCCACCCGAAGGTCTGACCAGCCCGGATAGGAGATGAGTGACACTCGTTGAGGCGAATACGATTAAATGAAACATCATGGATAAAGTCTCAAATCCACTATTCATCTTATGAAAGGGATGAATGCTCAGAACTCCTTGACATTGCTGTTGTTGATAAGTCTCGCAAATTCTTAGAAGTCCTGCTTGCTCGAACCATGTATCTGAGTCCACAAACAGTAAGAATTCTCCCTTGGATGCTTCCGCACCATTCCAACAAGCCCAAGATTTTCCGTTCCATCCATTTGGAAGAGGGGGAGTATCCACCACTGTTGCACCGAACTCTTCAGCTATCGCCTTCGTACGATCCTTCGATCCATCATTTACCACGATCACTTCAAACGGCTGAATAAATTGCTTCTGAATACTCGATAATAGATTTCCAATTGTCAGTTCTTCATTTCTGGCAGGAATGATGATGGAGCATTTTTTTACGAGAAAACTATTCCTTACATGAATGGACTTTTTGACTGTAGGGATTCTAGTAAAAAGGAAAACGGTAAGAATAATAGACCCTAACCAAATATACATTTTTTCACCTTCTGATCTTTTGGTTTTTATCGACATTTTAACCATTTTGGTTAAAGGTGATACCTTTTTTCAAATGGATTGGTTGTTTTGTGTGTGTAAATTCATGTCAAATTTGTTTGAAGTCAATCAAAATGGGCACAATGGAAAGCTGAATAAGCGATTCAGCAGACAACGATCTTTCTCGTAAGGAGGAAATGAGATGAAGAAGAAAGTGATAGTAGTAGGTGGCGGATTAGGAGGTATGTCAACAGCGATCCGTCTTGCATCAGAAGGATTTAACGTGACCATTGTTGAAAAAGGGGAAAGACTTGGCGGAAAATTAAACAAAAGAGTAGGAAAAGGCTTTTCTTTCGATACAGGCCCATCGATCCTTACGATGCCGTGGGTTCTGGAAAAAGTTTTTGCTCATGCAAGCCGTGATCTGAATGATTATGTGGATATTATCAGAGTGGAACCGGGCTGGAGGACATTTTTTGAAGACGGAAAGGTCCTGGATGTATCTTCGGACCTTCCAACAATGTTAGAAGAAATGAAAAAGACATCCACGGAGGATGCGAATAATTTCTTTAACTATTTAAGCTACTGTGGAAAAATGTATGAGCTCACAATGAAAAGCTTCTATAAAAAGAGCATCAATGGCTTGCAGGACCTACGCACGATGCATCCGGTCAAGGAATTACTGCAAATGGATCCGATGAAATCCATGGATGCTGCGAATCGTAAATTCATTAAAGACAAGCATTTGCAGCAGCTGTTTAATTTCCTGATCATGTACGTCGGTTCGTCACCTTACCATGCACCAGCCATCATGTCACAGCTTACACATGTTCAGTTGGCGCTGGGAGTCCATTACGTAAAAGGCGGAATGTATAAAATTGCAGAGGCAATGGCAAAGGTGTTGGAGGAACTCGAGGTAGAGATTCGCTTAAATTGTGAAGTTGAGGATATTCTTACCACTGGCAGCCGTGCTGAAGGAATACGTACGAAAATAGGAGAAGAGTTGATGGCGGACATCGTGGTATCGAATTTAGAGGCGATCCCTTGCTACAAATCCCTTTTGGCTGATTATCATGAGTCACCTAAGGAAGTCGAGGAACTAAGCAAGTATGCCCCTACGGTTTCAGGTTTGGTTCTGCTGCTTGGGGTAGACCGTAAATATGATCATCTTGCTCACCATAACTTCTTTTTCAGTAAGGATCCTAAAAAAGAATTCAGGCAAATCTTCGATGAGAAAAAGCTGGCTGATGATCCGACGATTTATATTGGTATCTCGTCAAAATCGGATCCCACACAGGCTCCTGAAGGAAAAGAAAACCTGTTTGTGTTGACACATGTGCCACCTTTAAAAGAGGGTGAGGATTGGACTCAATACAAAGAATCTTATCGACTCCAAGTACTGGAAAAGCTGGAGAAAATGGGCGTAACCAATCTAAGGGATCATATTGAATACGAATATACCTTCACTCCTAACGACCTTCAAACCCTTTATGGGGCGAATGGTGGTTCTATCTATGGGACTGTCACAGACCGAAAGCTTAATGGAGGCTTCAAGATTCCGAATAAGAGCAGAGTGCTCTCTAATATGTACTTCGTGGGAGGTTCAACCCATCCAGGCGGAGGTGTGCCGATGGTCTCACTTTCAGGACAACTGACAGCGGAACTCATCCTTAATGAGCAAGTGAAAGTGAATCGATTCATTGGTTAATATGAAAAGGTGAAGGTTAAATTTAAATAATCTTCACCTTTTATGTTTTTACTGCTTTTCTGAAGAATGATTATCTACCGTATCCGAGTTATTTACATTCTCTTCATCTTCATCAGGATAGGGGTCAAAGAAATTGACGACTTTCCCTGGGCCTTCAAACCCGATAACCTGCTCTTTATCTTCTGTATTTTTCTCGTTTTTCTTCATACAAAAAACTCCTTCCTGCCATTAGTTTGGCGAAAGGAGCTTTTTTCATCCCACTATTTAGTTCTTCCAATGATTATCTATAAATTGATCGCGACCTGATTTTGCCCGGTCTTGTTTATATTCATCTGGATTTTTCTTGTAGAATTTTTGATGGTATTCTTCTGCCGGATAGAAAGTGGAAGCAGGAAGGATGTTTGTGACGATAGGCTTCTTGAATCGTCCACTGTCTACTATTTCGTTCTTTGTGTTTTCAGCTAATTGTTTTTGGTGTTCATTATGATAAAAAATAGCTGTCCGGTACTGATTGCCGCGGTCATGGAATTGTCCCCCATCATCCGTTGGATCAATCTGAGGCCAGTATAGCTCTAATAATCTTTCATAAGAGAACAAATCAGGATTAAATGTGATTTGAACAGCTTCGTAATGTCCACTATTTCCTTCTTTTATATCTTGATATGTTGGGTTTTCAAGGTGGCCCCCTGAATAACCTGACACGACATCAATTATTCCCGGTAATTCATCAAATGGCTTTACCATGCACCAAAAACAACCACCTGCAAAAGTAGCGATTTCTTTTTTTTCATTCATTGCTGAACCTCCTGTACCATATGTGCTCCTCTAAAGCAGTAAAGCGATTGCTTGAAAAAGATTTTATCACGAATGAATGGAGGGGACAATCTATTAGCTCGAAAGGTTGCATCGGGAAAAGATTCGAAAAGAAGTATTCCTGCTATTTTCAGCAAAGTTTATCAAATTTCATTCACTATCCATAGAATCTTGTGTATAATTCTGTTGAACGGAATAATTACATACGATATGAGATTAGGTGAAGCGGAAGTTTCGGTAGCAAACTTTTTAGCTTCATAATAGGGAAGTTGGTGTAATTCCAACGCGGTCCCGCCACTGTAAATGGAAGTGAGCTGTATGAATGCCACTGTACCAATGGGTATGGGAAGGTGCAGCAAACAATGACCATGAGCCAGGAGACCTGCCTGATTTCTTTCGCACCAAATCTACGCGGATAGAAAGGTGTAATGTGCATATTTAACGGTTTAAAGCCTTTTATGCATTTTACACAGCATCTCTAGTCCCACTGGAGATGTTTTTTTGTCTGGGAATAAGTTCATCTACAGGAGGAAAACGTATGAAACACACATTCAAAATCATTCTCGTACTAATAGTATCTCTAGGACTCCTTTCAGCTTGCGGTACTGACAATGAAAATGTTGAAAAGAATAAAGATAGCGGGGAAGTCAGCCAGGGGCAATCTGCTTTTCCTTTGTCAGTAAACGATGCCCTGAATAATAAAGTCACGCTGGATGAGCAACCTAAGCATATTGTTTCATTGATTCCGAGCAATACAGAAATCTTATTCGAGTTAGGATTGAATAAGGAAATCGTAGGTGTTTCAGATTTTGATAATTATCCAAAAGAAGCGGCGGAGAAAGAAAAAATAGGTGGAATGGAATTTAACGTTGAGAAGATTATCGGTCTGAATCCGGATTTGGTTCTTGCTCATGAGTCCACTGCTGTGTCGGCGGAAGAAGGGTTAGAACAGCTTCGAGGTGCAGGGGTAAAGGTCTATATCGTACGTGATGCCAATAGCTTTGAGGAAGTGTACACCACGATGGAAAACATCGGCACATTGGTAGGCAAGAAAGATGAAGCTGAGTCTGTCATTTCTGAGATGAAAGCGGATCTTGAATCCATTAAGGAAAAAGTCAGTGGTGTATCTGAAAAGAAAAAAGTGTATGTAGAGGTTTCACCTTCCCCTGACATATATTCGACAGGAAAAAATACTTTTATTGATCAAATGCTTTCACTAGTAAATGCCGAAAATGTGATGAGTGATCAGAAGGGATGGGTCCAAGTAAATCAAGAAGCGGTCATCGCTTCAAATCCTGACGTCATCATTACAACCTATGGTTTTTATAGTGAAAATCCTAAAGAACAAGTGATGGGCCGAGAAGGTTGGAAAGATGTAACTGCTATAAAAAATGAAGATGTCCATGATGTTCATTCAGATCTGGTCACACGTACTGGTCCGAGATTAGTTGAAGGAGTAGAGGAAATTGCAAAGTCAATCTATCCGGAGTTATTTGCAGAATAAAATATGGATAACATACGGGTTGGCTGTAACGTTTTTACTTTTCGCTCTCTTTACAGGCATTTCGATCGGAACCGTCTCTGTCCCACCGATGGATATTCTGTTCATCGTTGGAGCTAAATGGTTTGGATTCCCTATACCGGGAGAAATTGATCCAATGTTTGCAAATATCGTGTACTCCATAAGATTGCCCAGAGTATTACTGGCATTATTGGTTGGCAGCTCCCTGGCAATTGCGGGAGCTTCTTTTCAAGGACTATTGCGCAACCCGCTGGCTGATCCATATACATTGGGTGTGTCTTCAGGAGCATCGGTCGGTGCTGTTATTACGTTGTTCTTTAATTGGAGCATTCCGTTTATCGGGAAGTTTACGCTTCCCTTTCTCAGTATTCTTTGTTCGATTATAACCGTGTTCCTCGTATTATGGTTTGCACAGAAGGTTGAAAGAACCATGAAGGTAGAAACCATCATATTAACAGGGATAATTTTCAGCTCTTTTTTAGGTTCCTTTATATCCTTAATGATTGCCCTGACGGGAGAGGAATTAAGACAGATCATCGGTTGGCTTCTTGGAAGCGTGTCCATGAGAGGGTGGGATTACATTACGATAATATTCCCCTTTTTCTTAATTGGAGTGATCGTTTTGTTCCTCAATGGCAAGGAACTGAATGGCATGAGCTTTGGTGAAGAACAAGCCCATCATATCGGGATATCCGTACAAAAGAGAAAACTCCTCATCTTAATTGCTGGAAGTATCCTCACGGGAGCGGCTGTCGCCGTTTCAGGTACAATTGGATTCGTGGGGCTCGTAATTCCTCATTTTCTAAGAAGGATCGTAGGGCATGACCATAGACACTTACTTCCTTTGTCCATCATTGTTGGGGGAGGCTTTCTCGTATTGGCTGATCTCATTTCAAGAACCATCATTGCACCAACCGAGCTTCCGATTGGAGTGATAACAGCTCTTATTGGTGCCCCGATGTTTGCTTATATTCTCCTGAAGAAAAGAGGGCTTTCATCATGATAGATGTAGACGGTGTTACAGTAGGATATAACGATAAAATAATCGTGGAAGACATGAATTTTCATATAGATGAAGGAGAATTCTTTGGGATTCTTGGACCTAACGGAAGTGGAAAGACGACGCTGTTAAAAGCCATGACGGGTCTGCTTCCATTAATGGATGGAAGCATAAGGTTAAAAGGAAAAAAACTGCATCATTTCTCTTCAAGGGATCTTGCCACACAGGTAGCGGTACTTCCTCAGATATCGACAGAAACCTTTTCCTATGAGGTGAGGCAGACGGTTATGCTGGGGAGATATGCTCACCAAAAAGGTTTCTTTAAAGGAACGACTGAACGGGATTCTGAAATCGTGGAGAAGGTAATGGATCAAACGGGCATTACTTCCTTTCAGGACCGCTTCCTTCATGAGTTGTCCGGGGGAGAACGGCAGAGGGTATTCCTTGCCCAGGCTCTCGCTCAAGAGCCACAGGTCCTGTTGCTTGATGAACCCACTAATCATCTCGATCTTTCGTATCAGAAGTCATTGTTGGATTTAATTAAAAATCAAACAATACACGAAAAATTAACGGTAATCGCAATCTTTCATGACTTAAACTTAGCAAGTTTATACTGTGATCGCTTACTTCTCTTAGATAAAGGAAGAACCAAACTTCTCCATCACCCGGAAGAGGTTCTGAAAGAGAAACATATAGAAGAGGTGTATCATACAAAGGTTCAGAAACAAGCTCATCCTTTAGTTGCAAAACCTCAAATGGTCATTGTTCCTGAGGAGAGTGCGACAGAGAACTTTGTGTTAGATGAAAGCTACCTAAACGTAAGAGAAGAATACATACATTTCTCTGCCCCTTACCCATTAAAATGCATGTCCTCAGGAATTATTGGTGCAGGAATCGGGTGGTACAGGCACTTTATCAATCGTAGGGTCCCTGCAGATTATGACTGTTCAGATTATCAAGAGGACATGAAAGAATTTCTTGTTCATAAAGACCTGGACCCCTCATTTTCTGTAGGCATGATGACGGCGCTTCCTTTAAATAATATGGTTTGCGAATCATTCGAAGTTCAGGGGCATTCCGTATTCGTCGTAGTGACAGCCGGTGTCGGGAATGCGATTGATGTCTCGACAAGTTATCAATATGATATTGATTTAAGGCCAGGCACGATTAATACATGGGTGTTCATAAATGGGAATCTTTCAGATGAAGCATATATAGAAGCCCTTGTAACCTCAACAGAAGCGAAAGTGAGGGCCCTACATGACATGAATGTGAGGGACAGAAGAACTGGTCAACTTGCAACCGGGACACCGACCGACAGTATTCTGATCTCCTCAAGTCAACAAGGAGAGCTGGAACCGTTTGCCGGACCGATTACACCAATAGGGAAGTTGATTGGGCGCGGTGTGTATGAGGTAACAAAAAAAGCCATTGAACGCTATTTGGATCAAACAGAGTAGAATCATTTCAATGAAAAGGTAATTGAGGAGAGGGGGAATCGGCTTGGGAGCCCTATATTTTATTACCGGAGGGGTTAGAAGCGGCAAAAGCTCTTTTGCTGAAAAATGGGCAATTGAGAAGAAGAAGTCAAACGTTCCATTGGTCTATCTTGCTTGTGGAGTAAACACTGACAGGGAGATGGAGCAAAGAATCTTGAAACACCAGCAGGACCGGCAAGCGTCTGCTGTGGAATGGACGACGATTGAATGTCCCAATTCAATTGAAAGGATAATCAACCAAATTCCTCAACACTCCGTTGTACTGTTGGACTGCCTCACGACTCTTTTAACAAATGAGATGTATGATAGTAATGAGGAGAAAAGTCAATATATAGAAGAGAAAATCTATCAATCTATCGTACAGTTGCTAAATAAAGTTGATGTACTGTTCCTGGTTAGCAATGAATTGGTTTCTGACCTTCCAATTGATTCAAAGGATATCCTTACTTTCCAGAAACGGCTTGGTGCATTGCACATAAGAATGGTGAAAAAAGCATGTGTGGCAATTGAAATGACGGCGGGAATCCCAGTTGTGAAAAAGAGGGGTCCGAATGAGGAAGGACGGTTTCCTCATGATCCTATTTAAAAGCTTTCTCCTTAACCTGCAGTTTTTTACGATTCTGCCGATCCGTAAAGAATTTTCAATAGGGAATAGGGAAATGAAGTGGATGGTCCGGACATTTCCACTGTTAGGTTTATTTGTAGGTGTGTTTCTTGTAGGAGGATATGTTTTTCTGGATTCTTTTACCCACATAAGCCCTCTAGGTATATCATTCTTTATTTGGGTATTGCCAATCGTATTAACGGGCGGTATTCATTTAGATGGCTATATGGATGCAAGTGATGCCTTTTTTTCTTATAGAGATAAGGAAAAGCGATTAGAAATAATGAAAGACCCGAGGGTAGGCGCCTTTGGCGTTTTGTCACTGGTGGTATTGCTTTCTTCACGGTTTTTATTTATTTATGAAACCATCCTTCAAACCCATTCCACTATTTTGATAGGTATGATTCTTGTGTCGATTCCCTTTTTAAGTCGAATGGTGATGGGGGCGAGTATAATCCTTATCCCTGCAGCCCAGACGTCTGGAATGGGATATGGTTTCAGAAAGAATGTGACCGGTTATGATCTTATATGGATTGTTTCTGGTTTATTGCTGGGTGGAGTCGGCAGCTTCTTATTAAATTGCTTTAATTTTTATGCTTTATTCAGCCTGGTGACGTTAGCTATATTCTTCTTTGTTTATTCTAGATCCATCAAATGGTTTGGCGGTATGTCCGGTGATACAATCGGGGGCAGTGTAGAGGGGGTGGAGTTGTTTTTATGGATGACTATATGGTTATTGCATGTATTCGCCATGGTTTAACAGAGGAAAATGAGAAAGGGAAATACCTCGGCTGGACCAATTCCAGTTTATCTCGAAAAGGAATCGAATTACTTAAAAGGCGAAATACTTTTTTTGAAGAGTATGAACGATGCTTTTCGAGTGATCTTAATCGCTGTTTAGAAACCGCTCATTTTCTGTTTCCTCATGCTCCATTAATCTCTTCATCCCTTTTAAGAGAGATACACTTTGGAGGCTGGGAAGGTCTAACCTATGAGAGCTTAAAGGATGACGATGCTTATCAAGAATGGTTATTGGACCCATCCATTTCTCCACCAAATGGAGAAGGGATAGAACAATTTGGAAAACGAGTCGATTTAGCCTGGGCACAGATCGTTGCCCAGATAGAAGAGCACAATGGGAAGCGGTACGCCGTTATTACTCATGGTGGAGTCATTCGACATCTATTAACTTCTTTATCTCCTGGACATGTTCACAGAACGTTTTGGGAATGGAAGGTCAACCATGGAGAAGGGTATGAAATGGTATGGAAGACAGAAAATGATTGGAGGAATCAAACATGTACTTCGTTACGGGAGGTTCCTTTAATGGGAAAAGCATATGGGTGAAAACCCATTTTAATCTTAAAGAAACTGATGCAACCTGGATTCCATTATTTAGTGGAGAAAGGATTCATTTGGATGATATCAACTTTTCAAACTCTGTCATCGTAATAGAGGGACTTGAGTATGGAATTCGATCAACCATTTTAAATAATGATTCCGAAGTCAGAAAGTCTTTTACAATTTTGATGCAAACCTTAAAGCAGTGGGAAGAAGAAGACCCTGATCGTAGAGTGATCTGGATAGGTTCAGAGGTCGGGAAAGGAATTGTCCCAATGGAAAAGCTATCCAGGGAATGGCGGGATATGACAGGATGGGTTTATCAAGATCTGGCGAAAATGTCTAAGCAAGTATGGCTGGTTTGGTACGGCCTTGCTACATCGCTAAAAGGATAAAGGAGAGGGTAAGTATGCAGCTTTACACAAGAACTGGTGATAAAGGTCAAACAAGTTTAATCGGTGGAAGAGTAGATAAAGATGATATTCGTGTCGAAGCATATGGTACATTGGATGAAGTGAATTCTTTTGTTGGGCAAGCCGTTTCAGAACTGGATGTCGAGCGTTTTCAGGATGTCCTACAGGATTTAGAGACGATTCAGCATGAACTATTTGATTGTGGCGGTGATCTATCCAACGTTTCTAAACATAGAAAAATCAAACTTCAACCTCAATCCGTCAAGACGTTGGAGGAGAAGATTGATAGGTTTACGAAGGAAGCGCCTCCACTTGAGAAGTTCATTTTACCAGGAGGTGTGAAAGCTTCATCAAGTATTCACATAGCTAGGACGGTTACAAGAAGAGCAGAGAGAATCATGGTTTCGCTTTCAAAAACGGACGAGGACTTTCCTATTGTGACATTGCAGTATATCAATCGATTATCCGACTACTTTTTTGCCTTAGCACGTGTGATCAATTATCGTTGTAATGTAAAAGATGTTGAATACATTCGCAGCGCAAACGTATTTTCAACAGGTAAAGTTCAGAAAAAAAATGAAAAGTAATCTTAGGACTCTTTTATTACTTTCCTTGTTTATGGCTTTTTCTGCGATCGGTGGAATGGTAAAGATACCTGCTGTAATTGGGACGATTGCTTTAGATAGTATGCCTGCACTATTAATTGCATCCCTTTACAATCGGAGATGGGGTGCAATCGTTGCAGGGGGAGGACACTTACTATCAAGCTTATACGTTGGTTTCCCGTTGGGACCGTTTCATGTTCTCATTGCTATTGAAATGGCCTTCTTTGTATGGGTATTTGGATATGTGTTTGCGAAAGGAAAAAGGGTACTTGCAGCCATTCTGTTTTTTATAGGAAACGGTCTACTGGCAGGAATTCCATTTATATTCATCCTTAATCCTTCATTTTACTATGCTATTATTCCTTCATTATTAATAGCCAGTTTCATTAATTTAACGGTAGCACACTTCTTGTATCCTCCTCTGCATTCAAAAGTGAATAGGGGGGAAACCGCATGACCAAGCTTCGAGATGTTATATCCATTTCAATTTCAGATCAGGAAGAGCTGATACTGGCTTCTGATTGCAGCGGAGGGATTGGAAATAAGGAAGAAGATGTAGTCCTTGCGGATCCTGAGACAGTGGGTTATTACTGTTTCCGTGTAGCAGTGATGGAATGTTTGGCCGTGGGGGCAAGGCTCAAAGCTATTCAATTACTGAACTTTACAAGTGAGGCTGCATGGGATCAGTATTGCAGTGGTGTGAAAAAAGGATTAAGTGAAATGAACCTGGATGGTATTCCTATTACAGGGAGCACTGAATCGAATATCAGTCTTAATCAATCGGCCATTGGAGTTACGTGTATTGGCATGAGAAACAAGAAAAGTCCCATTTCCTCTTGTTCAAATCTTGCTTATGCGCTTATCGGAACCCCCTTGGTAGGAAATGAAGTGATAGACCAACATACATTCATCGCTCCATTATCTCTATTTATGAATTGTGTTCATCACTCATCTATCATCGATATAATGCCAGTCGGCTCTAAAGGCGTTCTTCATGAACTTTCTCTCTTATCAGGGAAGCCTTTAAGAAGAGAGAATGTCACTTCAACTCAAGACTTGGACAAATCCAGCGGGCCTTCTACTTCATTCATCATTTCATACAGAAAAGCGGAGGAGCTTGATGTAAAAGACCTTACAAATGATTTCTTCCATTCACTCGATTTGCAGTGGTAGGAACAAATAAATACTTTTATGGATATTTGTGATAAAATATACTTTCAAATGATATGGAGAAATGTGTTAGTTCATCCAAGATTCTTTGATTGTCAATTTCATTCGAATAGAGTACTATTTCATACTATCATCAGTAATTCATGAATGTCATAAAAGTAGGTGAAGAAATGGATTCACGATTAGATCGCAAGTCTAAAAAGAAAAAACGCGGAAGAAAAGTGATATTGGTATTATTATTACTTATATTTAGTTTACTCGGTTATGCAGGGTTTCAATTTTATAGCGGATATAAAATGGCTGGAGACGATAAGCTTCAAGAAGATTATACATTCAATGGTGTGAAAGATAAGGACGGTAAGGTAAACGTACTGCTATTGGGAGTCGACAGCAGAGGCGAGGAGAAATCCAGGACCGATACGATGATGCTCGCACAGATCGATCCGAAAACAAATGAAACCAAACTCGTTTCCTTTATGAGGGATATATATGTTGAAATACCGGGATACCAAAACTATAAGCTGAATACAGCATTTTATTTAGGTGGACCAGAATTGCTCAGAAAGACCATCAAACACAACTTCGATATTGATATTCAATATTTCATGGTAGTCGACTTCAAAGGATTTGAACAATCCGTTGATGTATTGGCACCTGATGGAATTGAAATGGATGTGGAAAAGGCGATGTCGGAAAACATTGGCGTTTCCCTTCAGCCTGGTGTTCAAAACTTAAATGGGAAAGAATTATTGGGGTATGCAAGGTTCCGTGCTGATGCAGAGGGAGACTTTGGCAGGGTTGAAAGACAACAAAAAGTCATAAATGCTCTTAAAGATGAGGTCCTCTCAATAGGTGGAGTGACAAAGCTTCCTAAAATGGCGGGATCCATTCAACCCTATATTCAGACAAATATGAGTAAGCTTGATCAAATTTCCATCGCTAAAGATATCCTGTTGAGTAATAGCAGTGATATGGATAAGCTCACCATTCCAGTTGAAGGGTCGTATGGTTTTGGCAGCTATAGCGGTGTAGGATCTGTACTTGATATTAATTTTGAAGAAAATATACAAGCTCTGAAAGATTTTCTTAATGGTAAGAGCTCAGACGAAGTTACAACTGAATGAATTTATAAAGCCCGTAAAGCTGAAAAATGCTTAACGGGTTTTTTTTGACGAGTGGGAAGTAGGAATGAATACATCGATAAGAACTGACCTGACAGTATGTGTTGGAAAAATCGACTCTCATTCAAGCAGTAAAGCAAAAGTAAAAATTCTGATTATACGCTCTCTGAGCCAATATATAGCCTTTAGAAGGAATCTGACTAACATAAATGGTAATGATAACGCTTCCACTTCGTATTTCGGCTAATTCCTAACTACTTCCTTTATTGCCCTTGATATCATATACCAGCATGTTACGATTATAAACGTTGTGAACAAACACACGACAACAAAGGTTTTTAGACACATTAACCAGGAAATTTAACAACAAACAATTCTTTCATATTTAATATTAAACTTAAACATTGAATGTACGATTAAAAACCCGAAAAATAATGTAGGAAGAGGAGTGGATATGATTGTTAAAACATAAAACGATTGCTTTTCTAGGTGCAGGAAACATGGCGGAAGCAATGATTTCAGGTACTGTACAAAGCGGAAAGATCCCATCAGAACAAATTATTGTTTCTAATCGAAGCAATCAAGGAAGACTTCAGGAAATGAAAGCGAAATACGATGTAACAGCTTTAACAAAAGATGATCTACCCTTTAATGAGATAGATATTCTTATTCTCGCAATGAAACCGAAGGATATTGATAAAGCATTAGATTCAATTAATCACTTAGTAAGAAACGATACAGTGATTATGTCGGTTCTGGCAGGAATCACTACTTCTCATATGGAAGAGCAATTACCTGCAGGTCAGCCTGTTATCCGAGTTATGCCAAATACGTCAAGTATGTTGAAAGAATCTGCTACAGCCATAAGTGCAGGTCGCTTTACTTCAAGAGAAGATATGGAAAATGCAAAAGCGTTATTATCGAGCATTGGTGAAGTGTTCGTGATTGAAGAAGGTCAGATGGATATTTTCACGGGCATTGCAGGCAGTGGCCCGGCATACTTTTACTATTTAATGGAACACATTGAAAAGACAGGTGCCGAAGCCGGATTAGATCCTGAATTAGCACGTAAAATCGGAGCTCAAACCATTTTCGGTGCAGCCAAAATGATGCTTGAGCGTGAAGAATCACCAACTCAACTTAGAGAGAATGTAACATCCCCAAATGGTACTACAGCTGCAGGACTGGATGCACTAGCAGAGTTCGGCGGAGGTAAGGCTATCTCAGAAGCTGTCAAGGGAGCAGAAAAACGATCGAAAGAAATAAGCTCATCCTTACAGTCCAAACAATTAGTAACTAGCTAAACAAACATCGAATCCTAAACACCCCAAATAACTAATACCAACCAAACAAGAAATACAAGTCCGTCCCTACACACATAAAGAGGGGCGTGGGACGGACCTTTTTACTAGGAGTGATTGAATGTCCCAAAATAATCAGAAGAAACGTATCGTAATCAAGATTGGAAGTAGTTCATTAACAAGCCTGCATGGAGAAATGAGTCGTAGAAAACTGGAACGCCTTGTTGATGAAGTTGTCCGTTTAAAGGATGATGGCCATGAAGTATTGCTTGTTTCATCAGGTGCCGTCGCTGCCGGTTATCGTAAACTAGGATGTTTAACACGTCCTAGCTCTCTTCCGGAGAAGCAGGCAGCAGCAGCTATTGGTCAAGGACTATTGATTGAAGCGTATTCCGATCTGTTAATTTCCAACGGATACGTGGCTTCTCAAATTCTGATCACTCGTAGTGATTTTTCTGATGAAGACCGATATAACAATGCAAGAAATACAATCAATGTCCTGCTTGAAAGAGGGATCATCCCAATTGTCAATGAAAATGATACAGTAACGGTTGATCGACTGAAATTTGGAGACAATGATACCCTGTCTGCCAAAGTTGCGGCATTAGTGGATGCTGATCAACTCATCATTCTATCTGATATTGACGGACTGTATGATTCTGATCCACGTAAAAATCCAGATGCTGAACTGCTAGAAAGCGTAACGGAAATTACTGAAGATATCGAAGACATGGCAGGAGAGCCTGGAAGTTCTGTAGGAACTGGTGGAATGAGATCGAAAATCGATGCATTTAAGATCACAATGGCTTCTGGAATTCCTGCGTTTCTAGGTAAATCAGGAAACTCAGATGTTATTTACGATGCTGTCCAACATACAGCAAAAGGGACGTACTTTGAAACGGCAGAAGATTCCGTAAACCTTGATTCCAAAAAGCAATGGATTGCGTTCAACTCAGGTCCTGAAGGTGAAATCACCATCGATTCAGATGCGAAAGACCGTATTCTGGAACAAAAAGAAAGCTTAACTATTGATGATATTTATACTGTAAAAGGCCGATTTAATAAAGGTGCAGTGGTGCGAATCCTTGATAATCGAAATGAAGAAATTGGTTTGGGAATGGTCAATTTCCGTTCAGGACAACTGAAAAATCCTACAGACATCAAAGCTGATCAAATCGCAGTCGAAATTGACCAACTAGTATGTCATGTTGATTTACCCATCCCAGTAGGAGTATAAAAGAAGGAGTTTGTCTCATTCTTCCCCTGCACAATCCGGTAGAATTCTTTTTCAAAAAAACAGGAGGTATTTGATGACTTTAACTATAGAAAAAACTGATGTAAAAAAACAAGCTATGCTAGCAAAGAAAGCTTCTAAAACACTGAGTATGCTGACTACCGACCAAAAAAATAAAGCCCTTCATATACTTGCCGATCATTTAGAGGCGAATTACGAATCTATACTAAAGCAAAATGAAAAAGACCTTGAAAGAGGGAAAGAAAAGGGCTTCGAAGCTGCATTTATGGATCGTTTATCACTTTCAAAAGAACGTGTTGAAGATTTCGCAAGTGGTCTCCGTCAAGTAGCTGACCTGGAAGATCCCACTGGACAAATAGTATCCGATTGGACTCTTGAAAATCAACTGCAAGTTCAAAAAGTAACAGTCCCTCTTGGGGTAATTGGAATGATTTATGAAGCACGTCCAAATGTAACGGTTGATGCAACCGGATTAGCACTAAAATCCGGTAATGCCATTGTCCTGAAAGGTGGTTCAAATGCCATTACCTCGAACAAAGCAATTGTGGATGTCATGCATGAAGCACTTGAGAAAACGGATATTCCTAAGGATGCAGTACAATTCATTAATACAACCGATCGAGAAGCAACGGGTGAGCTATTTACGATGAAAGAGTATATTGATGTGCTGATTCCCCGCGGTGGAGGTGCATTAATCAATGCTGTCGTTAATAATGCAACTGTACCTGTCCTTGAGACTGGAGTAGGAAACTGCCATATCTATATTGACAAAGAAGCTCAAGTGGAAAAAGCATTAAACATAATCATCAATGCAAAAACAGACCGTCCAGCGGTATGTAATGCAGCTGAAACCGTCATCTTGCATGAAGACTGGTTTAAAGAAAATAAGAGTGCATTTGTAGAAAAGCTTAAGGAGCACAATGTATCCATTCACGGAGATGAAAAAGTTGTCGAAGCGATTGAAGATGCGAAACCTGCCGGAGAAGAAGATTGGGCAAATGAATATTTAAGTCTGGATATTGCCGTGAAAATTGTACCTTCTTTGGATGAAGCAGTCGATCACATCGAACAATATGGTACAAAGCATTCAGAAGCGATTGTCACGGAAAACACAGAAACAGCGAAGAAATTCATGATGCTCGTTGATGCTGCCGCCCTCTATCATAATGCTTCCACTCGTTTCACTGATGGAGGTGCGTTGGGATTCGGTGCTGAAATTGGAATCTCTACACAGAAACTTCATGCCAGAGGACCTATGGGGCTCCCAGCGTTAACAACCGTTAAGTATATGATGCATGGAACTGGACAAATCCGATAATCAACATAGAAAAACGCTTGAGGTAATTTCCTCAAGCGTTTTTTCTCATTAATCAGTTATCAGGAGGGAAGAGTTCAGATTAAAAGCCCGAGCTTGTCTCCTCCAGTATAAACTCATTCAATCCTTTTATCGTGTGAACTTCTTGCTGATAACAGATTTTTAATAGCTCTTCAAAGATTTCGGCGGTCATGATAGCGTCATTCAGAGCATGATGCCGTGTCCTGTAGTCGATGTCAAATCGTTTTACAAGGGAGTCCAGGTAGCAATCGTCCCGTTCCAATAATCCATTGGCAAGCGAAAAAGAGTCGACATATTCAGGATCAAATGAAGGGAGCTGCCACTTATAAATCCGTTTTTGGAGAAAATTTATGTCGAAACTAGCTGGGTGAGCGACTAAGATCGTTCCTTTACTGTACTCAATAAATCGCTCCAGTCCGATAGGTAACGTAACACCATTCAGAAAGTCTTTTCGTCTCAGACCTGTAAATCGCTTCGTATCCCTCGACACCGTTTGAAGGGGATTGATGACCTGGTAGAATGTATCTCTCCGTTGCACTTTACCTTCCTTAACCTTAACCGCTCCGATCGAGATGATTTCATCCCCTACCTCCGGAAAAAAGCCCGTTGTCTCAAGGTCGAATATGGTAAAGTCACAGTCGAATAAATGTTTTTGTTGTAGCGTGGGTTTTTCTTCTTCAAACTCTTTTAGGGCACGAGATAATTTATGGTAGGAAAGCTTTTCTTTTTCCCGTTTCACTTGAAAGCGAAAGAAAAATTGCTGCCATAAATAATATTTCAGAATGCGGTAACCCACATTAATTCCAATATCATTCATTAAACCACCCGGTTCCTATTAAAACTAATTTCCATCACTTGTTGAAGTCGATTAGCAATCTGGATGGATTCTTTTAATTTCTGACGATCTTCTTTTGAAAGAGTACGTACATCAATATCATTACTTAATGGTTTTCCTTCTATAAGTTCAATTAGGTTTTGCTTTGTACGGAGAGTGAGGAGAATATGCATCGCTGTTTTTACATTTTCAGCATCCCTTGGATGGAATGCCTGCATCTTCTTCAATGCTTGAACCCTCTTTATGGTGTTGACTTCTTTAATTCCGTATTTTACCGAATGAATGCGAATCATATTGACAATTTGCAAAAGCCCCGACTTTTTAATGTTAAACAAATGATTCCTGGGTTTCAGGTTGACTCGTCCCAAAGGGCCAACAGGAAGTTTGAAACGAAGGGCATCTTTTCTTAATAATTGTTGCATATTGAGAGACCGTTTCGATTTTTCCGCTAAATAATTTCGAATTTCCTCTGCGATGGAGTAATCACCATAAATGGGGCGGAAATCATAAAACATCGTAATGTTTTGAACTTCCTGTGCATCTATTTCATATAGCCATTCATCAATTGCCTTTTTCCAATCAGTATAAGATCGTTTCCATTTCTGTTCCTTCGCCATGATTCCGCCAGTACATTCAGGAAAACCGCATGCAGCAAGCTTTAAATTGAGTTTTTCGGTGAATGCCTGGAAATACAAATCAACCTTTTTAAGATCGGACAAGTGATTATAATCATCAAGAATGATTCCATTATCCTGATCTGTATGAAAGCCTTGCTCACTCCTGCCTTGACTGCCCATGACGATAAAACAATAATTGATAGGCGCAGAACCGAAGCCTTCCTGACGCATTTCTTTTTCGGTTAATTGAATGATTTTTCGGTGAAGGCGATCATTATAGTTTGAGATCACTTCGCAAATATCGTAGCCAAAACTATCTTGAAGGAGTAGATCTTGAATGAACTGTTGAAAGGTATTACTTTTAACAGTTGCCAGCTCTACGAGTTCGTCATTCGAAACAGCTTTTTGGATTTTATATGAGAGGTCCAAATAATTTGAATCCTGTATATTGAGAAATGATGTACTCGTCAGAACCCCAACGACTTCATCATTGCGGATGATTGGTACAAAATCCACTTCTTCATGTTTGAAATAAGAAAGGGCTTCATAGGCAAAGGATTCATCACGAATCCAAAACGGTTTTTTCTTCATCCAGTCTTTTACGGATTCACTAATTATCGGGTTTGTAATATAAGACAGGATTTCATGTTGGGTAAGAATCCCTTTCATTTGTTTCTTTTGATCTACTACCACTAGACCATATGTATCTTCTTTTTTCATCTTTCTGGCTGCGTCAAGAACAGTGGCATTTTCGTCAATGAAGGTGGGGCGATCCATTAACGTATGTACTTTAGTTCGAAACAGGTTGATATTTTCGTCGTCGGATTCATTGGCAGATTTCGCTTTTATTTCATCGTACAATGTTTTCATGCGATTTCCAATGCTTTCGAAGATGATCTTTGAAAAGTCATTGTTCTTGGTCATTATCTCCAATAGTCGATCCTTTCGAATGCGGAACACAGTACAATCCTCTATTGCCTGCACGGAAAATGTCATTTCACCGCTTGTAAGCATAATCATAATCCCGATTAAGTCTCCAGGATAATAGAATCGGAGTGAATACTGTTTGCCGCTCGAGCGATGGAGAACATTCTTCGCAAGCCCTGAGACAAGGAAGTATATATCAAGTTCTTCTACCGTTTCATCTTCATGAAAAAGGAATTCACCCTTTTTAAAAGTGGTGTATTTAGAACCGGAAATAATGTAATCTAGCTGTTCAGTGGTCAGAACATCAAAGGGGTAGTGATCTCGTATAATTTGTAATAATTCCTGCTGGTTCATCGAATACCTCCCGTTCTCATTAGTCCCATAGTACTTTACCATAGAATTCCCTATTTTGAAAACGATAAAACGGGATCTTCCGGATGTCCCGATGTAAGTTTGAATGGAAGTATTCAATGCTTCACGAAAGCACTTAATAATCAAATATGGGATAAAAAAAGGTGTCCCGTTTGGGGCACCTTTGAGACTTATTTATTAGTGAGGATAAACTCAGCAGCATCCATTAAGTTAGTAAACATGTGATCGGCGTTATATAGATGAGAGGGGCTGTCTGAAAGTAAGACAGTAGTGCATCCCGCTTTGCGACCAGCTTCAATATCTACCTCGCGATCACCTACCATATACGATTGGCCAATATCAATATCATGCTTTTTTGCCAGGTCCAAGAGCATCCCTGCTTCAGGTTTTCTGCACCCACAACCTTCGTGAGGCTTGTGAGTACAACAGGATACCTCTTGAATGAACCCCCCGGCCTTTTCAATTTCCCTTAACATATGATCGTGAATGGATTGAAGTTGTTCATGAGATAGATATCCTAACCCAACTCCACCCTGGTTGGTAACGACGAAAACTTGAAAATCGGAATCAGTCAATAATTTAATAGCTTCAAGGACTCCCTCCAGGAAATAAAATTGATCGGGTCGATTAACAAATGTCACTCTTTCTGTTTTCACCTCATTAATTACTCCATCACGATCAAGAAAAACAGCTTTTTTCATCAGTAGACCTCCTTATTCGATCTTTTTCTCCAATAAGTTCAAGCGATATGTCGCATTATGCGGTTTCCGAGGAAATAATGACAGATTATTCTGTCATCTATAGAAACAATAAACCTAAACGCATTAATTGAAATTTTACCACCTTTTCTCTATATAAAGACAGGAGGAGGGACGGACCTTTAAAGGTCCGTCCCTATCCATTATAGTTTTTGAATAAAGGCGACTTTAAGGTAATCACTTTGTTTGTATTGACTGAGGGTTTTAAAGTCTTCCGGCAGTGTGTATTCTTCGAGTATTTTATATTTTTCATTGGTTTCTTTAAAGGCTGTTTCAATAAAGCTTTTGAATTTCTTCATATTGAAGGTGCTGCAATTAGTGGATGCCACAATGGTACCCTTTTTTTCAGTAATGGTAATCGCTTCTTTTAACAAATCTTTATAATCCTTAGCTGCACTGAATGTATGTTTCTTTGAACGGGCAAAGCTTGGCGGATCGAGAATCACAAGATCAAAGGAGAGTTCTTTTTTTACGGCATATTTAAAGTATTTAAAGACATCTTCTACAATGATGTTTTGTGCTTCGTAATCGATCCCATTAATACTGAATTGTTCAATAGTCTTACTTAAACTGCGATTAGCGAGATCAACGCTGGTTGTTTCCAGGGCACCACCGAGTGCAGCGAACACAGAAAAAGCACCTGTGTAAGAAAACGTATTCAATACTCGTTTTCCTTCAGAGTATGAGTCACGAATTCGTTTACGCACTTCACGTTGGTCAAGGAAAACCCCTACCATTGCGCCGTCATTTAAATAGATGGCAAATTGAACGCCATTTTCCTTGACGAGAAGAGGGAATGAAGGGCGGGTTCCTTCAACGAAATCATCTTCTTCCACATATTTTCCTTCCTGTGCAAATCGCTTTTTCTGATAAATGCCTTTGTAATCCGTTAATTCTCTTAACCCTTGCATAACTTCTTCCTTAAAGGCATAGGCTCCTTTTGAATACCATTGAACGAGGTAGTATCCATCAAAGTAGTCTATGGTGATTCCTCCAAATCCGTCTCCTTCACCATTAAACACTCGAAACGCGGTCGTATCTTCACTATAAAAGAAGTGAAGACGTTGATTGATGGCAGCTTGAAGCTTTTTAAAGATAAAGTCTTTGTCAATTGCTTCTTGTTCTTTCCAACTCAGAAGCCATCCGATTCCTTTGTTCTGTATTCCCGAATAGCCTTTGGCGATAAAGCCATTGTTATTGTCTACAAGTTTGAGAACTTCTCCTTCTTGAATATTCTCAATTGATGTTGTCACATTTTCTTTATTAAGAAGGGGGAATCCTTTTTGGAATTGTTGTATGTATTTAGGGTTTGCTTTAATGATTCTTTCTTTTGTCATTCTACTCATCCTAACCTTGAGGTTTAGTCTTGTGTAGTATAGAACGTAAAGGAAGTTTACGCAACTGTACATTAAAAAACTTCCCTATTCAGATATAAAACTATCTGAATAGGGAAGCAGATCATTTACCCCATAAGTGATCTCCTACAAGCCGGTCTACTTTTATCGTTTCATGTAGTCCGCTATGAGAAATGGATGGATCATACACGATCCTGGATTGATATTGGTTTTTTTCAAAAAGTGATTGACTGCCTATAGCACTTTGAACATTCACCACATCATCACCCGATCCTGCTATGGATAATACGTTTATATCGGAAGGGATTAAATGGCGATTGAGAAATAATTTCTTCAATGCACGTGATTCAGGTTTTAAGTCTATAACAGCTGCGCCTGTATTGATTTGATCATAGGAATCCTTCGTAACACCAAGGAAAGGGGTGGCAATCGTAATGAATTTATGAGTCCGGGGGACAAACGAGCTATCCCTGGTATTTAGAATATATTTTGTTGACGCAAGGCCGCCCATGGAGTGGCCAACAATATTTACATTTGAAACGTCAAACTGATGATGTAAGAGCTTCATGGCATTTTCTAACCAAATCGCCTGTTTCTCCAATGATGCCCGATTATCTTCAAAAATGACTTGAACGAGTGGAGGTGAAGTGGGATTTGTGGAAAGAGATCCTTTATACACCACACTGCCATTCTCTGACACATAAATCTCCAATTTTTTTTGACCCCAGCCATGCTGGTTTTCAAAACGTTCCAGCATCGTTCTGAAAGAATTATATGTACCTTTGTACCCGTGGACAAAGACAGTGGGATATTTCTCTTCAACGGTTAAGGGTTTTTCACTGGATTGTACATTTGTAGTGCGAAATATTATATATAAAGTGAAGAAAGAGATAATGATGCCACTCCATAAAAACGAATGTTTGTGATTGATCGACAAGGAAATCGCTCCTTTAAAAAAGGTATACTTCTATTGTAAAGGATTCGTGAAGTATTGAATATGTTAAAAAAGAAATTTGTTTGTCATATTATATGTAACTTTTACCAATTATGTGGCGAGGTTTTATAATAGTAACCCTTTTCTCCAAAAGCGTGATTGAGAGAAAACAATCCATGAACGAAAACCTCAATAAAAAAAGGCTTAAATAAATTATTTAAGCCTGCACCATTATTCTTCCTTCTAAATCAAATATTAAACCCAATCACCAGCTTTGAAGATAGGTTCAATCGTTCCGTCTTCCTTTTCGCCGTCAATGTCTAACTCAGCTGATCCTATCATGAAATCTACATGAATCATGCTTTCGTTAAAACCTACTTTCTGTAATTGTTCCGCCGTCATATTTTTGCCTTCCTCCACACACACTGATAATGCTCTACCCAGCGCTATATGACAAGAAGCATTTTCATCAAAAAGTGTGTTGTTAAAGATAATGTTTGTATTAGAAATGGGGGAGTTGTGAGGAACCAATGCCACTTCTCCTAAATAGGAGGCACCTTCATCTGTTTCGAGCAGATTTTTCAGGGTTTCATATCCTTCCTCAGCTGTAAATTCTACCACTTTACCGTCTTTAAATGTTAGTGAAAAGTTCCTGATTAACGTACCGCTATAGTTAAGTGGTTTCGTACTCGTGACAGTCCCATTTACACCCTGTTTGACTGGGATTGTAAACACTTCTTCCGTTGGTAGGTTCGGAACAAAGGGAATTCCTTGATCATTTGTAAACTGGGCACTGATCCATTTTGTTTGTGGGTGAAATTCGATGGAAAGATCTGTTCCAGGTCCTTTATAATGAAGCTTTTTGTATTTGCTTTCATTTAAACGGTCGGCGTTCTTATTCAGATTACTAATATGAGATTCCCATAGAGCTACCGTGTTCTCCTGATCCGTCCGGGTTGTATAAAAGATGTTTTCCCATAGTTTATCGATTGCTTCGTCCTGAGAGAGTTCAGGGAAGACAGTTTGAGCCCATTCGATTGTAGGGAATGCCGCTATTAACCAGCTGATTTTTCCGCCGCCGATATAAGCAGAAAAATCTTTCATTGCTTCAGCGGAAGCTCTGTTCAAAATGGCAACCCTTTTTGGATCTGAATCTCTTAATAGTGAAGGGTTTGGTGCCGCTAAATTTAGTAGCGCGACATTATTTTCCGCCATTTCAATAAATCCCTTTGCCTTCCAATCAGGAAACGCTTTCAATCCTTCCTCAGAAGAACTGTCTAAGCGGATTTTCTTTAACTCTTCATCGTAGAAGTCGGTTAGTACATTTAATGCACCGGCTTCATATGCCTTCTTAGTAACAAGTCGAACAAATTTATACGCAGTAATAGGTGCAGAAATCAGAAGTTCTTGATTCTTTTGCACGTTTAGTCCTACCTGTACGATTAAATCTGCGTATCTTTCTAAATTACTTTCAAATGATGTATTCATCTAAAATCCCCCTAAAATATGTATTCAATACTAACTATATCTCTTTATTCAGAAAATTTCATTGAATAATTACAATTTCCAATCAATTGATTGATAGGAGTATACGTAAAGTATGTAGAACTTCTTTATTCCCGGGTGGGTTGCCTAATAAGCTGAACAATTGAAAAGGACTGGTCCAAAATAGGCCAGTCCTGATTGCTTTGTGTTTATAATTTTCCTGAGTATGGTGGGAACTCTTCTTCATTGGAGTTGATTACGACAACACCAGAGAGTGCCATAGCAGTCAGGCTTGTGATTAGTAATAATTTTTTCACCTTTTTCATCATTTCACCTCCTATACAGTTAACATTTCTTCATAAATGAGATTAGCTTCATTTAGATGAAATGCTGCATATTTATATTTTCTAACCCCTTGGTAATATTGGCCAAGGAATTTAGAATACTCAGCATATAATAGATGGGATCCGCTTTTTTTAAAGAAGGGGAGTGCATATTCCTTCATAAACGCCTCAAAACCTTGTGGAAAATCATTTAATGCAAACTGATAATAAGATAATTGATAAAATTTATCGGGGAACTTTTCTTTTGAGCAAAGGTGTAACCCTTTAGGTAACCAGAAACGCACCTCGGAAAATTGGTTCTTTTTATAATATTCCTTGACCAGAGAGAGAATAGAGTACAGCTTTCCTTCTTCGTCCGATCCTTTCAATTCAATACTTCGCAAATAATGCTGAATGGCTTCATCGCTCTTGTTCATAAATGATTTTAAATATCCCAGGTTTTGCTCTACCTTGGAATTTAACGACGTATAGTCTATGGATTGAGAAATGAAATTGGCCCACTCATAATGCTTTATCGCTTCTTCGCTATAACGTATACGCCGATAGCAAATTCCTAAAATCAAATGCACCTCAGCGCATCTTTTCTGGAAATAGACCCCCTGGAAAATAGAGAGTGACTTCTCCCCGTAGAATATTGCTAATCGGTACCTACTTAAACGGGTCAGGACCAGGCTGAATAAATAATATAAATCTGCTCTTTCTTCTTCATTGATCACATTTCCAATTACATAGCAGGTTTCAGCTTCTTTCAGTTCTCCGATGGCTTTATCGTACTCTTTAATCAAATAATAATAGTTACCTTTGTATTTGTGATAATAGAATTTCAGTGCATCGGTCAGTTCTTTATAGTTGGATTGAATCTGTTTCATGTTATCCAACGCGTTCTGAAGGTTCCCTTTAATTAGTTGAACACGAAAGCAAAGGATCTTATAGAATAAATGTGGAATGAGATCATCCGTCTGATCAAGGTCCTTCTTAACGACCTCATTGATAGACTTGGCGTCCTCTGTTTTATTCCACAGTAGAGCATGATTCCATTTCTCAAGTAGTTTGTTCAAATGGTCAGTCGTATCAAGAAGATTATTTACACCTAATCGGTCACAGAGTAAATTAATTATGTCATTTGACGGAGTAACTTGATTGTTTTCCAGTTTGGAAAGGTATGATACGGAAATAATCCCTTTTGATAAATCTTCTTGTGTTAAATTTCGTTTTAGTCTGTGAAAGCGGATTTTAGAACCGATTGTCATATGACCTTCTCCTCTAACTGGTTTTATTTACTCATTTCGTTCAGGTAATTGATTATTAAAATAGTAACATATAAAAAAGGTAAATGTTTTGAATATTCCTATAATTATATTTTTTTCTGGGTATTTTGTATGGTCTTTTATTCATCTCAAGGTTGATTCGTCAACCACCTACTTTTGTTATAATGAAAGTAGTTTAAGGTTTAAGAGGAGGTATTTCATTTTGATCGATTTAAGAAGTGATACAGTAACAAAACCAACAGAAGAAATGCGAAGGGCTGCGTTCGAGGCTGAAGTAGGGGATGATGTGTATGGAGAAGATCCTACAGTCATAAAGCTTGAAAGAGAAGCTGCCACTTTACTCGGTAAAGAAGCAGCCCTATTTGTAACAAGTGGTACTCAAGGTAACCAAGTTGCTGTATTAACACACACACGTCCAGGGAATGAAATTCTATTAGAAGCGAATTCTCATATTTTCTACTATGAATCAGGAGCGGTTGCCGCATTGGCAGGTGTTCAAACACGTACGATCCAAGGGATAAATGGAGAGATGGATCCGATTGAAGTAGAAGCGGCTATACGTACTGAAGATCAGCATTTTCCAGAAACAGGGCTCATTTGTTTGGAGAATACACATAATCGTGCAGGTGGAGCAATTGTGTCTCCAGAGAATATGAAAGCGATCTATACTCTAGGGAAAAAACATTTAATTCCAGTGCACATCGATGGAGCGCGGCTCTTTAATGCAGTATATGCTAGTGGAAGAGATATCAGGGAGTTCACTGATCATTGTGATACTGTGCAAATATGCCTATCCAAAGGTTTGGGTGCCCCTATAGGGTCTATCATCGCAGGTGATCATACATTCATTAATCGTGCCCGAAAGTGGAGAAAGCGATTAGGCGGGGGGTTAAGACAGGTAGGTCTGGTTGCTGCCCCAGGATTGGTTGCATTAACAACTATGAGAGAACGATTAGTGGAAGATCATGAGAAAGCAATCGTACTTAAAGAAACCCTTCAAGCCTGTAAGGGTATTGAAGTAATCAATCAAGTTGATACGAATATTGTCGTTGCAGATGTAAAGGGAAGAGGAGAAACAGCAGACCAATTCATTGATGAGTTAAAAGAAAAGGGGATTCAGGCAGTGACCTTTGGTCCTACTCTTGTACGTTTTACCACTCATTATGATGTTACAATGGAAGAAATAAACAAGGTGTCTGAAATATTGAGGAATCTTTCTTAATTACTGGAGGGGATATTCTGATCATTTTAGTAGGGAAGGGCCAAAAAAGCCCTTCCGCTTACTCTTTTTGATCTAGTTTTTTTCCATGGTGTGAATGTGGATGCCATCTCATCATGTAGTCATTATCTTTCAGTTTTTGATACTTAGCTTCCATCATTTTAAGTACGTTATCTCCCTGTTCTTTTGAGAAGACGCCATATTCTACATATTTGTTCACAAGTTCTTTTTTTGTTGAATACATCTGTTCATGCAATTTGGCAAGCTCGGCTTTTTGTTCTTCAGTAAGGTTTACCTTAGGCGTTTGTGGTTCACCTTCTGCTGCTGCAAATGTACCGACACTCAAGCTAATCAAGAATACAGCTAAGATAGATACAACCAGTTTTTTCATTTTATTCACTCCTTTCCAATGTTTCTCTCATATTGTTTGCGGAAAATCCGCAGAATATGTAGGAATAGATGGATAAGAGGGGTACATGATAGGTTAAAGACAATTAGACATGGAAAGGTGGCTGAAATATGTTTAAACAGTTTTTGTCAAGTATTGGGATAGGGCATGTTAAAGTAGATACAATCGTGCACAAAACGAAAATTTCTCCTGGAGATTCAATCGAAGGTGAAGTCATTTTGATCGGTGGTATGGCCGATCAGCCTATTAATGAAATTCGTTTATTGCTTCTTGAAAAATATGAGGAGGATAAAAAGGATAGTGACTTTTCTTATCATGAAAAAGATTTAGACACGATTATCCTTGATAAGATCGGTACAATTGGTGCGGGTGAAGAAAAGAGGATTTCTTTCACATTTCCTACATCTACGGATCATCCCAAAACAACGGATGCTAACAAAACCATTTTAAGAACCACAGTAGACATACCCCAAGCGGTAGATCCGACAGACGAAGATAGCATATACGTCGTCTAACTCTAAGGCAGATTCTATTATTGAATCTGTCTTTTTATTTGGTTTATAAGACCAATAAGAGTAAATGTTCTCATTGAAAACCATAAAAACCCAATGTAAAATGTAGTAAGCGTATACATTCTAAAAATTCAGATATTTAAATGTGTACAAATTAAAAAAAGAAGGAGGAATTTGATGGGTGGAATATGGTTAGCTGTAATAGGGGGGCTTGTCTTTTTATTAGGGTATAAATATTATTCCAAGCTTATTGCTGAGAGGGTGTACCGTCTGGATCCGAATTATGTCACGCCTGCACACCAATACAAAGATGGTGTCGATTTCGTCCCAACGAATAAGTTTGTTCTGTGGGGTCACCATTTTACTTCTGTAGCAGGGGCGGCTCCGATTGTAGGACCTGCAATCGCCGTTTACTGGGGATGGCTTCCAGCATTTCTTTGGGTCATATTAGGAACAGTATTTGCAGCCGGGGTGCATGATTTTGGAACTTTGGTTCTTTCAGTTCGAAACAAAGGACAATCCGTCGGTTCATTAGCCAATAAGTTAATAGGGAAAAGAGCAAAAGTACTTTTTCTATTTATTATTTTAATTCTTGTGTTGATGGTGAACGCAGTATTTGCCTGGGTTATTGCAAATCTGTTCATTACTTTCCCTGCTAGTGTCGTCTCGGTGTTCATTCAGATTCCATTAGCAGTTTGGATTGGGTATTCGGTTTATAAGCGTAATGGCAGCATGTTGTTGCCTTCAATCGTTGCATTGGCAGTCATGTATGCATCAGCTGTCATTGCAAGCCGTGTTGATTTTTTGCAAATTGATTTAGTTCGTTATTTTGGTGGACAAGAGGCCACATCATTGTTTGGCTTAAGTTCAACAAGTATGGCTTTCCTGGTGTGGATCATCATTCTGATGATTTATGTATACATAGCTTCAACTCTACCTGTTTGGAAGCTATTACAGCCACGTGATTATATCAACTCCCATCAATTAATCGTTGGGTTAGGGTTGCTATATCTTGGACTCTTGTTTACAAATCCTGAAATTACCGCACCAATGACAAACGGAGCTGCAGATGTTTCCTGGTTCCCGTTACTATTTATCACAATCGCCTGCGGTGCCATTTCCGGATTTCACGGATTGGTTTCATCAGGCACATCATCAAAACAGTTGGATAAAGAAACGGATGCACGCTTTGTAGGGTATTTAGGAGCTGTAGGTGAAGGGGCACTTGCATTGATAGCGATCATTGCATGTATCACATTTTTCCCGAACGTGGAAGAATTCCAAGCTACTTACAGCGGTTTTGCTGCAGCAAGCGGTGCTGGGCTTGGTGTCTTCATCCAAGGAGCCGGACAACTTGCAACAGGTGTGGGAATTCCTGCTGATATCGCAGCTACGATTGTTTCAGTGATCATTGTGAGCTTCGCTGCAACAACATTGGACTCCTCTGTTCGACTGATGCGCTATATCATCGCGGAGTTGGGAGAAGAGTACAACGTAAATCCTTTAACAAATGCTCATGTTGCAACGACGATTGCCGTTGTTTCAAGTGCAGCTTTAACTTTATTACCTCAAGGCCCTAAAGGATTCGGGTCGGGTGGGTACCTTCTATGGCCGCTTTTTGGTACATCGAATCAATTGCTTGCTGGAATCAGTTTACTTCTGATTACCATCTGGCTTAAGCGTCAAGGAAGGAATTATATCGCTACCTTGATTCCAATGGTATTCCTTATGTTCATGACCTTATGGGCGATGATTAACCAAGTCGTGTTTGAATGGTCAGGTGTAGGAGAATCAGAAGGGAATATGCTGCTCTTTATCTTTGGTAGTATCATTCTCATTTTCACTTTATGGATTTTAATAACTGCGGCATCTTCCCTATCCAAAAAGGGAGATGATCCTTCACAGTTCTCTGCTTAGTCATGAGATAGATAAGGGGGACTCGGGTCCTTTGCCCCCTCTTTCTACTTCTTTTTGAAGGAGGAACAAGTTTATCGCAATTAACAAGTCACATTACAGACACAACAATAAGGAGGGGAACACGAATGGATTCGTCTATGAAAGAAAAGTTTAAAAGAATCATACAGCTATACGATGAAATCATTTCCCTCCCTCACAAAACGGAAATCGCCAGGGAATTGAGAGATGAGGATGATTTATTCTTATTATTGCTCTATTCAGATATGCTTGGCCTGCCGAATCCCGTTTATTATTACACATTGGAACTTTATCCATATATAATAGAGAAATTTCACGATTGGCATTTGAGAATGGGAATGGAGCACTCGCCCTTGGATGGAATCAGATGTTGTTGAAGTATAGGGAGGGGGGATTCATACATGAATGAATTACAACACCAGACGATTCTATTTGTAGGCGGTAAAGGAGGAGTAGGGAAATCAACGTCTGCCTCTGCATTAGCCGTAATGTTTGCGAATATGGGAGAAAAGACGCTAATCATCTCCACAGACCCCGCCCACAACCTGGGAGATATTTTTCACCAGGAAATCAAGGGGGATAAAACTCCTCTACTCAAAAATCTATGGGGTATAGAAATTAACCCTGAGGTTGAAACACATGATTACATTAACGGAGTGAAACGAAATTTAAAGGGAATGGTTAAATCGAAGATGGTCAATGAGGTTCACCGTCAAATCGATATGGCAGCTTCGGCACCCGGGGCAGAAGAAGCTGCATTATTTGACAGGATGGTTTCCATCATTCTCGAGGAGGGAGATGAGTTCGATAAGATCATTTTTGACACAGCGCCCACAGGCCACACGATCCGACTTTTATCCCTTCCTGAACTCATGGGAGTATGGATGGACGGGATGCTAGATAGGCGGAAGAAAACAAACAAGAACTATTCACAGCTATTAAATGATGGCGAGCCGGTAGAGGACCCCATTTATGATGTCCTGCAAAAGCGTCGTGAAAAGTTTTCAAAAGTACGGGGGATTCTACTGGATCAAAAAAGAACAGGATTTATCTTTGTACTCGTTCCTGAAAGGCTCCCGATACTGGAGACAGAAAAAGCCATTGAATTGATGTCTAAACACGGATTGAATATTGGGGGACTGATCATAAATAAGATCCTCCCGATTCAGGCAGATGGAGAATTCCTGCAAAAAAGAAAGGACCAGGAAAAATTATACCTAAAGCTGATGAGAGAGAAGTTTACAAACCAGACCTTATATCGAATTCCTCTATTAGAAGAAGATATCTGTTCACCCCGTCATCTTGAAGAGTTTGTAGACTATCTACAGAAAGAAGTAATTAGTGGTGAAAGAACCATTTAGCAAAAGAGAATACATAGGAGCTGCTGACCATTGGGGGTATTTTATCCAATGGTCATTTTTATTTTTCAGGAGGAAAAAATCATTATTTGTCGAAAATGTAATGAAATCAATTCATGAAACAAGGGAGTGATACCCATGAGTGGAGATATGAAACATTTACCGGGAATTCTTCCGTTGAAGAAAAGAGAAGAAACACGGAACCGATGGCTATTTCATCGACTTAATACCCTTTTACCTTCCTTAATGAAAAAGCATAATCTTGATATGTGGATTATTGCTGGGAGAGAGTATAATGAAGATCCTGTTCTGAAAAGTCTTTATCCGGCATCAATAGACGGTTCCGGGAGATTGACGATTCTAGTGTTTTATCTTGACGGAGATCAACAACTGAAAAGGTGGGTACTGCATCCTAATCCGAACTTTGAGCCATTTTATGAACGTGTCTGGAAACCGGAAGATTGTGATCAATGGGAGTGCCTTAAGCGTCTTGTAGAAGTTCACTGCCCTGATACAATTGCGTTGAATTATTCCCCGACGTTTGCTGTAAGTGATGGTTTAAGTCATTCGTTTTACCAGCATTTAAACATATTACTTGATGAGTACTCACATAAATTTGTGTCTGCCCAACACATCATTGTTGATTGGCTGTCTATAAGGTCATCCAAGGAACTTACAGCCTATCCTTCAATAGCGGAACTTGCGAGGCAAATAGCGGCAGAAGCTTTATCCGGAGCGGTGATCCATCCTGGTATCACAACGACAGAAGATGTAGTCGATTGGTTAAGGCAATGCGTCTTGGATTTAGGAATGGAAACGTCATTTTACCCCACGGTGGATTTACAAAGAAAAGGGGCAGCGATGGAACGATTAGAAGGGGAAATCATTCGATGTGGAGATATTGTACATTTGGATTTTGGGATTCGTTATCTCGGTTTAGCGACAGACACCCAGCAACTCGCATACGTTCTCTATCCAGGTGAGGAAGAAGCTCCTGAAGGACTTCAGTCCGCGTTACAAACAGCCTTGAGGTTTGAAGATATCATTACAGAAGAAATGAAAGTGGGGAGAAACGGCAATGAAGTATTTCATCGAGTAATGAAAAAGGCAAGAGATGAAGAGATAGAGGCGATGCTTTATTCTCACCCCGTAGGAAACCACTGCCATGAAGCAGGGTCCTTATTGGGATTATATGATCAACAAAGAGACATCCCTATAAAGGGCGACCTCCCTCTAACAGCAAATACATGCTATGCCATGGAATTCAATATTAAACAATACGTTCCTGAATGGGATCAGATTGTGCCGATTTATCTGGAAGAGCCCGTTGCCTTCATTCAGAACCGATTGGAATACATGGCCAAAAGGCAAATGGCCTTCTATTTAATATAATGAAAGAATGAGTACAATGAAGGGAATTGTACTCATTTTTTTATTTTGCTGATTTCAAGAAAAGGGTGAAATATCTCTTGACATTATACCTATTGGGGTATATTATTTTAATTGTAGCAGGAAACAACGAGCCAACAGGAGGTGTCTTTATGGAATACAATTCACAAGTTAAGAATCGAATTAAACGTGTTGAAGGGCAGCTCCGTGGAATCGTAAGAATGATGGAGCAAGGGGAAGATTGTAAAGACGTTATTACACAACTCTCCGCAGCAAAAACAGCTCTTGACCGTTCCGTAGGCTTAATTGTCAGTATGAACCTTGTTGAATGTGTAAGGGATTCACAAGAGAGTGGTGAAAATACAGAAGACCTTGTAAAAGAAGCAGTGAATTTATTAGTTAAGAGTCGATAAAAAAGAAGTTGACATCTATTTTTTTATCAATTAATATACCCATATAGGTATTTTGAAAAACAATCATTCATAGGAGGAATTATAAATGAAAGCAGATAAAGTACTAGATGCAAAAGGATTAGCCTGCCCGATGCCGATTGTGAAAACTCGAAAGGCAATAAAAGAAATTGAAGCTGGTCAAATTTTAGAGGTGCAAACAACGGATAAAGGTGCTAAAAGTGACCTGACAGCCTGGGCTAAATCTACTGGGCATGAATTGCTCGAATCAAGTGAAGAAAATGATGTATTTACATTCTGGATCAAAAAAGGATAAATTTTTTTAAGGGGATCAATACCCCTTATAGTAAATAGGAGGAGATACAATGTCAGAAAGAAAAACAACCAATATTATTCTATTTAGTGGAGATTATGATAAAGCGATGGCTGCATATATCATTGCGAACGGAGCTGCGGCTTATGATCATGACGTAACCATTTTCCATACATTCTGGGGACTGAATGCTTTAAGAAAAGAAGAAATGGTTCCTGTGAAAAAAGGATTTATGGAGAAAATGTTTGGGGGCATGATGCCTCGTGGCGCAGATAAACTGGGGTTATCAAACATGAATTTCATGGGTATGGGTCCTAAAATGATCAAAGGTGTCATGAAGAAGCATAATGCAATGCCTTTGACTGATTTAATCGAGATGGCAAGAGAACAGGATATTAAACTGGTTGCATGTACCATGACAATGGATTTATTAGGTTTACACAAAGACGAATTATTAGAAGAAATTGAGTATGCTGGAGTAGCTGCGTATTTAGCGGATGCTGAAAATGGTAATGTGAACCTATTCATCTAATTTTTTTTGCAACGGAATATACCCTATGAGGTAATTGGAGGTTTTATATATGAACACGATTGAATCAAACTTCGTATTGGATGCAAAGGGATTAGCTTGTCCAATGCCGATCGTAAAAACAAAGAAGGCCATGAATAACCTGGAAGCTGGCCAAGTGATTGAAGTTCAGGCAACAGACAAAGGATCGAAGGCTGATCTTCAAGCGTGGGCAAAAAGTTCCGGGCACGATTATCTCGGAACCATTGAAGAAGGAGATGTTCTGAAGCATTTTGTCCGCAAATCAAGTGGGGAAGAGACGGTAGAGCGTAAACATGAGTCAGTAACAGATAATGAAACATTGTCTACTAAACTAGGCGATGAAAATATCGTCGTACTGGATGTCCGTGAAAAGGCCGAATATGCATTCAAACATATTCCAGGCTCGATTTCAATGCCACTTGGAGAATTGGAAACCCGAGTGGATGAACTTAATAAAGACAAGGATATTTATGTAGTATGCCGGACAGGAAACAGAAGCGACATGGCGGCGCAACTATTAGCTGAAAAAGGATTTCTTAATGTAATCAATGTAGTTCCAGGTATGAGCGATTGGGCTGGAGACGTTGAATCGAACGTGAAGTAAGATGATACCACTAATACAGGGAGGTTAAATTAATGGCAGTCAAACCAATGAATTCAAAAGAAGTAGCACAAAAAGTAATGAAAAAGGAAGATTTATTCATTTTGGATGTCCGTAATGAAGATGCCTTTGTAGATTGGAAAATTGAAGGTGAAAAATTTGAATATCTAAACATCCCATACTTCGATCTTTTAGATGGTGTAGAAGTAATAATGGATCAACTACCAAAGGATAAAGAAATTCTAGTCGTGTGTGCGAAAGAAGGTTCTTCTATTATGGTAGCGGATATGCTTTCAGATGAAGGGAAGGACGTATCCTACCTCGAAGGTGGAATGAAAGCCTGGAGCGAACATTTGGAACCTGTTAAAGTGGGTGAATTAACAAATGGTGGAGAACTATATCAATTTGTACGTTTAGGTAAAGGTTGTCTATCTTATATGGTGGTGTCCAATGGTGAAGCAGCGATCGTCGATGCTACTCGTATGACTGATATCTTTATCGACTTTGCAAAAGAAAAAGGCGCAACGATTACAAATGTATTTGATACTCACTTGCATGCCGATCATATTTCTGGTGGACGTAACATTGCAGAAGCAACAAATGCAACCTATTGGTTACCGCCTAAAGATGCTGAAGAAGTTACCTTTGAATATGCTTCACTTGAAGACGGGAATAATGTCGTGATTGGAAATACAACCATTGATATTACAGCTCTGTACTCACCTGGTCATACAATCGGGTCAACGTCATTTGTCATTGACGAAAAGTATTTATTATCAGGTGATATTCTTTTTGTAGATAGCATTGGACGTCCTGACCTTGCCGGGAAAGCAGAAGATTGGGTAGCTGATCTTAGAGAAAGTCTTTACAAGCGGTATAAAGACCTTTCTATGGAGCTTACCGTCTTACCGGCCCACTTTATGATTATTGATGAATTAAATGAAGATGGATCTGTAGGTGAAAAGCTGGGAACATTATTTGCAAAAAACCATGGTTTAAATATCGAGAGCGAGGAAGAATTCAGAAAGCTAGTATCTGAAAACCTTCCACCTCAGCCAAACGCGTATCAAGGAATTCGTGAGACGAACATGGGTAAAGTAACTCCAGATGAAGAGAAGCAGCGTGAGATGGAAATTGGACCAAATCGTTGTGCAGTTCGTTAATCTATCGTACTAATCTAAACAAATAACCAAAATGGGAACCTGCCAGAAAGGTTCCCGTTTTATTAGAAGAGGAGGAACAACACGATGGATTTGGCCTTTATTATTACAATCTTTCTAATCGGATTTGTCGGCTCGTATATATCAGGAATGGTAGGGATCGGCGGTAGTATCATTAAATACCCCATGCTCCTTTATATTCCGCCATTGCTTGGAGTAGCAACATTCACTGCTCACGAAGTTTCAGGTATTAGCGCAGTTCAAGTATTCTTTGCCACACTAGGTGGGGTCTGGGCTTACCGAAAAGGAGGATTTTTAAATAAAACCCTCATCACTTACATGGGTGTAAGTATTTTATTCGGTAGCTTCATTGGCGGGTATGGTTCAAAATTCATGAGTGAGGCTGGAATTAATATTGTGTATGGAATTCTTGCATTAATTGCAGCTATCATGATGTTCATTCCCAAAAAAGGCATTGATGATATAAAACTCGAAGACGTTACATTTAACAAGTGGTTAGCGGCGATACTTGCCTTGATCGTCGGGATTGGAGCGGGTATCGTTGGAGCCGCAGGAGCTTTCCTATTAGTACCAATTATGCTGGTGGTCCTCAAAATTCCGACAAGAATGACGATCGCTTCATCCCTTGCCATCACGTTGATTTCTTCAATTGGATCAACAGTCGGAAAGATATCGACTGGTCAAGTGGAATATTTACCGGCTATGATCATGGTCGTAGCTAGTTTAATTGCATCTCCACTGGGCGCAATGGCAGGAAAGAGAATGAATACAAAGATTCTTCAAATGATTCTAGCCGTTTTAATCCTGGCTACAGCGATAAAAATCTGGCTCGATATACTCTAAATCATCTTGAGCTTAGTTCTAATTCACCTAGTATCTTCTACCATATAGAGGATTAACAGTGAACAGAACTAAGCTTTATTGTGTTGTGGATTCGTTGATGTTATAGTAGTGGACAAAAAGTCATTGTAACTTTCCTCTGGTATTGTTCGTCTAATCAACAGGAAGAAATAAGACTCTAGATGGATGAACATACTTAATGAGACTAGTACAATGGAAGAGTGGAATAGCTCTATTATCTATCCATCATGAAAAGGGAGATTGATTAATGAAGAAATTGATTAGTATTGCCTTACTATTATCACTAATGGTGGGCCTCATTCAGCCAGCATCTGCTGCAGATAATGATAAAGAAAGCATCAATGAAAAATTCGGGCTGCCTATCGCCGTATACGGAGAAACACTTTCAAGCAAACAGAAAAAAGAAGTTCAAGAGCAATTAGGGATTGATGAGGGAACACAAGTAGAAGAGTTTACAGCAACAGGTGAAGACCTTGTGAAGTATATTGATGGTGAAAATCGGAATGCACGCATGTTTTCCTCCGCCATGATTACTCGCAAAGAGAAAGGCGAAGGTCTAAAGGTTAATATTGTGACACCGGAAAATATTACGGAAGTGACGAATTCGATGTATTCCAATGCTTTATTAACAGCGGGGGTAGAGAACGCAGTAGTAGATGTGGCATCCCCTGTAAAGGTAAGTGGACATTCTGCATTAGTCGGGATATATAAAGCGTATGATGTTAGTGGAGAGAAACTTGATACGGTTCGTATGGAAGTTGCCAACGAGGAATTGACCGTTGCAACAGAACTTGCCAAAGAAGCTGGGATTGATAAGGAAGAGGTCAGCAACCTCTTAACCGAAATAAAGAAGGAAATAGCCGAACAAGATCCTGCTACAAAAGAAGAAGTTGAACAAATCGTTGAAGAGAAGCTCCAAACTCTGAACATCGAGCTAAGCCCGGAGGATCGCCAGTTATTAATCGATTTGTTTGAAAAAATGAGGTCACTGGATATTAACTTTGATAACGTTCAACAACAATTAGATGACTTAACGAATGACATACAAACCACGATTAAGGAAATTGTCAAAGATGAAGGGTTCGGGCAGAAAGTGTCTGACTTCTTTACGGGCTTGTTAAATGCCATCGCTGATTTCTTTAAATCTATTAAAAATTTATTTGGGTAATTGACTATTTTGTATTAATTAGCAAAAAGACTGAGTCTGCAATTGACTCAGTCTTTTATTTCTATTAAAGGAAATCTTAGATAGACGGTAGTTCCTTTGCCTTCTTCACTATCTACAGATAAAGAACCATCGTGTTTATACATGATTTCTTTCGCGATTGATAAACCGAGGCCGTATCCTCCAGTATTTCTTGTTCTAGACAAATCGGAGCGGTAAAACCTTTCTCCGATGCGGGACAAGGAACCTGCAGGAATGCCAATACCGTTATCCCCGACCTGTACAACAGCCAATCCATCTTCCTCGTAGGACTGAATGAAAATGCAACTCTCTTCAGGAGAATATTTCAATGCATTATCAAGAATATTATAGAATACTTGCATGACCCGGTTGGGATCCCCATTAATAATGGATCCTTCATTTAAATCATGTTGGACATCCATTTTTTTGTTTTCAGCATGGGGACGTATAAGAGCTAATGAATCCATTATTAACTGAGAGAGTACAATCGGCTCAATATCCAAAGAAAAAGATGTATCCTCCAATTTATTCAATTCAAGTAGCTCAGTAATTAATTTTTGCATTCGTATCGATTCCTTTTGAATAAGATGCAGGCTTTCTTCCATTTCTTCAGGATTCGTTTGTACCTTGTCAGTCAATGCCTTTGCGTATCCACCAATATAGGTTAGGGGAGTCCTTAATTCATGAGCAACATCCGAAAGGAACTGACGCTTTCTTTCTTCTTGATGTTGCAGAGAATCGACCATACTATTAAAGGTCAATGCAAGCTCCGCCATTTCATCTTTAGAGGTGACATTCAACCTGCCAGAAAAATCACCTTTAGCGACTTTATTTGAGAATAGTTGCATTTCCCTTACAGGTTTAAATAATGATCCTAAAGAAGATTGAATGATCAAGAACAATACAAAATAAAACATGACACCTGTGAGCACCAATATAGGGATCCCTTTACTAAAGACTTCCGTCATTTCAGCCAAGGGGATATAAATGAGTAAATACCCCATTAATCTTTCTTCGTTCATAAGAGGGAAGATAGCTCCAATCACATTCCGCTTAAATTCTGCTACATATCCTTCTTTCATTACCGGATTTCCTTTAGCCAATTCTCTTTTGTCGTCGTTATTGATGAGAGGATTTTGGTCAATACGATAGGGGAAGCTTTTGGTTAAGTCTTCAAGTTTTTCCACAACAGACACTTCGTAAGGGGAGATCACATTATACCAAAGGATTTTATCCCTTACACTCCCGCTTACGTCACCATAGTGATAGTGATCAGCTGTCCTTTGTCCTTGATAGAGCAGTGAGTCCTTAACGGTCCCAATATATAAATCCTTATAGAGAAAATGAATAAAAAGAAAAGAAAAGACAATGGTTAGAAATAAGCTGCTTAATAATAGCAGAGAGACTTTTTTATTGAGAGTCAGGTTTGTATTTTTCAAACGGATCCCTCGAACTTATAGCCAAGGCCCCACACGGTTTCGATCAAATGTCCATAGTTCTTCAATTTCAGCCTTAATGTTTTAATGTGGGTGTCCACTGTACGATCGCTACCTTCATAATCACTTCCCCATACTTGATCGAGAAGCTGATCTCGCTTATACACTCTTCCTCGATTACGGGCAAGGAACAAGAAAAGTTCATATTCTTTTAAGGTTAAGCGAGGTGAAAGTTCACCAACTGAAATGGTCCTTGATGCTAAATTAAATGATACCGGTCCATATCGTTCAATCATCGAATGTTGGGAAGATTGAGTTCCGTAGGATCTTCTCAGGATCGTCTCGATTCGTGCTACAAGTTCTTCAGCATTAAAAGGTTTAACCATATAGTCGTCACTTCCAAGCCTGAGTCCTTTCACCTTGTCTAAATCATCTCCCTTTGCCGAAAGGAAGATAAAGGGCACCTCGTTTGTTTCCCGAACCTCTTTTAGTAAGTGATAACCATCCATGAATGGCATCATGATATCCGCAATCATGATATCCACATGTGTTTTCTTCAGTTGATCAAGAGCAGCGAGACCGTTCTCTGCATCTAAGCAGAAATACTGATCCCTGTTTAAATACAGTTTGATCAGCTGCCTCATCTCCTTCTCATCATCCACAATCAGGACATTCCATTTTTTCAACGTAAACCACTCCTATTCATTCTACACATTCAATGGCATAAGTTTTATTATAGACGAAATTAGTGAATTTTTTATGATATAAGAAACATTTACCGTATTAGTTTTCTCCATTTTAGCATGAATTACAGCAGGGTTCGGGAGTGGAAATCCGTTCATCGCTCACTACTTTTCCCGGAACATGGACATTTGCCCTTCCCTTTTTCCCATTTCTTAATAGGCTAATAAAGAGGAGTGACGAAGATGTATGAGAGGAGAACCATATACAGAAAGAATTTGATGAATCTATTTAATTCCGGATCCGGATTTCCAAACCTTGGGACTGGATATGACGGCAATCCTCCAGGAGGGTATCAAGGCTATGTACCATGGGAAAGTAACCAGTTTCAAGGAGGGGGATTCGGTGGAGGACCAGGTTATTATAATCAAGGACCTTATGGTAGTACATCGGGACCACAAGGGTTTCCCCCACAAGGATTTCCACAGCCCGGTTACGGTCCACCACCATTTGGGCCGGCAGGAGGCTACGGGTATGGTATTAATCCAATCGGTGCAGGTTTAATTGGTCTGGGATTAGGCTTCCTTGGAGGACAGATTGTAAATACCCCATTTAAGGGCCCACATAAACGCTACTATTATTATCTATAAAATATCAAACCGACTCTTAGGATAGAGTCGGTTTTTCTTTGGAGATACAGGACTTGACTAAATACCTAATGGGGTATATTATAGAGGTATAAAATAAATGCTTTTGAGAATCAGATAAGTGTAGACAGAAGAGGTGAAATTTTGGAATTTATTGGAGTTATTATTTTAGCTATACTCATTTTTCTTTTTCTGATGATGAAGAAACCAGGAAAAAACATCAAACAAATTTCTACGACTGAATTAAAACCGTTATTTGGTGACAGTGATAAGCAATTTATTGATGTTCGAACGCCTGGAGAATTCAAACAAAATCACATCAGACAATTTAAGAATATGCCCTTACAATCTTTACAGCAAAACGCTCACAAATTATCCAAGGACAAAGAAATCATTGTGATCTGTCAAAGTGGTATGAGAAGTGCCAGTGCCTGTAATATCCTTGAAAAACAAGGGTTCACAAGCGTTACTAATGTAAAAGGCGGGATGAATGCCTGGTCCAATTAGAAAGTTATATGACCTTAATGAAATAGGGGGAAGATGAATGAATTCAATATCAGCAAAAGAGGTAAATGAACGATTAACAGCTGGAGAAACATTAAATATTATTGATGTCCGCGAAGTAGCTGAGGTGAGGAGCGGGAGAATCCCATCAAGTATCCACCTTCCATTAGGACTTCTCGAATTTCGAATGAATGAATTAGACAAGAAGAAAGAGTACATCGTGGTCTGTCAATCCGGTGGCAGAAGCATTCAAGCTGTAAAGTTTCTAGACTATCAAGGATTCAATGTAACAAATATGAACGGCGGAATGCTTGCATGGGAAGGTAAAATAGATTAAATTCTTTCTTCCATTTTCATTTACGGATTGATAAATATTTATCTTAAATACCCCTATAGGTTTAAAAAGTGGAAAATAGGATAATTTATTTACGATGGGATGAAAATAATAAGAGGGAGGAATTCATCATATGTCAAAAGTAAAAGAATTGACGTCAAAACAACTAACGGAAAAGATACTTAATGGAGAAAGAATGTTTATTCTGGACGTTCGTCCAAAGGATGCTTACGATGATTGGAAGGTAGAAGGGAAAAACGTAGAAATAATAAACAAGCCTTATTCCGAACTGAAGGACGATCTGGGATCTGTTCAATCCACTTTACCACATGATGAAGCGTTTTACGTAATATGTGCAAAAGGAAATTCTTCTAAGAAAACGGCAGAGATGCTGGTAGAAGCAGGAATGGACAACATTTATTCCGTAAACGGGGGCATGCTGGCCTGGAGTGAATATTTAGAGCCGGTTAAGATCGGTGATGTTTCAGGTGGTTCACTTTATCAATTTGTCCGAATTGGGAAAGGTTGTTTATCCTATGCGATCGTTTCAAATGGAGAAGTAGTTTTCGTTGACCCCAGCCGACTTTTGGAGCCTTATAAGAAATTTATTCAAGACCATAAAGTATCGGTGAAGGCAGTACTTGATTCGCATCTACATGCAGATCATATCTCAGGCGGACGGTCTTTAAGTAATGAATACAATTCTCCTTATTATTTGCCTCCTAAAGATGCAGAGGACGTTCAATACGAATATAAAGAATTAAGTGGTGACACGGTCATTCATGTGGGGGAAACGACCATTAAAGCTGTATACTCACCTGGACATACGATTGGGAGCACTTCATTTATCGTCGACGATCACTACTTATTAACCGGTGATATTCTGTTTATTGATTCGATAGGCAGACCGGATTTAGCTGGTAAAGCAGAAGACTGGGTAGGGGACTTGAGAAAAACTCTGTATACGAGATATAAAGGGCTTGCGGATGATTTAATTGTCTTGCCTGCACACTTTATGACAATCGATGAGATGAATGAAGATGGATCGGTGTCTCATCCTCTAAAGTCTTTATATAGAGAAAATCATGGGTTAAATATTGAAGATGAGCAGGAATTCCGAAAAGCAGTTACGGAAAATCTTCCTCCTCAACCAAATAGCTATGAAAAGATCCGTGAAACAAACATGGGTAATATGCATCCGGAAGAAGATGAACAACGGGAAATGGAAACAGGTCCAAACAGATGCGCAGTGCGATAAATTAAAAAGGTAATGTAGTTCGAAAAGAGCATAGTTAAATAATGCAATCACCTCAATGAGGATGATTGCATGTAAAAGGAAGAACCAGGGAAGTGGCCATGCATGAACGGAACAAATGAATCAAAATATATTCAGCAGCACTTAGCAAACGAACGAACATTCCTGGCATGGATTCGAACAGCGATCGCTATTATCGGGATTGGTTTCCTCACAACAAGCTTGCATTATAACTCGCTTCAAGGAGATGCCGTCCAAGATCGAATCGCCGTCTCCATCAGTGCAGTCTCCATCATTATCGGGTTAATAATCATTATTGGATCGACCGTTAACTACTACCGAACGAGGCGACATATAAATACACAAACATTTGTATCTGCAGATGCCTTCATCAAGATGATGGCGATTGTAGCAACCGTTGTCCTTATATTTGTAACCGTATATTTTTTTATGCTGAATTGAAAAAGCTGAACGAGGGGGTTAAACCCACCCGTTCAGCTTTTTTAATCTTGTTTTTTTTCATTGTAATATTGAACCGATGTCATGGCTCCTTCACTCACCATGGAATTGTCTTCAATATTTGCAGGGTCTGGATTTCCACCTTTTTCAACAGGTAGGTCTTCTTTTCTTCTCTTTTTGAATTTCGTTACCAATCCTTCTTTAACATTGTGCAGCTGATTACGTTTCTCCTTCGATGATAAGATCCATCCTAATGAACCAGCCGTAACCGTCGCACCAACAAGTAAGGTTTTATTTACTCTCATTTTATTCTTCCTCCTTCAGGAATTATATAGTTTGTGTAGTATGTTCTTTATTTTCCCGGCATACATGAATTTAAACATTAGAGATAGATTCAATTAAATACAGGAGTGGACAATTATAGAGTTCTAGTTAAAAATATACATAGATGTAAAGCAAGGGAGGATGTAGTCAATGAAGGAAATTACCAAACAAAGTGTCATTGGATTTATTGGAACAGGTGTAATGGGGCAAAGCATGGCTGGTCATCTGCTCGAGGCCGGTTACCAGGTGGTCATATTCAATCGTACGAAAGATAAAGCATTGCACCTCATCAATAGAGGTGCAAAATGGGCAGACACACCAAGGCAAGTGGCTGAAATTTCGGATGCAGTCATTACGATCGTAGGATATCCTAAAGACGTAGAAGAAATTTACCTCGGTGAAAATGGAATTCTTCATCACTTAAAACGTGATTCACTAGCAATTGATATGACTACTTCATCTCCAAAATTAGCAGAGAGAATCTTTGAAGTAGGCAAGGGCAAAGGAGTGTCCACATTGGATGCCCCCGTTTCAGGTGGAGATATCGGAGCCAAAGAAGCGAGGCTTTCTATCATGGCAGGGGGAGGCGAGGAATCATTCGAAACCGCAAGGCCACTTTTAGACCTTTTAGGTTCAAATGTTGTGTATCAGGGGAAGGCAGGAGCGGGACAGCATACGAAGATGTGTAACCAAATCACGATTGCCTCTAACATGATGGGAGTAAGTGAAGCCCTTCTTTATGCGAAGAAATCAGGTTTGAATCCAGATAATGTGCTTAAGAGTATCACTTCGGGAGCGGCAGGCAGCTGGTCCCTTAGCAATCTCGTTCCACGAATGATTGATGAGGACTATGCTCCCGGCTTTTATGTAAAGCACTTTATCAAAGATCTTAAGATTGCCCTGGAATCATCCAGGGAGATGGAAATCAAAACACCGGGGTTAGAGTTAGCCCTCTCATTATATGAAGAATTGGCTCATAATGGTGAAGAAAACAGCGGCACTCAAGCTCTTATCAAACTGTTGGAGAATTAAAATAAAAAACGGCCCATTGAACAATCAGTGGAGCCGTCTTTTATATTTTTCCAATGAAGTCAGGATCTTTCTGAATCCCCGATTGATTCGGCAGCCAATTTGCAGGAACGCCTGCTCCCGTTTTTCTTCCATATTGAATACCTTCCAGCATTCTCAATATTTCATAGGTATTCCGACCAACTTCAGGCGGGTATATCATTTTTGACGTTATCATTCCTTCAGGGTCTATGATAATCGTAGCTCTGAACGTAGCTCCTGCACGCTCATTTAATACACGATAAGATCTGCTTATTTGATGGTTTCGATCACTCACTAACGGAAATTGCACTTTAGAAGCAGATGGGGATACTTCAGTAAACACTTTGTGAGAGTACACACTGTCCGTACTTATTCCAAAAACTTCAGTTTGTAATGCTTGAAATTTAGGATAAATAGCAGCGACCGCTGCCAGTTCGGTAGGTCAAACAAAGGTGAAATCACTGGAATAAAAAAACAAAATAACCCATTTACCCCTGAACGATTCTAAGTTAACGGTGTTTATTTTCTTTTGGGCGTTATCATATGCCTCAGCAACAAAGAGAGGGGCTGGATCATTGGTTTGGGCACAAAACGGTATGGAACATTCTTCACTTCTCATTTCAGGATTAAATGAATAGTGGCGGTTATTCATCGGCTCACTCCTTTCAGAAAAAGTACTATCAACATATGCCTTATCATGACTTTATATGATTGGATAGTAGGTTCCTTTCTATATCATACTTCTTTTATAAATGGGAATAATAGGAGGGTGTTGTTACAAATTTGAAGGTAAGGTGATTCTTTTGAAAAAAAATTCGTTCAAGCAATTTTCGAAACTTCTATACACGTTTGGTTCTATCATGACCTTAGTTGCCTTCCTTGTATCCTATTTCCAAACGAAAACAATCATTCAGGCAATTAAGAAGTATAGTCCGTATAACTAAGATTTATTGTTTGCAATATCTTTACATAACTTAGACAATGATAGTGAAGATAAGTGAGGAGGGATCCTGTTGAAGCTAACGGGTAAAAAAGTCATTCAATTAGTAAGTGCAGATTTTGAAGATCTTGAACTATGGTATCCTGTTTTACGATTGCGTGAAGAAGGGGCAGTTGTACATATTGTCGGTGAAAATGCAAATCAAGAATACATCGGGAAATACGGGGTTCCGATTGTTTCAGAATACGCGTTTAAAGATATCAATCCGGAAGACTATGATGCCATCCTCGTACCGGGTGGATGGTCACCTGATAAGTTGCGTCGCTATGAAGATGTGATTTCTATGGTTCAAACCATGGATAAGAGTAAGAAGCCGATCGGTCAAATCTGTCATGCAGGTTGGGTTTTGATTTCAGCCAAAATTCTTCAAGGTGTAAAAGTCACCAGCACACCGGGAATAAAAGATGACATGGAAAATGCAGGGGCAACCTGGGTAAATGAATCTGTCGTCACAGATGGTCATATTGTTTCAAGCCGCAGACCACCTGATTTACCAGACTATATGAGAGAATTCATTGAAGTATTAGCAAAATAAATGCACCATTAAAAGGACTGGCGCCATGAGAAACTGTAATTTTAGTTTCATGTGGACCAGTCCTTTTTCGTCCCTATTTCTTTTTTTCTCTTTTATTTCGATCATTCACCCGTGCGAAAAACGTCTGTTTCACAGATTGATGGGTCGTAATCGCTGCACCCGTTGCGATGAATCCATTGGCAATACCATTGAAATCAAACCCCAAAGTCCAGCCGCTGGCAGCAACCCCTGCGAGTAACAAGATCCAAATAATCAACCAATCCGGAATATGAGGAGTCCGCTTCAATGCATACCCTAAAACCCATAGCACTGGAACGAGTACAGTGACTTGGGGATCGATTGAAATACCACTTAATAAATTTTCGATCATATGTTTCACTCCCTAAAAGAAAAATGACTTCTATTAAAGCTTATTCGAACAGGATGGTGTTTCATGACAACCTGTACCCGAAGATTTAAGGGAAAGTGAAAACAGCAGGAAAAAACGGTGAAAATAATTGAAGTGGTACGTTCAACGAATTGTTTTCCTATTGAAAACGGACCTTTAAAGTGACATTAGAATTGTTCAATGATATTATATTGATTGACCTATTATAAAAAAGGAGCTGTTAATAATGGCGAAAAAAGGATACATACAATTTCAGACAGGTGAAAAAATCGAATTTGATCTATTTCCAAATGAAGCACCAGGAACAGTGGCAAATTTCGAAAAATTAGCAAATGAAGGTTTCTACAACGGTTTAAGCTTCCACCGTGTCATCCCTGGTTTCGTAAGCCAAGGCGGATGCCCTAATGGGAATGGTATGGGTGGCCCTGGTTACACAATCAAATGTGAAACAGAAGGAAATCCACATAAGCATGAAGAAGGTTCATTATCCATGGCCCATGCAGGTAAAGATACGGGAGGAAGTCAGTTCTTCATCGTTCACGAACCACAGCCTCACCTGAACGGCGTTCATACCGTCTTCGGAAAAGTGACTTCAGGAATCGACATCGCTAAATCAATGAAAAACGGTGACGTTATGGAGAAAATGGAAGTATACGACGCGTAATGAAAGAAGGACGGACCTTGGTCCGATTCTTTTGTTAGCTAATATCTATTGATGGTAAAGAAAAACAATAGTTGAAATACTATTCATGATGATGTATTATACTAATACAGGCTGCGTTGTACGTAATCATAACGAAGTTTTAACCTTTAAACTGTAATAGGGAGTTTTACATCGAAGTTGGAATGTCAAGCCTCCACGATTTGAGGACGACAGGAAACCTTCTGCAAACACCCACTTTGAGGAGTGGTGGTTTAAAACTTTCTTATATCAAATTACGGCAAATGTGGCTCCTTACATTAGTATCTCAAGCCAGTTCCCAATCGGGGGCTGGCTTTTTTATATTTATTATGAAGAAAAGCCAATAAAAAAGACCGAATTCCTAAAGGAAATTCAGTCTGAAGGTTTTTTAGCGTGGCCCCTCCCGTCCGTACATGGTTAAGTGTCCCGCAACAAGCGAATGTTCGGGAGAGGCAAGATCATTGTATCACGCAAGGGCAGGATAAGCAAAAAGATTTAGCGCAGCACACCAATACGTATGAGATGTTGCTCAATGTCATTAAAACTATCCACTTCAATATGTGGGGTATTGTTTTCTTTCAGGATATCCTGTAGTGCTTTCATGGCAAAAGTGACGTTTGCCACTTTTGCAGGATGACTATCTGGTTCACTATCACCTGCAAAATATATGGTTTCATACTCTTTTTTGAGGTCAGTAAGAACTTTTGATTTGTCGATTCCATATCTTTCGGAGTGATGTGGATGTTCAGGATCAATATTTAAATGTACATTCTTATCTTTATAGTATCCTTCATTTGAGTATACCTCAACGCCTCTAATTCCGTACTGCCCAAGAATATGATGAATATAGTAATCTGTCCCTGCGCTTAATATATAAAAGTCCCCTCCTTGTGCCTGTACTTTGCGGATGAAGGAAGGAACGTGTTCATCAATCTCCAGAGAATGTATATCTTCAATGATCTGCCTTTCTTCTTGATGTATGGACGTGAAAACCTGACGCAAAAAGTCGATGTCTTTTATTTCTCCAGACTTCCATTGTTTGTATAAAGCTTGTCCCTCTTCAAAGTATTTCTCCAGTACAAGATGATAAAAATCCTTTTTAGAGATCGTACCATCAAAGTCAGAAACAAATGCCCAATTTTTCATACCATCTCCTCCTCTTTACTAGTCCCATCGATTGTATCATGTATAAACTCAGGGTGAGAAGTAGGGAGTGAACTTTAATTATATTATGTAAACTGATTTTACATATAAATAAGTCACCTCACTAAAGAGTAAGGTGACTTATTTATTTCTTCAAGCTGGTTAAAAATCCTTTCAATACTTCTGGTGTGCGTTTGACTTCTTGAACGGTGTTGGTAATGGTCGTCTTTTTGTATTCGATGTCTCCCTGAATCTCCCCTTGTGTTTCTTGTAGCAGGTTTGCTTCAGAAGAAATTTTGTCCATTCTGGTTTGAATGTTCGCCACCGTTTGATTCATTTTATTAATAATGGGCCTGGTCGTCTTCATTGTTTTCATTAACGCGACACCCAACATGACTATAGCAACCACAATTAACGCTATACTTGCATATACAATCCACATGTAAAAATCACCTCAATATACGTTGTTTTTAGTTATATTCCCTAAAAACGTTGAAAATAACGTGAAGAAATTTATTTCTCTTCCTGGTTTACTAATTCCCGTATAGCTAGTAATCTAAAATATAAGTTCAGGCTTAAACGAAAAAGGGGGAGAAGAAGATGATTAAAGCTATCATGTTTGACTTGGATGACACATTATTATGGGACTCCAAAAGTATAGAGGAGGCGTTTAAAGCAACTTGCCGTTATGCCCAGGCGAGGGTGGGGGTGGATCCCCAAGATTTAGAGCATACTGTAAGAGAAGCCGCGACTAAGTTGTATTCAACCTATGATACATATGAATTCACACAAAATATTGGTATTAACCCTTTTGAAGGACTTTGGGGAGACTTTCTGGATGAACATGATGAAGGCTTCCATAAGATGAAAGAAATCGTTCCAACTTACCGCAAAAAGGCCTGGACGTCAGGATTAGAGTCTTTAGGCATCAAGGACGAATATCTTGGGGAGGAATTATCAGAAAGATTTCGCATGGAAAGAAAAGAGAGACCTTTTGTGTATGAAGATACTTTTCGTGTACTAAATGAAGTGAAGGAGAACTTTCAACTGTTGTTATTAACGAATGGATCTCCCCATTTACAGAATACAAAACTTGATAACACTCCTGAACTCGTACCTTATTTTGAAGAAATTATCATCTCAGGAGATATCGGAAAAGGGAAACCGGATTCAGCGATGTTCCTTCATGCACTAGAGAGGCTTAGGCTTCAAAAGGACGAAGTGATCATGGTGGGAGATAATTTAAATACAGACATTCTCGGGGCTTCAAATCTCGGTATCACAACGGTTTGGATTAATCGCCGTCAACAAAAACCTCATGATATCATTCCTGATTATGAAATCAAAGAGCTCCATGAAGTTCTCGAGATCGTGAATAACATGAAATAGGAGGCTTCCTTGTGAAGCTTCTTTTTTATAAGTCCCATAAGGCATAATAGCCACTTACCATACATACTATTCACGGACCTCTCAATTAAAAGGAAAGGGGGACTTTCATGGGAATAGGAATTCATCATGTTAACGTTCATGCATCACGCACACATGTATGGGAATTCATTCGTGATATGAATGCCTGGGCGCCTCTTGTTCCTGGATACAAAGAACATACCATTGTTTCTGACGTTCAATCGACTTGGAAATTCACCCTGCGTGTTGGAGTGATGAGCAAAAAGGTGCATGTAAAGGTACTGGTTATAGAATGGAAGGAACCATCCGAAGTTAAGTTCATATTAACGGGGATCAATCAAAAGTTTACAGGTAAAGGTTTTTTTAAGGCTGATGAAATAAACTCTTCCATCACGGCTATGACGGGTTGTCTAAAGATCGAATCCACAAGTTCCCTGGCTAAAATCCTTGAATCTACATTTGATAAAATGGTGCAGGAGCTTACCAAGGAACTAACTGAAGCGGTTGGGCAAACGATTGAGAGAGGCAAATAATGACATGCATGCCCTGGACTAAGGGGCTTGCGTGGTTCTGTACAATTTTATCATCATTTAAGTGCAGCTTGTATGATATAATGAATTATTTGTAAGCAAGAGATTTGTTAGATAAAGAAGAAATACATACACTATAAAGTACATATTGGATAACGCGTAAAACATATAAAGGGGTCTTACCATGCAAAACCTTGAAATACTTCGTGAAGAAGCCATAGAGGAAACAAAACGAAAAATAAAAGATGATATCACACTTTACTTAGAGAAACATGAGAAATGTCCTTCATTTCAGGATTATGTTACAGAAAGAAGTGCTTTCTTTCACAATATCTGGACAAATATCTGGCTTAACAAAGTAACCAATGATGTTCTTCGCAGCCATAAAAAAGCCTTCTTGAGAAAGAAAGGTTATGATATCGAAGGGACAGATAAGAAACTGATTAACAAGTTATTTCGCAATGAGATAAGAGATTTTCAGCCTTTTCATATTTTAAACTGGTTAATGGAACATCCACCTTCAGCAAACGATTGGAAGGGGCGCCATCAACATGTTAGAGAAAACTATATTAAACAGCACGAAGAAAAAAAGCAAGCAGCCCTTCAAAAGGATATTCAAAAAGGAATCCTCTCCTTCATAAATAAGCAAATGGATGAGTTTGAATTATACTGGTATGTGGAGTTACGCTATTTATTTGCTAAAAAATTTGTACAAGATCTGGGATCAAAAACAAAATATCGTCATACTGAACCATATATGCTGGAAGAGAGACTGGCAGAGGAAGGAAACTTCACTAGTGATTCTTTTACAACAGTATCTGACTTCCTTAAGGAATTTACAGGCTCCATTCACAAGAAGAGTGAAAACTGGGATGGACACGTATGGGAATACGAAACCTATTTCTATCCGTATGAGCGTTTCGTCTTTTATTATTCAGAGCAAATTGTATATCGCTCGCTCCTCTGTCATATGCCTGAAGAATTATTGTCGGATTACGATGATGTATTCGGTCAGCCCTTATCGGAAGAACGTTTAAGCAGGCTTAGTCACCATTTTCTCCTTACATTGAAGTCGACCTTTTTCACCAGGATTCAAGAGGAGTATGTTGTGGACTTATTTCAGCTTGTAGAAGTTCCTTTTGATGAGAATATTCACCTTTCCATGTATGAAAGTGATAAACATAAGCGGGAGAAGAGAAAGGCTGCTGAGTTAGCAGAGTTGAAAAGGAAGCAGGAAGAAGAACAGCGAATGATGGAAGATATTTTTGGAAGGGAGTATAGTCCTTCATTCCGTGGGGATATCAAGTATACACTCCATATCGGTGAAACGAATACGGGGAAAACCCATCATGCCATTAGCCGGATGAAAGAAGCGAAAAGCGGCATGTATTTAGCTCCACTCCGCCTCCTCGCCCTCGAGGTATTTGATACATTGAACGCAGATGGAGTACCTTGTAATCTGAAAACAGGAGAAGAGGAAAAAGAAGTTATATTGGCAAAGCACGTGTCGTCTACGGTAGAGATGTTCCGTGAAAAGGACGAATATGAAGTGATCGTAATCGATGAGGCTCAGATGCTGGCCGATCAAGATAGAGGTTTCTCCTGGTACCGTGCTATTACAAAAGCAAGGGCAAAAGAGGTACATATCATCGGAAGTGAAAATGTCCGGGACCTGCTAATGGAATTAGTGGGTGAAGGAAACATCGAAGTCCATGATTACAAAAGAGAAATTCCTTTGCAAGTCGAATCGAAAGAATTCCAATTGCGGCATGCCAAAAAAGGAGATGCTCTCGTTTGCTTTTCCCGTAAAAAAGTTTTGGATACGGCATCAAGGTTGCAAAATAATGGGCATAAGGTCAGCATGATTTACGGCAGTATGCCTCCTGAAACAAGAAAGAAACAAATGATGCAATTCATTAATGGAAAGACAAATATAATAGTGGCAACCGATGCAATCGGAATGGGCTTGAATTTACCGATACGAAGGATTGTATTCCTGGAAACCGATAAATTTGACGGAACGAGAAGGAGAAGGCTGACATCACAGGAAGTAAAGCAGATTGCCGGTCGTGCTGGGAGAAAGGGTCTGTACAATGAAGGGAAAGTAGCTTTTACAAAGGATATTAAAGTAATGAAGCTTCTGTTAGATCAGCCCGATCAATCTCTCGAAACCTTTGCCATCGCACCGACAAGCGGTGTGTTTGAACGTTTTCAACGCTATTACCATGACCTTGATACGTTTTTCTACTTTTGGGAGAAATTCAAAAGTCCTTACGGCACGGAAAAAGCCACCCTGTTTGAAGAAAGGGAGTTATACGAACTAATTCGTGGAACCGATATCGAGGCAAAGCTTACGTTAAATGACCTGTATGGATTCTTACATCTTCCTTTTTCGAAAAAAGAAGCTCAGTTAACGGAGCAATGGTTAGAGTGCATGTACGCCATTGTAAACGGAGAAGAGTTACCCGATCCTCCTATAAATAACAAAAACCTGGAACAAAAAGAGGTATCCTACAAGGCTGTCGGTCTGCATCTCTTATTCTTATATCGCTTGGGAAGACAAACAGAGGCCTATTACTGGGAGCGGGTTAGAAGTGAAATCGCCGATGGAGTATACGAAAGTCTCAGGACAGAGGTCACAAGTATGAGTCAGTCGTGTAAACAATGCGGAAAGAAATTACCTCCAAACTTCGGGTTTCCAATTTGTGATAGGTGTCATACAGCCAGAGTGAAGAGAAGAACGAGAAGGAAGCCTCCATATTCGTAAGCCGTGAGCAATTTTAAAGTGGAAACATGCGATTTATGGTACGATCAGATAAGAATTGAAAATGTAAACAGAGGTGTTATGTATGAAAATTGAAATTTGGTCAGATTTTGTATGTCCATTTTGTTATATAGGGAAACGTCATTTAGAGGAAGCTCTCCAAAAATTCCCTGAAAGAGATCAAGTCGAGGTCATGTTCAAGAGCTTTGAATTAGATCCACATGCACCTGTGGAAACAGACATGAGCATTCAGGAAATTCTTTCGAAAAAGTATGGAACCTCTCTTGACCAAGCAAAAAACATGACAGACAGCATGACGAAACAAGCTGCAACGGTTGGTCTGGACTTCCGCTTTGATTCAAGTATTCCGACGAATACATTCGATGCACACCGCCTGACAAAATATGCGAAAACGAAAGGAAAGGAAGCAGAGCTTACTGAATTACTGTTACAAGCTCACTTTACTCTTTCAAAGCATATCGGTGACAAGGAAACGCTGGTAGGATTAGCTGAACAAGCGGGATTGGATGCAGAAGAGTCACTAGCTGTATTGAATGGTCAAGAATTCACACGGGATGTACGTACCGATGAAGAAGAAGCAAGACAAATTGGTGTACAGGGTGTCCCATTCTTTGTGATCAACCGTAAATACGCTATTTCAGGTGCACAGCCAAGTGACGTATTATTAAGCTCCATCCAGAAAGTATGGGAAGAGGAGAATCAACCGGCTTCACTTCAGCCACTGGGAACAGACGGAATGGCTTGTGACGAAAATGGATGCGATGTTCCTCCATCTAAATCATAACCCCTAAAAAATACTCAGCAAAAAAGCAAGTGAGAGATCCTCACTTGCTTTTTTTAGTGGCTATGAATTTTTGTATTAATTACTGAAGAAGTTCTCTGTGAAATACGGCTGTGCTTTTCCGTTGAATGCGACTCCGACACCTAAATGCTCATAATGGGGTTGAAGGATGTTTTCCCTGTGCCCTTTTGAGTTCATCAGTCCCTCATGGGCGAAGATGGAACTTAATTGTCCATAGGCTAAGTTTTCTCCTGCGGCACGAAAGGCTACCTGATCTTCTTCCATTCGGTCGAATGGAGATTCACCTTCTAGATTGGTATGACTGAAATAGTTCTGTTCCGCCATGTCGAGACTATGTTTTCTTGCAGTGTCCCTGACTTGATCGTCCCAGGAGAGAGCATTTAATCCTTTTTCAACACGTGTAGCATTTGTGAGGTCAAAAAGCTGGAATTCAAATCCTTCTTTCAACTCGGGGCTCGCTTCTGAATAGAAATTCTTCTTATTTGCTTCCAGGCTTTCATCAATTATTTGTATGGCCGTGACGGTGTCATTTTCATGCTTGTCATAGAACACAGTTACGTAGCTTCCATCCACTTGATAGACTTCCTGTTCACCATTGTTTTGGAGCTGATATAGAGTCAAGCCTTTTCGGATATTTGAGAGTGGTTCACCGAGTTCATTCTGAACCACCTCTTTGGATACCCCCATTTCAATACCCGAGGAGGAGGAAAGGAGGTCTTGATTGGTGTAAAGGCCATTAACCTGGTTATTTTCATCATAAGAAATCATTAAGAAATTACGGTAGTTTTCGTGATATGCATTCCAGGAAACTCCGTATTCATTAGTAGATTGTCTCTTTGCCTCTCCCAGCTCCTGTTCAAGTTTATCTTTTGAATCTCCCATTACAATATTATAGATAGAGAAGGTTTGATCACTTGGTACAGTTAAAGCAGGTTTTTCTACAGGGGTCTCTTCCTTTGTATCAGACGGATCTTCCAGATCTCTAAATGATTCGTCCAATTTTATGAGCAGAAGGTTTACTTCGTTGTAAAGTTGATTGAAGGTGTCCTTCACTTTAGGACTGTTCTTTATTTCTTCAATTTTTGTGAGCACAGAATCGAATTCTGTTGCTTCCACTTTGTCTTCCCATGCGGGTTTTGATATATAGGCAAAAGCAACTATTATAATAAGTAAAAACAATCGTCTCAATCGCTAACACTCCATTCTATCTTCCATTGTATCCAAATTTATAAATAAGTAAAAAGGGAAATGCTTATTCACTATGTTTAGTACCCATTTTCAACCATCTTCAATCAAAAGAACCTGTTTTAGTATGGTTGGCTCTGGGTAAGATAAAAGCATAGGCAGGCACGACAAACTTACATATAAGGGGAAATTCACTATGAAATTATCTCATGAAGAACGAATTCAACTACATGAATTTAATAACTTAACGAAGTCATTGAGTTTTAATATGTACGATATTTGCTATACTAAGACCCGTGAAGAACGTGAAGCGTATATTGAATATATCGATGAACAATACAATGCTGATCGGTTAACAAAGATCCTGACACATGTATCGGATATTATTGGCGCACACGTCTTGAACGTTTCTAAGCAGGATTATGTCCCACAGGGAGCGAGTGTGACAATCCTGGTTTCTGAAGGACCGATAGTTGAAGTGCCTACGGAACATTTTGATGAATCACCCGGACCATTACCATCCACAGTTACAATGCACCTTGATAAGAGCCATATCACGGTTCATACGTATCCTGAGTATCATCCTCACGAAGGGATTTCTACTTTCCGGGCAGATATCGATGTCTCTACTTGCGGGGAAATTTCTCCACTTAAGGCATTGAATTATCTTATTCACTCCTTCGACACAGACATCATGACGATGGATTATCGGGTGAGAGGGTTTACACGTGATATCAACGGACGAAAATTATTTATCGATCATGATATTAATTCAATTCAGAATTACATACCAGAGGAAATCAAAGATGAATATGATATGATCGATGTCAATGTGTATCCTCAGAATATATTTCATACAAAATGTAAGTTGAAAGAATTTGATTTAAATAACTATTTATTCGGCTATACAAAAGATAAACTGGATGAAAGTGAAATGGATGAAATTACAGATAAAGTGAAAATGGAAATGGATGAAATCTTCTATGGTAAGAACATATCTAAACCGTAAACTTAACTGAAAGACACCACGTACGAATCTATTCGTACCGTGGTGTTTTTTGATTGAAATCTCATTATTGTGAAAAATCAATGGGAGAAGGGAAATGTACCTGTCTTGGAGAATAGGTAAATATGCTTGAATTTAAAAGGAGGAATAATAAATGAATTCACATGAAATCGAGTATAAATTGCATGGGGATGATATGCAGTTTGTTGAAATAGAATTGGATCCAGGAGAAAGTGCCGTAGCCGAAGCTGGTGGAATGATGATGATGGAAGACGGCATAGAGATGGAAACGATTTTTGGAGATGGTTCCAAGGGCAGCGGGACCGGTGGGTTTTTAGGAAAGCTTGTTGGTGCAGGGAAGCGTGTATTAACGGGTGAAAGCTTGTTCATGACCGTATTCACCAATGAGGGGAGGGGGAAAAAGCATGTATCATTCGCTGCTCCTTATCCAGGAAAAATCATCCCGGTTGATCTAAGTGAATTAGGCGGTAAAGTTGTATGTCAAAAGGATTCCTTTCTATGTGCAGCAAAGGGAGTTTCTGTTGGGATCGATTTTCAAAAGAAATTAGGAACAGGCTTCTTCGGCGGTGAAGGATTTATTATGCAGAAGCTTGAGGGCGACGGATTAGCCTTTCTACATGCTGGAGGGACGATTTATAGAAAAGAACTTCAACCTGGCGAAATGTTACGGGTAGATACGGGTTGCTTAGTGGCCATGACGAAAGATGTGGACTACAATATCGAGTATGTAGGGAAAATCAAATCTGCCTTCCTTGGCGGAGAAGGTTTGTTTTTTGCCACTGTACGTGGACCAGGAACTGTCTGGATTCAGTCACTTCCATTCAGTCGCTTAGCTGAAAGAATTTATGCAAGTGCTCCACAGGGGGGAGGCCGTTCGACTGGTGAGGGTAGTTTACTTGGTGGAATCGGAGACTTTCTAAACGGAGACGATTGATTCACGGCTATACATAAAAAGCATTTCCATTCGTGGAAGTGCTTTTTTACGCTTTACTTGGGTATTCACCTATTTAGACCCCACATCATATGTTTAAATATATGATGTGAAAGGGTGATTTCATGAAAGGAAAGGTTCGTCATTATTATGCTGGGGGAAATACGGCTAAAGGTTTTTACAGTCTATATGAATCGGTTTTAGATGGATTAGAGCGAATTTATATCCTGAAGGGTGGTCCCGGTACAGGTAAATCCTCATTGATGAAGTCGGTTGGAGAACGGTTTGAGGGAAAGGGATTAGAAGTTGAATATTTACATTGCGCTTCCGATAATCACTCGATCGATGGTGTTCTCCTCCCTGAATTTGGGGTCGGCATTGTGGATGGGACGGCTCCTCATATTATAGAACCGAAAGCACCCGGTGTTATTGAAGAATATGTGAATATAGGAGCGGCATGGGACTCAAAGAAACTTTTGCCGCACAAAGAGGAAATCCTTGGCTTAAACGATAAAATTGCCTCATTCTTTCAGAGAGCATACGATACCTTTGCTGCATCACTTAGTGCTCATGATGACATTGAAGAGATATACATTTCCAACATGGACTTCACAAAAGCGAATGAATTAACAAATGAGTTAATTTCACTCTTCTTTGAAGATAAGAGCCTTTCTAAATCCTCTACAGTCAAACATCGGTTCTTAGGTGCCGCGACTCCTGATGGAGCAGTTGACTACATTCAGAATTTAACAGAGGATGTCGAAAAGCGCTACTTTATCAAAGGGCGCGCAGGATCTGGAAAGTCGACGATGTTAAAGAAAATTGCTTCTGCTGGAGAGGAATTAGGCTATGATATAGAGGTTTATCATTGTGGATTTGACCCGAATAGTCTTGATATGTTGATCATCAGAGAAAAAGGAATCGCTATTTTCGATAGTACTGCACCACATGAATATTTCCCGGAACTCGAATCTGATGAAATCATCGATATGTATGAAAGATGCATTACTCAAGGGACAGATGAAAAATATGCTGCCGATATAGAACGTACGACAAAAGCCTATAAGGATAAAATGAAAGAAGCAATCTCATATCTTAAAGAAGCTAAATGCCTTCGTGAACAACTCGAATCCATCTATATAAGAGCCATGGACTTTTCAATGGTGAATACGATTAGAGAAGAAATCTTTCAGGAAATAAATGAGGTTATAAAGAAGTAGTATATTGAGTGAACATAAAAACGCGATGATCATTAGGTGATCGCGTTTTTATTTGGTTGATAAATACCCGTGCTGGTTTATAACGATTAGCATGAAGGATTCCAATTTGGGATCCTTTTTGTTCTTGCTTTTTCACCACGAAACCTTCACTATTAGTAGACAAGTCAAATCTGTTATTAAGAAAGTAGGAATGATCATTGAACTCGTTTGCATCACTGGGACTATCAAAAAGTCTTCAGAAAACCTTATCTACTAATGGAATAAGTGAACCGACACTCATACAAGAAAATGTGATACCGACCCTTTTGGAGGGAAAAGATGTCATGGCTAAGGCTCAAACCGGGACTGGTAAAACCTTTGCTTACGTTTTACCCATTCTGGAGAAAAGTAAATCTGCCACCCCTCATATTCAGAGTTTGATTATTACCCCGACACGTGAGCTGGCTATCCAGGTAACAAGTGAAATAAGGAAGCTCACAACGAAAAACAAAGGATTTAGCGTTATCTCCGTTTATGGTGGTAAAAGCCATGAGGAGGAAATCAAGGAACTGGAACATAATGTAAATGTTGTGGTTGGAACTCCCGGGAGGCTATTGGATCATCTTAAAAAAGGGAATCTCGATCTATCTCATCTTATGTTTTTGGTCATTGATGAAGCAGATCAACTTCTCCAGATAGGTTTTCTAAATAAAGTTGAAGAAATTTTAAGCAAAACACCGGCTAATCGTCAAACGATGTTATTTTCTGCGACAATTCCTGCTGAAATCAAAAAATTGGGTCGCAAATATATGAAAACTCCCCAATATATCGAGGTGGCGGATGCTGAAAAATCCACTTCCATTAATCAATTTGCCATTTATACAGTGGATAGGGCCAAGCAAGACACAGTCATTCAATTAATAGAGGCATTTCAACCAAGTAAATCCATCGTTTTTTGCAGAACGAAACGGCGGGTCACGAAATTATATCAAGTCCTGAAATCAAAAGGGTTCAAAGTGGCTGAACTCCACGGGGATATCCCACAAGAGAAACGTGAAATTGTAATGGAGCAATTTAGAACCGGCGACGTACCAATGTTAGTTGCGACTGACGTCGCTTCCAGGGGATTGGATATTGAGGGAGTCACTCACGTATTTAATTATGACATGCCTGAAAATGCCGAAACCTACATTCACAGAATTGGAAGAACAGGTAGAGCGGGTGAAACAGGCTTAGCTTATACCCTATATTCATCTGAAGAAAGAAGCCTTCTGGACGGAATTGAAGCAGAGCTGAACAGTCGGATTCAAAAGCAAAACCTTGGGAATACCATTTCTTTAAAATCAAAAACAACCGCTAAGAAAAAGGGAGTTAAACGACAAGGAAATAGCAAGGAACGGGAATCCCTGAAAAGGAAAAAAGACGAGTTCAAAGATAAACAAATAACGAGCAAAAAATCCTCTAACTCATTAAAACAAAAACCTTCAACACATTCGGAGGGGACAGCAGCTGAAACGAAGCCTGACATTACAGGGAGAAGGACAGGAAAAAAACCTTCTTCTAGATCTTATAATCGAAAAAATAAACGATAAAACCATGCGGACGCATGGTTTTTATTGTGCCAAAATTTCAAGGTTAAGCTGAAGTTATATCAGAATAATATCGCGTATCCGAATATATTATATCAGTATAATGAATGTCTTCGGTTGGTTTTATGGTAGGATAATAAAGGGTATTGCAATGAGTAAAGGAGTTATATAGATTAATATGAAACTAGTATCGTGGAATGTAAATGGAATTAGAGCGTGTGTAAAAAAAGGATTTTTGGATTACTTTCAACATATGGACGCAGATATTTTTTGCCTTCAAGAAACAAAGCTTCAAGATGGGCAAATCTCATTAGAATTAGATGGATACCATCAATATTGGAATTATGCGAAGCGAAAGGGCTATTCAGGAACGTCTGTTTTCACTAAAGAGAAGCCACTGTCTGTCTCTTATGGCATTAATGAAGATATAGAGCCTGAGGGAAGGATCATTACATGTGAGTATAATTCTTTTTATTTAGTGAATGTATATACACCTAATTCAAAAAGGGATCTGTCAAGGCTCAGTGAACGTCTGGAGTGGGAGGATACTTTACGGAAGTATCTTACCGACTTGGAACAACATAAACCTGTTGTTCTTTGTGGGGACCTGAATGTCGCACATACAGAAATAGATTTGAAAAATGACAAATCAAATCGGGGGAATTCAGGCTTTACAGATGAAGAGCGCGGGAAAATGACCATGCTCCTCCAGGAAGGGTTTGTCGATAGCTTTCGGCATATCCACCCAACAAGGGATGATGCCTTTAGTTGGTGGTCCTATATGAGTAATGTCCGTGAACGGAATATTGGGTGGAGAATTGACTACTTTATTGTGTCAAACCGTTTAACACCTGCTATAAAGACCGCAGAAATCCACGCTGAAATACTCGGAAGTGATCACTGTCCTGTATACTTAGAGTTAGAGTAGTGCATAAAAGAAATAGAGAAATTTCATTTGCGGAGGGTAAAGGATGTTAAGAAAGAGATTACTGCAGTATATCGAAGAATCGAATGGTAGCGTTGCTTTATTTCCACAGGAAAAAGAATTTGCAGTTAAGAATGGGTTACTGGATGCTGACAAGGTAGGGGCACGAGAATCCGGTTCGCGTTTTGAAGAAGCTTATATAGAGCGTTGCGAAAAGGAAACGGAAGAACTAATCGCTCAAGAATCATTCCTATTCCTGAATCAGCCGATCACCTACTTGAAAAAACATAAAAACGAGTTTGTTTTCCTTGAATTGAGCTGGTTTGATGTGATCGGGGTGGAGGCTGTTTCGATAGAAGTGGATGACGTGTTTGGAACGTATGATGCGATGCTGGGGTTGAAGCTTCAAAAAAAATATCGCAGTCAAATTGAGGATTACTTGGAAAATGTTCTTAAAGGCCAAACATCTTATGACTTATTGTTTAATGGTGAGGATGGATTATGGGATTTAAACATTACTTTAAACGATCTCCCTGATTTTCATGAAGGACTGACGATGCTTGCTACCTATGAGCTCATATACGATTTTCTATTTCACCTCCTTCAAAAGGTGGATGAGGCTTAAAGAAGTATCCTCCTCGTAATCGAGGGGGATTATTTTGCTTTTTTTCGTTTGATTGGTTCATAGTCAAATAATATACCTTCATATACCAGCTTCAAATGTGAATGATTTCTGAAATCTTCTGGTGTAATTAAAGCTGGAAGTTTATTCCATAATTTGATTCCTGAGCGTTGAAGAATCTCTGCCACAAATTGAGAACAAAAGTACGAGTTACTGAATTCTACAGGTTCATTCAATGATACCCCGAAAACCCCTAATAAATTATAGAGAAATTTCGTGCGACTCCTCTTGAACACATTTAAAACCCGTCTCATTTTTACAATATGTCGTTCCGTTACTTCTAATTGATAAATTACACATGTGGTATTGGGATATTTGCTGTAGGTCCCATGAAATATATCCTCTTTAACAAATCCTCCACTAATGGGGTTGTTTGGATGTTTGCGCCCGAAGCTGTATAGTTCGTTTAAGTCTCGGTCAAAGGAGATTGAGGCATGGTTGTATGGTGCTTTTGTATATTTCTTGATGGATTTGGTAAAAAGAGTTCCCGTGTCGGTCAGTAAAATATAAATATAATTACTTTGCATTTCTCATTCCCTCTTTTAAAGTAGTAGATTTTCCCATATGCTTAATTATACAGTATTTTTTATCGTTTGAAATATAGTCATTTTAAGGAGGAAGATATGGAATCGGCCATATGGACTTTATTTGTTATTTTTATCGGTTTGGTGGTAGTGAACATCCTATTTTTACAGATTAAGAGTAAGCAAAGAGGGAAAGATTTCTCTCGAATTTCGTTACGGGTTAAAACCTGGTGGGGGATGTTTGTTGTCTTTTGTTTGGCTACCCTGTTTAATCCGATCGTATCCATGTTCTCCTTGATGATCCTCTGCTTTTTTTCTCTTAAAGAGTACTTTTCTATGATGCAAACGAGAAAAGCGGATCGAAGGATTTTCTTGTGGGCTTACTTATCGATCCCCATTCAGTTTTATTGGATTTATATTGGATGGTATGGGATGTTCATTGTGTTTATTCCAGTTTATGTGTTTTTGTTATTACCTCTGCCACGATTATTGGGGAAAGGGACATTGGGGTTCCTTCGCTCTGTCAGCTCGACACAATGGGGGCTGATGCTGATGGTTTTCGGGTTAAGTCACCTTGCTTATTATCAGGTTGCTAATCCAACAAGTGGTGCGAATCTAGTGCTTTTTTTAGTTGTGCTGACCCAGGTGAGTGATATTGTTCAGTTTGTTGTATCGATATACATCGGGAAGCGTAAGGTAGTTCCAACCTCTAATCCAGCCATTACATGGGAAGGCTTTTTGGCTGCTGTGTTGGTGACGACGTGCGTATCTTATTTTATTTATCCTTTTTTAACTCCTCTCGATATGAAATTCGGAATCCTATCGGGCTTGATTATCAGCGTAACTGGTTTCGTAGGAAGCTTGACGATTTCTGTGTTGAAACGTGATCTCCTGATCGGTGATCAAAAAAAATTTGCTTCATTAAAAGAAAGTTACCTCAATCGTGTCGACAGTTTAACCTACACATCCCCCATATTCTTTCACATCATTCGTTACTACTTTGATTTCATGTGAAAAGTAAGAGGGACGGACCTTCACAAGGTCCGTCCCTCTTACTATTATCCCTTTTTACCAGGGCGCTTGCTGATTTCTTCTGTGACGACATGAGCCAGGTCGTCGTTTCCAAATAGGGAGAGGACACCCAGTAAAGTCGTGTCGGGAATTTCTTCAGACTCTTCTTTAGGGACCGTTAAGTCAATTCCTTGCAATAATGCGGGATTTTCCCCTTGATTGGGATAAGCTTTCTGATAAAGGGTTGCAGGATCAAGGTCATGATTCACACACCATTGCGCAAACACAAGAATCATCATATGCTCGTCCTTTTGATAATTTTCAATGATTTTTTCTTGCATCTCTTTAGAATTCATTGCATTCTCTCCTTAAACTTTGTATCTATTTCTATTATAACGAAGTTTGGTGAGCAAGCCCATTCATTTACTTACTAGGCTGAATAGAGGAATACGTTTTTAAAATCCGCCGGTTTAGGTGTATAATAGGATGATGAAAGAAATTTGCTTCACATTGAAAGGACGTTAGATAAATGGATATTACCACTCATAGTGCCGAGGAACTGAAAGATCCTACCGGTATACTAAATGGAGATCGATATGAAGTTATTCTTGATATTGAAGTACCCGAGGATGATGAGCTATACAGAGAACAGGGTATTTACATAAAAGTCATTTTTGTTCGAGACGAGAATGGTTCCAGGATCGTACAGTCGACCATTGTAGAAAGAAACACTGAGACGTATCTTGACTTTGAATTAGAAGAAGATGAAGAAAGTCTCCTTCTTTCATATTGTGAGGAAAATATCGGGTGATCGATATTAGATGGACCCTCTACATTCGTAACCAAACGAATGTAGAGGTTTTTTTGTTATTGGTTCATTTATTGCCTCACCATAAACATCCCATTTTAACCCTTTCCTTCTTGCGTGACTGATAATTCAGATACTTTAGAGTTGGCATGGAAATTGCATAATAATTAATTGAAAATAGATTAATAGAAGGGAGAAATGTTGATGAATGGTTATTGGGGTAAAGTGAAGAATCTATTCATTGTTATAACTGTATTTGCAGTTATGAGCAGCTTGGCAACTTCCAGTACATTTGCCAAGAAAAACGAAAACAGCATCAAAGGGAGTCTATTGATTGTCGGAGGAGCTTTAGGCAGCAGCAACTCGGCTGTTTATGAAGAATTCATTAAACTATCAGGGGGTAAAAAGAAAGCCAAAATAGGAATCATCCCTTCTGCTTCAGGATCTCTGAAGTCATCAAATCAATTTAAGGAAGATTTGATTTCCTACGGTGTAGCTGAAACAGCTATTGAAATCCTTCCTCTATCTGCTCATGATTTCTCAGGGACAGAAGAAGACGAAAGCGAATGGAAAGATAACGCTCAAAAGAAAGAAATAACAAAAAAAATCAAAAAGCTGACAGGTATTTGGTTTGTCGGTGGAGATCAACTCAAGATCACAGAGACATTACTTAAGGGCAATGGAAAAAACACGAAAGCTTTAGATGAAATTTGGAAGGTTTACCGCAAAGGAGCCGTTCTTGGTGGGACAAGTGCCGGAGCGGCCATCATGAGTGATGTGATGATTACAGGCGGTGATAGTTTAGGAGGGCTTCGTCAAGAGTTTATAACGGAAGACGTATCCAATTCGAATGAAGAATATGCACCTGTCTATATTGAAAAAGGGCTTGGATTCTTTCAATGGGGAATTGTGGATCAACATTTTAATGAAAGATCACGTCTGGGTAGACTAGCGGCAGCAGCCATCCGCTACGAAACGAATAAAAATCATCTTGCCTATGGAATTGATGAAGACACAGCGATGGTGGTAAACAATGAAAAACAAACGATTTCAGTATTAGGCAGAAGTAATATTACGATAGTGGATGTATCTCAATCCACACTAACAGGAAAAGAAATAAAGAACATTGATCTTAGTTATATTTCTCCTGGTGATGTGCTCAATGTGAAAACGAAAGAATTTCACATGAGCGAGGATAAGGTTGAAACAAGAGACTATGAATATTATAACTTTAGACCCCTATCGGCTACCGGAATTCTATCATCTTATGGAACACTGCCACATTACCTGTCGTATTCCCTGGTGGACAATGAGGCGGTAAGTAAGATTAATAGTTATATTTACGATAGTGAAGGAAATGGCTTTGAGCTGGAGTTTAAGCAGACAGATGAAACAAACGGATATTGGGGTTATCAGGATGGTCAAAAGGATTCATACTCCCTATTGCATGTGGAAATGAATGTTTCACCTGTATCCGTCCATTTTCATAAGAAAAATCAGCTTTCACATGACTTTACTTCTTCCTCATTAGAAGTACCTGAAAGTACTTTTGATCCTGAAACAAAAGGCAGCCTTGTAATCGTTGGAGGAGCTTTAGGAAGTAGTAATGAAGAAGTGTACAGCGAATTTATCAATCGGGCAGGGGAAAATGGGAAGATCGGGATTATCCCTGCTGCAAGTTCCAGTTTAAAGTCTTCACATGCATTTAAAGAGGATTTGTCATCATTCGGTGTACCTCAAGAAAATATCGATATTCTTCCTCTATCAAACCATGATTTTAAAGGGACGGAGGAAGACGAGTCTAACTGGATGAATAATAAAAATAATTCGGATATAGCAGAAAGTATACTGGAGTACGATGCCATTTGGTTTGTAGGTGGAGATCAAACGGATATCACCGAAACATTGTTAAACCAAGATGGAACTCAATCACTAGCTCTTGAAAATATTTGGGAGATCTATCGTAATGGAGCCGTTCTTGGCGGTACAAGTGCAGGAGCTGCAATCATGAGCGATGTGATGATCGCAGGTGGTGGAAGCTATGACACTCTATCAAAAGGATTCTCTGATACGTATGACGGTATGTCTCAACAAGAAGGCGGACCTGGATATCTTGAAAAGGGATTAGGATTCTTCCCGTACGGTATCGTGGATCAGCATTTTGATAAAAAAGCACGATTGGGACGTTTAATTGCAACCACTGCTGAGCATGGAGAAGAAAATGAATTCTCGTATGGGATCGATGAAGATACTGCGATGATAGTGGATAACGAAGCGAAAACCATTGAGGTAAAAGGTAGAGGCGGCGTTTCTGTAGTAGATTTGAGTCAGTCAGATCTATCACAATCATCGCATACGTATAAAAATGTATACTTATCATGGATTACCTCAGGTGATCAATTAAATTTAAACACGAAGGAATATGCGATCAGTAATCATAAAGTTTCAACAAAAGACTATGAATACTACGAATATAATGCTGCTCCCCATACAGGAGTATTAACTCCGCATCCTTCACTTGCAAATTATTTAAGCTATAGCCTTCTTGATAACTTTGGACAGGATGTAGTGAAAAGCTATAGTTTTTCTAATGATGAAGGATTTGAACTGACTTTCAAAAAAGGAGATCAATCGGAAGGCTTTTGGGGTTATAAAGATGGAAACAAAGATGATTACTCATATCTCAATGTGAAGATGGATATCGAACCAGTACAAATCTCGATTGAAACCAAATAAAATTGAACGGAAAGCCTGGGCGGATTGACGCTCGGGCTTTTTTGTATTGAAACGAGCTTTTCATGTCATTTGTCGGTATATATGATTGATAGCATCTGTTATACTAGTGATAACAAAGTGCTAGCAGTTGCTAACAGATAGATAGGGAAGGAGGGCGAACCTTGTCAGATCAAGGAAGAATGCAACTTAATGTAAGGGTCAATAAGGAAACATCAGAGAAATTGGATGAAATCGTTGAATACTATCAGCAAAACACGAAAATTGGAAGAGTTTACAAAGGTGATGTTTTAACAGATATTATCCATAAATCCTATGAAATCATGCAGAAGCAAAAGGCGATTCAGAATCGGAAATATTAGTATTTGTTAATGATGAATTTCATACGATTTTCTTGTCTAAACGGGCGGGGGAATTCTTATACCGTTTGTATGAAAATGGGTATAATTTATGTCATACTATAAGTTACATAGTTAAAAAACTGAAAGTAAAAGAGGTTATTTTATTGTGCAAATGCCGAAAAAGTTAATCAATATTCAAAAAGGTTCCGGAATTTCCCCGTACATATGGAGCATCATCAGCATCCTTCCATTTTATTTTATCTTTCAGTCCTCCTCTACAATTGAAATAGTTGTAGGGATTTCCTTAACCATCATGTTCTTTATTTCTTTACGATTTGCTTTTATTTCAAGGGATTGGCCGGTTTATTTATGGACATCGATTTTAATCGCGATATCCATTACCATGACCATTCAATTTAATTTTATCTATTTTGCTTTTTACATTGCCTACTATAATGGGAATATAAAAAACCGGGTGGCGTTTTTAACCCTATATATCATTCACTTGGTGTTAACGACGGCATCGATCAATTATAATTTTGTTATACAGGATGAATTATTTTTATCTCAATTTCCTTTTATTCTGATCATTTGGATAAGTGTCATTCTGTTGCCGTTTAATATTTATAACCGAAATAAACAGGTCCAGCTCGAAGACCAGTTGGAAGATGCTAATAAACGTATTTCAGACTTGGTCAAGCAGGAGGAACGCCAGAGGATTGCCCGTGATCTACACGATACTTTGGGTCAAAAGCTTTCTCTTATCGGCCTGAAAAGCGATCTGGCCAGAAAATTGGTGTACAAAGATCCAGAGCAGGCACGAAACGAGTTAAAGGATGTTCAGCAAACGGCTCGAACGGCTTTAAGTGAAGTAAGGACAATGGTATCTCAAATGAGAGGAATTCGACTAAAAGACGAAATCGTAAGGATCAAACAGCTATTAAAGGCAGCGGAAATTGATTTCGTGATGGATGATGAGGTCATGCTGCCCCAGGCATCACTCTTTCTGGAAAATATCTTGAGCATGTGCCTAAAAGAAGCCGTGACGAATGTTGTCAAACACAGCAAGGCGTCACACTGTGAGCTGATCATCGAAGAATCGGATAAAGAGATGACCATCATAGTGAAGGATGATGGAATGGGAATCGAGGGAGATTACACTCAGTCTAAAGGCAGCGGCTTAATCGGAATGAGAGAACGGTTAGAATTTGTGAATGGGAGCTTAGATGTTTATTCCGAGAATGGGACCACTTTGATTATGAGAGTGCCGAAAGTGATCAAGCAAACAGACAGGGAGGGAATGGAATGATTCGAATTGTTATTGCAGAAGACCAGCGAATGTTATTAGGTGCCTTAGGCTCTTTACTTAGTTTAGAGGATGATATGGAAGTGGTTGGAAAGGCAGGAAATGGAGAGGAAGCCATTGCCCTCGTCCACGAGCTGCAGCCGGATATTTGTATCATGGATATTGAAATGCCTAAAAAGACAGGTCTTGAAGCAGCAGAGGAATTAAAAGGCGAAAATTGCAAAGTGATTATCCTGACAACCTTTGCAAGGTCCGGATATTTCCAGCGTGCATTAAAAGGTGGCGTGAAGGGTTATTTGTTAAAGGACAGCCCAAGTGAAGAACTGGCGAACTCGATTCGTCTTGTAATGGAGGGTAAACGTATTTATGCACCGGAGCTCATGGACGATGTGTATAGTGAAGAGAACCCCCTGACTGACCGTGAAAAAGAAGTGTTGGAGCTGGTTGCTGACGGGAAAAACACGAAGGAGATAGCCGAGGAGCTTAGCCTCAAAACGGGTACCGTCCGAAACTACATCTCAACCATACTCGACAAGCTTGAAGTTAAAAATCGAATCGAAGCCATCACGCAATCAAAAGAAAAAGGATGGTTTAAATGATGGACAGGGACGGACCTCCATGTTGGAGGTCCGTCCCTGCTTTTATGGTAGTTTTTGTATTACTGTAATCTATCGTATGTATTTTTATACATTCCTGGCAATCACTTAAGTTTGCTTTGAAAGAGTTTAACGCTAAATGAATTCCATTTAATTTTTCATAGGGCGTATCCTTTGCTATGATTGATTTTGCGTGGAAAGGGCAGGTGGAAAAATGATGAAAGGTTTTCTTTTTGCTGTTGACAAGTGAAAGAATCGTGGTACGATAACATCGAATACAAAATTTCATAGGACGATCCACTAGGGGTGCCTTCTAAAAGGCTGAGATTAAAGTGTGACTTTAAGACCCTTTGAACCTGATCTGGTTGAGACCAGCGTAGGGAAGTGGTGTTTGACGGTCACATAGAATCGAATTCTATCAAACTGATCTCAAGCCACTTTCTGTATGCGGTATGCATAATGAAAGTGGCTTTTTTTGTTGCCCATTTCGGGTCGTCTGGAAAAGGAGAAAGATACAATGTCATTTACAGCGTACTTAAGAAACGAAGTGAAGGAAATTTGGGAAGCGAGTTTTCACCATCCTTTCGTTAAAGGTATCGGGGATGGAACCCTCCCCCTTGAAAACTTCAGGTACTACATTCTGCAGGATGCCTATTACCTCTCACACTTTTCGAAGGTGCAGGCACTCGGTGCAGCCAAAGCAACAGATTTACATACTACATCCAGAATGGCAACACACGCAGTAGGAACGAATGAAGCAGAGCTTTCCCTTCATGAAAATTTCTCAAATCGTTTAGGGATTACGGAAGAAGAAAAACGGCAGTTCAAACCTGCTCCTACTGCCTATGCCTACACCTCGCATATGTATCGTTCCGCACAATATGGGGGGCTCGCAGATATCCTGGCGGCAATACTCCCCTGCTACTGGTTGTATTATGAGATCGGTGAACGCTTGAAATCATGTACACCTGAGGAGGTCATATATCAGGAGTGGATCGCAGCTTATGGTGGAGAGTGGTTTGGGGAGCTAGTAGAAGAACAGATCCAGCGACTGGATGTATTGGCAGAAACGATGACAGGAACAGATAAGGAAAGAATGAAAGAGAATTTCATTTTGAGCAGCATTTATGAATTACAGTTTTGGGAAATGGCATACACACTTGAGAAGTGGCCGTTTCAGGCATCTCTAGGTAAGGAAGGTAGAATACATGTCTAAATTAAAGCTGACGGACATTTTAGTAACGGTCGTGATCTCCATAGGTTTTGGGATTATATATAAGCTATGGGGACCGGTTTACAACCTATTAAAGCCATTTGGATTGCATGCTGATCAACTGATCTATGGCATGTGGTTCATGGCGGCAACCGTGGCTTTTTTAATCATTCGGAAACCTGGTGTCGCACTTCTGGCAGAGATTGCTGCCTCTTCAGGGGAATTTCTCATGGGAAGTGAATGGGGTCTCGAGGTACTATTGTTCGGTTTAATCCAAGGTTTGTTTGCAGAGTTGATTTTTCTTATCACCCGCTATAAGCGTTATGATGTCCTCATCATTTGTACAGCAGCTGTGGGCTCAGCAATTGGCTCAATTCTGATGGACTATTTTAAAGGGTACATGGGAGACCTCGTTCTGTGGAATTTGTCACTTTTTATTGTTGCCAGATTAATAGGATCCATCGTGATAGCAGGCATGGGAGCCTTTTATCTTGTTAAGGCTTTGGAGAAAACGGGGGTAACCAGTTTGGTCAGACGTGCGGACCAAAAAGATTATGATGCCCTGAATCAGTAAAGGAGGGAAGGACGATGCATATTGAAAATCTGCGCCTTACATTTTCCGGTTCAGAGAAACTGATGTTTAAAGACATAAGCCTTTCGATAGAAGACGGGGAAAAGGTATTGCTACTGGGGCCATCTGGTTGTGGAAAATCCACACTCCTCCAGGTTTTATCCGGTGTGATACCCCATTCGATAGATGTGCCGATGAAAGCTGACTCGATTGAGCGTCCTGAATCCTTCGGATATGTCTTTCAAGATCCGGACGCTCAATTTTGTATGCCCTATGTAGATGAGGAAATTGCCTTTGTTTTGGAGAACAAACAGATTCCAAGAGACGAAATGCGAGAGATAATTAACGATCTGTTAGAGAAAGTGAATTTAAGTCTGACGGATTCCCATACAAAAATCTCCTCTCTATCAGGGGGGATGAAGCAAAAATTGGCCATTGCTTCTGCTCTTGCGCTCCATCCCCAAACACTATTTCTGGATGAGCCTACAGCCATGTTAGACGAAGAAAGCACCAAATCTGTATGGGAAACAGTGAAGACGACATGTAAAGATAAAACGTTACTTATCGTTGAGCATAAGTTGACTCACGTATTGGAGATCATTGATCGTATTATTCTTTTCGATGTGAATGGAAGGATAGTGGCTGATGGTCCAAAGGCTCACATTTTATCACATTTCAAGGAAACATTGAAATCGGTAGGGGTATGGTATCCGGAGGCGTGGAAAGATTATCTTTCATCCCATCCTCCGGAGAAGGTTGCCCCGTTTGGAAAAAAGAATCTAAAGCTAGAGAACTTCAAAGGGTATATACAAAAAGAGGAGAAAATCCACCTTGAAAATGCCGTCAGCTTTAAAGGTGAATGGATTGCAATCACCGGAAAGAACGGAGCCGGGAAATCAACATTACTCCACAGTCTCATGACATTCATCCAAACGACCGGGACGTATGAATTATATGGAAGACAGGTGAAAGGAAAGAATGTTCCCGAGGAATGTACGTTTGTTTTTCAAAATCCCGAGTTTCAGTTTGTGACACACAGTGTGTTTGATGAAGTTGCGTATACCTTTCGGCTCATGAGAGTGGATGAAGGAAGAGTGGAGGAAAAGGTGCATGCACTATTGAAGCGATTCAAGCTTTATCCATACAAACATCATCATCCCTATCATTTATCCATGGGGCAAAAGCGGAGGTTAAGCGTCGCAGCATCACTTGTCAGGAATAAAGATATTCTATTATTGGACGAACCGACCTTTGGCCAGGATTCTCAAAATACGTTTGCGTTACTTGAGATGCTTCAAGACTATCAAAAAGAAGGATCTACCATTCTGATGGTGACACATGATGAAAATATCATTACTCACTTTGCATCCAGAGTATGGGTCATTGAAAATGGGCGTCTCACCCAGGATTTCTTTAATGAGATTGCTGGTAGTAAAGCAATATGAATATAGAAATCGAGCATAGAGAAACCTGGCTCCATCAAATCAATCCCAGCTTTAAGCTCTTGACCTTGATCGGGATTTTTGTAATTCTGCTTTTTATTCATTATCTTAACTTGTTGTTATATTTGAGCTTTCTCTTTTTTCTCCTGTTATGGGTTTTCTCAGGGTATTCATATAGAACCGTCAGTTTAATGATCCTACCCTTTTTTCTTGTTTTCATCTCTACAGCTTCATCAATGATTTTATTTGGGAAAGGTGAAACAACATGGATGAAATGGGGATTGATCCACATTACCGAAGAGAGCTTTTATCGGGGGATCCATGTTGGATTGCGTACCATCGTATTCGCTATATTGGGATTACTATTTGCTCTTACTACGAGACCGATGAAGCTATTCTATTCCCTCATGCAGCAACTGAGATTAAAACCTAAGTATGCGTATAGTTTTATGGCCGGATTCAGATTAATCCCCATCATGATTGAAGAATTCTTGACGATACGAAACGCGATGAGAGTCAGGGGAGTTGAAGAACGGAGAGGAATAAGGCACGTATTCCATAAATTGAAATCGTATTCCATACCCCTGCTTGCCCAGAGCATCAGAAGAGCTCACAGAATTGCCGTAGCCATGGAAACAAAAGGTTTTAAAGGAAGTGGGCAACGAACCTATTACTACAGCGTAACCTTTTCCAAATATGATGGATACTTCTTGGGGAGCATTCTCATCATGATTGCGCTCAGTTACTATTTTTCTATCCATCTACCTATTTTTCCGACGGGGGATGTTCGCTATGGGAATTGAAACGAGAAAACAATTACATGTGATTTCAACAGGAAAACAATCAGTGGAAGAATTAGTGAAAATCTCGAAGTCCGTTTATCCATATCTCGACATGCTCCATCTTCGCGAAAAGCAGTGGACGGGGAAAGAAATGGCTGTGGCCATAGATCGACTAGTAGCAGCAGGAGTTCCATTAACAAAATTATGTGTCAATGATCGGGCAGACATTGCCTTTATGAAGAATGTAAGAGGCGTGCAGCTTGGCCATCAAAGTGCGGATATCAGCTTAGTGAAGAGTACTTTTCCTTCCTTACAGATTGGAGCTTCTGTCCATTCCGTGGAAGAAGCACAACAGGCAATGGTAAGCAGAGCGGATTACCTGCTCTATGGAAATATCTATTCTACTTCTTCAAAGCGGGGTATGCCTGGCAGAGGTTTGGCAAGCTTAGAAAAAGTGGTTCAAACCGTCCCGATTCCCACTATTGCCATAGGAGGCATTACACCTGAACGCGTGTGTGAGGTTACGGGAACCGGAGCAAAAGGAGTCGCTGTCTTATCAGGTATTTTGCTTTCAAAAGATCCATTAGAGGCAGCCCGATCTTATTATAAACAATTACACAGGGGGTGAGGTAGCTTGATAAAACAGTATGATGCTTTGATTGTTGGTGGAGGGGTGATAGGCTGCTCCATTGCTTATCAAATGTCCAAAAGAGGAAAGAAAGTTCTCCTGATAGAGAAGGATAGACTGGCAGGAAAAGCATCGCAAGCAGCTGCAGGAATGCTCGGCGTTCAAACCGAATTGAAGGGGGACGGCCCTTTGTATCATCTGGCGAAGGAGAGCCGTGATATGTATCCTTCTTTAGCAAGGGATTTGAAAGAGATCAGTGGAATGGACATTGAATATGTGGAAAATGGAATGATTAAGCTGGCGAGAACGGAGGAGGAAGCACAGGAGTTAGTAGAAACGGCTTCTATAGCATCACGAGGGGAACAAATTAGATGGCTTTCCGCCAACACTCTATTTTCCTATGAACCTCATCTTTCAAAAGATCTGGCAGGCGGATTATATATTCCGAAGGATGGGAACGTCTCAGCACCAAAGCTTACACAAGCCTTAGGGTCGGCTTCGAAAATGCAGGGTGCAGAAATCAGTGAATATACAGACGTGTATGATTTTATGAAAGAGAGAAACAAAATTACTGGAGTCAGGACGTCTAAAGGTGACTTTTATGCAGATGAAACGATTGTAGCTGGCGGTGCTTGGAGTCGATTCCTCTTGGATCGACTGGATATAAAGTTCAAAAGTTTTCCAGTTAAGGGTGAATGCTTTTCCGTTCAAGTCCCTGGAAAAATAGTGGAGAGGACCATCTTTACAGAAGGCTGCTACATTGTTCCAAAAGCGTGGGGGCGTCTTTTAATCGGTGCAACAGAGCACCCCCATACCTTCGATGAAGAGATTACCATAGGTGGATTAATGAGCCTTATGCATTTGGCCACATCCATCCTTCCAGAATTGGTTGATGCCAAGTGGGAAAAAGCTTGGGCCGGGATACGGCCTCAAACAGAACAAGGGGTGCCGTTTATGGGGAGAAGTGAGGAATGGAAGGGACTTTCCATTGCAACGGGGCATTATCGTAATGGTATACTCCTGGCGCCAATAACAGGGGTATTGATTGCAGATCTGATAGAGGGGAAGGAATCCCATCCCCTACTTTCATACGTAAGGAGATGAGAAGATGGAATTACGAATTAACGGTCAGCTGGTCACGGTGCCGGAATCAATTACAACAGTATTGGAATTGATTCATCATTTTAACCTGGAAAACCGAATGATCATCGTTGAACAGAACCAAACCATTCTTGAAAAACAAGAGCACAAGACCACCAAAGTGAAACATGGGGATATCTTAGAGTTAGTCCAATTTGTAGGAGGCGGTTGAAATGTTGAAAATCGGAAAGTACACATTCCATTCAAGACTTTTACTGGGAACGGGAAAATATCCTGATTTTGATATCCAGAAAAGAGCTGTCGAGGTTTCTGGTGCGGAAATTCTTACGTTCACGGTAAGGCGCATGAATATCTTTGAACCTGGTCAACCTAATTTTTTAGAAAAACTGAATCTTGAAAACTATTCATTATTACCGAATACGGCAGGGGCTAAATGTGCTCAGGAAGCGGTCCGACATGCACAATTGGCGAGAGCTTCAGGGCTCTGTGACATGATTAAGGTAGAAGTGATCGGATGTGATAAAACGCTACTTCCCGATCCTGTCGAAACACTGAAAGCAACAGAAGAATTAATAAAAGAAGGCTTTACAGTGCTTCCCTATACTTCTGACGATGTTGTTCTTGCAAGGAGATTGGAAGAGTTGGGGGCCCATGCCATCATGCCGGGCGCTTCCCCTATAGGATCTGGACAGGGAATCATCAATCCTGTCAATCTCACTTTCATTATTGAGCAAACAAAGGTACCGGTCATTGTGGATGCCGGAATTGGTTCTCCCTCAGATGCAGCTCTTGCAATGGAACTCGGGGCTGATGCTGTATTACTCAATACAGCCGTTTCTTCTGCGAACGATCCCGTTATGATGGCGAATGCTATGAGACTTGCGATTGAAGGTGGACGATTCGGATATGAGGCTGGAAGAATTCCGAAGAAACGTTATGCAACAGCAAGCAGCCCAGTGGAGGGTATGAGTGTCTGATGGAAGATAGATATTCAAGACAAACGCTGTTTCAGCCCATCGGAACAGAGGGACAAAAGTTAATAAGAAATAAACATGTGTTGCTGATCGGGGCGGGAGCACTGGGAACAGGCAATGCAGAAGCCTTGGTGCGTGCTGGTATCGGGAAGTTGACGGTTGTGGATCGTGATTATGTAGAATGGAGTAATTTACAACGTCAGCAGCTGTATAACGAGGAAGATGCAAGAAACCGCATCCCAAAAGCTGTAGCGGCAAAAAAAAGACTCCTAGCAATTAATTCAACTGTAAATATTGAAGAGCATATACTGGATGCCATGCCAGAAGAGATGTTGAGACTTGCCAAGAACGTAGATCTTATCATCGATGCAACGGATAACTTTGATACAAGAATGATCATAAATGATATCTCTCAAAAATATTCCATTCCTTGGATTTATGGTGCTTGTGTTGGAAGTTACGGAATATCATTCACTATTCTTCCCGGTATCACTCCCTGTCTTCAATGTTTGATCGACACTTTTCCAATCGGTGGAATGACCTGTGATACAGCGGGCATCATCAGCCCTGCCGTTTCCACAGTTGTGGCCTATCAAACTACAGAAGCATTAAAGATACTGGTAGAAGACATGGAGGCACTGGGTAATAAAGTGGTCTCGTTTGATTTATGGAAAAATGAGCATACTTCCCTGGATGTGAGCAAGCTGAAAAGGGATGGATGCCCTTCATGTGGAGAGCATCGTACATTCCCCAGTCTGAAATACGAAAATCAAACGAAAACAGCAGTCCTTTGTGGGAGGGATTCAGTTCAGATCCGTCCAGTTACAAAACCTGGCATCGATCTTATTGAACGATCAAAATCGTTAGAACTCCAGGGGAAACAAGTTGTTAGAAATCCATATTTGATTTCATTCGAGGTTGAATCTTATCGAATCGTACTCTTTCGTGATGGACGTACTCTCGTTCACGGAACAAAAGATATAAGGGAAGCAAAATCGGTTTATCATCGTTACTTGGGATAAAGGGAGGAGAACAACATGATTCAAAAAGCATTGACGATTGCCGGATCTGACTGTGGCGGTGGGGCTGGGATCCAGGCAGATCTCAAGACGTTTCAGGAGCTGAAAGTCTATGGAATGTCTGCCATCACAGCAGTGACGGCGCAAAATACTAGAGGTGTACAAGGTGTGTATCCATTATCAGCTGAGGCTGTCATTAATCAATTAACCTCGATTGCTGAAGATTTACCTCCCAAAGCCATCAAAACGGGCATGCTGGTGAACGAAGACATTATTTCTCATGTTGCCGACTTTGTTCGATTACACTCCTGGAAGAAGCTCGTTGTGGATCCTGTCATGATAGCAAAAGGGGGAGCAGCTTTATTGGAGAGGGAAGCCGTTAACGCTTTGATCAATGAATTGATCCCCCTTGCGTTTGTGGTCACGCCGAACATTCCTGAAGCGGAGGCCATAACCGGGCATGAAATCCTCACTGAAGCTGACATTAAAAGAGCGGCTAAAATATTATTCCAAATGGGGGCTAAACATGTGGTGATAAAAGGCGGGCATCAATCTCATGCTCAATCTAGTCAAGCGACTGACATCCTCTTTGATGGAAAAAGATTTTATGAGTTTAGCAGTCCGAGAGTCTTCACACCACATACTCACGGAACAGGTTGTACATTCTCTGCTGTGATTACCGCACAATTAGCAAAAGGACTTACGGTCAATGAGTCTGTCCAAACAGCCAAACAATTTATCACTGCCGCAATCAGTGACTCACTGGGAATTGGGAGTGAGCACGGACCAACGAATCATTGGGCGTACCATGCAGGTATGAATGCATGAATCTAAAAGAAAGTCTGCAGTTATATTTTGTGATGGGAAGCCCTAATTGTGAGAAGCATCCGGCACATGTATTAGAGGAAGCCCTTTTAGGCGGAGTTACCATGTTTCAATTTCGTGAAAAAGGTATGGAAGCCTTAGAAGGTGATGCGAAAGTTGAGCTGGCTCATGAGCTGCAGCGTTTATGTCGTAAACACGGTATTCCTTTTATCGTGAATGATGATGTAGAGCTGGCTTTATTATTGAACGCTGATGGAGTACATATCGGTCAGGAGGATGAACCTATCGAAAAAGTCCGTCGGAAAATAGGAAATAGAATACTTGGTGTCTCCTCTCATGACGTGAATGAAGCAAGGTTAGCTATGGAGTCAGGGGCAGACTATCTTGGAGTTGGTCCAATGTTTCCTACCAATACGAAGAATGATTGTAGAGAGGTCAGTGGCCCTAAAATCATTCGATCAATAAGAACAAATGGTATCGATATCCCCCTTGTCGGGATCGGAGGCATTCATTCGAGAAATGCTTCTCAAGTGTTGGCAGCTGGTGCGGACGGTGTAGCAATCATTTCTGCGATTTCAAGACATCCCTTTCGTACGGAAAACTTAGCCCAAGTTGTTCAACAAAAGCTTTTACGATTGTAATCGATCCACAATAAAAAATAAAACCACTATAACAACATATCTCATACTCCCTCATCATACTATACAGTAGACCTCGGTCTAACTTGTATCATCATCAACGATAAGAGGGAGGGGTAAGAATGAATGTCTGGTTTGTTTTGTTAAACATTTTGGTGTTTCTTGTTCTCATTGGTGTATTACTTTATATGCAAAAGAAAAATGTTTCGTTTTCAAAACGGGTGTTTACCGCTCTGGGGCTCGGAATATTATTTGGTCTTGGATTACAGTGGGTATATGAAGCCGGGGATGAAAATGTCACACAATCGATTGAATGGTTTAACATCGTAGGAACCGGCTATATTAAACTACTGCAAATGATTGTCATGCCTTTAGTGTTTGTGTCGATTATATCAGCCTTTACTAAATTAAAACGGTCTCATAATTTAGGGAAGATCTCTGTGCTGATCATTGGATTGCTGGTAGGCACAACAGCCGTTGCTGCAGCTGTCGGGATTGCTACGACCGTGGCTTTTGATTTGGAAGCGATCCAGATTGATCAGGGAGAGGCAGAAGCGGCAAGGGGTGTTCAATTAGAGGAGAGAGCAACATCTTTAGAAGGTCAGAGTTATCCTCAAAAAATTCTCGAGCTTTTACCTGCGAATCCGTTCTTGGACTTTACCGGGCAAAGAGCAACCTCGACGATCGCTGTCGTGATTTTCGCTGCTTTTATCGGTATCGCTTACTTGGGGGCACAGCGCAAAGAGCCAGAGGCTGCTGAATTCTTCAAGAAGATCGTTGATTCCGTCTATGCTGTAGTGATGAGAATTGTGACTTTGGTGTTACGACTCACTCCATTCGGTGTGTTGGCCATCATGGCTAAAACAGTGGCATTAAGTAATTTTGATGCCATCATGAAGCTTGGAGAATTTGTTGGAGCATCCTATGTTGCCTTGATTATCATGTTTGCCATTCACTTAATCATGCTTACTCTTACTGGTTTAAATCCGGTCACTTATATGAAAAAAGTATTTCCTGTATTAGCATTTGCTTTTACGTCGAGATCCAGCGCCGGAACACTTCCGCTTAACATTCAAACACAAAAGAATAAATTGGGGGTTTCAGAAGGGGTTGCCAACTTCTCGGGATCATTCGGATTATCCATCGGTCAGAACGGTTGTGCAGGAGTGTATCCTGCCATGCTTGCAGTGATGATTGCGCCGACAGTCGGAATCAATCCATTAACTCCTTCCTTTATTCTTACGCTCATCGTAGTGGTGGCAATTAGCTCCTTCGGTGTAGCAGGCGTCGGAGGCGGTGCTACATTTGCGGCTATCCTGGTTCTATCCGCCATGGACCTTCCTGTAGCGTTAGCGGGTCTTTTGATTTCTGTTGAACCTTTGATTGACATGGGGCGTACAGCAGTGAACGTGAGTGGTGCGATGACATCCGGGGTGATAACAAGTAAAGTGACAGGGGATTTGGATAGCGAAACGTATAACAACGAAATCATTGAAGCAGAAGCGTAAACAAGTGGGCTGGCTCATTCATTTATGAGTCAGTTTTTCTTTTGTATGAAAATAAATTTAGGTATTTCCAGTGGTTATGATTGAAAATTCAGACTATATTCTTTACTATAGAATTAAACATACCGACCGGTTAGTATCTAAGGTGTGTGAATGAAATGCTGTAAAAGATGAGGAGGCACGAACATGCATGTGAATGAATTATTTGATTTATCAGGTAAAGTTGCCCTTGTGACTGGAGGAGGCAGGGGGCTCGGAAAACAAATCGCGACAGGGTTTGCTGAGGCGGGGGCAAACGTTGTAGTATGCTCGAGAAACGTTGAAGCATGTGAAGACGTGAAGAAGGAACTAGAAGAAATAGGTGTCCAGTCACTGGCATTGAAATGTGATGTCACTAATCCTGAAGATGTACAGCACGTTGTAGATGAAGCTAAGAAGGTGTTCGGCCGCATTGATATTTTAGTGAATAACAGTGGTGCATCCTGGGGGGCACCTGCAGAAGAAATGCCTCTTGATGCCTGGCATAAAGTTATCAATGTGAATGTAAACGGTACTTTTATTATGTCACAGGCAGTGGGAAAATTAATGATCGAGCAACAGGGAGGAAAAATCATTAATATTGCTTCCGTAGCAGGTCTTCAAGGTACAGACCCACGTTATATGGATGCCATTGGCTATAGCACCAGTAAAGCAGCGGTCATCAATTTCACGAAGGATCTAGCAGTGAAATGGGGATCCCGCGGAATTCATGTTAATGCAATTGCACCGGGATTCTTTCCAACAAAAATGTCAAAAGGAATTCTATCTCATGCAGGGGAAGCCATTTTAAACGGAACACCATTAAATCGATTCGGTACCGAAGATGATTTAAAAGGAGCGGCACTTTTCCTGGCGGCTCGCGCATCTGACTTTGTCACTGGTTCAGTTCTCGTCGTGGACGGTGGATCCTCAGCGATGTAACCGAGTGAGAAGTAATACTTGTTGTGGTTAAGAAAGGATGGATGTAATGGATTTCTCCTATTCTCCAAAAGTACAAGAATATCAAAATAGAATATCCCGTTTTATGGAAGAATACGTGTACCCGAATGAATCGCTCTATGAAAATCAGCTCAATCAGCAAGAAACCCGCTGGAGTGGGGTTCCTACAATCATGGAAGAATTAAAAGCTGAAGCGAAGAAACAGGGATTATGGAACCTATTTCTTCCTCAAAGCGAGTATGGGGCCGGGCTCAATAATGTAGAATACGCCCCTCTTTGTGAAATCATGGGGAGATCTCTGATCGGCCCTGAAGTGTTTAATTGCAATGCACCTGATACAGGGAATATGGAAGTGTTGGAACGTTATGGGACTCCCACTCAAAAACAACAGTATCTTATCCCACTTCTAAATGGTGATATCCGTTCTTGTTTCTCTATGACTGAGCCTGATGTCGCGTCTTCCGATGCAACGAATATAAAGGCGAGTATCATCCGGGATGGAGACGAATACATCATTAACGCGAAGAAATGGTGGTCATCAGGCGCCGGTGACCCTCGGTGCAGCTTTTCAATTTTGATGGGAAAAACTGATCCAGAAGCGAGTCGTCATGAACAGCAATCAATGATTATCATCCCACTTAATGCACAAGGTGTGAAAATTGAACGTATGCTTCCTGTGTTCGGTTACGATCATGCCCCTCATGGTCATGGTGAAATCACCTTTACCGATGTAAGAGTTCCTCAAGAAAATATGATCTGGGGTGAAGGAAAAGGTTTCGCTATTGCTCAAGGAAGGTTGGGACCGGGGCGAATTCATCATTGCATGAGATTGATCGGTGCAGCAGAGCGGGCACTTGAAGAATTATGTAAGCGTGTTCAGGATCGTGATGCATTTGGAATGGCATTGGCAAGTCAAGGGGTCGTAAGAGAATGGATTGCGAATTCAAGAATTGAAATAGAACAAGCCCGTCTTCTTACGATGAAAGCAGCCTACATGATGGATACAGTCGGCAATAAAGCAGCAAAACAGGAAATCGCCATGATTAAAGTGGTGGCTCCTTCTATGGCTTTACGTGTGATTGACCGGGCCATTCAAGCGTTCGGGGCAGCAGGAGTATCGGATGACTACACGTTGGCAGCTCAATGGGCAAGTGCCCGTACTCTGCGACTTGCTGATGGACCTGATGAAGTACACCGTGCTCAATTGGCAAAATTGGAATTGAGAAAACACGAAAAAGCTTCTCCTGTAGAGAGCTAGGAAGAGAGTTGGATGATGATGAGATTACAAGGGAAAGTTTCCGTTATTACAGGAGGGGGCGGAGGAATTGGGCGCGCTACAGCACTAAGGTTCTCAAAAGAAGGTGCTGCTGTGGTCGTAGCAGATCTGGATGATGCAAGTGGTGAAGAAACGGTCAGACTCATTCACGAAAAAAGAGGAAGTGCACTTTTTGTCAAGACGAATGTGCGGGAAAGTGAAAGCATTCAATCCCTCGTACATACAACGGTGGAACATTTCGGAGGTTTCGATATCCTTATTAATAATGCAGGAATCGGCCAGTCGGAAGTCAGGAGTATTGATTTGGACGAAAACGAATGGGATGCCGTATTGGATACAAACCTAAAGAGCATTTTTCTGGGAATGAAGTATGCTGTACCTGAATTGATGAAAAAAGATGGTGTAATTGTGAATGTATCGAGCCTTCTCGGTTTAAAGGGCCGCAAATACGTGTCAGCCTACAATTCGGCTAAAGGTGGTGTCATACTACTGACACAAAATGCTGCCCTGGAATATGGAAAGGATAATATTCGAGTGAATGCAGTAGCGCCTGGGGTTATTGATACAAACATCATCAATGGTTGGAAGAAAGATGAGAGGAAATGGTCGGTTATCTCTCAATCAAATGCTCTTAGAAGGATTGGAAATCCAGAAGAAGTCGCATCAGCGATTCTGTTTTTAGCTTCTGAAGAGGCGTCCTTTATAACCGGTGCCACACTATCTGTTGATGGTGGAGGATTAATCTTTTAAGGTACATGCAGAATTAGTATATGAGTAATCTGAAATGGAAGGAATGATTTTATGACAACTAAATCTTGGCTCAGTCATTACCCTGAAGCGTATGAGACTGAAATTCCTGCGGTTGATTTTTCAATACCAGAAATGCTTCGACATACCGTTTCTTCATTCCCGGATCATCCATGTATTAGCTTTTATCAAAAACGGATAACGTATGGTGAACTTCAAGGTGCCGTCTCCATGCTTGCTTCATCCTTTCAACATATTGGATTGAAGAAAGGAGACAGGGTAGCGATCATGCTCCCGAACTGTCCGCAATATGTGATCTCTTATTATGGAATCCTTACATTCGGGGGAATTGTCACACAGGTGAATCCGATGTCAGTTGAAAGGGAATTAATCCATCTGCTAAATGACTCGGGAGCTGAGACAATCGTTGTATTGGACCGTTTTTATCATATGGTCAAATCCATACAACAGGAAACAGAGATCAAGACGATTATCATAGTCAGCCTCCAGGGGGAAAACAGTGCTTCGGACTACACCTATGATGAATTTTTAATGGTGGGGGATGGTGAAGTATCCCAGGTGTCGATCAAACCTGAAGAAGACGTGGCAGTCCTTCAATATACGGGAGGGACTACCGGTGTATCCAAGGGAGTCATGCTCACTCATAAAAACATTCTTTCAAATGTCATTCAAAGTCAACTTTTCTTTAAAGACAGCATCGAAACTGGGAAAGAAAGAAGCCTGAGTGTGATTCCGTTCTTTCATGTATTTGGGATGAATTCCTGTATGAACTTTGCGGTCTATTCAGCAAATGAAATGATCTTGCTTCCAAGATTTGAATTGACAGAAGTGTTAATAACGATTAAGAATGAACAGCCCACCCTGTTTCCAGGTGTGCCGACTATGTACGTTGCGATCACCAATCATCCCTACGCAGAAGAGTACGGCATTGATTCAATAAAGATTTGTAATAGTGGAAGCGCCCCAATGCCAGTTGAGTTATTGAATCAATTCGAAAAGAAAACAGGAGCAAAAATATTAGAGGGATACGGATTATCAGAGGCTTCACCGACGACTCATTGCAACCCCGCTTTTGCACAAAGAAAGCCGGGAACCGTCGGAATTGGATTCCCATCCACAAACTATAAGGTAGTCGATTTAGCAACTGGCACTAAGGAGGTCCCTTTAGGCGATGTGGGTGAACTCATTATTAAAGGCCCTCAAGTCATGAAAGGCTACTGGAATTTACCTGAAGAGACTGCTCACGCCCTTCGAGATGATTGGCTTTACACGGGAGACATCGCCCGAATGGATGAAGAAGGTTATATATCGATTGTGGACAGAAAGAAAGATCTGATTATTGCATCAGGATACAATGTGTATCCCCGGGAAGTTGAAGAAATCATTTACGAGCATCCAAGCGTACAGGAAGCTGTCGTAATAGGTGTGCCGGACTCTTATAGAGGCGAAACGGTTAAGGCAGTGATCGTCTTAAAGACAGGAGAACAGGCAACTGAAAAAGAATTGGTTCATTTCTGTGAGGAGAACATGTCATCATTCAAAGTTCCAAAAATCATTGAGTTTCGTGATGAGCTTCCAAAGACGAGTGTTGGGAAAATATTACGAAGAGCTCTGCGTGAAAGCGTGAGGTAATATGATATAATTCAGGTGATATTTGCAGAATGAGAGGATTTCAGATGAAAGAAAAACTTACAGAACATGCTGTACGCTTATTTGATGAAAAAGGGTTTACTGTAACTTCCATCCAGGACATCGTAGAGTCCATTGGTGTAACGAAAGGGACATTTTATTATTATTTTTCCAGTAAGGAAGAGCTGTTAAAGGAAATTCACATGCGCTATATTGATGGCTTATTATCTAAACAGGAAAGAGTTCTTGGCGATGAGCGGAAGAGCTACATGGAAAAACTTTATGATATTGTCCATCTTTCCATTCTGGACATTAAAGAGCAAGGGGCCAGTGCGAAAGTGTTTTTTAGAGAAATGAGACACTTGAGCAAGGAAAGTCTGGATGCCATAGAGCCTAAGCGGGATATGTATCGCTATAATATTGAAACTCTCCTGAAAGAAGGTAGGAAGAACGGAGACTTTCATGAGGACTTTGACGTTTCGATTGTAGCTTTTGGAATTCTCGGAATGATGAATTGGAGCTATCAATGGTATAAGCCTGATGGTGCGAAATCCGATCAGGAAATTGCCCGGACTTTTGTCGATATGGTATTAAAAGGGATTGAGACAGAGTAAAGGGGAAATCATCTACAGGATTTCCTTTTGAATCAACATACCCACTGGTTAGTATTTATTTAAGGAGATGGCGGACTAATGGAAACCATTACGGTAACGAGTAGATTTTGCGAAACCGATGCATTAGGTCATATCAACAATACAACTTATTTTGTTTATTTAGAAGAAGCAAGAATTAAATTCTTTCAATCACTCGGATTTGATATGGATGTGAAAGACTGGCGTTTTATTCTGGCTTCTACCAAATGCGACTTTGTATCACAAGGGTATTTTAATCAAGAGCTGAAAATCACCACCTATCTATCAAAAATTGGATCAAAGAGCTTTCAGTTAGAGCATGATATCTTATGTGCGAACACCCATCAATTGATCGCAAAGGGAAATGCGGTTATCGTTTATTTTGATTTCCTTGAGCAGCAAAGTATAATGATCCCTGAGTTGTTAAAGGCGCAGTTAAACACTCATCTGCACTCGAAAAAAACTGAATATTCTTAATGTTGGAGGGGTAAGATGTCTGAAAAAACAGGGTATGAAACGGTATCGGTGCGAGAAGGAGAAGAGCTGAATGCCACCAATCTAAAAAGCTTTTTGAATGAGCATTTCCCTCACCTCCTTCATGAAGAGCTCTCAATTAAACAATTTTCTGCGGGACACTCAAATCTTACGTATCTACTTAAAATGGGTGAATGGGAAGGTGTACTGAGACGCCCTCCATTAGGACCGGTCGCACCGAAGGCCCACGATATGAAAAGAGAGTATAGGATCCTTTCAGAAATTCAGCCATTTTTCGGGGTTACACCGGAGCCGTATGTATTCTCTGATGATGAAAGGATCGTAGGCAGTCCATTTTTTATCATGGAGAGAAAAAAGGGTGAAGTATTTGATACTTCATTTCCCCCGCATCTCCATGTGACACCAGATGTGTGCAGGAAAATATCGGAGGAAATGGTTTCTAAACTGGTTGAACTTCATTCCATTGATCACCGAAAAACAACTCTTCATGAAATCAGCAAGCCCGAACATTTTATGGAAAGACAAGTATACGGGTGGATCAAACGTTACGAGCGTGCCAAAACAAGTGAGATCCGCGAAGTCGATCAGCTGACAAACTGGTTGATAAAGAATGTTCCAGGTAATGCTGAATCGACCATCATTCATTATGATTTTAAATTAAACAATGCCATGTTTTCTTCTGACCTGAAATCAATGGTGGGGTTATTTGACTGGGAGATGGCGACCGTTGGCGATCCTCTTGCAGATTTAGGTGTCGCTATGGGGTATTGGATACAGAATGATGATCCAGAGTTATTAAAATTCGGTCTTGGGAATCCTCCAGTAACGATCATGGACGGTTTTTACAGCAGAAGGCAATTTATCGAAGAATATGCCAGGAAAAGCAGCAGAGACGTGAACAATATCCATTTTTATTTATCTTTTGCATATTTTAAGCTCGCCGTCATTGTGCAACAAATCTATTACCGCTTTAAGATGGGGCAAACGAGAGATTCACGATTTTATCAATTTGATCGGTTTGCGAAATCGTTGATCACCCTGGGGAATCAAGCTGCATTAGGTCGCCAGGAATAAAGACAAGGAGATGAACAAAAACGATGAAATCCTCTTTATTACTAGAAACCACTGACCGGGTACTGACATTGACATTAAACAGACCGGATAGCTTGAATTCCTTTGATGAGAACATGCTTACGGGAATCGTTGAAGCACTAAAGCAGGCTGATCATAATCAGGAAATCAGAGCCATTGTGATTCGCGGTGCCGGGAGGGCATTTTCTGCAGGCGGCGACGTGAAAACGATGGGGAGCGCGACATCAACAGAAGTCTATGAACATATCGGGATATTAAATACATGCATTAAAGCGATAAAAGAAATAGAAAAACCGGTCATCGCCTCGGTACACGGTTTTGCAGCTGGTGCCGGATTTAATCTTGCCCTGGCCTGCGATTTGATTATCGCTTCAGAAGATAGTCAATTTGCTTTAAGCTTCTCTAAAGTAGGTCTTATTTCCGATGGAGGAGGGTCGTATTTTCTTCCACGCATCATCGGTCCTCATTTAGCGAAAGAATTCTTCTTTTCAGGAGAACCTGTGACTGCAGGAAGACTATTTGACTTAGGTGTGCTAAACCGTATTGTCCCATCTGAAAACCTTGATGAGGAAACAACTGATTGGGCTGTAGAGTTAGCCTCGGGGCCAAGTAAAGCATATGGAATGATGAAGAAAATGATTGATCGTTCATTCACCTTATCATTGGATGAGATACTCGAACAAGAACGTATCACACAAACATTGTTGATTTCAACTGAAGATCATGCTGAGGGAGTTTCAGCATTTAAAGATAAAAGAAGGCCAACTTTTACGGGGAAATAGGAGGAATCAGGATGAAAGCCATTCAGTTCAGAGAGTTTGGAAGCCCTAATGTATTAGAAAATGTGGATATAGATGTTCCTGCACCACGAGGGAGAGAAGTCCTCATTGAAGTTCAAGCATCAGCAGTCAATTATGCTGATACAGCAAGACGGGAAGGGCAATATGTGGTAAAAACTCAACTACCATATATCCCGGGTTCTGAAGTGGCGGGAATCGTCACGGAAGTGGGAGAAGATGTGACGAGAGTAAGAAAGGGAGACCGTGTTGTAGCCATGATGGATTCCGGAGGTTATGCAGAATTTGCCCTTACAGATGAGCGTTCGGTGATCCCGCTCCCATATGGATTGGATTTCAAAGAAGCGGCCGCCATACCTGTTCAAGGATTAAGTGCCTATCATATATTAAAAACCTTGGGTAGGTTGCAGCAGGGAGAAACCGTCCTCATTCATGCAGCGGCTGGTGGCGTTGGGTTGCTTGCCGTCCAACTGGCAAAACGTTTTGGAGCAGGTAAGATCATCGCTACGGCAAGTACAGAAGAAAAATTACGTCTTGCTGGGGACATGGGGGCAGACGTATTAGTCAATTACACTTTAGATGGCTGGGAAGCAGATGTCTTAGAAGCAACAAATGGAAAGGGTGTAAATCTGGCATTGGAGATGGCTGGCGGTGATATTTTCTATAAAACGTTAAAATGTCTCGATTATTTCGGAAGAATGGTCATATACGGAGTAGCAAGCGGGGAGCAGAGCAGATTTTATCCTTCTTCTTTGATGGCAAAGAATCAGTCTGTTATTGGGTTCTTCCTGCCTCCTCTTATGAGAGATGCTGAACTAACGCAGAAAACCCTTCATGAAATCTTTCATTATGTCGCGTCCGGGGAATTGAAAGTAACAGTTGGTCATGTATTTCCTTTAAAGGATGCAGCTAAGGTCCATACACTCATGCAAGCAAGAAAAACGGTAGGAAAGGTAATCCTGCAGCCATAATACTAGCTGGTTAGTATACGATCCATCTTATAGGGGGGAATCTGGATGAACTTAAGGTTAACAAATGAACAAAGGATGATCCAAAAAACGATTCGTAAATTTGTTGAGAGAGAACTAATACCATTAGAAAATGAAGTGCTAAGAAATGAACGGGAAGGAAAACCAAGTCTTTCCCCGGAGAAAAGAAATGAGCTGCAGTTAAAAGCAAAGGAAGCGGGGTTCTGGGGGATCAATACACCAGAAGAGTACGGCGGAGCGGATCTCGGGCAAATGATGATGGCCATTGTTTATATGGAAATCTCCAAAACTTTTGTGCCTTTCAGTTTCGGTGGTTATGCAGATAACATCCTATACTATGCTAACGAAGAACAGAAAAAAACCTATTTGCTTCCCACGATAAACGGAGAGAAAAAGTCCTGCTTCGCCATGACGGAACCGGGAGCCGGGTCCGATACCCAAAACATCCGGATGACCGCAGTGAAGGATGGAAATGAGTGGGTGTTAAATGGTGAAAAAACTTTTATTACGGGCGGAAATGAAGCAGACTTTGTCATGGTCATGGCGGTGACTGATAAGGAAAAGCATCGTAGAACGGGTCGGAACGGAGTAACCTGTTTTATTGCTGATCGAAGCATGGGTTGGACATCTGAATACATTCATACCATGGGGGAATGGGGACCTGCCAGTCTGTTTTTTGATGATGTGCGTGTGCCTGAAGAAAATATTCTGGGTGAAATCGATGGTGGCTACAATCTTGGCCTGGAATGGATCGGGTTCGCACGCTGGATTGTGGGTGCACAAGCGGTAGGTGCAGCAGAACGTCTACTGCAAATGGCGATTGATTATTCCAAGGAAAGAGAGACATTTGGAAAGCCAATAGCGGATCGACAGGCGATTCAATGGCAGATCGCTGATTCTGCCGTGGAAATCGAAGCTGCCAGATGGCTTGTGCTAAATGCTGCATTCACACTGGATCAAGGAGAAGATAATCGCCATGTTGCATCGATTGCCAAGCTGTACGGATCCAACATGGGCAATCGGGTAGTGGATCGGGTCCTTCAAATTCACGGAGGGATGGGCTACACAAGAGAGCTTCCCATCGAACGCTGGTACCGTGAAGCAAGATTGTGGCGGATTTATGATGGTACTGATGAAATTCAAAAACTGATCATCTCACGGAATCTATTAAAAGGGCATGTGAAAGTGGGCCAATTTGTTTAAAGGGATAGGGAGGTAATGTGAATGGGTGAAAGATTCAGAGGGAAAGTAGCTTTAGTAACAGGCGGGAGCAGGGGGATCGGTAAAGAGATTGCCAAGCTTTTTGCTCTAGAAGGGGCAAGAGTTGCCATCCTTGACGTGAATGAAAAAGCACTTTTGGAAGTCAGTGAGGAATTGAGCGAATATGAACTATATACAAAGGTTGCGAATGTAGTAGAATCCCAGGAGGTAGAAGAGGCCATAAACGAAGTATTTGAAACTTTCGGCTCCGTTGATATTGTCGTCAATAATGCAGGAGTCATCAGAGATAACCTGCTGTTTAAAATGACTGATACAGATTGGCAAACGGTCATGGATGTGCATTTGAAAGGATCATTTAACGTAGCGAAAGCAGCGCAAGGATATATGGTGAAGAACGGGTATGGCCGAATTATCAATATCTCTTCTACCTCTGCACTCGGTAACCGGGGACAGGCAAATTACGCTACGGCTAAAGCAGGTCTTCAAGGTTTAACGAAAACTCTAGCAATAGAGCTTGGTCCTCTGGGTATTACGACCAATGCTGTCGCCCCAGGATTTATCGAAACGGAAATGACTAGAGAAACGGCAAAACGGATCGGAATAACCTTTGAACAACTGGTGGAAGCGAGTCTTCAAGGCATTCCGGTAGGAAGAAGCGGACAACCGGAAGATATAGCGAATGCAGTGGCGTTTTTTGCAGATGAAAGATCGTCATTCGTTAATGGACAAATCCTCTACGTAGCTGGAGGGCCTAAAGCCTAATGGGAGAAAGAGGTGAAGGATATGTTTCAATCTTATATCGGTAAACGCTCAACTTCCATAGAAAATTGTGTGGAAAAAGGAGCGGTTCATAAGTTTGCCGAAGCCATCGGTGATCCACATCCCATATATGTGGATGAAGAAGCAGGAAAAAGGTCCAGATACAGGGGGAATATTGCTCCCCCTACTTTTCCACGAGTGTTCGACTATGGAACGATTGAAAGTTTTCATTTACCTAACGTCGGATTAATTCATGGGGAACAATCTTTTCATTATGAAAGACCACTAAAGGTCGGGGAATGTATTCAGTGTTATACAGAGATAAAAGATTACTATGAGCGGAAAGGGTCGGGTGGAACACTTGGCTTTCTTGTAATAGAAGATATCGGAGAAGACTCAGGAGGGAGTAGGATTTTCACCTCCGAAGCGATCGTCATTATCACTGAAGCGGTCAGAGAGAGGTTGGGAAAATGACTAAACTATCATCCTTTAATATAGGTGAAACGCTTCCCATTGTTGAATTAGCTCCAGTCTCGAGAATCGACTTAATCAAATACGCAGGCGCATCTGGGGATTATAATCCCATTCATACGATTGATGATGAGGCACATAAATTGGGTCTTCCAGGTGTCATTGCCCATGGCATGTGGTCAATGGGTAATGTCTCCAAGCTTTTTAGTGATCATTATAAAGAAGGATTTATCAAAGAGTATACCGTCCGCTTTAAAGGGATGGTTTTTTTGGACGATGTCATTACATTGATTGCAGAAGTATCAGAAAAACAGGATGATCATTTGCATTTTAAAGTTTTTGCCGTCAATCAGGACCAGAAGAAAGTGATTGACGGTAAATTGATATTTCAATTATTTTGATCATTCTTGTAAAAATAGTGTCCTATAGCTTTCATAAAGCGAATAGAAATAAAGAGAATGAAGGATTTCCAAGAAAAATAAGTCAAAATACTTAAATCCGATAGAAAAACTCGGGTTGACTTCCCGGCAGAATGTGATATTATTTAGAATATTAAAATTAATAACTCTTATCCAGAGTGGTGGAGGGATCTGGCCCCGCGAAGCCCAGCAACCTACGTTATGTAAGGTGCTAATTCCAGCAAAATGTGAAGTCATTTTGGAAGATAAGGTATTCTTACCTGAACAACTTTCCAAAATGGAAGGTTGTTTTTTTCATTCATGATTTTTCTGGATAAGATGAAAATTGGGGGAATCATGTGACTAAAGAAAATAATCAAGAAGCACAGTATGATGTAGTAGTGGATAAGATCACTTCGATGTTGAAGACGATGAGTTTCGGGTCAATTACCATTGTGGTTCAGGACGGTAAAGTCATTCAATTGGAGAAAAACGAGAAAGTGCGAATTAAATAAGCTGACTAGACAAACTAGAGGCGCATAACACAGATAAAGGAAATCCCTATATCTTGTTATCGCCTCTTTTTGTTTGGATGAGCGGGAAAGGGGTGTATCATGTTAACCTATCAAACTTGGAAAAAACCATCAGTCCAATTTGAAATTGATCCGGTCTATAAAGGAGCGGTAAACGTACTTGAGTGGACGTATGATCATTATGGTGAAAGAGTCGTATATGCATGCAGTTTTGGAATAGAAGGGATCGTATTAATCGACCTCCTAACCAAAGTACAGCCTGAAGCAACCATAGTATTTCTTGATACAGGTGTTCATTTCAAAGAAACCTACGAAACGATTGAAAAGGTGAAGGAAAAGTATCCGGGTATTACCATTCATATGAAAAAGCCTGAATTGACGATCCAAGAGCAAGCAGAAACATATGGTGATAAGTTGTGGGAGCGAAATCCGAACCAATGCTGTCAAATTCGAAAGCTCGACCCTTTAAAAGAAACCTTATCCAAAGGAAATGCCTGGATTTCAGGATTAAGAAGGGAGCAATCACCGACAAGAAGTCAGGTTGAATTCATCAATAAAGATGATAAGTTTCAATCGGTTAAGATTTGCCCTTTGATTCACTGGACCTGGAAAGAGATTTGGAGGTATGTCCATAAACATAACCTATCCTATAATCCACTTCATGATCAGGGGTATCCAAGTATCGGATGCTTTCATTGCACAACGAAAGCCATAGACATCAATGATCTCCGCTCCGGAAGATGGAAAGGAAAAGGGAAAACCGAATGCGGTCTTCATTAAAAGAGGTGACATTCTTTGTTTGAAGTATTCGCCCTGATCATAAGTTTGTTTTTCGCTATGAACATTGGTGCCAGTGGAGCGGCAGCATCGATGGGTGTTGCGTATGGTGCAGGAGCCATAAAGAACATCAGGGTTGCATTATGGATCTGCTCAGCCGGTGTCCTGAGCGGGGCGGTATTAGGTGGAGGAGAAGTAGTTAAAACCATAAGTTCAGGGATTATCCCTCAACATGTACTCTCCATCAAAATCGTGGTCATCATATTGTTATCCGCCACCATCTCCTTGTTTCTGGCAAATGTGATCGGGATCCCGCTGTCTACAAGTGAAGTAACGGTCGGAGCGGTTGTAGGAGTCGGAGTCGCATATCAAGTTCTTTATGTGAAGTCACTCTTAACGATCATGTCATTCTGGGTGATTGTCCCGGTCATTGCCTTCGGAGTTACGTGGGTATTCGGTATAGGTTTAGTAAAGCTTGAAAAGCGCGGTTTCCATTTTGAGAAAAAGTGGCTTGCATACCTTTTGATCATCGCTGGGTTCTTTGAAGCCTTTTCGGCAGGGATGAATAATGTAGCCAACGCCGTCGGTCCATTAGTGGGTGCGGGCTTAATGTCTCCCTCGCGGGGGATTTGGCTGGGAGGTTTATTCGTTGCCCTCGGAGCTGTCTTACTGGGGAAAAAAGTAGTGGAAACAAACGGGAAAAAAATTACACAATATTCAAAAGCCGAAGGAATTGTCATTTCCTCTACAGGAGCGATCCTTGTGATGGTGAGCTCACTGTATGGATTACCGATCCCGCTGACTCAGGTTACTTCGTCCTCTATCATTGGCCTCGGGATGGCGAAGAACGGCAAACATATGCTGCAAAAGAAAATTGTCAAAAAAATCGTCAAAATATGGGTGGTATCCCCTTTGATTTCACTCAGTATTTCATATTTTTTAGTAAAGCTCGTGATCGATAGCGATATGTATTCGATCGTGGTTCCAATAAGCGTCATTATCGCAACTGTGGGAGCATTATCCCTTATGCGGGTGATCAATGAAGAAAGGCGATCCGTTCACGAAGACGGAGGCGGAATTTAATCTTAATTCCGATTAAAACTATATGTTAAGGAGGATAAATGATGAGTTTACAGCCCCACGGAGGAACACTTGTTCAATCATATTTACCAGAAGAATCTTATGAGGATATTCTCCATGAAATCCCTTTAGACGAAACCGCGTTAAGTGATTTGGAACTCATTGGAATAGGTGCTTACAGCCCTATAAATGGATTCTTGACCGAAGTAGATTATCACCAGGTGGTGGAAACATTACGATTGCGAAACGGCAATGTATGGAGTATCCCGATTACCCTGCCCATAGCAAAAGAAAAAGCAGGAGTCGTAAAGAAAGGCTTAAAGAGCCGTCTTGTTTATAAGGGAGAAACCTATGGACTCATTGAAGTAGAGGATATTTATGAACCGGATAAACAGAAAGAAGCTCTTCTCGTATACGGAACGACCGACGCGGATCATCCAGGTGTCAAGAAATTATTCCAACGGGGAGATGTGTACGTAGGTGGGAAAATCAGTCTTATTAAACGTCTTTCCAAACCTTTCACCGAGTATACATTTGACCCAAGTGAAACCAGAAAGTTGTTTAAGGAAAAGGGATGGAAAACGATTGTCGGATTTCAAACGAGAAATCCTGTTCACAGGGCCCATGAGTATATTCAGAAAACGGCATTGGAGACCGTGGATGCACTCTTCTTAAATCCCTTGGTTGGCGAAACAAAGGCAGATGATATCTCAGCGGGCATCAGAATGGAGAGTTATGAAGTTCTGTTACAGAACTATTACCCTAAAGATCGTGTGTTTTTAGGAGTCTTCCCTGCTGCCATGAGGTACGCGGGTCCAAGGGAAGCCATCTTCCATGCACTGGTACGAAAAAATTATGGATGCACGCATTTTATCGTCGGGAGAGATCATGCAGGTGTTGGCGATTATTATGGTACCTATGATGCGCAGAAAATATTTGATCAGTTCAGTGAAAGTGAGATAGGGATTACCCCTCTCCGCTTCGAGCATAGTTTTTACTGTGAGAGGTGCGAAGGGATGGCGACTACGAAAACATGTCCTCATGATAAGAACGATCACGTTATTTTGTCAGGGACAAAAGTAAGAGGGATGCTCCGCAACGGGGAAGTTCCCCCTTCAACGTTCAGTCGCCCTGAAGTGATCGAAGTGTTAATTAGAGGTCTAAAACAAGAAGCTGGACAAACGACTTAAGGAGGGTACGGGGTTGAATGAGAAAACAGAAAACATCGTATGGCATGAAACCGCAGTAACGAAACAGGAGAGACGAAATAAAAATGGACATCAAAGCTTTATTTTATGGTTCACGGGTTTATCCGCTTCAGGGAAATCGAGTGTCGCCAATGCATTGTCTCACTCCCTTTTCCAACTAGGGAAACAAGTCTATGTTCTGGACGGTGATAATGTCCGTCATGGATTAAATCATGATTTGGGATTCAAGGAAGAAGATCGTAAGGAGAATATCCGGAGAATCGGTGAGGTGTCCAAACTTTTCATCGATAGCGGACAAATTGTGCTGACGGCCTTTATTTCACCTTACAGGGAAGACCGTGCTCTCGTACGAAATTTAGTGGAGACTGATGAATTTATCGAAGTATATGTGCATTGTTCGTTAGAAGAATGTGAAAAACGTGATCCAAAAGGATTGTACAAAAAAGCCCGTAAAGAGGAAATCACTCATTTCACAGGAATCAGTGCTCCTTATGAGGAACCTGAAAAACCGGAAGTGGTACTGGATACAGAAAAACATTCAATTGAAGAATGCGTGGAGTACTTACTAACTGTATTGAATCAAAAACAGCTTATATAGGGGGAGAAAAGCATGGCATATTCAAAATCATGGGAGTCAAATGAAAAATTGAATAAAACGGAACAATGGAAATTGGAAAAAGACGGGTTGTCTATCTTTGAAGATATCCCATACTATGCGGAAAACGGATTCTCTTCGATTCCGAAAGAAGAGTGGGATAAGTTTAAATGGGCAGGTTTGTATTTACAAAGACCAAAGGAAGACGGCTATTTCATGATGAGAGTGAACGTCCCGTCGGGCATCCTGACCTATGAACAGGCACTGCAACTTGCTGCCATTTGTAAAGAGTATGGAAGAGACGTTTATGACATCACCACCCGCCAGGCGATCCAATTTCACTGGTTGAAGATTGAACAGATTCCCGACATCTTTAATCGTCTGGAGAAGGTCGGATTGTCTTCTGCCGGTGCATGTGGTGATATCACACGTAATATCGTCGGGAATCCCCTGGCAGGAATCGACCCTGATGAACTTTTCGATACAAGGAGCATTGTGAAAGACGTATATGATTTCTTCCAGCACAACGAAGATTTTTCAAATTTACCTCGAAAATATAAAGTAGCAATCTCCGCAAATATCAAGAATGCGTCGAATGCTGAAATCAATTGTGTTTCCTTTGTTCCGGCAAAAAAGCTGATAGACGGTAAAGAAGAAGTCGGCTTCCATCTGAAGGTTGGTGGAGGATTGGCCGCAAGACCATTCCTCGCCCAGGAGTTGGATGTATTTATCCTTCCTCACCAAGTGAAGGAAGTTGCGATAGCCGTCACCACGATTTTTCGCGACTTCGGTTATCGGGAAAAAAGACATATGGCCCGGTTGAAATTCTTAATGGCAGATTGGGGTCCAGAGAAATTCAAGGAAACGCTATTACAGTATGTTGAGCTTTTACCTGCGGGAGTGGATGCCGTGGAAGGTTGGAATGCGGGATATTTCTACGGAGTACATCCACAGAAACAGGAGGGACTCAATTATGTGGGGCTGAATGTACCGGTTGGGCGCTTAAATTCTGATGAAGTATATGAGCTTGCGAAGATTTCCAAGAAATACGGTAATGGAGAACTGAGAAACTGTAACTCTCAAAATCTCATCATTCCAAATATACCAGATGAACACGTTGATGCTTTGCTTTCTGAGAAAATCTTTGATCGCATTTCAACAAGTCCCCTATCCTTCATCGGATATTCCGTATCATGCACAGGAATCGAATATTGTAATTTAGCTTTAGTGGAAACGAAGGAACGGATGAGACAAATCGCCAATCAATTGGATCAGGAACTTTCATTGGATGTCCCTGTCAGAATCCACATGGTCGGATGCCCGAATTCATGCGGTCAACGACAAATCGCAGATATCGGGCTTCAAGGAATTAAAATGAGAACGAAAGATAAGAAGATGATCGAAGCATTTGAAATATACGTAGGAGGAACTCTTCAGGACGGTGGAAAACTGAATGAAAAATTAAAAGGGAAAGTGGAGGCCGGCAAACTGACAGGGGTGGTCAAGCAATTGCTCCTTCATTTTAAACAAACAAAAGAACCGGGAGAAGCCTTTTTTGACTATATCAACCGGGTTGGTACCGCTCCCCTTCAAGAATCGTTAGACCAATTACTTCAGGAAGCTTAAGGAGGCACAGGGGATGAATTTGTATCGATTTGAAGTCACTACTCGCGTTTTTGTCACGATTGTCGTAGTCGCGGCTGAATCAGATGAGTTGGCCTTTGATCTAGTAGAAATAGAACTTGAGAAGTATTTTTTGAAAAAACCTGATGTGGTAGACATCTCTCTTTACGAGAAACGTAGAATCCGGGGAAATGGTGCAGGGTTTGTTCTGCATGAACAGGAAACAATCATCAAATCTTAAGGAGGAATAATGGATGGGGAAAGTTTACCTGGTGGGAGCGGGTCCTGGAGATCCTGAATTAATCACATTAAAAGCATTGAAATCAATACAAAAAGCAGACGTCATATTATATGACCGTCTGGTGAATAAAGAGCTTCTCACCTATGCGAAAAAAGGAGCCGATTTGATATACTGCGGGAAACTGCCAAACTATCATACGATGAAACAAGAAACAATCAATCATTTTCTCGTGCGTTATGCTGCCAGCGGAAAGGTAGTGGTGAGATTAAAAGGAGGGGACCCCTTCGTATTTGGAAGGGGAGGAGAAGAAGCAGAAGCACTTGCCAAGAAAGGAATTCCCTTTGAAATCGTCCCCGGTATCACTTCAGGTATAGCAGCGGCTGCCTATGCAGGGATTCCCGTTACACACCGGGAATCCAGTTCAAGTGTCGCCTTTGTCACAGGGCATAAACAAAATAATCAACAAGAAGATGAAAAATGGGAGAGTCTGGCCAAAGGAATCGATACCCTGGCAATATATATGGGGGTGGGGAATCTCCCTTACATTAAAGAAAAGCTCATTCAATATGGGAAGTGCAAGGATACTCCTGTGGCACTTGTCCACTGGGGAACAACAGAAGTGCAAAGAACCGTGACAGGGACTCTGGAAACGATAAACGATATAGTGAAAGAAGAAAAGATCGAGAATCCAAGCATGATCATCGTAGGGGAAGTGGTCCGTTTCCGGGAGAAGATTCGATGGTTTGAAGAAACCTTTGAAAAGAAATCGATCATGAGCGAGGCACTTTAAATGAAACACGCAATCTTATACGTGTGCCATGGAAGTCGTATTAGAAAAGCCCGTGAAGAAGCCATAGATTTTATTAAAAGGTGCCGGAATCAAGTGGAAGCGGAAATCCAGGAAATAAGCTTTCTTGAACTTGCATCACCTTCCATTGAAGAAGGGTTTAAAGCATGCGTGGAAAAAGGGGCTTCACACGTTTCCGTCGTTCCCCTTCTCCTTCTGACTGCGGTTCATGCAAAAAAAGACATTCCAGATGAAATTCAAAACTGTCAAGAAGCCTACCCCTGGATTACGGTAACGTATGGTAAGCCCATTGGGGTTCACGATAAAATGGCTGAAAGTGTTATAAAGAAAATACGCGATGCTGCTTCAATTGACTCTTCGACCGTCGCCGTATTGATAGGGAGAGGAAGTTCAGACCCCGATGTTTCAAAGGATTTAGGAGCCCTTGCTGAACTTGTGCAAGCCAAGACTAAGTTAGCAGATGTAAGGACCTGTTACTTAACAGCAGCCTCACCAAGCTTTTCGGACACATTGGAATCTGTAAAAAATACAAATGGAAACGTCATTTTCATTCCTTACTTGCTGTTTACCGGTTTACTCATGAAAGGGATTGAGAGGGAGATCAGCCAAACGGAAAATACGCATATCATTCTGGGTGATTATTTAGGGTATGACCCCCTTGTGGAAGAAGCATTCCTGGACCGTGTGAATGAAACCCTCAGCGTTAAAGGAGAATCCTATGCTGCCAGTCATGATTGATGTAAACGGAAAACAAGTTACGATTGTAGGCGGAGGGAAAGTGGCCTATCGGAAGCTCTTTGTATTTCTAGAGCAAGGAGCGATGATAAAAGTCATCAGTCCTGAAGCTGTTGATGGAATTCAAGCATTACATGAAGAAAAAAGGATTCTATGGATCAAAAGAGAAGTGGAACGAGATGATTTACGAGATGCTTTTATCGTCATCGCTGCCACGAATGAACGATGGGTGAATGAACAGGTGAAAATACACTCTGAGGAAAACCAACTTTTATGCGTGGTGGATGACGGTGATTGCGGAAATATGCAGATGGTCTCCTATAGGCAGAAAGGGAATTTAACGATTGCCGTTTCAACCGGCGGAGCAAGTCCATTCTTAGCTAAAAAGCTTACCGATCAAATCTTCCAACCATTTGATGATTCCTATATAGAAAAGCTTGGTTTCATTGCCTCAAAGAGAAAAGAAATCAAGGCATCAGACTTATCTGATGGGGAGAAAAAGAAGCTATTAAAGGAACTTTCTGAACGGGTGTAAAGTGGATGAATACTTTAAGAAGGCGTCAATTTTGTCTGCAGCTTCACCTTGCATTGACGGGAATACATGCGAGTATATGTTCATCGTCGTATCTATTTTCGCATGTCCAAAGCGTTCCTGTATAACCTTTCGGATTAATTCCGTTGGCTAATAAGAGAGACGCATGGGTATGTCGTAAATCATGAAATCTTATCTTCGGCTTTGGAACAGCAATAAAAACAACCCGTCACAATTTGAGTGGCGGGCTTTTTCGTCATTGCATCATCTCGCTCAGGTCGTTTGTCAAATCTACAAGTTTTTCGTTACCGACAGTCATGTCTCCAGTCAACTCGGTCAGCCGGTTCGCATCCAGGTTCTCTACTGCCCCCGGAGTATCCGTTGCTACTATCTCGAAGTGACTAAGCGCATCCAATAGGCGGTCGTGCAATTCCTTTCGATCAGCCGGAATGTCCAGCGATTTAAACTCTTGAATGTCGGTGTATAGCTTATCACAAATGTACTGTAGGTCTTGCTGATATTCTGCAGATACCATAAGCAACGGATCGGATGAACCTTCGATTAAGGTCTGACTAAAATCAGACATCGTGGTCGACAGTCCGCTGAGCATGTTCGCAACTGCCTTGTCGTAATCTGCGGTGTTGTCCTTTGGCGCTTTTGGCTCAGTTTTCTCCGCCTTCTCCTCAACCTTCGGCGGCGCTGCTTCGCTTTCCTCTTCGCTTGTCTCTACGTTCATGCACCCCGTCATTAATAGTAACACCAACCCAACCGCCATTAATTTTTTCATATTCCGTTCCCCTCTCGTTGTGTTTGTAGGACTTGCGACATACTTCGCATCACCTTCTCCAATTTATTCCATACCGCTCGTCAAGTATGACAGCTTTCGATGCAAAACGTTCGTTTTCGTCGGCGGCACTGGAAGATTCTTGCGTAGCTTCAGCCTGTGTTTTCACCGATGACCTTCTGATTGTCGCTTTAACGTGATTAATAAAGTCCGGAATATCTCCTGATTGACCCACTTCGGTTGAGCTCACGTCCTCATACGGAAACACTACTGGGTCATATCCAAATGTGCGCTTACCATTGAAAAGGATTCACTGGTTAGTGACATGCATTGTCGTGAATTCATCAAACACGAACGAAAAAGGAAAAAAGTATCCTAATCGTTAAGAAATACGTCTTTACAAAATCGAAAAGAACCGATATAATCCGTATTATAAACCGAAAAGAAGCACACTCATATAATAGCGGGGATATGGCTCGCGAGTTTCTACCGGATTACCGTAAATGATTCGACTATGAGTGAGCAATGGATTGTCCGTCAATTCGGACGCTCTTTGCCTAACCCAAAGGTCATTGTCTCACTCTATCAAGAGAACAATAGCCTTTGGGTTTTTTTGTAGACTTCCAGGTTTTATTACAGTAAAGGAGCGTTTTGAATATGAATTTATTAAAAAATAAAATTGAAGATGAAGGTGTCGTCCTTTCAGGTACTGTATTAAAGGTAGATTCATTCCTGAATCATCAAGTGGACCCTGAATTGATGATGGAAATCGGGAAAGAATTTGCACGTCGTTTCAAAGATCTGGGAATTACGAAGGTGTTGACCATTGAGTCGTCCGGAATTGCTCCTGGCGGGATGGCTGCTCTTCAATTGAATGTTCCACTTGTATTTGCACGTAAGCGTAAATCGTTAACCCTTTCAGAAGGGGTTATTACATCGAAGGTTTACTCCTACACGAAGCAGGAAGAAAACACAATCTCTGTTTCCAGTAAATACATAGGAGAAAATGATCGTGTCCTATTGGTTGACGATTTCTTGGCAAATGGACAAGCGGCCCTGGGATTAATCGATTTAGTTAAGCAAGCAGGCGCAAATGTTGCCGGAATCGGGATTGTTATTGAAAAGTCCTTCCAAGACGGAGGCAAGCTCGTTCGTGAAACAGGATACAGAGTTGAATCATTAGCGGAAATCCAATCCCTTGAAAATGGGAAAGTGACATTCAAGCAAGAGGGGGCGCGGGTATAATGAAAAATCAACCTATTAAACTGGCGTCACTCGGGATTCAGCACGTACTCGCTATGTATGCGGGAGCGGTCATCGTTCCGCTGATTGTAGGAGGAGCATTAGGATTAACGGGAGAACAGCTCACTTATCTGGTCTCCATAGATATCTTCATGTGCGGGATCGCAACCTTATTGCAAGTATGGAAGAATCGTTTCTTCGGGATAGGACTTCCGGTCGTACTCGGATGTACGTTTACGGCAGTAGGGCCAATGATCGCGATTGGTGGCCAGTATGGTATTTCAGCGATCTATGGTTCCATTCTGGTTTCAGGTTTATTCGTCGTTCTAATCAGTAAGTACTTTGGGAAACTGGTTCGTTTCTTCCCTCCTGTAGTCACTGGCTCTGTAGTAACAATCATAGGGATTACCTTGATTCCAGTAGCCATGAACAATATGGCAGGGGGACAAGGGAGTGCTGATTTCGGTTCATTGGAAAATTTGTCTCTTGCTTTTGGTACGTTATTTTTTATTTTAATCCTCTATAAATTCTTTACCGGTTTTGTTCGCTCTGTCTCCATTTTACTGGGATTGATGGCAGGAACAATCGTTGCATTTGTTTTAGGCAAAGTAGATTTTAGTGCGGTTGGGGATGCATCCTGGTTTCATATGGCAAAACCTTTCTACTTTGGAATGCCGACATTTGAGATAACAGCCATTCTAACCATGATCCTTGTAGCGATGGTGAGTTTAGTGGAATCAACAGGTGTTTATTTTGCTCTCGCTGATATCAGCGATAAAGAGGTTTCAGAAGAGGATTTATCAAGGGGCTACCGTGCTGAAGGGCTGGCAATCGTACTTGGTGGATTATTCAATGCATTCCCTTATACCGCTTATTCACAAAACGTAGGCTTGATCCAGCTTTCGGGTGTGAAGAGAAACAGTGTAATTTATGCAACAGGAGCATTTCTCGTGATCCTTGGATTGGTACCAAAGATTGGTGCTTTAACGACAGTGATTCCTGCTTCAGTATTGGGAGGGGCGATGGTGGCCATGTTCGGGATGGTCGTAGCTTATGGGATTAAAATGCTTAGCCATGTGAATTTCGCATCTCAAGAAAATCTATTGATTATCGCCTGTTCAGTTGGAATGGGATTAGGAGTAACCGCTGTTCCTGAATTATTTGCTCAGATGCCATCCAGCATCCGAATCTTGACGGATAACGGGATTGTTGCAGGAAGTATAACAGCCATTGGACTGAATATGTTTTTTAACGTGTTTTCTAAACGTAAGCTCAATGTTGTGTTGAATGAGCAGAAAGCGTCGTAATTATTGTTGTAGAAAGAACGTCACCATTTCTCAAGTAGAAGGTGACGTTTTTCTTTATGGATATATTTCTGAATTATCAGATATTAAAGGAGGGTATACGGACAACAATCTCGAACATAATTGATTAGGGAATATTGCTGAAATTGGTATAAATAACTTCATTAAAGGGGGAGAAATATGTACGCAACAACAGGATCCATTTTTGATCAAACGGTAGAAAAATTTCGGAACAAGGAGGCGATTGTAGAAGAGAAAACAGGTACCCGATTAACATTTGCACAGTGGCAGGATGAAGTTCATCGTGTAGCCAATGCGTTGCTAAAGGCTGGTGTGAAAAAAGGAGATCGGGTTTCGACGTATTTATATAATACGCTGGAGTTAGCATCTGTGTACTTTGCTTGTGGAAAGATTGGTGCGGTGATTAACCCAATTAATTTCCGGTTAAAGGCTCAAGAAATACACTACATTTTAGAAGATGCCGAACCAAAGGTAGTGATTTTTGAAGAAGCTCTCACCATTCCAATTGAGCAGATTTCACAAGTCTTTCCACAGACCCTTTTTTGGTATGTTGGAGAAGATGCCCCTACCTTTTCTCAAAGTTATAAAGGTGTTGTGAATTCATGTTCTAATGACTTAATAGACATCCTGGTAGAAGAAACAGACGCATATGCGATCATGTATACGAGCGGGACTACCGGGAGGCCAAAGGGTGTGCTTCACAGGCATAGAGATATGGCTGAGCAAAGCTTGATTTGTACATCTGTAATAGGACTGACACCAAATGATATAGGACTTGTTACAGCACCTATGTTTCATTGTGCCGAGCTTCATTGCTGCTTTCTTCCGCGCGTTCAAGCGGGAGCGAAAAATATTATCGTTCATCAGTTTCAACCGCAAACCGTATTGGAAGTGATTGAGCGGGAAAAGGTCAGTTCTTTTTTTGCCGCGCCAACAATGTGGAACATGCTTCTGCAACACGGGGTGGATGATTATGATACTTCTTCTTTACGGATCGGTCTATACGGAGCAGCCCCGATGGCACCAGTCCTTGTGAGGGCTCTCCATGAGAAAATGAAGATTGACTTGATACAAGCCTATGGTCAGACTGAGATGGGTCCGGCGGTTACCTTCCTCCTTCAGGATGAGCAGTTAACCAAGACAGGCTCGGCAGGAAGGGCTGCCTATAATCATGAAATACGTGTAGTCAAACCGAATGAAAACGGTCCTTCTGAACCGGATGATCTTTGTAAGCCTGGTGAAGTCGGGGAAATCATTGTTCGCGGTTCCTGTACAATGCTTGAATATTTCAATCGCAAAGAAGCAACGGAAAGAGCATTGTATAAAGGCTGGTATCACTCCAGTGATTTAGGTTATATGGATGAGGATGGGTATCTATACGTCGCTGATCGGGTGGATGATATGGTGATATCAGGGGGAGAAAATGTGTATCCCCGTGAGGTAGAGGATGCACTGCACGCCCATGACGATATTGTAGATGTAGCCGTCCTTGGTCAGCCTCATGAAAAATGGGGAGAACAGGTGATTGCCGTTGTTGTGTCCAAAAATCCTGCATTGTCTTCGCAAGATCTCGATCTCTTTTTGAAAAATGGAGATTTGTTGGCTGATTATAAACGTCCCCGTGAATATATATTCGTAGAAGAACTTCCTCGGAATGCAAGTGGTAAGATTCAAAAGTTTTTACTAAGAGATAATATTTTTCGGAAAGAAAATTCGCGATAAAACGAAGGTCCTTTCGCAGGACCTTCTTTACATTTTCTGATAATGGCGATTAGGCACTGAGTATAGGACAGTCCGACTGCCCATATATTGATATGAGGAATATGGGGAAGGGTGATATAATGCCGTTAATAAAGCATAACGAAGAAGAGGTTAAACTTCTTGCCAGGTTAATGAGAGCAGAAGCTGAGGGTGAAGGAAATCAAGGGATGATGATGGTCGGGAATGTAGGTGTAAATCGGGTATTAGGTGATTGTTTGGATTTTAAGAATATCAGAAGCATTAAACAAATGGTCTATCAAAGCCCTGGAGGGTTCGAAGCTACGCAAAAAGGATACTTTTATCAAAGGGCAAAAAGTAACGAACTCGACATGGCTAGAAAAGTAATCAATGGTCGACGGATACATCCAGCAAGTTTTAGCATGTGGTTTTTCAAGCCCGCGGGGAATTGTCCAAGTAAATGGTATAATCAAGCAAATTCGGGCCGATTCAAAAGTCATTGCTTTTATCAGCCTACCCGTACGGATTGTCCAACTGTCTTTCAGTCCGGTTTGCAAGGATAAGAATGATCAAAATATATTATGTGGAAAGTATCGGACAAAAAAACATTTGAATTTTTCAAGTGTTTTTTTGTTTTTTTCTCTGTTCACATCTTTTTTTAAGAATGGGTGATGGGGAATTTACCTTAAATTTCATATATGCAAGTATTTATTTTTTTCAAAAATACATAAACGTCAGGTAGAAATAATTTGAAAAAATGTTCGCAATTCGAGTCATGAGACGAGATGTTTTGGGGATAGTAAGATTTGTAACTATAACTTTCAACATAAGGATGGTGTACTGAAATGAAAAAGTTTTTAACCAAAAAATCTTACGAAGAAAAAAGCAGCCTGGGGGATAAAATCATTAAGGGGTTCGGCACTTTTGTTCTAGCTCTTATATTGCTCCTTTCCATGTCTTCAGTCAGTAATGCTGTTGGTAAAGATGCAAAAGGACCCGATGTTTATGTCATTCAGGGAATGCTTAAGTCCATAGGGAGCTACGCAGGTAAAATTCATGGTAAGTATGATGGCACCACTGTTCAGGGAGTGAAGTATTTTCAGAAAAAACATGGACTCCCAGTTACAGGTGCAGTGGATAATAAAACGTTTGAATCAATTACCTATACTTACTCAAAACTGAAGTTCCCATCACCATCAGGTGGTAAAAACGAAGGTCAAGGAGCAGGCGAAGGCCAAGGAGCAGGCGAAGGCCAAGGAGCAGGCGAAGGCCAAGGAGCAGGTGAAGGTCAAGGAGCAGGTGAAGGTCAAGGAGCAGGCGAAGGCCAAGGAGCAGGTGAAGGTCAAGGAGCAGGCGAAGGCCAAGGAGCAGGTGAAGGTCAAGGTGCAGGCGAAGGCCAAGGAGCAGGTGAAGGCCAAGGAGCAGGTGAAGGCCAAGGAGCAGGTGAAGGCCAAGGAGCAGGTGAAGGTCAAGGAGCAGGTGAAGGTCAAGAAAAAGAAGAAGACATGGGAGAAGAACAAAAACCTGAAAAAGAAGGTCCAGTAAAAATCGAAGAACCAAGTAAAGAACCAGCAAAGGAACCAGCAAAGGAACCAAGTAAAGAACCAGCAAAGGAACCAAGTAAAGAACCAGCAAAGGAACCAGTGAAAGAACCAACAAAGGAACCTATCAAGAAACCAAAACAATATAAAGGATCTCAAGAAAGTAACTAAGTTTAAAAACAAGAGATCATTCAATAGTTTTCCATAAAATGGCGTCTGATATTTTATATCGGGCGCCATTTTCAGGTTGTGAAGTCTTTTTAAAAGGAAGCATTTCGCTTCGACTGCATTCTTTCTACTTGGAAATATCAGAATTATAAAATTTCTCATTGAATATGAAGTATATAATACACTATACTAAAAAAAAGAAGGATTTCCTTCAATGAATAGAGAGGAGAAGTCATGGTTCAAAAATCGATTGCACGAATCATTAAAGAAAACTATACTTCCTTATCTGCCGGACAAAAAAAAGTGGCTGAGTTGATTCTTCAACATCAAGGTGAAGCAGCGATACTCACGGCTTTTCAGATGGGGAGGAAAGTTGGTGTAAGTGAAACAACTGTGATCCGATTAGGCTATGCGTTAGGCTTTAAAGGATATTCTGAAATGCAGGAAGTGGTGCGAAGGGATTGGTTAGAGAAGAAGAAGGTTAATGGAAATGAATCAATTCCTTCATCCTCTACAGATGGTGGTGAGGAGAGTGTATTCAGTAAGGTCATTGAGAAAGAAAAATCCGTCCTGGAGCAGCTAATGAGTCAATTAGACGTGAAAGAAATTTGGAAAACCATTGATCGCTTAATACAATCAGAGCGAGTTTATATTGGTGGATTTGGGAGTTCTTATGGAGCGGCGTATTGGATGTATTATACGTTAAAACAATACAGGGCAAATGTATTCCTCTCTAGTCCAGCAGGATTTTCACCTGAAGATATATGTGATTTGGATCAACGTTCCACTGTGGTTATGTTTTCGTTTCCCCGTTTCCGCACAGAATCCATTGAGCTTGTGGAGGAGGCAAAAAAACGAGGTTCTTATGTCATTGCGATCACCAATAGACAATTATCACCAATCGGACAGATTTCTGACCTTACACTCACAACCGAAGAAGGGATGAATTCAGGACATCATTCAATTGCATCTGTCGTTAGTTTAGTTGAAATCATTTTAATAGGTCTTCAACATCGAGATCAAGACAATATAAGTATTCGGCAAAGGAAGCTAGAGCAATTATATACAAATCAGGGGTTATTTATTGAATAAAACAGAGGGGTGGAGAGTGTATGAACGGGGTCTCACAAACGAATGAAAAAATAGAAGCGAAAGCATTTACTACCAGTGACATATGGAAATTCCTGGTCCCATCATTGATTGGAATCCTATTATTTATTGTACCGATTACAACAGAAACTGGCATAACGATTCCCGTCGCTTATTTAGCCGGACAAATTAATGTGCATTTAGGTGAAGTTATCCCTGCTATGACAGTAATGATTATGGCGCTCTCTGTCATAGGGTCACTCATAGCGATAACGATCAAACCAGCCCTTATTACAAAAAGTCGATATTTGAGCACTCTTTTAATCATTAGTCCGTTTTGGCTTGTTGCACGTGTCCTTGGAACAGTGTTTGCCGTGATGACGATTTATCAATTAGGACCAGGGATGGTTTTCTCAGAAAATACGGGTGGACTCTTAATCTATGATCTGATTCCTATTCTATTTTCTACTTTTCTACTGGCTGGTTTACTCCTTCCGCTCCTTCTTAACTTCGGATTATTAGAGTTCTTTGGTGCCTTATTGCTGAAAGTGATGAGACCAGTTTTCACTTTACCGGGCCGTTCTTCACTCGACTGCCTGGCGTCATGGGTAGGAGACGGCACAATAGGTGTTCTTCTGACGACTAAGCAATATGAAGAAGGGTATTACACCAAACGGGAAGCGGCTGTGATTGCCACTACTTTCTCGGTTGTTTCCATTACGTTTACGATTGTGGTCATTTCTTACTTGAACTTAGAGCAATATTTCCTTCACTATTACGCAACGATTATCTTTGCCGGCCTTGTAGCTGCATTAATCATGCCACGGATACCACCATTATCAAGAAAACCGAATACTGGTTATGAAAGAACTGAGTTAAAGAACGAAACAGGGATTCCATCTGATTTCTCCGTTGTTAAATGGGGCTTTCACCAAGCTGTATCGAAGGCTAAAAAAAATAATGGACCTGTTTCTGTCGTGAAAGAAGGCGTTCAGAACGTATTGGATATGTGGCTTGGTGTCTTACCGATCGTTATGGCGATAGGCACAGTAGCATTAGTGATAGCAGAGTATACACCTTTTTTCACCTATCTTGGGAAACCTTTCGAACCAATCCTTACCATCATGCAAGTTCCTGAAGCAAGTGAAGCGGCCCAGACCATGGTCGTCGGATTCGCCGATATGTTCCTTCCTGCTGTTATCGGTAGTGGAATTGAAAGTGAACTTACCCGTTTTGTCATTGCATGTGTATCTGTTACACAATTAATCTATATGTCTGAAATGGGTGGATTGCTTCTCGGTTCGAAGCTGCCTGTCAGTATCGTAGATTTGATTTTGATCTTTCTAATCCGGACATGTATTACTCTACCAATTGTCGTAGTGATTGCACATATGATTTTTTGATAGGAGGAAGAAACACAATGAAATTTGTAGATGAACATCATGATGAGATTCTAAAAACCTATCAGGAGCTGCATCAGCTGGCTGAACCGAGCTGGATGGAAGAAAAGACATCCAGCTATTTAAAAACTAAACTTTCAGAGGCTGGTTTTTCTGTTAAAACATACGAAGGGCATTACGGATTTATTGCAGAATTAAAGGGTGAGCAGTCAGAGGTAATTGCTCTTCGTGCCGATATGGATGCATTGCTTCAAGAAGTGGATGGGGTGGTTAAACCGAATCATTCTTGTGGTCATGATGCCCATAGTACAATGGTTTTGTATACAGCTCTTGCTCTTGCGGAAAAAAAACTGAATCATACGGTTCGCTTTATCTTTCAACCCGCTGAAGAAAAGGCAGCAGGGGCTCTGAAAATGATAGAAGAGAACGTTCTCTATAATGTTAAGTTTCTTGGAGGGATTCATCTTCGACCTGAAATGGAGGTCCCTTATGGAATAGCTGCTCCCGTCATCGTTCATAGCTCTACTGCTACGCTTAAGGGAACGATTAAAGGAATACCTGCACATGCAGCAAGGCCGGAACACGGGAATAACCCCCTGGAGGCAGCCTCTTTATTAATTCAAGCGGTCAAACGGATCAGGTTGAATGTCAACAATCATTATTCCATTAAGATCACGGAGCTGCACGGAGGTGAATCATCCAACTCCATTCCGGAAAATGCACATTTCACCTTCGATTTAAGAGCTGAATCGAATGACACCATGACAGCATTATTGGAAAAGGCAGAACAGGTGATTTCAGGTATACAACAAGAGACGGATACCGGCATCACCTATCAAGTGGAAGAATATCTACCAGCGGCTGTAAGGGATCCACGGGCAATCGAGCTGGCTCGTGAAGCCATTCGTTCGGTTCTTGGAGAGGACAATGTGGCATCGGCATGTATCTCTCCTGGTGCAGAAGACTTTCATTTTTATTCGCTCAATCATCCTGGTTTATCTTCTACTATGATTGGGCTTGGATGTGGTCTCTCACCAGGATTGCATCATCCTTCAATGGAATTTAATCAAGAATCTCTGGTTTATGGAACAAAGATATTAATAGAGATGTTATTAGTAGCGGATCGGCACGACTGGATATGAGGAGGTAGAGATCGTGAAACATGAAGAACAATCATCATTGAAGATCCGGATGCTACACAATGTAGAGGATTTAGAGGATGTCAGAAAATTGGAGTCACTTGTGTGGAGTTTTGAAGATTCTATACCGGTTAATCAGAGTGTAGCTGTGGTGAAGAACGGCGGGTTTATTCTTGGAGCCTATTATCAGGAGAAGCTTATCGGCTTTCAATATAGTTTTCCCGGTTTTGATGGGAAAAAGGTGTATCTTGTATCCCATAGTTTAGGGATACATCCCGATTTCAGGAGATTTGGGATTGGAGAAAAGTTGAAACGAGCACAAAAAAATACAGCCGGTGAGATGGGATATGATGTCATCACCTGGACGTATGATCCGTTGGAAACTGTGAACGGTAACCTGAACTTACATAAACTAGGTGCTGTTGTGCGTACGTATATCCCCAATATATATGGAGAAATGTCCGATCAATTAAATGCAGGAATAGCGACGGACCGGTTTCTTGTAGAATGGTGGATAAGTCAATCGAAGAGTAATAGTGTGACAGGGAATGACCTTCATTCTGCTATTGATTTAAAAGAATGTGAACATGGGTGGCTTGTAGATAAGGTGGATTTAACCATAAGCCAAAATCACATTTCCGTTTCGGTTCCGGGCCATTTCCAGGAGATCAAAAGGGAAAATCTTTCACTTGCTATCGATTGGCGGAAAAAAACAAGAGATGTCTTTTCTCATTACTTAAATCATGGCTGGATTGTGACAGACCTAGTCAAAGATAATGAACAACCCGGACAATATCTATACCTCATGGAGAAAGGTGATCATGATAATGGAAATTAAACGAATCATTCTTAGACAGATCAAGATGGATTTATTGCATCCTTTTACGACGAGTGTAGGGACGGAAACGGATAAAACGATTATTCTCGTTGAAGTGAAATCAGCTTCAGGGATATCAGGATGGGGGGAGTCGGTCGCGATCACACAGCCGATCTATAACGAAGAAACGGTGGAAACCAACTGGCATATGATGAGCGACCACTTGATCCCTCTTCTTAAGGAGGAAGCGGTCCAACATCCTGATGAGGTGACCGGCAAATTTAAGAAAATCAGAGGCAATAATAATGCAAAAGCGGCCATTGAAGCTGCAGTTTGGGACCTATATGCAAAGGAAAACAACCTCCCGTTAGCAAAAGCACTAGGGGGGACCAAAGACAGAATCGAAGTAGGAGTAAGTGTAGGCATTCAGCAATCCGAGACACTTATGTTAAAACAAATTGAAGATTATTTAAAAGAAGGCTATAAGCGGATCAAGGTGAAAATTCAACCAGGATGGGATACCGGGATCATCAGATCGATTCGACAGGAATTTCCTGAAATTCCACTCATGGCCGATGCAAACTGCGCTTATTCTCTAAATGACATCGAAACCCTCAAAGCTCTGGATGAATTCGATTTAATGATGATTGAACAACCTTTGGATCATGATGATATCATTGATCATGCAAAGTTGCAGTCTCAACTTAAAACGCCAATCTGTTTAGATGAGAGTATTCACAGTTTTGAGGATGCGAGAAAAGCAATTGAACTCGGAAGCTGTAAGATTATTAATTTGAAAATCGGACGTGTCGGAGGTCTCACGGAATCAAAGAAAATCCATGATTTATGTGTGGAGCACAATATACCTATGTGGTGTGGGGGGATGCTTGAATCAGGGATAGGAAGGGCTCACAACATTGCCATCACGTCATTGGGGAATTTCACCCTGCCTGTCGATACGGCACCATCTTCTCATTACTGGAAGCGGGATATCATTCAACCTGAGGTGGAAATGAAAGATGGATATATAGTTGTACCTGAAGCGCCAGGTATTGGATACGAGCCGGACTTGGAGCAGATCGAAGCGTTGACAATGTATAGTAAAGTTTTTCACTTTTAATGAATTTAGTCGATTTTCAAAACAGATACCATGAATCGAACACTTGTTCTTTTTAGTGGAATTAAGCAAGTTGGTGCGAAAATGCCCGTAAACCAGAGAAAAACAAAGATTTAAAAAGCGTTAACTTAAAAATATATTTAATTATACGAAAAAAATTGAGCACGGGGACCCCCGTGCTCATAGAGAGTATATAACCTCTTTATCAGATAAAACTATCAGTGGTATAGGTTTTTTACTTAGAAATTGCGTTTGCATTTAGGACAATGACATTTATGTTGATGATCCTTCTTATGGCATCCACAAGGGTGTCCATGCTTTTTACATCCGCAATCACGATGATGGTGATCTTTTTTATGACATTTACAGTCATGTTTGTCCTTAATTTTAAAACATTTCACTTCTTGTTCTTCGAATTCTCTTCTTCTTGGCATGTCGCAAACGTCATAGTCATCATCGCATGAACAGTGGATGAACATTAAGTTGTCCCAAAAACGACAACAAGGAAAATCATCTCTTCTGTTTCTATCACACTGATTGAAAAATGGGAACCACATAATAAATCCCCCTATCTTCTATAAAATTGTCAAGGTAGACCCCGACTTACTTTATACTATGCAACTTTGTCCACTGTGCTTGGGCAGAAGTCCTAATTTCTATGTGTTTTGATCAGATAAGGAGGGAGCAGATGTTCATTTGTTTGAGAATGAGAAGAAATAGCCAGTAAGAATGATGGATGTATACTAAACATCAATACAGACTGGAACATTACCAGTTTTTTGGTATTTTTAATTTAGAGAACAATGTAGTAGTAAGTCTTTTATTTTGTGTAACGGTTGGCATAACTGGAAGCGACGAAGGCATCAGGTTTAATTTTCGGTTCGACGCCCATTGCTTCCATCCTGGCAACCATTTCCTTAACAAACTTGCTTGTTTTATTCTGTTTTCCAGCCCCAATATCAATATGTCCCTCGATTGAAAATGTAGCTCCTTCATAAAGATATGGAAGGATTATATCAATTAACTGATTTTTTCTTTCCTCAGTAAAGAACGAAACAATTTCCTCGGATAAAGACAATTCATAGGAAATCCGCTCATGCAATTGCAGCATTCTCCTAGGGATTAACACTTTTCTTATGCATGCCCACACGCCATTTCCTTCATTTAATATCACAATCCCTGTTATGAAGGTGGTATGGGATTGATGAACTTGAGAATCAGTCCCTACCATTAATCGATAGTTACCATTTGGCTCCAATCTCATGAACTTTACAATATGTTCAAAGACCTTGTCAAATGACATCCCAATTTCCTGTAGATTTTGAAATGAGAAGTAATCATCATTACAGTTTTTCATCTTGTCAAATCACAGCTTTCTTAACCAATTTGTGAATGAAGAGATTAGATCTTATCCATATCCTATGATAAGAAATTATTATCGTGAGAGGAAAAAGATGCAGGTGAATTTGTTTTTGTCCTGAGGTATTTTCCGTTTCAAAAATATCTAGGGAATTAAGTTGAAATGGTCAAACGCCTTTATAATCTACAAATCAAATGGGATGATATTGGGATAATTGATTTAAGGAATGATAAAGAATTTAACTAAATCGATGTGAAGAATCTGTGTCGCACGGCATCGGAAGTGGAGGGGGGATAAAGTTATCGATTCCTCAACGATCGTTTCTAGTTTTTAGTTTACATAATATTTATTATAGGAACATAAGTGAAATAACCGATTTAAGTCTCATATCACAAGTATACTGTTAATATTGAGACAAAAGATAAAAATGAGACACTGTACATCAACAATTAAATTTGGTTAATCCTTTTCATTTATTTTGGTTTATTATCAGTTCCTAAATTCATTCTGCTCATGATACATTCAATCTGGTCATGCATCTTAATTATTGTATCAGGATATCAAATGATTTTTTAAGGATTTTCTTTTTATTATCTGATAATTTAACTAGTTGATTTCAATACTGTTTTGTTTTTTCTTCTTAATGTATTATTTCATTTGTTAGCTGCGTTCACGTTCATACTTATTTGTTAGTTTACATAATATCATCCTGGTCAGTCGATTTCTTTGCGATTATTTTCTACTTTATTAAACATTTCACTCTGGCTTACTTAACCCCTATCTAATCATACACCCACTTGTTCCATCTAAGCCGCCCTCTTTATACATACTTGTAGTGAGGCTGCACAAAAATAAGCATAAAGAGTTCACATTGAATCTGAACCTCTTTATGCTTGAGCGCTATTTCAATAAATATTGTCTTGGTGTCCCGAAATAAAGCGTTTGCTGAAATTCCGGGAATACAGATTCAAAGCAGACGATGATGGGTGCATCCAACAGCCATGGATAGTACGTGTAGAAGCCCTTATCACCGTTTACCATTGCTGTTAAAGCCAATGGGAGTTCCTTTTTGAAAATCATGAATCGTACGTTGGATAGCTGTTGGTCATATTCTCCCCCACTCACATACACGGTTCCCGCAAGAGTGTATTGACCAAGGTCTCTTCTCCATTCTCCTAATACTTCGTCCCTCATGGATGGATTGATCTTCTCTAAATCAAAGTGACAACCAACGCTTAAAAATAATTCACCCGTCGTATCAGAATGGGTCAATGTATACTTACGGTTATCAATGGGATTGAATATTGAAGCTGGAGGTAAATACGTGACAGTTAGCTTTTCAGGCTTGAATTCACTCATGTGTAAGCCTCCTTTACAAAAATGGGCTTACAACAGATTATGATAAAAGCCTAGAAATGGTTCAGCTATTTATTTGCTTTCCACTTTATCTTCATCAAGTTCCATTGATCATTTTCATAATACCAATAAGATGTGGCCGTTCCGATGCCATCTGCCTTATAAGCACCGCTTATTTGCTGATATCCTTTTAATCCCTTACCAGGTTTGCCGGTGATTTTAGTCGGCTCAAAAAATGCATACGGTAAAACCATTAATTCCATAGGTTCATTTAAGGTTCCGTTTGTGTATATCCCTAATCGATCATAGTCTTCTTTTCGGTCACGTAAATCGACTGTGTAGGATTGATTTGTATCTACAAAGGTAATGGAAGCTTTGTAATCATCTTCAAATTGAGCCTGGATGGTTAGCGGCTCAGGTAATCCGATGTCGACCAGCTTATTATCTGCTAACGTATGGAGGGCTACATTATAGAGGCCACCGCTTCCCCCTGTAGCGGATGAGTACAGCATATCCTTTATTCCATCATGATTTAAATCAACGAATTGGATCTTCGGCTCATAACCACCTTCATAATCAATTCGAATCTTACTTCCTTCAGACGTTTTAATATCCGCCCAAATTTGTTTCAGAAATAGGGCATCAGGAGAAAACGGAATCGCCTTAAGCGTAATCGTATCCTTTTTACCATCGCCGGTTACATCTTTTGTATACTCATTGACAGTCATTTCATTTACAGGCTGTTTTTCCATTGGTTCACTGGAGAAGTTTCCTGCAATGGCATGGAGGGACATAACAAAGAAAGCACCGAAAGCAAATAGTAATTCTTTTCTCATGGTTCTCTCTCCTCTTTAGAAAATTATTCACTTTTATTTTCACCAAAGAAGGAAAATCTATGTAATGATTATCGTTTCTTTTTTGCATTTTTCTTAGTATAAAACAAGTAAAAAAAGACCAACCCATCATAAAGGTTGGTCCATTCATATTATTTTTGTTCTGTTGTTGTTTCAGGTTTTGCTTCCCAGCTTTCAATTCCTTTTAACCCCTTAATAGAGTTGGAGTAGAAAACAGGATCTTTCCCTTGTCTCTTTTGTTCTCGGTAATCTTTTAGTGCAGATATCGCGATTTTAGCTAATAACGTGATGGCGATTAAGTTGATGATCGCCATGAGACCCATAAATAAATCTGCCAGGCTCCAAACAATATCCAGTTTGACAACCGCTCCGAAAATCACCATGCCAAGAACGGCCATTCGGTAGATGAATAGAGTAACCGGGCTGTATTTAATAAACTCAATATTGGTTTCCCCGTAGTAATAGTTTCCGATAATCGAACTGAAGGCGAACAAGAATATAGCGACAGCGACAAATGTATCTGCCCATTCCCCTACATGGAAACTTAAGGCTGCCTGCGTCAGCTGGATGCCATCGATCCCTGTGGTGTATTGGTCAGACAGGATGATCATGAAGGCTGTTGCTGTACAGATAAGCAGGGTATCAGTGAACACCCCAAGTGTTTGTATTAGTCCTTGTTTAACGGGATGAGTGACACCAGCAGATGCGGCTGCGTTCGGCGCACTACCCATACCGGCTTCATTCGAGAATAAACCGCGTTTGATTCCCATCATGATGGCTGCCCCTACTCCGCCACTTGCTACTTCACGAATACCAAATGCATTTTCAAAAATGATCACAAACATATTTGGCAGCATGGTGATATTGGTGACTAGAATAAAGAATGCCAGAATCAAATATAGAACCGCCATGACCGGAACGACAATTTGAGTTACACTGGCAATTCTCTTTACCCCTCCGAAAATAACAAGAGCTGTTAACACGGCAAGAATGATACCAACAGTCAAACGATCAAATGAATACGCTTCTTCCATTGCAAGAGAAATCGTATTGGATTGTACCGAATTGAACACAAGGCCGAAACAGAATGTAATGATAATGGCAAACAGGATTCCCATCCAACGGGCATTCAATCCCTTTTCCATATAGTAAGCGGGACCACCTCGGTAGCCGTCTTTTCCGTCTTTCACTTTATAGATTTGTGCAAGTGTACTCTCTACGAAGCTTGTTGCCCCACCCAAAAGGGCAATCAGCCACATCCAGAATACGGCTCCTGGTCCACCGCCTGCAATCGCTGTAGCAACACCGGCAAGGTTTCCTGTACCGACACGGGATGCGGTACTGATGGTGAAAGCCTGGAAGGAAGAGATCCCCCGTTTTCCTTCTGCTGAGATCGTTGTTTTATCTGTCAATAATCTTCCCATTTCTCTTAAGTAACGGAATTGTGCGAAATTTGTTCGTAATGAGAAGTATAAACCGAGACCGATAAGCGCCACAATCAGTATGTATGACCACATATAGTCATTTAAGGTGCCTATTATACTTGTAAATAACTCCATAATTGTTCCCCCTAGATGTTTGTGTTTATGACAAATAATGTATGATCCTATGTATGTTTACCCATTCAGACACTTTTATAATCTATCAAAAAACAGATGTCTATTCAACTGATAAATTCATATTGTTGAAATAATATTAATTGTTGTACAATTTTTCTCTGGTATTGTACAACAATTTCGAATGAATATACATTATATATTCATTTGATAGCATACGGATATTAAAAAACGACCAGAAAAAGTTCTGGTCGTTTTAATGGATATTATTCTTTTGTTTCGGGTAGCAGTGATTCCGCCCACGTTTCACAAACAGATCCGCTATCTCCTTCATCAATCACAAATGATCCATTTGAATAACGGTCATTTGGTCTAAGATCTGAAAGGAGCACCTCTTCTGTCCTTCCCTTTTTCGTGATCAGAACTACCTTATCTGTATCCTTAACTACTTCTATTCTTACTACACGATGTGGGTTTGATTTCAATTCCCGCAGCATGATGACTCCACGTTTGGCACGGGATGTCTTTTCAAATTCGGCTAATTTCATTTTCTTTACAGCCCCTCGCTGGGTTGCCAAGAAAATGTAATTCTTCACTGGGTCTTTAATGACCTTACCTGACACAACATAATCGTCATCTTTAAGGTTAATCCCTTTTACACCAGCTGCCCGTGGTCCGACGATGTTCACATCTTCCTCGGAAAACCAAAGACCATAGCTTAAGTGTGTAGCGATGAATATATCATAGGAACCATCTGTTAAGTGTACATCGACCAGCACATCGTCTCCTTTTAAATTAATTCCTACTAGAGGACGGGAGTAGCGCTGTGCTTTGTATTGGGGAAGCTCAGATCTTTTGATCATTCCATTCTTCGTTACAAATAATAGATATTGGGATGGATCAAATTCTCTAATCGGTATCGCTTTTAGAACCTGTTCATCGCGATCTATCGGTACGATGTTTCCAACATGTTGACCAAGGTCTTTCCAGCGAATATCCGGGAGCTCGTGTACAGGGCAATAGATGTAATTCCCTTTGTTTGTGAACACTAAAAGTACATCAGTCGTGTTCATCTCATACTGACCAAGGAGTCTGTCTGTTTCTTTCATGGCGAGATCTTGCCCGTTTGAAGCAGAATAGGAACGTAGACTAGTTCGTTTCATGTAACCATCACGGGTAACGGTAACCATGACATCCTCACTTGCGATCAGTACTTCAAGGTTGATTTTAATTTCTTCAATCTCATCCTCAATTTTAGTGCGGCGAGCATCAGAGAACTGTTTTTTGATGCCTTTTAATTCTTTTTTGATTACACTGTAAAGTTTGTTTTCACTTTCCAGGATAGCCGTTAACTCAGCGATCGTTCTCGCTAATTCTTCAGCTTCTGCCTGCAGTGCAGTGATGTCTGTATTCGTTAAGCGGTATAACTGTAGGCTGACGATCGCTTCTGACTGTGCTTCAGTAAATTGAAATTGCTGAATTAAATTATCCTTCGCATCCCGTTTATCTTTCGAAGCACGGATCGTTCCTATAACTTGATCTAATATTGACAGAGCTTTCATTAAGCCTTCGACAATATGCTGTCGATCCTTCGCTTTATTTAGATCATGTCTGGTACGATTTGTCACTACTTCTTTTTGATGTTGAATATAAGCATCCAATAGTTCACGCAGTCCCATTAGTTTAGGACGACGGTTATGTATCGCAACCATATTAAAGTTATAGGCGATTTGAAGATCACTGTTTTTATAGAGGTAGTTTAAGACGCCAGTAGCATCTGCATCTTTCTTTAACTCAATGACAATGCGCATCCCATCGCGGTCTGTTTCATCACGAACTTCTGCAATTCCTTCCACTTTGCGATCTACACGGAATTCATCCATTTTCTTGACGAGATTCGCTTTGTTTACCTCATAAGGAATTTCCGTAATGACGATCTGTTGTTTACTTCCGCGGATGTTTTCAATATCAGCTTTTCCACGAACAACCACTTTTCCTTTTCCGGTTTCGTAGGCCTTTTTGATGCCGTCTACCCCTTGAATGATGCCCCCTGTTGGAAAATCAGGTCCTTTTAAGACCGTCATTAAATCATCCACCGTGCTTTGCGGCTTTTCCATACGCATGATTGTCGCATCAATGACTTCATCAAGGTGATGAGGTGGAATGTCAGTTGCATATCCTGCAGAGATACCAGTAGAACCGTTAACTAAAAGGTTCGGAAAACGTGAAGGCAAAACAGTTGGTTCACTGGATGTATCATCAAAATTTGGTACAAAGTCCACGGTTTTTTTATCGATATCACGTAAGAGCTCCATGGAGATAGCAGAAAGTCGAGCCTCTGTATAACGCATGGCAGCAGGCGGATCTCCGTCGATGCTTCCGTTATTTCCGTGCATCTCGACTAAGTATTTACGCACTTTCCACGATTGACTCATACGCACCATGGCGTCATACACAGATGTATCACCATGTGGATGGTAGTTACCAATAACATTACCAACGGTTTTCGCTGATTTTCGGAATCCTTTTTCCTGGGTGTTTCCATCCACGTACATAGCGTAAAGGATACGTCTTTGTACGGGCTTTAACCCGTCACGGGCATCAGGTAATGCACGCTCTTGGATAATGTATTTACTATAACGTCCAAATCGGTCGCCAAGTACCTCCTCCAGAGGTAAGTCTTGATATCTTTCTACAGTTGTCATGTATTACCCCTCCTCTGCGACCGTAATGTTTTCATTTTCAAGAATACTTCCATCTTCTTCTAATCCAAATGCTACATTGCTTTCAATCCATTTACGGCGCGGCTCTACTTTATCTCCCATAAGAGTCGTCACCCGACGTTCAGCCCGTGCAGCATCATCAATGCGGACACGGATCAATGCACGTGTTTCAGGATCCATAGTCGTTTCCCACAGCTGATCGGCGTTCATTTCTCCAAGACCTTTATAGCGCTGGATCATATACCCTTTACCAACTTTAGAGATGGCTCCTTGAAGCTCTTCATCCGTCCATGCGTATTCAAGCTTTTGTTTCTTTCCTGTACCTTTACTTACTTTGTAGAGAGGAGGAAGTGCAATATAAACTTTCCCCGCTTCTAATAATGGTTTCATGTAGCGATAGAAGAAGGTCAGCAAAAGAACCTGGATATGGGCCCCATCTGTATCGGCATCGGTCATGATGACAATTTTGTCGTAATTGATGTCGCCGACGTTGAATTCCGGACCGACTCCACCACCGATCGCATGTATGATTGTATTGATTTCTTCATTTTTGAAGATATCCTGAAGCTTGGCTTTTTCAGTATTGATGACTTTCCCCCGAAGTGGAAGGATCGCTTGGAATTTACGGTCACGACCTTGTTTCGCTGAACCTCCCGCAGAATCACCCTCCACAAGATAGAGTTCGTTACGGGCTGGATTTCTCGATTGAGCAGGTGTTAATTTACCAGATAGAACGGTTTCAGATCGCTTTCGTTTCTTTCCGTTACGCGCATCTTCCCTTGCCTTACGTGCTGCTTCCCGGGCTTGGGCGGCTTTTATGGATTTTTTAATAAGAAGGGAACTTGTATCGGGATTTTCTTCTAAGAAATATAGAAGGTGCTCCGAAACAACCGCATCCACGGCTGAACGTGCTTCACTCGTACCGAGCTTTCCTTTCGTCTGCCCTTCAAATTGAAGGAGATGTTCCGGTATACGCACAGAAACGATACTGGCAAGGCCTTCACGAATGTCGGTCCCTTCAAGATTTTTGTCCCGATCTTTTAAAATCCCAACTTTTCGTGCGTACTCATTAAAGACACGGGTCATGGCGGTCTTTGCTCCGGCTTCGTGGGTACCTCCGTCTTTAGTACGAACATTGTTCACGAATGACAGAATGTTTTCAGAGAACCCGTCATTAAATTGAAAGGCGAACTCCACTTCGATGGTATGATTTTCTCCTTCAAAGAAAGCTACGTTATGAAGCACATCTTTTTCTTCGTTTAAGTATTGAACAAAGGCCTGGATCCCGCTCTCAAAGTGAAAGACTTCCTTCTGATCATGACGCTCATCAATGATTTCAATTTTTAATCCTTTAAGAAGGAATGCAGATTCCCTTAGACGCTCACATAGCGTTTCATAATTATAGGTGGTATTACTGAAGATCTCCGGGTCAGGTTTGAAATGGATACAGGTTCCGGATTTTTTTGTTTTTCCGATTTTCTCAAGAGTGGTTTCCGGTTTTCCACCTTTTGTGAAACGCTGTTCATACTTCATTCCATCTCTTTCAATCGTCACAACAAGCCATTCAGATAGGGCGTTTACGACTGAGGCACCTACACCATGCAAGCCGCCACTGGTCTTGTACCCGCCTTGACCGAATTTCCCTCCTGCGTGCAACACAGTCAAGATGACTTCAGGTGTGGGCTTGCCAAGCTTATGCATTCCAGTAGGCATCCCGCGTCCTTTATCCTGCACAGAGATGCTATTATCCTTATGTATCGTTACAATAATCTCATTTCCGAAGCCTGCTAATGCTTCATCCACCGAATTATCGACAATTTCGTATACTAAATGATGCAATCCTCTTGAATCTGTAGAGCCTATATACATTCCAGGTCTCTTACGTACGGCTTCTAAACCTTCTAATACTTGAATGGCATCATCATTGTAATCCATGGTCTTATTCTGGTTGGCCACGAACATTCCCCTTTCAAAACTTCTCTATCCGTAAATAGTGCTTGTACGGTAGTATTGGTTATGTATATGTTAACTATAACACAAGAACGTTTGTTCGTTTACCTGTTTTGATCATTTCTGAGGTAAACCACTATTGCTTATTGTAGCGTTTTATTTGATTTTCGCAAATGTAATTTCCTAGAACAGCTTTGATATTGGACTGTTTTCTACTGTATGAACCGGTTTTTTTAGTGGTGAAAGAAGAAAAGTCGACCCGAAAAAAAACAAGCGGTAAGAGCCGCTTGTTACGAGTGAGAGTTATTTGGTTAAAGCATGTTCAACCTTAATACAGCGATCCATAATGACTGTATACCCACGTTCTTTCAAAAAGCGATAAGCCTCTTCATTCATTACACCCTGTTGCGCCCAAAACACGTTAGAGTCGATTTCATCAAATTCTATCGCGATCTCTGGTAAAAATTCTGAGCGGCGAAATACATTGACAATGTCAATCGGTCCTTCAATCTCCTTCAGAGAAGATACCGCTTTAACACCCAATGCGGAATCAATGGTTGGATTTACAGGGATAATCTCATAGCCTTGATCCTGCATCGCTTTTGAGACCATATAAGATGTACGTGCAGGATTGTCACTTAATCCGATCACCGCAATGCGTTTTGATTGTTTAAGGATGTTTCCAATTTCCTGTCGGGATGGGTTTTCCATAGATGCTTACAACTCCTTCATCGTTCCTTATCCATTCATTCTTGACTGTTTCTTAAGACCTATTCTTCTTTTATATCATATTTCCCTTTAATTTTTCAAAATTTTATAAATTCATCTAAACAGAATGAAGTGTCAGAGGGACAAAGGACGTGTTGCTACTCCTAATCCTTTCTGACACTTCTTGATCGGTTACTCTTCAATTAATCCCTTGGATAGGAGAAATTCACGCGCTACGTCTTTGGGATCTTGTTTATCCATATCCACCTTTGCATTCATCTCACTCATCTCTTCCTCAGAAATTTGTCCTGCTAATTCATTCAGGACTTCTTCTACTTCAGGATGCTCTTCCAGAACTTCCTGACGGATGATAGGAGCAGCATCATAGGGTGGGAAGAATCCTTTGTCATCCGTAGTCGTTTTGAGATTGTAACGTTGTATTCTTCCATCGGTTGTAAAGGCCGGAATAATATCTACATCTCCGTTCTTCACTGCTTCATACATAATGTTCGGGTCAAAGCTTTCTTTCGCTTTGAATTCGTAACCATATGCCTCTGCAAATGCATCGTACCCATCACCTTCACGTTCGTAGAATTGATGCGGCGCACCAAAGCTTAAATCTTTCGAAAGGGGAACAAGGTCAGAGAACGTTTTGGCATCAAAGTCCTGATCTTGAGTATAAGCAAGGGTATACGTGTTCTCGAATCCCAGTGGTTTTAACCATGTCACATTGAATTTTTCTTCGTATCCTTTACGGACTTGAGATAGAATTTCTTCAGCTGAAGCCCCTTCCTTCGCCTGCTCTTTTAACACCGCTTCGAGTCCGGTTCCTGTGTACTCGATATATACGTCGATGTCACCTTTTTCAAGAGCGGGCGTCAAAATCGATACTTCCCCCAGTCCTTCTTCCACTTTAACATCCAGGTCTGTTTTCTCTTTGAGAAGTTCAGCCATCATTTGCGTTAAAATAAACTGTTCAGTCCACATCTTGCCTGAAACCGTAATGGTGTCTTTCCCCCCACCGTTTCCGCAACCTGAGATCACGAAGGATAGGGCAATTAATAATATAAATGGTTTTAATATCTTTTTCATTCTTACTCTCCTTTGAATATGCTTTATTTCCGTGCTTTTAATCCTTTAGGTGTTGTCATCCTTTCAAGAAGCTTTAATAAAAAGTCGAAAGAAAGTGCAAGTAAGGCAGCAGGAATAGCCCCTGCAAGTACTAAAGAATTATTCCAGGTGGATAGTCCCCGGTAAATGAGATCACCTAGTCCCCCCGCGCCTACAAAGGTTGCAAGCGTCGCGACTCCCACCGTTAAGACAGTTGCGGTTCTGATACCCGCCATAATGAACGGCAGGGCGAGAGGAAGCTCCACTTTAAACAGAAGCTGTGAGTTTGTCATCCCCATCCCTCTGCCGGCTTCTATGACTCCCTCATCAACACCGATGATCCCTGTGTACGTGTTCCTGAGAATCGGTAAGAGTGCATATACGGTCAGGGCAATAATCGCTGTGATACTGCCTGTACCTAATAGGGGAATGAGGAAACCAAATAGTGCTAAGCTGGGGATGGTTTGGAAAATGGCTGTTATTCCGATATAGAATTCAGCTGTTTGCTTTTTTCGTGATATGTATATACCCAGCGGCAAAGAGATGGCAATTGCTATGAAAATGGATACGAATGATAAATACAGGTGCTCAAATAATCCGTTTAAGATGGCATCCGAGCGATTTGAAATGGTGTTGATAAACAATAGCGAGAATGTATTCATACCGAACGTGCCTCCTTTTTCCCTTCCGAGGCTACTGCACGAAGAATCCCTCTGGCCGTGACGCTTCCTGTCTTTTTGCCGTCTTTAATGACCATGAGATAGGGTTTTCCAGTCTCAAGTAGTATTCTTGCAGCTTCCTGGACCGTAGCGTCATAAGGTATCAAAGTATATTCCGATTCTTCATAGTGCACGTAATTTGTATTGTCTTCCATCATGTCGATTACTTGCATCTGAGTTTGTCGAGCGTTCAGGCGGTCCTCACCGATAAATGCCCGAACGAATTCATTTGCAGGTTGGGACAAAAGCTCTGATGGGGTAGCGATCTGTTCAATTTCTCCATCACGCATCACTGCAATCTCATCCGCGATCTTTAACGCTTCATCAATATCATGTGTTACAAACACGATCGTTTTATGTATTGTATTTTGAATGCTTTTCAATTCATCCTGAAGCTGCTCCCGGCTGATCGGGTCAAGGGCACTGAAAGGTTCATCCATCAGAATGATAGGCGGTTCAGCTGCCAGGGCACGAATGACGCCAACCCGTTGCTGTTGTCCACCACTGAGCTCAAGCGGGTATCGTTTACGATACACTTTAGGTTCAAGTCCGACTAGATTTAGAAGCTCATCAACCCGGCCTTCATATTGTTCCTTCTTCCATCCTTTTAAACGGGGAATCAGGCTGATGTTCTCTTCGATTGTCATGTGTGGAAGCAATCCTATGCGCTGTATGACATAGCCGATATTACGCCTGAGCTCCACTTCATCGGTTTGGGAAGTATCTTTACCATTAATGAGAATCGTTCCGCTGGATGGAGAAATGAGCTTATTGATCATTTTCATCGTGGTCGTTTTCCCACATCCGCTTGGCCCGATCAAGGCAACAAGTTTTCCTTTTGGAATCGTCAGGTTGATACCCTTTATGGCTTCTGTACCATCTTCGTAGACTTTCGTTACATTCTTAAATTCAATCATTTTTCCACCTGCTTTATGAACTGAGAAAATTTTCTAAACATAGAAGGGTTACCCTCATTATACAAAAGGTAAACATGTTGTCCAAGAAATTGCCTTTGTTGCTTTAGTTTATGAATAATGTGGATTCCTCATACAAGATACTTCTTGCTGTACAGGGCAAGAAAAAGCCAGCAAACTATTGTTTGCTGGCTTCAGTGTGATGTTTGTTCTTAAACAGAATATATTGTTCTACGATGATTCCTGTGATGGTTCCGAGTATCAATCCATTGTTCAATATGGAGGCGACCACTACAGGCATGTCTTTAAAAGCGGATGGGGGCACAAACATGGCTCCTACCCCTATAATGAGAGAGATGCCTGCGACAAAATGAATTCTTTCGACGTTCTCTTCTTTTCTGTACTCTCCGAGGGCAAGGCCGACCATTTTGATGAAGATGACCGTTGTAACGGCATAGCCAACCGGAGCTGGAAGACTTGCGAATAGGTTCATTACTTTTGGGATCAGACTGATGATCATAATGATCGCACTCCCAAGGATAAAGGGAATAATCGAGTACATCCCTGTAGCGGCAACAAACCCGGCAGACCCGGAAATGGGTACAGATCCAATGGCTGAGAATATTCCACCGAACAGCTGATTCAGTCCCGAAGCAAAGCCGCTCTTCGTAAACCTTTCATATGTGGGCTGCCCCTTTGCCTTCATAACTTCTTCCATCACTCGAATGGAAGCAATCATATTGGTCGTTAACAAGAATGTAATGAAAATGGATGTCACAATGACACCGGTATCGAATACAGGTGCTCCAAAGGCGAACATATCCGGTAATGTAAACCAGCTGTCAGAAACAGTCACGCTTTCACTCAGTCCCATGAGAATGAAGACTAGCCAGCCCGAGATGAGGGCAAGAATAATGGAGTACTGTTGGATCCACTTTCGTTTATGACCGGAAAAGTATAATGCCAAAAGGATGGTTATGATACTTCCTAATAAGACAAATGGCTGAAGGGATTGTCCTTCATGCTGTATCCCGAACATCCCTTTGATAAAAGATCCGCTTAATTGGAGAATCAAAAGCATTAAGTAAATAAATGTAATCGCTGGTGTAAATAAAGATGATAATTTCTTTAGTAGTCCTGTTGCAGACAGAATAAAGAAAATCACACCGCTAACAATCATCCCCCCTTGTAAAACGGTCAGCACTTCTTCGTGACTGTTGTAAAGGGTTCCTGAAAAACCTGCATAGATGGCGAAAACTCCCCACCACAGTCCAGCCGGTCCTTCATTAATGGGAAGTTTATGACCAACCAATGCTTGGATAAGACTGGCGGCTCCTAATACAAAGATGGTCCGCTGAATGAACCCTGCCGTATCTGCTGGAGACAATTGAAACAAGTCAGCTATGGCAATGGGAGCGGCAATTGAGCCTGCGACCATAAAGGCCACCCATTGAAACGCCGATAAAAGTAATTGCATTTGTGTACACCTTCATTTCAACTATGTAAAGTGTGTTTATTTTAACATACTTCTCTCTTTGTGAATCAGTTTTTAAGTGTAATAAAAGATATTATCTACTTTTATGAACAGGTACTAATTTTTTCGCTTATTTTCTCCCCATCCTATGGAAAACATGTTAAAATAAGAACGGATTAGTTATTTTAAAAGGAGCTGTGATGATGATTTTTGCCCTTATACTTGTATTAGCGTATTTATTAGGCTCCATCCCTTCAGGGTTACTGATTGGGAAGACATTCTACGGAAAAGACATCCGTGAGCACGGGAGTGGAAACCTTGGCGGAACCAACACGTTCAGAACCTTGGGTGTGAAGGCCGGGATGATTGTCACTATCATGGATATTTTAAAAGGAACGGTAGCCACTCTCTTACCTTTGCTATTTGAAAGTGATATACATATGTTATTGGCTGGGGTATTTGCTGTGATTGGTCATATGTATCCCGTGTTTGCAAACTTTAGAGGAGGAAAAGCGGTAGCAACCTCTGCGGGTGTTCTTCTGGGCTATAATTACATCTTATTTTTAATTTTACTGGCAGTCTTTTTTATTTGCTTGTATGCAACCAAGTATGTATCACTCTCTTCTATGATAGCAGCAGTGCTCGCCTTTACGTACTCGATCTTCACAGGAGATATACCACTCATTATTGTCGTAGGAATCCTGACCATTTTCGTTGTTTATAGACATCGTGCGAATATTGTCCGAATCAAAAACAAAACGGAACCTAAAATCAAGTGGCTCTAATAAAAAAGCGACCTAAGAGTCAGACTCTCCCTTATTCTATTGGAGAGTTTCTGGCTGTAGAGGTGGCTTTTTTTATGGTGTTAGAAAATCAAATAGGTATAGCCTTCCATCCCTTTGAGAAAGATGATGGATATAAAAAGACAAATATGATCAAGATTGAACGAAATAATTCAAATTTCACAAAAATACGAGAATATTCCTCAATATTTTCATAAATATGTCCCGCTTTCCCCTGTTATTTTGTAAAATAGAGGTAGTGTATATATAAAGGATGATGAATATGAATAAAAAGCGAATAATGATAGGAGTATTCCTTTGTGTTCCTTTACTCTTAGTGATTGGGTTTCTTGTAAATAAGCAATACGCAGACTGGAACACCTCTGCTGAAGGAGAACAGAATAAGAACCTCTCCTCTTTGCTTCATACGACAAAAGAAGTTCAAGCTTCAGGGAAATCGATAAAGTCAAATGCAACACTTGCCGCCATCGGAGATATTCTTCTCCATGATACAGTATATAATGATGCAAAAGATGAAAATGGGTATAACTTCAGCCCTATGTTTGCACCTATAAAGGACATGCTGGCTGCCCCTGATTTTCTAATTGCAAATCAGGAATCAACCCCGGCTGGTGTGGAACTTGGCGTTTCCAGTTACCCGCTCTTCAATAGTCCGAAAGAGATTGTGAAATCTTTACAAGACGTGGGGGTGGATGCTGTCACGACCGCCAATAATCATTCATTGGATCAAGGCGAAAAAGGTCTTCTGAGTGCAATCGACTATTATGAGAAGATATCCATGCCATATGTGGGTGCATTTAAAAGTAAGGAAGACAAGGAGCGAATTCGTACCTTCAATGTAAATGGAATCAATTTTGCCCTGCTTTCATACACATATGGAACAAATGGCATCCCTGTGCCAAAAGGGAAAGACTATTTAGTCAATCTAATCGATGAGCAAAACATGATTCAAGAAGTCAAGAAAGCTAAAAGTATGAAGGTTGATTTAGTCGTATTGAGTTTGCATTGGGGAAATGAGTACCAACGCTTCCCTACTGAGGAACAGGAAAGACTGGCAAATGTGTTAACGGAAAATGGTGTTGATATCATTTTTGGCCATCATCCACACGTTCTGCAGCCAATCCAAACATACAAAACGAGCGATGGCAGGGATGCTGTAGTAATCTATTCATTAGGGAATTTTCTTTCAGGACAGAAAGATGATTTCAAAGATATTGGAGGAATGGTTACGGTTCAAGTAGAAAAAACGATGAAGCCGGGAAGTTCCAAGATTGCGTACCCTTCCATTGAATTTCAGCCAACCTTTGTTTCAGAAAATCATTACAATAACTACCGAATCTACCCTCTGGAGTTTGCTAAGAAGAATGGGCTGATTGGTTATTCAGAAGAAGAAATGGTCTCGCATATGGTGAATGGCCTGCCTGAATAATTTGAGGCCGGCTGAAGGTGACATTTCTAAAGTCATCTAGACATGTGTTAACACCTTAATTTTCTAAGTTGAAAAAAACGAGCCTCCACTACGGGAAGCTCGTTTTTTAATGTCCACCGAATAGCAATGAATTAAAGAATATGCCTCCAAGAGCTAATACAGCCAATAAGGCGTTGGCCATCAAGAAAGTTTTACGGCTGCCCTTAAAAAATAGAGTGACCATCCCATAATAAATGAGAGCAGCAATGATAATAAAGGTGCCGGCTTCAATCTGATATTTCGCATCGTGTAATTGCAGGAAAGTCAATACACTTAATCCGCCAAATATAAATGCACCTATGTAGTTTAATAATGCTTGTGTATTCATCCATCTCATCCTTTATGCGTATTAGTAGATGTTCCTTCTTTTCTATGTATATAATATGAAATGAAACCTTCTTTGTAAAGAAACATGAAACACTCTGGAGGAATACCTGTAGAGAAAGGAGTCTCATCGATGAAGATACATATTTCAAAAGAAGCCCTAACGTGGTTTAAGAACGAAATGCTTGTAGAGGAAGGCGATCAAGTTCGTTTTTATGTACGCTATGGAGGTTCCAGTCCTCTGCATGATAGTTTTTCATTAGGAGTGAATAAAGACGAACCGGTTGATCTCGGTGAACGAATTGAAATCGAGAACAGGGAATTTTTTATTGAAGAGAGAGATTTATGGTTTTTTGATGGTCATGATTTATACGTCGAGTTTGACGATAAGCTTCAAGAACCTTCATATGAGTACAAGAAGTAACGTTTCATGGAAGAGGCTGGCATTCGCCAGCCTTATTATTTACTTTTAAGGAAGCGTGAGATATGGTCGTCGAGCCCCTCTTTATGAAGAATGTCATATTGAATATCTCCCAGTAGATCGAAATGAGGAAAACCGTCTTCCCTCTCATGGATCCATTCTTTTTTCAACCCGTACTTATCTCCCCACTGAGTTAATGCATCGAGATCACAGCAGCCCACTTTCGTGACAGATCGTGCATGAGGAAATCGGTCATCTAGCCAATAGTGAGTGAGAAAGGCAATCTCTCCCCGCTTCACACGCTGCTTCCATGCGTGTAATTCGTGTTTGGTTAAGCCGAACGCCATGGAGATCTTCCTTTCCGTCTTGCCTCTTTAAAATATTTTTCAAGGGACCTCTCCATTATGTATACACTACTTCTTCGCCTTCTCGTATGCTTCATGCCAATGAGGGAACAGTTTACGGATGGAAATCGGACGGAAGTTTTCCTGTTTGACACAAACATGCTTCGATTGTCCCGTGATGGCAAGCTGGTTTTGACCATTATAGATTTCGTAAGCATATGTAATGCGGAGCCCATCATATTCTTCAACCCACGTTTTTATAAACGCTTTTTCACCGTATCGAACCGGTGATTTATAGCTGACATTGAGATCTATAACTGGAGATAGAATTCCTTCTTTTTCAATATCAGCGTACTTAAAGCCGAGATCTTCTATAAGCTGCGTTCTTCCTAATTCCATCCATACAAGATAATTCGCATGATACACAACACCCATTTGATCGGTTTCTGCGTATCGTACCTCTATGGTTTTTTCAGCAATATGCATCCTTTACACCCTCTTCATCTAATAAGTATCCTTATTCATTTTAACATAGATTGGAGATGGCATTGAATAAATAGGCTTAAAAGTGAGTGAAGCCTGCTAACGTTTTATTGATGAAAGAACCCGAACAGACAGGTTCTCTTAAGAGCCTTCTCCGTTCGGGTTCCAGGTGTTATTGCTCTGTTTGATGAGACTCGTCTTTGATTTCATTACGGAAAGCTTCCAGGCTTTCTCTGCGATGCTCATTCTTCGCTTTAATAGACTGAAGCTGCTCTTCACTGTCTGTGAAAGCCATAGACTCCTCAGCCTTCTCCATATTCTCAATCGTATGCTGAACCATGCCTTGAAGCTTCTCTACATTATCACTACGATCATCCGGATTCGGTTTATCCCATGCCATCCTTCATTCCTCCTGCTATTTGAATTGAGGGACGGACCTTAAGGCCGGTCCCTTTACATTTATCGTCCCATAGGTAAGTGTTATTCACCCTTAGTTTGGATGACTTGCGCATGCTTACCTGACTTATCTTGCATTTGTTTTCCTTTGTTTCCGCCTGCTGCTCTTGATTGAGTACCAATATGGTTTGGTGCAAAATGATTCGGACTTCCCTTTGAATTACTCATAAACTTCCCCTCCTTACTAGTATGATTACCAAAATGGGAAGGAAGAATAGGCGTAATAATTGGCAGTATTATTTCTGGGGCAAAAAAAATAAGCCTCGTAATTCCTTACTCGGCTTTGCCTATAGGGCGCTTTATTTCCAGTCTGGCATCGATTCGTTCTTCAATGGCGTCAATGGCATCCTGATCTAGAAGAAGCTGCTTTTTGTTTTCTTTCACAAGATCCGCGAATGATTTTTTTCTCGGTCTGCGCAATCCAATCCCCTCACTCTCAATTGTGGTTTGTTATAAGTAGTATATCCAAATGTCAGATATTTTAAACAAAGGTCACAATAGTAGAGATGGTTTTTCTGAACGGATTGTGGGAATTGGATAATTGAATTTCGAAAAATCTGAAGTTTAAAGGTCCGTCCCCAGTCAACGGTATTTCATAATTAAAGCAGTTTGAAGGTCCGTCCCTCACTTGATTAGCGCAGTGAAGGATTCAAGGCTGGTGATGGCGCCGATTTGTTTGTGGGTGATGATTCCTTGTTCGTTGATGATAAAGGTGGTTGGAACTGTTAGGATGTCATATGCGTTGTTGATTTTGTCGTCTTTGTCTAATAGGATCGGGAATGTCAGTCCCATTGCTTTTTGGTATTCTTTTACGTTGTATTGGGGATCGATGTTGATTGCCAGGATTTCAACGTCCTTCCCGTATTTCGTATAGAACTCCTGCATGATCGGCATTTCTTCTTTACACGGTGGACACCAAGTAGCCCAGAAATTGAGAACCACTTTCTTTCCCTTCAATTCAGATAAAGTGATTGATTGCCCTGAAAGGGTATCCAATTTAAAGTCGATGGCCTTGTCCCCGACATTCGGGCCAGGATAGTTCTCTGCAGGGGTAGTTTCCGACACCTCTCCTTCTTCTATATCGATTAATTGATCATACTCAGTAGCTTGACCGAACGTGCTTTCTGAAAAGGAAGTGGGCTCTGACTTATTTTCCATATAGAACGTGAAGACTAATAAAGTTACAAGCAACATGCCAAAGATAGATTTCAAAGGAGTGCTCCTCTCATAGGAATGATAGTACTATCATCTTATGATAGCTTGTCTCTATTTAGTCATGGAATTTCAAGTGACATTTAGCCTTAATTGTTGAACACAAAAAAAGCCCCGGGAAGACCCGGGGCTTGAAAGCATACTTTATGCCTGTAATTTATTACGTAGAACCATTTGTAGAATTCCACCATGACGGTAGTAGTCTACTTCTACATCTGAATCAAATCGAGCCAGTACTTCGAACTCTGTTTTTGTTCCATCTTCAGCTACAGCTGTAACCGTTAAGATATCACGAGGTTTAACATCGTTTGTCACATTGACAGAAATCGTTTCTCTACCTGTTAAACCTAGAGATTCAGCGCTGTCACCCTTTTTGAATTGAAGTGGAAGCACTCCCATCATGACAAGGTTCGAACGGTGAATACGCTCATAGCTTTCAGCGATAACCGTTTTGATACCAAGAAGGTTTGTACCTTTTGCTGCCCAGTCACGGGAAGATCCCATACCGTAATCTTTTCCTGCAAGAACAACTAGTCCAGTACCATCTTGTTGATATTTCATACAAGCATCGTACATTGCCATAACTTCATTGTCAGGCCAGTAGGTTGTGAAACCACCTTCTGTTCCTGGAGCAATTTGGTTACGAATACGAATGTTTGCAAACGTACCGCGCATCATCACTTCATGGTTACCACGACGAGAACCGTATGAATTGAAATCACGTGGTTCAACATTGTTAGCACGCAGGTATTTACCAGCTGGCGTATCCTTACCGATCGCGCCTGCAGGAGAAATGTGGTCAGTTGTTACTGAGTCACCAAATTTACCAACAACACGCAGTCCATTTAATCCTTGGATATCTTCTGGAGTAGTTGCTAATCCAGTGAAGAAAGATGGATTTTGGATATATGTCGATTGATCATCGAAGCTATAAAGTGGCTCATTACTTGTTTTGATTTCGTTCCAACGCTCGTTTTCAGAGAAAACATGCTCGTATTCTCTACGGAATAACTCAGGAGTAACAGTAGATTTCACAGCATCCTTGACTTCATCTTGAGAAGGCCAGATGTCTCTGAAGAATACATCATTTCCGTCTTTGTCTTTACCCAGAGAATCTTTTTGAAGATCAATGTCCACTGTACCAGCTAATGCATAAGCAACAACCAGTGGTGGTGAAGCAAGGTAGTTTGCTTTCACTAATGGATGAATACGACCTTCGAAATTACGATTTCCTGAAAGTACTGAAGTTAAGAGTAAATCAGCGTCTGATACAGCCTTCTCAATTTCCGGACGTAATGGACCAGAGTTACCGATACAAGTCGTACAACCATACCCTACAAGGTTAAAGCCGATATCTTCAAGGTAAGATAGTAAACCTGAATCTCTAAGGTAACCAGTTACAACTTTTGACCCTGGAGCCAGAGAAGTTTTTACGTAATCAGGAACGTTCATTCCGAGCTCTACTGCTTTTTTCGCTACTAAGCCAGCACCCAGCATAACATAAGGGTTAGATGTATTTGTACAAGATGTAATGGCAGCGATACCAATCGCTCCAGTAGGCATAACAACATCTTTACCATCTTCCGTTGTGTACTTTGCCGTTTTATTAATTTCAGACGCATCTAATCCGAAGCCTTGAACGCCTTCTTTAGCTGTAATTGACTTATTGAAAGATTCTTTCATATCAGATAGCGGAATTAAATCCTGTGGACGTTTAGGTCCGGAAAGGTTAGGTTCCACTACAGAAAGGTCAATTTCTACTACATCTGTATATGTTGGTTCTTCCTTTTCAGGAGTGAAGAACATATCATTTTTCTTTAAATATTCCTCAACCATTTTGATGTGGTCTTCGTCACGGCCTGTTAAACGAAGGTAGTCTAAAGACTCTGAATCAACTGGGAAGAAACCACATGTCGCACCGTATTCAGGAGCCATATTGGCAATTGTTGCACGGTCGGCAAGTGGTAATGTTGCTACTCCTGTTCCGAAGTATTCAACAAATTTCCCTACTACACCTTTTTGACGCAATACTTGTGTAACTTTAAGAGCTAAGTCAGTAGCTGTTGCTCCATTAGGAAGTTCACCTGTCAGTTTTACCCCGATAACTTCCGGGATTGGGAAGTATGAAGGTTGACCAAGCATTCCTGCTTCTGCTTCGATTCCACCTACACCCCAACCTAACACGCCGATACCGTTGATCATAGTGGTATGAGAGTCAGTACCTACCAATGTATCCGGATATGTTTCAAAATCGCCATCTGTTGTTTCAACAGCGTGAACGACATTCGCTAGATACTCTAGGTTAACCTGGTGTACGATACCCGTTGCCGGCGGTACAGCACGATAGTTTTCAAATGCTTTTTGAGCCCAGCTAAGGAACTGATAACGCTCAGCGTTTCGTTCGAATTCAAGATCCATATTTGCTTGTAAAGCACCGACTGTACCATATTTATCTACTTGTACGGAGTGGTCAATTACAAGATCAACTGGAATTTCAGGATTGATCTTTTGTGGATCTCCACCAATATCAGCCATTGCTTTACGTAAAGACGCTAAGTCAACTACTGCTGGTACTCCAGTAAAATCTTGAAGGATGACACGGGAAGGTTTGAATGGAACTTCCGCATCTTTCACTTCAGCTGAGCCCCAGTTTGCTAAATTTTCAACGTGGTCTTTGTTGATCACGCGTCCGTCAAACTGACGAAGTACAGACTCGAGCAATACCTTTACACTGTAAGGTAAACGATTAATTTTTGTTACTCCTGCTTCTTCAAGTGCTTTTAAACGATAGTAATGATAACGTTTTCCTTCTAGTTCGAAAGAAGATCGTGCATTAAATACATCGTTCTTTGCCATTTCGAATTCCCCCTCTAAACTACATCAAACAATAAGTCGAAAAGTTTTCGTAATAAAAAACTAACGAACTTTTCTCACATTTACATCTTAATACAAGCGATTACATAAGTAAATAACAATAAAGTTATTGTTTTTGATAAGTTTTTCTTATCTAAAATAATAAACTCCTTTAGGTTTCTAGAGAAATATTGGTAAATCAACATTTTTCCCCGTGTCAAAAGGTGTCAGTTTCATAAAAATATTATCGTGAAAAAATAAATCTGCTAGCCTTTCCCTCTTATAAAGGATTGATGATGGTGGCATTCTATCCATATGGAGGTGTCCTACAATGGCTAAACGTAAAGCAAATCATGTAATCAACGGGATGAATGCAGCGAAGGCACAAGGAAAAGGTGCCGGGTACAATGAAGAATATTCAAATGAACCATTAACTGAAGCTCAACGTCAGTTTAATAAAAAACGCAAAACCAATCAGTAGTTCAAATGATCGGTGGTTAAATGAACGAGGTTTATAAACATACTCAGTTTGGTTTAATCACCGTCATTTATGTAAATATCTTCATCTCTCTTCCCCTACCCCGTTTGTCCAAAAACAAAACCCGCTTTGCGAATGTTTAGCAGAGCGGGTTTTGTTTCTTCTGATTTTTTACGATTGTTCATTTACTTCATTGACGATCGAAGACAAGTCTGATTTGAATTGTTGGAGCTGTGTTCTTTGTGTTTCAGATGCCACTTCAAGTGCATTTTCAATTTGTTGATACGCTTCGTTTACCTCATTCTTTAAGTGAGCCAGTTGTGAACCGTAACTCGCTCCATCTAAAACAAGTTCATTGATTGTATTCTGTATTTCAGTAACGCTTTGCTCTGCAGCTTGGTACGCTTGTTGTTTGTCTTTATGGTAAGGCATGGATAATCTCTCCTTATTCTGAAATTAGCTTTTTTAGTATGGTCAGATAGGCTGAAAAATATACCCATGAATAAACTGTTTTAGAGCAAAGCATTCTAATAACAGGAGGGATGCTTTATGAACAAAAATGATAGCAAAGATATGCGTAAAAATGCTCCGAAGCAGTCTGGGCAGCAGGAACCTTTAAGTGGATCACATAAAGTGAAGAATCGTAACCATACTCGCCAAAAGCAACATAGCCATCACGATATGTAACCAATAAATAAGGGAGTGCAGGGGTTGTGATAACACAATCCGCACTCCCTTTTATCATCTATTGCAGATTCTTTAATGCATGGAGAATGTCCATTTGTTCAAGGAAGGAGACGGTCCGCAGATCAAAGAGAACGGCTTCTTCTTGAATTCTTGTTAAGATTGAAGGGTTCTCTTTTCTAAGGTTCTCATGAATTTCCTGGGCAGACAATTTGTCATGAGTAACTGAAACGAGATAAGTATCTAATTCAACGTCAGGCATCGTCCCTCCACCAATCTGGCTTTTTCCTTCAATTATTTTAAATAAGAAATTCGATTTCAGGGAATTGCCTTCTTCTACGAAATGTGTAGATTGCTGAAAAACCTCTTCTTTTTTGCGGGTAATGGATGCAATGGTCGGATTTTTATCCTGTTCCTCCCCTTTTATGTAATGCATGAGTGTCATCTCTAAAGCTGCCAGTGTCATTTTGTCTACACGCAGTACCCGGGCCAGCTGATGCTTTTTAAGCTGATCAATCCATTGTTTTTTTCCTGCAATGATACCAGCCTGGGGCCCTCCTAATAATTTATCTCCACTAAAAGAAACGAGGTCGCTCCCTTTTTCAATGACAGTCTTTACCACAGGTTCATTTCCGATCCCCATTTTTTCAAAGTCGTAAAGAGCACCACTCCCTAAATCTTCATAATATAGGATATGGGGATGTCGGTGGGATAACTGAACAAGTTCATCAGTGGAAACGGATGATGTAAATCCTTTTATCACAAAATTACTTTGATGGACTTTCATGATCATGGTTGTTTCTTCACATAGTGCTTCTTCATAATCCCTTAAGTGGGTTTTGTTGGTCGTTCCAACCTCAGAGAGCAGAGCACCACTTTCTTCCATGATGGAAGAAATTCGAAATGATCCTCCGATTTCCACGAGCTCCCCTCTGGAGACAATCACCTTTTTATGTTTCGCAAGGGCAGTGAGAATAAGGTAAACAGCTGCTGCATTATTGTTCACAACCATGGCCGCTTCCGCTCCAGTTAACTCACAGATGAACTTTTCAGCATGGGTATGCCTCGAACCTCTATTTCCCCCCTCAATATCGTATTCTAAATTACTGTAGTGACCTGCAATCATTTGGACATGTTCAATGGCATCTTGTCCCAATCTGGCCCGTCCTAAATTCGTATGCAATATGGTTCCGGTTGCATTAATAACCTTGTGAAGAGAAAGAGAATGCGATTCTTGCATCAAGGTATCCGCTTGTACAAACACTTCTTTGACAAATTCGTCTGTTGATGGATGAGGTCCTTGCCATTGTTCATTTAGCAGGGAATTCCGACAGCATGTAATCACCTCTTTTAATAGGTCCGTCCCTCTTTCTTTAGTGAGGTCATGCTTATTAAGGAGAGTATGGAATTGATTGGATTGTTGTAGTTGGTAGATGGGCGGAATGTGTCTGACGAGTTGTTTCACAATGAACCCTCCTTTATTCTTTATACTGATTATAACACCCTCACCATTTAAATTAGAAAGAATACAATGTGTAAAAGAATAAGTTGGGGGTCAGGTGTAAATGAGCAAGGAAAGGGAGGATTTCTATTTAGAGAACTGGGAGGAGAATATGAAGGATTGGCTATTGGATCCTGCTACGGTTCAATTGGATGAACAAGAATTTAGAGTCGACTTTCTGGATACAACGGAAGCGTTCATCGTAGAAATCGAAACAGAAAATATTCATCCAGAGGAATTAATCATTAAGAAAAATAACACTCAATTAATCGTATCGATACTGATGAAGGACGAAATCAAGGTGAGGAATCGAACCATTCGCTTTCCCTTTTGTTTAAAGCAACGGGCAATCACCTACTCAATCGAGCATCATACCATCGAAATCAATGTCCCAAAAAAAGAATGTCCCACCCCCACTTCCTTCGTCATCCGAGTTCAGGGGTTATCTAATGAGTAACTCTCTATAAATAGATGAAAAGGTCTGAAGTGAAAAATTCAGACCTTTAACTATGTTTATAGGGATTCAATTGAAGAAATGATGAGGTTTATGTCAGGAAACACTCCTGTATCTAATTTAGAATAAACCTTTTCTCCTCCTACTGAAATTTCAAAAGCGCCACCTGAAGATGGTATTAACTTTAGTTCTTTAATGTCTGAACGAAAATGGGTAAACAGTTGTTCCGCGAAACTCGCGGCTTTAGGTGCATAGTTTCACATCATGCAAAATTCAATTGTAATCGAGACCTTTTTCATCTTATGTTCCTCCTTTATTTAAATATTTTCCTGTGTGCATAATACCATAGCTTCTATTTTTCTCCAAATACTTACCTTTTTTCTTTTTGCAGTTTGCAAATTCTCCTTCTCCCCTCCTGATTTTTACCCATCCGTCACTTCTCCTTTGCCCGATTGTATTTTTATCCTGTACAATTAGAATATTCATACATAAAGGGGTGAAGTGAATGAGCAGGGAAGAAATTATCCGTTTAACAGAACTTTCTTCAAAAGCTGGCTGAGGCTGCAAACTTAGTCCTAGTGACTTGACGCAAGTGTTGCGTCAACTACCCCCTCAACCATTTAATGAAGCATTGTTAGTAGGGAGCGAATCATCTGACGATGGTGGTATTTATCAACTGACAGATGATCTGGCTATGGTACAAACCGTAGATTATTTTACCCCGATCGTGGATGATCCTTACCAATTTGGTCAAATAGCAGCGGCAAACGCACTAAGTGACGTCTATGCTATGGGTGGAACGCCGAAAACGGTTTTAAACATTGTAGGTTTTCCAATTAAAAAGCTCGGAAGTGAAATACTTACTGAAATTCTGTCCGGTGCACAAAATAAAGTAATCGAAGCTGGTGCTGTGACGGTCGGCGGCCATTCCATTGACGATCAAGAACCGAAATTCGGTTTGAGTGTTACTGGAATCGTTCACCCGAAAAAATATTGGACAAACAACGGTGCCAAAGAAGGAGACGTTATAGTTCTTACAAAACCACTGGGTGTAGGAATTTTAACGACAGGTATTAAGCGTAAGATGGTGTCGGCAGACCAAGAAAAAGATGTGATCGAAGTCATGAGCATGTTAAATAAATCTGCAGCAGAAGTTTTACAAGACTTTCATCCGCATGCAGTGACAGATGTAACAGGCTTTGGCTTAATGGGTCACGCCTTTGAAATGGCTAAAGGCAGTGATGTGTCCATAGAGTTCTCATACTCTTCCATTCCCCTATTAGAAGGGACGAAGGAATTAGCAGCCAAAGGAGTCATTCCTGGTGGGTCGAAAGCGAACCATCAGTGGCTTGAAGACAAAGTGCACTATGATCCGAGTATCACCATGGAAGATCAGTGGATTGTATGTGACGCGATTACTTCAGGAGGATTATTAGTAAGTTTGCCTGAGGGTGAAGCGGAAAAGTATATAGAGGTGTTAGGACTTCACTCGATATCAGCTAGAATAATTGGTCGGGTGCTGACGAAGCAAAAATGGAGTATACTGGTTGAAAAATAATTAAGCGGCGACTCCTTTTGAGAGAAGTAGATTTCAAGCTACTAACTTTCAAAAGGACCACCGCTTATTTCTCTTCAGTCAGTTTGAGGAATTGGCCTGTGATTCTCTTCGATAAAATCCTCACATGATAAGGAAACCGGTTCCTTTCTTTGGCAAAAGAATTGAACCAGATGACTTTTTCATCTAATGCGATGAATGGAATATCTGTTGTTGCTTTTTTAATTTTGAAGCTGATTCCAGGTTGGGAAGCGCCGCTGTCCTTACATTGGATAATGACGTTTTTCTCAGTGGATACTTTGCGTAATATGATCAATATCTCTTGAGGGATATCTGTCACATGTCCAACGTTCACTACGATTTTTTGTTTAGCTGCCTTAAAATCTTTCACCAGTCTGTTTCGATCACTTACATCAGTCCACTTCATTTTCTTAGTCGAGGAAGGACTGAGTGAGGAACTTGTTCCCTTATGCCCTTCCTCTTGAAGATGTCGTATAAACTGATGGATGGGTTGGGAAGAATGGGTCTTCTCCTGAATAAATTGATCGTTGCCAATAAGAACGAACTTCCCTCTCGCTCGCGTAATCGCTACATTCAGTAACCTATCGCTTCCTTTCCGAGTAAGGAGTGCCCCCGGTTTCCCATGGGAAGCTCCATCAACGAGATCAAAAAGGATCATGTCATTTTCCGAACCTTGAAAGCCATGAACCGTAGCGGCGTATAAATTCAAATGAGGATGTGAGTTCCTTACCAATTCGTCCAATAACAGGTTATACCATTTTGCCTGGACACGGTAGGGGGTCACGATCCCGATAGATTGCATCCCATCCTCGATCGCTTCCAGAGTAAGATGGATCGTCACTAAACTGGATAGGACGTTCCAACGTGAGCCTTTTTGAGTCTCTGCCCACTCGGTACCTTCATTGAGTGAAAATAATACCGCTCCATGTGAAGGAAAAGGCATTTTATTTGTAATCCCCGCTCTCATCAATTCTACCGAATGGTGATTACCTACCTTCGAATGGTAGATATAGTGATTGGTAAATGCAGAAATGCTTGGATGCATTCGCCGCTGTTCTGGAAGCAATAATAACTGAGGGTGGTCCTTGCCCTTATCAACGGCATGTGCCACCTGAGCCGAATGGAAGATGTCTTCCTTCAGCCACTTGGTTACCATCGGATGAAAGGACGTAGAAATAGGCGGGAGCTGTTTGAAATCCCCGCAAATAATGACCTTTTTACCAAGGGATGCAGCAAATGCTATCTGAGGTATATAGGCCATACTCGCCTCATCCACGATAACAAGGTCAAACTCTTCTTCATAAAGAATGCCATCAATCGCAGCTTTAGATAGAGTCGTACCGATGACCCTTGCGTCTATGACAAGTTCACCTTCTCTTCGTTTAAACTTTTCTTTGATTTTTTGGTAATGAACCTCTAGTTGAGACAACCTCTCTGAATCATAACTTGAGTACGTTTTAGCAAGTTTATTTTTTAACCTCCTCCGGTAGGTTTCGACCTTTCCTTTCTCCTCTGCAAGGCTGGGGTCAAGCTGTTCTAATAATTGGAGCACGCTTAAATCTGTAACTTCTTCACTATACGATTTCCGGTTGGTACCATAACGGATGACTTCGCCTGTCTTCCACCGGTCATGACTGCTGAGAAAGTGATGCATTTCTTCTATTAAGACATCAACTGCAGCATTACTATGGGAAAGAAGCAGCACTTTTTTTCCTTCAGAATAATGATAAGCAGCTACTCTGGCAAGTGTATAGGTTTTTCCTGTTCCAGGTGGTCCCCACAGATAGGTAACAGGATTATACTTACTGCGAACATATGCTTCGTGTAAAGGGTTTTTAAACGTAGTCTTCGGATGCCGTATTTCTTGTATTGGATTCATCACATGATGAATACGCACTGTTTTTTCGTGGCGCTCTTTTGCTTCGTCTAATCTTTCTATTAACTTCTCTAATATCTCCCATGGGGCATGCAATATTTGACCATAAGAAATGGTGTCACCAATGAATTGATCGAGCTCAATCATGCACTCCCGATCCTCTGAACTAATCACAACCCCTGTGATTCTTGATTGCTTTCTCTTAAAAACTACGCCCCCTCCTTCTGGTAAAGACGCAGGATAACTAAGGGTGAACCAATAAATATAGGCATTTTCTTCTTTGCGGATACATCTGCCCTCCTCTATCATAACTCCAGATGTTTCCTGTTTTTTTAGTTGTAGTATTTCCATATCCAGAGCGAATTGCCACTCTTCTATCATTTCTGTCGTTTTCATCTGAATCACCTTTGCCAAACGTAAAAATTCACGAACCTTATCATATCAATTTATTATGGGAGTGTATATAATTATTGGGTTATTGGGAATATGCCCCTCCTTTTTTCAAATCTGTTCAAAAAAATAAAAAAGAACCGATATTACATTCCGGCTCTTCTCCATATATTTTAAAATTACATAGCCTCGCCTGACTCTTCTTCTTCATCTTCTACAAATCGATCTGCATAGTACAAAACATCTTCTACATATTTGTCGCTATGATTGTAGGCAAATACTGCTTGTTCGATTTTTCCGTCAGCCGCTCCATTTCGTTCCAGATAGTTTGCAGCACTAAATACTGCATCCTCAATTTGAAATGGATCGGCTATTCCATCTCCATTTGCATCGACCCCATAACCACCATACTTTTCAATGACTTCAGGGTCTGTTTTTTGGCTTTGTGGAATATTCCCTTTTCCTAAGCCTGAGCAACTCGGGTGTGACCAACCGACAAATGTACATGGCATGAATTGCATGTGTCCTTCTGCTCCCACAGGAGACACAAGAGTTTTCATGGTGGAAAATTTTGTTTCGACCCGGTGATGGGCAGCCAGTAAATACCATGGTACCCCGTATTCCTCTTCAGCTGCTTTATAAATGGGAATATATTCGGACGGTACCTCTTCTTTACCCAATGAGGACAGGTTATAAGTGGTTTCTTCATTATTTACGGCATAATAAATAGCTATGACGATGATGGGTATAAGGACGATCTTAAATGGTGAGGATCGTTTTTTCTTACTGGGACGCTTTTTTTGTGCGAATTTTTTAGTCATCGGGGCTCGATCCTTTACAAGAGTATTGATTCCTCTTGTATTCTAATACGAGAACAACTCTGTGACAATCAATATGTATAAAAAAAGATGACCCCCAGTAGTCACTTCTCTCTTCACCGGATGTTGGTAAAGAAATCATTGACTCAGTTGAGGTCACCTAGCCATCATTCATTTATTATTAACAAACAAACGCTGCTCCAACGATAATTAATAGGATGAATAAAACTACGATTAACGCAAAGCCACCAGCGTAGCCACCACCACCGCAGCCATATCCATATCCAGGGTATCCATATCCATACATCATCAGTCACCTCCAGTTATCTTACTACGATATTAATGTATGTAGAGGACAAATTGTAGGTTAATTAAAATCATCATTCTCTTTTTAACTATGAAATGCACCAGGAACAGATTGCCTATGAACAGTGGGTTTTGCATATAAAGGTGGGGCGGAAAATGAGTAAAATGTCTAGATGGGAAGTGCTTGATATGAAAAAAGACGCCTGGAAAAATTCCAGGCGCTAAACGAATTTACATGTGCTCTTTAGGTTCTTTTGTTTTTCTTGGCTTAGGTTTGATGTATAATCCAAGCTCTTTCTTCTCTTGATTCAGTGATTTATACAGAGACAGCATCATCAGCGCCATAATGACTGAGAATGGCAACGCTGCGACAATTAATGCATTTTGTAATGCCTGTAGTCCTCCACTATAGAGCAGGATTAATGCAACAGTAGACTGAGCAAGTCCCCAAGTTAACTTCACATAGTTTGGCGGAGTTAATGATCCATAAGTTGTTTGCATCCCCAGAACAAAAGTAGCTGAGTCAGCAGATGTAATGAAGAAGGTTCCGATCAATGTGATGGCAATGACCGAAAGAATCGTTGACCATTCAAATCCATTAAATACAGCAAATAATACCTCTTCTGTATTTAGTCCTGATATATCTGTTCCTGCTTGTTGAATTTCAATGGCAGATGTACCAAAAGTAGCGAACCAAATGAAACTGACTAAAGCAGGCAGCAGGAGCACACCGATTAAGAATTCACGAATGGTTCTGCCTCGTGATACACGTGCGATGAAGATTCCGACAAATGGAGACCAGGAAATCCACCATGCCCAATAGAAAATCGTCCAGCCATTGATCCAGCCGCGATGCTCTTCATTTAATGGGGCAATCCGGAAACTCATCGCAGCGATGTTTTGGATATAAGCACCGATTGTATCAGTGAACATATTAAGGATGAGCAATGTAGGTCCGATAAAGAACATTAACACGAACAGTGCAATTGCCAATACCATATTCGTATTAGATAGATATTTAATTCCCTTACTTAATCCTGACCATGCCGATATCATAAATAGGACGGTTACAACCGCAATGATAATGAACTGAACGGTGAAATTGTTTGGAACTCCCAGTAGATATGAAAGTCCTCCGTTAATTTGTGCTGCACCGAACCCAAGCGTTGTGGCAACACCGACAACAGTGGCGAATACAGCCAGTACATCGATGACCGTTCCCAGTGGACCGTTCACTTTATCTCCAAAGATCGGTCTCAACGTAGCTGAGATTAAACCAGGCTCATCTTTACGGAATTTATAATAAGCGAGTGCTAAAGCGACAATCGCATAGATCGCCCAAGCATGTATTCCCCAGTGGAAGAACGTATAACGCATTGATTCCTTGATCGCCTGATTCGTTCCACCTTCAGCAAGTGGAGGCGTCAAATAGTGTGACAGCGGCTCCGCTGCCCCCCAGAATACTAAACCGATTCCCATCCCTGCACTAAATAACATGGCGAACCATGTTCCTTTCGTGTATTCAGGTTTTTCGTCTGGCTTTCCTAATCTAATCGTTCCGATTGGACTAAAGATCAAGAATACGCAGAAAATAACAATCACTGTTACTAAAATAAGATAATACCACCCGAATGTTGAGGTAATAAAGCTTTGCATATCAGCTGTTACATTTTCGAATGACTTTGGCGCGATGACACCATAGGCAACAGAAGCTGCAACCAATGCAACGGTAATCCAGAAAACATTTGATATCCTCTTCATAAAATTCTCCTTTCCATTTTCAATGTTTTTTTGCTCTTTTCTGTATGAAGGTAACGACAGCCGGATTAAGGGTGTTTGTCTTAGTATGTACACCAGCGGCAATAATCTTCATCGTGAAAGAGTCTCAGTTAATGCAGATGGGAATATGTGCATTCTGAGGATAGTGGAGGAATGATTACTTATTACCTATTCCCTCACGACACTCTCATAAAACCAACATTTGTTACCCTATCAGAAAAAAGTTTAACTTTGCAAGTGATAACCATTATATTTTTTTATAGTGTTTGTCATTTAAACGTTTTCATTCCAATTCTTTTTTTGACTTGAAAGTGCATTCAGGAATTTTTCTGTATGGAAAACTGGAAATAACTTCCCTTTATTTATCCGTTAAGTCGAACATGGTTTGACAAATAAGGCTTAACATTTATGTTGGGAGAATAGGCGTTATGAAGGATATAATTAATGGTTTCCTCTAAATCATTTGAAGTTTTAATTGGGAATTCTGGATAAAGTTCTTGTAGTAATTTTCATGTATCGGTGAATGTTAATAAAAAGAATGTACGGGAGGAGGTCCAGTCATGAAAAACAAACAAAACAAATCGCAACATGAAACAGCTGAAAAATTAGCTCAACAACAAATGGGTGAGGAAGTTGAGATAAAGTCCGTAGCTCCTTCTGCTAGAAAAGGTTCTAAAGTTCAAGGGAAATAGTTTATTGATACAAAAAGGACGCCTAAGTCGGCGTCCTTTCTTATTCGTTACTCTTCAATAATTTTCACTTTGACATCCTGTACACCATATTTAAGGGCATCTTTTTCTTTTTCCATATAAATGTCGATACGTTTTCCTTTGATTGCCCCACCTGTATCTTCCGCACGGGCATAACCGTATCCTTCTACATATACCTTAGACCCCAGTGGGATGACACTTGGATCGACGGCAATGACTCTGGCATCAGGGTTCTCGATTAAGTCCACCCCCGTCTTTGTAATGCCTATACACCCCTCACAATATGCTGTATACGCCGTAGCGGTTACGTTAACCTCTTTTACAACGTTGTCCCCTGAAGTTTCCGTATCAGCGGATTTAACAGCTTGTCCTTCTTCTTGTACGTTATTCACAGTATAACCTTCTTCTAAAAGTTGTTGGCGAGTACCAACCTCATCTATCGAAACATGATATCGATTTGCAATCTCCCAAAGAATATCGCCTTGTTCTATATTATGATAATCATTCATTGCAGTATCGTCTGAATCTGCAGAGGCAGAAGTAAGTCCGATTGTTAGAAAAACTGTGAAGGAAAATATGGAAAATAATACTTTTTTCATCTTGTGAAATTCCTCCTTTTGTGTTTGGTCTATGAAACCAACAGTTGAAATAGTAACATAGACTTACCTCAGACATATAACAAAGTGTTTATAAACGGATAACAATTAGATGACAAGCATGTAATATTTTTTGTTTTCTGTCGATTCAGCTGGAAGAGTTTCAAACTCTTTCATTTGAAGGAAAATGTTAGTTGAAAAGCGTAGATGAATGAGAAGGAAATTGGTAATGAAGAGACTATTAAGAAAGTTATTCCTTTTGCATCATGTGTTAAAGAGATAAGCAATTATAAATGTATTGAAAAACAAAAAACCACTGAGAATGAATTCTCAGTGGTTCCGATCTATTATTTACTTTCAAGGATTTTTACGTTAACTGATTTTCTGCCCCAATCAACTGCTTGATCTTTTGATGGGATGAACACATCGATTCGATTTCCTTTAATCGCTCCACCTGTATCTTCAGCAGTTGCATAGCCGTATCCTTCAACATATACTTTTGATCCCAGAGGAATGACATCCGGGTCTACGGCAATTACTTTTGCATCTGGGTTTTCTAAAAGGTTTACGCCAGTTGCTGTCGTACCTGAGCACCCTTCACAACTTGCCGTGTAAGCAGTTGCTTCTACAGTGATTTCCTTTACAGCTTCCTCTTGTGGAGCTGGTTCTGCTGCCGGTTCTTCTTCAGCAGGTTGTGCCTCAGCTGGTTCTGCTGCAGGCGCTTCAGCTTCTGGAGCTACTTCTGCTGTTTCTTCTTCTTGAGCAGGAGCTGCTGCTTGCTCAGAAGTATTTGCAGTAGCTGAAGGTGCTTTTTTATCTTCTAAATTGATGACTAACTCTTGTCCTGGGACAATCAGGTCACTCTCAAGTGCGTTCCAGCCAATTAAACTGTCAACGGAAATTCCATATTGTGAAGAAATTCCCCAGAGTGTGTCACCTTTTTTAACTGTATAGTATTCTTTGGATGATACCTTGAGTTCTTGGTCAGGATAGATTAAGTGTGAATTTAAATTGTTCCATTTCATGAGTTGATCAACTGATGTACCGTATTCCTGCGCAATTCCCCATAAAGTGTCACCTTTATTAACTTCGATGTCTTGTGCTGAAGCGCTAGCTCCACCAGACACTGCAAGTGTAGTAAATGCAGCCACAGAAATAATCGATTTTTTTAGTTTCATAGAAAAATTCCTCCTTATGTAGCTAGCGGTATATTTATTTTTGCTAACAGGGAAAATACTAACATAGTAAAATCTCAATTCAATAACAGGAACTTTAATATCCTGCGTCAAGAATATTTCACTACTGTAATAGAAAGCGATTTCCTGTATAAACTATCATGTATAGGAATAATATGGTAATAATAATAGAAAATAATAGGTATAAAGGGTATTAATGGATAAAATAGTTAAAGGATTCTATTCTATTTGACGATGATTTTAGAAAGCTATTTGTTTTTTGGTAGGTGAATAATTCGTAAATGCTCCAAATAATATTTAATTGAAGAAGATATAGTCTTGAAAAGGAGGAAGTTTAACCTTAACAAGCAAGGTGATTCCGACTATACTATAAGAAGTATCGGTTGAACTGGAGGCTGACAAGGTTGGAAAATCAGGATGAAAATATCGTACTTTATAAAGATGATCCCGACGAACACAGTGGTCGCTGCGAATGTGGGAACAATATTTTCAAATCTCGTGTATTAGATGGGAAGTTTTATCGAAAGTGTCAAGAGTGTGGTAAAACGAAAATCGTTTAATAGAAAAAAGGGAAACCGGTATTAGAAATCGGTTTCCCTTTTTTCTATTTATTCATTTTCTGAATGATTGTAGAAGCAAACTGAACCAATTCATCTGTTGTATGATTGATTTGTCTGATGGCTTCAACAATGTGATTTAATTCAGATTGATTTCGTTTGAACATACCCATATAGTTTTCCATTTCCATTTGAACGGTCATTATGCCATTTTGTACATTCCCTATCTCATTACGGGAGTTCTCCGTTAAGTCGGTCATATTTCGAACCCGGTCTGAGACAACTCCGATTTGCTTGTTGCTTTCATTTACGAGCTGATGAATGGAGTGGCTCAGCTCCTTTGAGTCTTCGGCAAGCTTTCGCACTTCAGAAGCAACGACTGCAAACCCCCTGCCCTCATTACCGGCTCGTGCTGCTTCGATAGAGGCATTTAGTGCAAGCAGATTTGTCTGCTCAGCTATTTGCTGAATGGAATTTGAAAGCGGCGTAATCTGTTCCGCAATTGTTTTCACCCCTTGAATCTCGTTTAAAAGGGTTTTGATTTGCTCAGTAATGATGCCAAAGCTTTCGATCATATTATCTGTTTGATCTTTGTTCATTTTGGAAAGCTGAAGAAGATTTTTGCTGCTCTTTTCTGTGTTTTCAGATTCTGCACGAATACGTTCCGCCTTCGTAGCGGTCTCATTTAGACTTTTTTCTGTTTGGCTTAATGAAGAGCCGAGTTCTGTATTCATGCTGAACATTTCTACTTGTAGGTCCTGGTTTTCCTGATGAAGTTTCTCGAGCTCATCCATTCTGCTTTGTATATAGTATTCAGATACAATACTTGCGTCCAAATGGATACCATGATCTATTGCGACCAGTACGGAAGCGAGTTTAGATGGGTCGTTTTGATAAAGTTCTACAATCTTAGGAATCAATAAATGCTGAATGGTTGTGTAGGTGGATATAAACCAATCAATTGTAACTCCATTCCTGTTATGGGTCTTCCCCATCCTCTCCCTCATTGAGAAATATTCTTCATCTAATTCACCAGAGAATAGAGAACGAAAGTAATCATGGAAAACGTTCTTTAATCGCTCTCGGCTGGAATGATTAACAGCAATCTCTACTAAACTTGGGTGTTTGTAGAGATGATCCAATACCGTATCAAGTAAGGAATCGGATAACTGCTCATAGACGGGGAGAACTTCTTTAAGTTCATTTAAATGGTGTTCCTGGAATTGCATATAGTGCAATCTTTCATTCAGTTTTTTGTCTTGCAGGACAATGACGTTGGATGTAGGGACGATTACAGATTCAGTCTTGGGTTTTCTTGAAAATAAAACAGCCATGGGGCCCTCCGGTAATTAATGTTATTTTTTGTGTTATTTGTATAATTTTTGTATAACTTCAATATATCTACTTTACCCCAACTTTTTTCCTATGACAATCATTTTGTTTGTAAAATTTTAATAACTCATTAAAGCATGGTTTTATTGGATGTCTAAGAGAACCATGCCCCGAAATTCAGATTCAATTATTCAGGCCATCCAATTCCCTCATATGTATCTAAATCAATCATCATTGTACAAAACTTATACAAAAAGAGGGACGGACCTTTGATCCTAGGAGTTACTCCTAGGAATCAAGGTCCGTCCCTCACTGCTTTATTGTGTTAAAATGATGGGTTCGTCTTTGGTTATGATGATGGTGTGTTCGATTTGGGCAACGAAGCTGTTGTCGGGTGTGATGTAGGTCCAGCCGTCACCTTTTTCGATTACGTTTTGTGCCTTGGTTGAGATGAAGGGTTCAAATGCAATGACCATTCCTTCTTTTAACAGTGCATTATCCCAAGGATCGAAATAATTTAAGATGTGATCAGGTTTCTCATGAAGAGACTTTCCTACACCGTGGCCGGTTAAGTTCATGATCACCGTATAACCATTTTTTCGCGCTTCATTATTAACCGCTTTTCCGATACCGTTTTGTTTTGATCCAGCTCTTGCTTTCTGGAGTCCCGCTTGGAATGATTTTAATGCCGCTTCGCATAAATCTGTAAGTGTTGGGTCTCCCTCCCCAACAACAAATGAGATTCCTGTATCAGCATAATAACCATTTTTAGAACCGGATACGTCAATATTGACAAGGTCCCCCTCATTGATTACTCGTTCACCGGGAATTCCATGAGCCACTTCTTCATTTACACTAATACATGTGAAACCGGGAAAGTCATATTCCCCTTTAGGGCCAGAAATGGCTCCGTTATCTTCGAACATTTTCCCGGCCATATCGTCAAGCTTTTTTGTCGTTATGCCAGGCTTAGTATGAGAGCGTAATTCATCACGGATCTTAGCCACGATACTTCCTATCTCTTTTAACGCTTTTAAATCTTCATCAGTTTTGACAATCATATTATCTTCCTTCTCTTTTGAAATTTCACCTTCCCTTACTATACCGAATCACAATCTGTTTTTAAAGGGAAAGCTTTTGTTTACTAGGGTGGTTAATTATAATGGGATTCGCTCCATTCAATTACTAGATCAAACAAATAGAAATAGGAGGGGGATGACGAAGGACATGATCGTGGCGGTTAATGCCATAGCCGCACCACTTACTGCGCCTTCCCTGTCCCCTTCTTTAATAGCCTGTGCCGTCCCAACTCCATGGGATATCACACCGAATGGCAGTCCTTTTGCTATGGGGTGTTTTACTTGCAGCCACTTTAAAATAGTAGGGATGACCATGGCACCGAACATCCCTGTCACAATGACGACCGTCGGAATGACTTCTATATTCGCATCAATTACTTTCCCTATATCAACAGCTACTGGGGTTGTAATGGTTTTAATAAGCAAGGAGCGGTTCCATTCAGATGGGATCCCCAACCACATACTGAATAAATAAGAAATAACCATAGACATACCACTTCCGAAAAGGATACCGAAAAGGATCGGCTGTACATGCTGCACTAATAACTTTCGATGCTGATAAAGGGGATATGCAAGGGAAACGGTAGCTGGTCCAAGTAAATAGGTTATGTAAGATGCAAAGTCTGCATACTGATTATATGGAATATCGATAATCAGTAATGTGACAATAACAGCAAGGGTACTAATAAAAATAGGAATCGTTATGGGGATTGGCCAAATTCGGTGAATCTTTACCCCAAAAATAAAATACAATATTGTAATGCCAATTGCCAGAAGTGAACTAATGAGATGTATCATGGCTTCGCTTCTCCTTCCCTCTTATTAATCTCTCTGCTGATAAGGCGGTTGCTACAAATCCTGTTATCCCGCTAATAACCAGAATGACAATGAGCTTCCATCCGAAATCAATAAAATATGGCCCCAGAACCATTGCGCTAACTGACAAGGGAAGAAAAAAGAAGGAAAAATGTCTTAGAAAGAATCCTGTACCGTCCATTAATAATCTTTCTTTCACTACCCCCGTTAATAAAAGTAGAAACAAAAAAAGCATCCCGATAACGCTTCCGGGAATGGGTAAATGAAAGAAGTCAGTACACCACTTTCCCAATTCATAAAATAAGCATAGAATGGTAACTTGAATGATGGTTCGAACAACCTGCATAATTCTCTCCTCGCTATATAGTCTTCTCACGATTTTATCACAATTGGCAGGTCAGTAGAGAGTAGTGGATAACAGAAAAAAGAGCATGAGGTTTCATAACCTCATGCTCTTTGGAAAGAACATCCGTTTTAAAGCACTTTAGCGAACGCTTCTGCAGTTGACTGACTGGATTGTGGATTCTGCCCGGTCACGAATTTCCCGTCGGTGATGACATGCTCACTCCATGCTTCAGATTTTTCAAATTGAGCTCCTTGCTCTCTTAATTTTGTTTCTAATAAGAAAGGCATTAATGAATCAAGGCCCGTTTGCTGTTCTTCTTCGTTGGTGAACCCTGTCATGCTTTTTCCTTCAACCAGCCATTTTCCATTTGAGAGTTTCGTTCCAACGAATCCAGCAGGACCGTGGCATACAGATCCAATGGCTTTGTTGTTTTCAGCAAAGTGAGCCAGTGCTTGCTGAAGTACCTGACTATCAGGGAGATCAAACATTGTTCCATGTCCGCCCGGTAAGAATATCCCTGAATATTCGTTAACGTTCAATTGCGAAAGGACCATTGTTTGATCCAATTCTTTGGTGACACCCTTCCACTTTTCCACCTGTTCATCATCAAGGCTATTAGGATCTAAAGGAATACGGCCTCCCTTTAAGCTAGCCACATCTACATCAAATCCCTGATTCTTAAATTCTTCATATGGTTCAGCGAACTCAGATAACCAAAGACCTGTTTCGTGTTCATCATCAATTTTGCTTTCATTCGTTAAGACCATTAATATCTTTTTCAATGTGTACCCTCCATTTTTATATAGCTGTTTTCCTACCCTTTTGTTTTATCCTCTTCTCATGAAATTAAACTTCTGTAGTCCAATTATTTTCTTTTGAAAGGTTTTAAGCAGAAAAAACGACTCCCTTTATGAGAGTCGTTTAGATGAGTTAATGTATATCAAATACGAATTGAATTTTCTTTTCAACAGGATCCCAACTAAGGTATGCTGAAAACTCCTTCTCTCCTTTTTTGAAACCGTCTATACGCTCGGATTTTCCATCCGTAAGCACTTTTTTTACGATTCCTTGTGTTATACGCTTCGAGAGAATGGTCTTAGAAATGGTGAAGCTGCATTTTGTTTTTTGATAATTGGAGCAGCCGTAGAACTTTCCTTTGTCAACCACTTTCCCGCCACATTTTAAGCAGGTGCCGACGCTGGTTTTCGTTGTCCTTTTTCCTTTACTCCCTTTGGATCGCTGGATGGAAGCAGTATCAAGGTCTTCGAAATTCCATCTATTTGCCTCTTGAAGAGCGTTTTGAACAAGTTTGTCACTTAATTTCTTCACTTGCTCCATAAACTCGGGTGCAGAAGCTTGCCCTTTTCCTATTTCCTGTAGTCGTTGCTCCCATTTTGCTGTCATCTCAGCTGATGCCAACACATTTTCACCAATTGCACGAATCAAAACCTTTGCTTTATCAGTAGGATAGACAATATTCTTTTGGATATCAATGTAGTTCCGATCTTTAAGCATGGTTATGATTCCAGCGCGTGTTGCCTCGGTACCCAGACCTTCTGTTTTCTTTAACACTTTCTCGAGCTCATCATTATCCATGTATTTCCCTGCTGTTTTCATTAATGTAATCAGTTGACCCTCTGTGTAGCGCTTTGGTGGCTGGGTTTTTCCTTCCTTCGTATGGACACTTTTGACTTTGCCCTTCTCGCTTTCCTTAACAGGTGGCAGGAGCGGTTCGTCATCCTTTTCATTCTGCATCAGAACCTGTCTCCATCCTTCTTGAAGAATTTGCTTCCCTTTAGAAATGAATTCAGCCCGTTCGTCCACGACGGTAGTGATGGTAGTGTAATGGATCACAGCTTTGTCGTGATGTGCAGCGATAAAGCGTTTAACCACAACATCATATATTTTCCTTTCGTCCCCTGATAACGATTGAGGGTCCGTTACTTGTTCAGTTGGAATAATCGCGTAGTGATCTGAAACCTTTGCTTCATTTACAAAACGCTTGTTATTCAGCAGGCTATCATTAGGGGTGGGGATCCAGCTATTGTAAGGGCTGTATTCCTGAAGCTTAGACAATATTTCCGGAAAGGTTTCAGCTTCCCCTTTCGTTACATATTGTGAATCTGACCTTGGGTAAGATACAATGCCCTTTTGATAAAGTTTTTGTAGGACATCCAGTGTTTTTTTGGGTGAAAATTTATATATTTTGTTCATCGTTGCTTGAAGAGCTGATAGATTGAAAAGCAATGGAGGAGCAAATTCTTTTCTTTCTGTTTTCATCTCCAGTACGCTTGCAGGCTTCCCTTGGCAGAACGAAGCAATTTTCTCTGCCAGTTCCTTTGTTTGAATTCGGGATTCTCCATCCTTTTGCCATACCCCTTCGTACGTGTGGTCTCCCATTTGAAAGACAGCTTTCACTTCCCAGAAGGGTTCGCTTTTGAATTGCTCTATTTCTTCGTCTCTTTTTACAATCAAAGCAAGAGTCGGCGTTTGAACCCTTCCTGCAGAGAAAACATCCGACATACCTTGCTGCTTTAGCAGAATGCTATAAGCTCTCGATGCATTCATTCCCACAAGCCAGTCCGCACAAGCACGGGAATAGGCTTCATAATAGAGGCTCCGCATTTCCGTTTCTTCTCTCAAACTGGTGAACCCTTGAATGATGGCTTTCTCTGTCAGGGATGATATCCATAATCTTTTCATGGGCTTCTGCACGCGGGCCATTGAAATAATATTCCGGATGATCAACTCACCTTCACGCCCGGCATCCCCTGCATGGATGATTTCTGTGACTTCATTTTTCTTTAGAAGTTCTTTAATGACTGCGAATTGTTTCGCTTTTGCCCGTTGAAGCTCATATTGAAATCGTTGAGGAATGATGGGGAGGTCTTCTAACGTCCATTTTTTCCATCTGCTTTCATATTTTTCCGGGGCTTGAAGCTGAAAGAGGTGACCTACAGCCCATGTGATATAAGCTCCTTTAGGGAACACATCATTAGATTGTATTTCAATATATCCTTGGCGTTTTCGATGAGGGAATGGTTTAGCGAGGGTGGCTCCTTGATCGGGTTTTTCGGCAATAACAACTTTCATAACAATCTCCTGTCCATCTCTATGATTCCATCATTATAGCATGTTTTTAAGAACTCTTGTTCTATACGTAAGAAATCATATTTGTTTTTTTCGGTCATATTTGAAACTAGTTTAATACAAATCTACTTGATAAAATAGGGTTGATTTTTTGTGGGGTCAAGGGGGGATGTGACTGTAGCTAGAGTGGAAATGGGGTAATGTTATATTACAGTATGATGGCGTTACGGATAAAAAGTATTATCGGTAACACCATCAGCTTATTGTCCTAAATTTTCCAGATTGCCTTTAATTTCTTGTAACTGATTAAAAGTGTTTACGATCTCAAGGTTTTGTAACTCAGAAATATGGACTTCTCCCTTATCAATTTCTACTAAGGCTCGATCAATTCCTTCCAGCGCTTGCTCATTATATCCTTCCACTTTTTTGTGGATGTTTTCTGCAAGCTGAGGCGGAGTCAGATCATTGATTTCTTGTATTTCTGTTTTCATGTCTTTTAATCTTGTTTCAAGAGCCGGTACGGTGGATGGGTCTGCCGCAGCATTTTCCACTAATCCAGGAAAATCGTTGGCAAATTGCTCTGCTTCATTGAGATAATCGGTCATTTCCTCAACATAGGTCAAACTGTTGTTTGCTTCTTCGAGGATTCCACAGCCTGCCAGCATGAAAAAGCTTATTAATATGATAAATTTTTTCACTGAATTTCATCCTTCCCTAGCTTTCTCTTCTAGTATATACGAATGACCTTCGCAATGGTTTCATTTCTTTTTCATGAAAAGGAGGCTAACACGCCGTTAGCCTCCTCTATGTCTTATTTAATAATTTGCAGTTCTTTAGGGAATTTAGTCAAGGTTTCGTAACCATCCTTTGTTATCAGCACATCATCTTCAATTCTTACACCGCCAATTTCCGGTACGTAAATTCCAGGTTCAATGGTGTAGGTCATTCCTTCTTTTAATATCCCATTATTTAAATGGCTCATTGATGGGAATTCATGTACGTTGATCCCAAGGCCGTGACCAATCCTGTGTGGGAAATAGTCTCCATACCCTGCTTCTGTAATGATATCCCGTGCGATTTGATCCAGATCACCAATACGGGTTCCGGGCTTACTTGCTTCCAGTGAAGCCAGTTCTGCTTTTAAAACGGTAGTATAGATTTCTTTTTGCTTGTCTGAAACGGATTTATAAGCGAATGTGCGGGTGATGTCAGAAGTATATCCTTCAAGGACTACACCTAGATCAAACAAGACAAAATCTCCTGCCTTCAGCTTCCGGTCTCCTGGGTTTCCGTGTGGATCTCCAGCTTTTTCACCAAAGAGCACCATCGTAGAGAAAGACATTTCACGAATCCCTTTTTTCTTTAATTCATACTCGATCTTCGCAAGAACTTCCATTTCCGTAATGCCTTCTTGAAGTGCACTTACACCTACTTCAACCCCGAAGTCTGCCATTTCTGCTGCTCGACGCATGATGGCGATTTCACCCTCATCTTTCACTACACGCATCTCATTTAATTTGTCTTCAACATTCACTATAGTCGGTGAGTTGAAAATGTTTATAAACGCCTGACTGCGGCCATACGTTACGACTTCATTTTCGAAAGCCACCTTGCTGCCATCGATTCCTCGTCTTTGAATGGCTTGTTGAATGAATTCCCATGGGTTTTCATGATCAGAGTAGCCGATCACTTCGTTACTCCAGCCGGCATCCTTCACTTGACGTGCTTCCATTCCAGGTACGACCACAAAGGGTTCGGCATCAGGAAATACAAACAGTCCCATTAATCGCTCATGTGGATCTGTGTGGAATTTTGTTAAGTAGAATACGTTTTCAGTTGAATTGATAAATGCTGCATCGATCTTTTCTTCTTTTAACCAATTTTTCAGCATTTCTATACGTTGTTTCATCGTGTGTTCCTCCTCGAATTTCGTGATGTTATGTAATCGACTAATATGAGCATATCTATGCTAACACATTTTGAAGAAAGTTTGAAATAATCGCATCGTATCTGATGGTTCATTGGTTCATGAAGGGGTTGTATGTTTTTTTGATAGGGGTAAGCTTTTCCTACCTCTTGCCTATAATGCACAGGGGTTGTTTGTGATATAATTTGAAGCACACAGTGAATGTAGGGTGGGAGTGGCCACTTCCTTATAGAAGGAGGTGGTGCTTATAGTGACAACGTATGAGGCGTTAACGCTAATGATTACCTTTGGCTCTTTAATTGTCTCCATCATTGCCGTAGTTATTTCAAATGACAAAAAGAAATAACCCCACCCTCATGAAGCGCCTAAACTTTGAAGGGTAGAGTTATGTTCCTTTCTCTATTGGGCCACTGCTTTCCTTGCAGTTTGCTGTGTAGCAAGAGACATTGGTTGCCGCCAGTGTCTCTTGTTTTATCATTATGCTCTACTTTTAAGATAGTATAAATCGAGTCTGAAAGCAAGATGAGTACGAGCAAAACTTCACGGAAAGATGTAGCTTGGAGAAAAAATTCTCTTAAAGCATTATTAATACACAGGATCTGTTTTCTTAGGTTTTCGAACAAGTGCCATGATTCCTGCGATCAGGAACAGAAGGCCAGGTACGAAACCAAATCCTATCGTGCCAATTCCGATGACAAGGGCAGCAATGATAAACATGATTCCGGATAATACCGGTTTTTTATTTTTTACAATGGTCAGTACAGCAATAATCCCCAGGATGGACGCAATGATTCCTAATATAACAAGGTAAGATCCAGTTGATTCAGCAGCGTTGATAATGGAGCTTATATCTCCTGCATTCATCTCCGCATTTTGTATATTTGGATCACTCTCCATACCTTCTTCGAGTTGGGACATGACCTCAGGATTACTCATTCCCATATTAAGTACGATTCCGATTATGGAAAATAATGCGGATAAGATAATTCCGATTACTCCCATTACTACTTCTCCTGTTCGCTTCACCATTCTACTCTCTCCTTTATAGATAAATACTTTATAATATATTGTGCTAAATCGATACTATTCCCCTAAATGGATAGTGTGTTTAGCTTCTTACTCATGTAGGCTTCCAGAATGGAGTGATCTTCTGGAAATCCCAGGGGCAGGTTCTTTAACTCTTGAAGTGAAATCCATTTTATTTTATGTATTAATTGATCAGGGTCCTGTATGGTTGCCTCTCCTCCAAGGAGCCTGACTTCATAGTAATGAATTCTTATAGAAATACTTCCTTCATTCCCCCACTTAGTATACAAATGTTTTCCTACTTCAACATCATAGCCTGTTTCTTCCCAAACTTCACGTTTACAGCATTCCTGAAGGGATTCACTTGATTCCATCCCCCCTGAAGGGACCGACCAACGTTTCTTTTCTTCTTCTTTCCCTTGTAATACCATCAATAAACGACTTTCATGCATGCAAAGAGCAGATGCACCCTTCCATTCATTCAATCAATCACCTCATTTCGTGTGGAAGCATTTAAACTCATACAATTATTTAATAAATGAATTTAAGGAAATGTCTCCTTTAGCATATTCTCTCTTTTGACAAAATTCTCCTTCCATATAATAAAATTCTTTATATTCAGACATTATCCGTGCTTACTATAAGGACCGTCCCTCTTTGGTCTTTTTCATTCTGAGTTTCTTTAATATGATGTTTTCCATAGTGCTCCATGGCAGGATGGTTTTGAGTAATAGGGTTAATCGCACTCCTTTGCCTATGGGAATTCTAAAAGTTTTTTTCTTGTTTTGTGCTATTTCACATACGATCGAGGCAACCTCCCTTGGATCCCCAAGTGTATCTTCACCTGATTGAATTTCCGTGTTGATTGCCTCCATGTAGCGAAAGTAAGGAGAGTTTTTCTGCATCGAGAGTGGAGTGACTTTCTTTCCTGATGTCCAGATATTCGTTTGATAAGAACCGGGTTCGATCAGGTGCACGGATATGCCGAAGGGCTTAAGCTCCAATCTCAGACTTTCGGAGTATCCCTCTAATGCGTGTTTGGATGAAACATAAGGACTGAGTCCAGGAAAGCCGAATCTGCCGCTAATGCTGCTCATATTGATGATTTTCCCTTCTCCTTGATTTCTCATATAAGGGAGAACAATTTGAGTCATTCTCATGACTCCAAAAACATTCGTTTCGAATTGTTCACGGAACTCATCGATTGTAACTTCTTCTGCAAATCCTGCACCGGCAAACCCTGCATTATTCAGGAGAATGTGCACACTGCCCAAATCATTAAGAGAGGTAGAGAATTCCTTGATGGATGCTTCAGACGTTACATCCAATGGATGAATCTCAACCAAATGCCCCACCTTTAGTTCCTCAGCACGTTGAAGCAATGCACTTCCTTTTTGAGGATCTCTCATGGAGGCGATTACTTTATATCCAAGTTGTGCCAGCCCCAGGGTTGAGAGAAAACCAAACCCGCTATTTGCCCCCGTCACCACAGCTATTTTATGATTCATTCCAGCTTCCTCCCCATTTTTTCTTTCTATCAGTATAGCAATAATGTTCTTTTCCAGGTTCTTATCCACTGAGTTTATTGTTAAAAAAATGCAAAAAAAAGGGTGGCTTCATCCCATTGAAGCCACCCTTTTGACGAGGAAGTCGTGTCAATTTCTATTCTTAATTTACAGCAACCCGATATGATATTCAACAGCACTAAGAAGGGATGAACAGTTCTCTCGGGAAATGAATAGTCATATACGGTCAATTTCATCAACTATTCATATATTTATATAATTGTAAGCATATTTATGGATGATTATTTTGCCTGCGTCGAAGCAACTATTGTTCCATCACTAGAATAAAAGTTCACTTGAGGAACATGGAGCATGACCGCGTAAGGTTCTATGTGAATGAAATAATCATTCTCTTCAAGCTCTATTCGATTGAACTGGACATTTTCCCGGAATGTAAAGTAATCAGCCTCAATTTCGTCCCGGTCACCGTAAACGATAAACTGATTAGAAGGGAGAAATTCCGTTCCGACAGATAATTGTGGAGAATCATTAATCCGGTATAGCTCATAAAGGGGAAGGACATTCATTTTTCTATATAGGGCCAGGCCGATTTGCTTTTCTCCATCCTTATTCATATATGTATAGAGAAGGAGGTATTGCTCCCCGGCTTCTTTTTCTGATACAACTTTCAGATCATGGTAAGTGCCCTCGAATTCTAACTGTTCAAGGTGCTGCCTGAATGCACCCTTTCTTGTAATAGAGTCACCTTTTTCAAAATAGAAAGTGATTGCAAAGGCAATTACTGAAGACATTGACAGTGATAGGAGGAACCTTCCCCTGGTATTCTTTTTTTCTTCCAACCAGCATCCCCCCAAGTTGACATCTTTATCCCAATTTTACCATGTGCCCTACAGGAATTCCCAGTGTATACAAAGAAAAGGACAGATATTCATTCTGCCCTTTACCTGCTTACGACTGCAAATCCACTGGCACTACTGCACTCTTAAGCTCATTATTCAATTCCACTCTATATTGCTGTTCCTTCTCTTCATTCCAGTTCAGAAGCTTCGCCATAATCTCGATCACAGGCTCCTTCCATTTCTCCACCCACTCACGATCAAAGAATAACGCACCAGTCCTTCTAATAAAGAAATCAACCGGAGTGGCTGCCATCTCCTCCTGGATCGCATAAATCAGTTGCGCATATAAATAAGGAGGGACGGACCTTTCATCACTTGCTCCACTATAAGCATGAGCGAGTTTAAATAACTGCTCCACATTTGATCCGTACATTCCTGCAAGCTTCCTTCCCTCTTGATCTGTTAGTCCATATTGAAGGGCCTCAGCTGCTTTTTGATCAATAAACGCTTGAAAGTTTTTCGATCCGCCTACATGACCTCCAGAGATCGGCATATATTTCGTGGACGATGCTGGGAATTTCTTTTTGTTCTCTTCACGTAAACGTTTCGATACAAGGTCCACAACGGTTTCTCCCATTTTACGATAACCTGTCAGCTTACCGCCGGCGATCGTGATGAGACCGCTATCGGCTTCCCAAATTTCGTCTTTACGGGAAATTTCAGAAGGGTCCTTCCCTTTTTCAAAAATTAATGGACGAACACCTGCCCAGCTCGATTCTACATCCTCTTTTCCTACGGATACATCGGGGAACATAAAATGAATGGCATCCAAGATATAATCCCGGTCCTCTGAAGTCATATGGGGAGAAGTTTTATCCTGATCAAAAAATGTGTCTGTTGTCCCTACATAGGCCTTCCCATCCCTTGGTATGGCGAATACCATTCGCCCATCAGGTGTGTCGAAATAAACCGCTTGTTGAAGCGGGAATTTGCTTTGATCAATGACAAGATGAACTCCCTTGGTTAAGCGAAGCTGTTTGTTATTCGTACTATAATCTTTTCCTCGAACATCATCGACCCATGGGCCGGCAGCGTTGACAAATTTTGAACCGCGGATTTCAATCGTATCCCCAGTCACCAGGTCCTCAGCTTCAATTCCGACTACTTTCTTATTATCATATAGGAATCGTTGAGATTTCATATAGTTTATGACAGTGGCACCATGTGCAACTGCTTCTTTCATGACTTCTATCGTTAAACGGGCATCATCAGTCCTATATTCAACGTAGTACCCGCCGCCTTTAAGGCCATCTTTTTTCACAAGAGGTTCCTTCTTCAATGTTTCTGAAACTGAAAGCATGGATCTTCGTTCACTTCTCTTTACTCCAGCAAGATAGTCATACACCTTTAATCCAATCGATGTGCTGAATTTACCGAATGTGCCACCTTTATGCAGGGGGAGCAGCATCCATTCAGGAGTCGTTACGTGAGGGCCATTCTCATAAACGATTTCACGCTCTTTTCCTACTTCCGCGACCATTTTCACTTCGAATTGCTTTAAGTAACGTAATCCGCCATGAACGAGCTTTGTCGAACGACTGGAAGTCCCGGCTGCGAAATCCTGCATTTCGACCAATGCCACCTTCATTCCACGTTTCGAAGCATCGAGGGCGATTCCTGCGCCAGTAATTCCCCCTCCGATCACAATCATATCAAAGTGGTTTGAGGCTAATGTTTCTTTCACTTCTCTTCTTGCAGTACTTGAAAATGTCATAAGTGGATCCTCCTCAGGTATCTATATATTATCTGTACTCTCACTCTTATTGTTTAACCATAAAAAAAGAGACCAAAACTAACATTATGGTGAATGGTTCCATAATGCAGGTTTGGTCTCTCGTGGTCTCTAACCGAATTTATTAACTTGTAATCAGTATATCATACGTTTCTTTTATTTAAAAGCCATAGCTGCTTTAACAGCTTTTTTCCATCCGTTATATAGTTCTCCTTGGGTTTCAACAGGCATTTGCGGCTCAAACTGCTTGTCTTTATTCCACTGCTTTGATATTTCATCCCGGTTATCCCAGAAACCTGTGGCTAATCCAGCTAAATAAGCGGCACCTAAAGCAGTTGTTTCATTTACAACTGGTCGCTCAACAGGAACAGATAAGATATCACTTTGGAATTGCATTAAAAAGTCATTTTTAACAGCACCGCCATCGACTCTCAGTTTCTTAAGGGAGATTCCGGAGTCGGCTTCCATCGCTGTCAGTACATCTTTCGTTTGATAAGCAAGGGATTCCAGGGTGGCTCTTACAAAATGTTCCTTAGATGTTCCCCTTGTTAAACCGAACACGGCCCCCCGAACATCACTGTCCCAATAAGGAGTTCCTAATCCTACAAAGGCAGGAACAACGTAGACGCCATCTGTTGAGTCAACCTTTTCTGCATACCCTTGGCTGTCCTTGGCATCCTTAAGCATACGAAGTCCATCACGAAGCCACTGAATCGCAGAACCAGCCACGAAAATACTGCCTTCTAAAGCGTACTCCACTTTTCCATCAATTCCCCATGCCAAGGTTGTGAGTAAACCATTATTAGACTTTACGGCTTTCTCACCTGTATTCATCAGCATAAAGCATCCTGTTCCATACGTATTCTTTGCCATACCCTCTTCGTAACAAGCCTGTCCAAACAATGCCGCCTGCTGATCCCCTGCTGCACCGGCAATCGGAATCTCCTTCCCAAAGAAATGGTAAGGTACCGTCTTGGCATAAATTTCGGATGAGGGACGGACCTCTGGAAGCATGCTCTCAGGAATGCCTAATATGTCAAGTAGCTCCTGATCCCATTTCAGGTCGTAAATATTATACATAAGCGTGCGGGAAGCATTGGAATAATCCGTTACGTGGGCTTTTCCACCAGACATTTTCCAGATCAACCATGTGTCGATCGTCCCGAATAAGAGCTTTCCATTCTCCGCTTTTTCTCTCGCACCTTCTACATTGTCAAGAATCCATTTAACCTTGGTACCAGAGAAGTAAGCATCGATTAATAATCCGGTTTTATCACGAAACGTATCATTATGACCTTGTGATTTAAGTTCTTCACATATCCCCGCTGTTTGACGTGACTGCCACACGATGGCGTTGTAAACCGGATCGCCGGTTTCTTTATCCCAAACCACAGTAGTTTCACGTTGATTGGTAATTCCAATCCCTTCAATCTGATCAGGTTTAATACTCGATTCAGATAAAGCGCTTGCAATTACGGCTAAAATCGATCCCCAAATTTCATTCGCACTATGTTCAACCCAACCCGGATTTGGGAAATGCTGAGTAAATTCTTTTTGTGCAATATGGGCGACTTCTCCTTTTTTATTGAATAGAATCGCTCTTGAACTTGTCGTTCCCTGATCTAATGATAAAATGTATTTCTCCATTTTGTTATCCCTCCAAAAATTTAATTATCGATTGATAGCTGATGCACTTTTTGAGCTAAGCTGATCTTTCTGTCACTGGCATAAGCAAGTCCAAGTACTGCCAGTGTAACAACTAGGACTACCCAGAAGCTTGTTGTGACTTGTCCAACGAAGATGGCTTTATAAAATACGCCTCCAAATGAACCTCCCAGAACAGGTCCGACTACAGGAACCCAGGAATATCCCCAGTTGGATGGTCCTTTACCGGGAATCGGCAGCAGGAAGTGAGCGATGCGCGGTCCTAAATCACGGGCAGGATTGATGGCATACCCTGTGGTACCACCGAGAGAAATTCCGATAGCAATGATCAAGAAACCGACGATAAATGGATTAAGCCCATCTGTAAATGTATTCGCGCCTATAGATAATAATCCTACTACTAACACAAAAGTTCCAATGATTTCACTTAATAAATTTGAAAAATAGTGTGGGATGGCAGGTCCTGTAGCAAATACCCCCAATTTCACACCGGGATCTTTCGTTGCATGCCAATGGGGTAGAAAGTGTAGAAATGTAATCGCTGCCCCAATCATCGCTCCGATCATTTGAGCTAAGATGTACTGAGGAACCTCACCCCATGGGAAATCTCCATTAAAAGCCAGTCCAAGTGTAACAGCAGGATTTAAATGTGCCCCACTAAATTGTCCAACGGCGTATACACTCATGGCGACACCCAGACCCCATCCAAATGTGATGACAATCCAACCAGCGTTATAAGCAAATGATTTCTTAAGATTTACATTGGCACAAACCCCTGCACCAAAAATGATGAGTAAGGCTGTACCAACTACTTCTCCTAAAAATGCTGTCATGCTTTTTCCCTCATTTCATAATTTTTTAAAAATAAAAAGACTCACGGAATGCCCCTTGGAAATAGGCAGTTCACGTGAGTCTCTTCATCTCTTTCACAACGTATTAACTTGTGGATAATGTTACTCCACTATGAAAACGTTGTCAATACATTTTTCAGAATTTAATTCTGGTCAAAATGCTTCCATAGCACACGATCTGACGTAGTGATGGCGGTAGCACCAGCCTCAAGAGCGGATTCCACCTCTTCAACGGTATCAATTAGCCCTCCCGCAAAAATAGGTTTCCCCGTTTTTTCTCTTATTTCCGTAATGATTTTAGGGATGACTCCAGGAAGAACTTCAATGAAGTCAGGGTCTGTTTTATGTAGAAGCTCAATGCTGCGATTCATAGCACTTGAATCGATGACAAACATCCTTTGAGTGGAAAAAATACCTTTTTGCCTTGCTTTTTTAATCACATTTCCTTTAGTAGAAATGATGCCATAAGGCTTTATTTCCTGACAGATATATTCTGTTGCGTACTCATCACTGGATAGACCGTGGATTAAGTCTAAATGCAGGAACATTTTTCGGTTTTCCTTTCGTGCGAAATCGAATACACTCTTCAGCATTCCAACATGGAGATCGAGGAACACACCGTACTGGAAAGAGGTTTCGAGCATTTTATCAAAATCCTTCATGGACCGGATGGCAGGTAATATCTTCTGACCTTCAAAACTCACCTTCTTTTTCCCTCCCTTACTATTTTTAATGGTCTTTTTCACAAGGGGAAATTATATCATAAATAACTGTATCTTTCTTTAGGGAGCAGTTAAGACAAGGGCTAGTTTAGATAAAGAATTCATTAAGGAAAATAGCACTATTCCCAATTTCGCCCTTTTGTATCAACCCAATAGCGAAAAATCACATTACCATCTTCTTCGATAAAATCTTCATCCCTTACAGGGTCAGCACTTAAGATTGTCCGCTCCGAAGGTTTATTCCATGCATCACACACAATCAACACTTGATCGATTCCAATCGAGTGTGCTTTTTGGAGGGAAAGAGTCAGCAATTTAGTGGCAAAGCCCTTTCTCCTTTCAGAAGGTCTGATTCCATAACCGATGTGTCCTCCATTTTGCGAAAGTTTTTCCGTTAAGGAATGGCGAATATTTACGACCCCAAGTATTCGATCGGATTCTGAAACGAGCCAATAAGTCGAGTCAGGTACCCATCCATTCGGCAGGTTCTCTCCTTTTTCAGCAAGCAGTAAGGAGTCGACCATTTTGGAAAAGGGATTGGGATCTTTTTTGATGACCCAAGGGATCATGTCTCCTCCATTTGATTTCCATTCATTATAAAAATCAAGATACTCTTCTTCTAAATCAGTGGTTGGCTTAACTAATCTTAAGTGTTCATTCATAGCTATTCTCCATTCGTTAGCAGGATATTGGCCAGAGAAGACCTTATTTCTTTCCTAAAATGAATCCGATACGCTCTTGCATTTCTGTTTTACTTTGATACTGGAACAAACCGATTCCATTCCCCCATGGATCCTGAAAGGTTGCCCACTTCACTGGGACTTCTTCTCTTTCATGGATGTCAAAGTGCTTTATACCTAAAAGGGATGACAGTCTTTCCCGTTCTCTGCTAATATCTTCAACACCCAAACGGATGGGACCGGAATTGAGCGTTGGGGTCCCTTCCGCTACCTGGAGCCAACAGCCGGGAATGAGTTCCCATTCTGCAAATCCTTCGTGAGGAATGAAATCAGGAGTGCGATTTAATAAAGTCTCATACCATAATTGCCCTTTTTGCATATCACTTACGCGGACTTGTACAGTCATTTCATAAATCATCTAACCTCTCCTTTTATTAAGTGGAATTATTTAATCATCTATTTCATTTTAAGGTAGGGTGCTATAGGATGATATGATTTAGAAAATGTTGCAAAACAACATCAGATAGCCCAGTTCCCATTACGGAAAATAGCGATCTTTCTTCCATCACGGCACACTCCATCAATATTCATATGTTCTGAACCAATCATGAAATCTTCGTGAACCACACTTTCATTGAGTCCTTTTTCCTCCCGTTCTTCATCGGATAAGGTGTCTCCATCCTTTATACAAGTCGGGTAAGAGGAACCGATCGCTAAATGATTGGATGCATTTTCATCGAATAAGGTGTTAAAGAATAGAACGCCAGAATCAGAGATTGGTGACTGATGTGGTACAAGTGCCACCTCTCCAAGATAGGCTGCTCCTTCGTCTGTCAGAATCAATTTTTTCAGAATTTCCTCCCCTTCTCTTGCTGTGACTTTCTTAATTTCTCCATCTTCAAAAGTATGGGTGAAATCGTCAATCACGTTACCATTGTAAGCAAGTGGCTTGGTACTTGAAACCGTTCCATTTACTCCGGTTTTTACAGGGACAGTATAGACCTCTTCTGTCGGCATATTGGCAATGAAATGTGTTCCTTCTGGTGTTTTACTTGCTCCTGTGAGCCATAGGTGGTCTTCGTGTAGTTCTATGGTAAGGTCCGTCCCTTCCGATTGGTAGTGCAGGCTTTTGAGCTTTAAATGATTGAGTTCGCTTGCTTTGTTGGTTAGGGTTTCGATATGTGTTTGCCAAGCAAGGACTGGATTTTCTTGATTGATACGGACGGATGTGAAGATACGGTCCCAAAGGCACGGGATTCTTTCTTTCTCTGGTAAATCTGGAAACACTTTGTCCGCCCATTTTTGAGAAGGGATGGCTACGATGGACCAGCTGATCTGGTCCTTTTCAATCGCTTCATAGAATCGGTCCAGAGCATCTCCACTTGCTTTTTCAAAATTTAGGATACGGTCTGGATCTATTCCTTTCAACAGGTCCGGATCATTGGCTTCTATTTGAAGGAAGGCTCCTTTATGGTCCACAACCCATTCATGCGCAGCAGCCAGCCAGCTTGGAAACTCGTAGAATGTGTCATCCGGGGCAAGTTCATAATGTGTTCTCATGATTTCCTCGTCATACCACTGAACATGCACGTTTCTTGCTCCGGCAAGATATGCTTCTTTTACAACAATGCGTACGAATTTTTCAGTTCCGAGTGGAGCAGAAATCCATAGGGGCTGATCATGCTGAACATTTACTCCCACTTTGATGGCGAGCTCAGCGTATTGTTTTAATTTTTCATCGAAATCTTTATTGAACGTCATATTATTTACTCCTATTCTAGTAATCTGCTTATGTAGGTTTTCAATTTCTTCTGGGTTTCTTCCAGGGATTCACTGTATGTTTCAACGTCGGCCTCACCAAAGAATAAGTCTCCGAATCTTTCCGCTTCCTCATTACGAGGGATAACATGCATATGATAATGAGTTAATTCGTTGTATATGCCTCCATTCTGGCAGACGGTAATGCCATTTGGTTCATATAAAGCCTGAATGGCTTGTGCAACTAGTTGTGATGCCTTCATTACGGAGAGGCTTTCTTCTTCATTTAATTCCGTTACTTCCACTTTGTGTCGTTTGGGGAGAATTAGTGTATGTCCTGGGTGATACGGAACATGGTCCAAAAAGCAGGACACGTGTTCATTTTCGTATATAATAAATGCTTTCTCCTTTTCGGTTGCAAGGCGGCATCCGAGACAATCTTCCATTCATATACCTCCAATTTAAAGGATTTCCATCTTTAATGTCGAATTCTGTTTGAATAGCTAAAATTAATGCTCCTCTCATCATATCATGTAACAGAAAGAAGGTCAGAAAATAATGGAAATTCAATTACTCGATGAAAAACACGCCGAATTTTATTGGCAGCTTCGTTTGGAAATGCTGCAACAGAGTCCTTCGAGCTTCGGCAGCAGCTATGAAGAAGCGATTGCCCGTAAAAATCCAATTCAAATGACAGCAGAGAGGCTTGTACAAAAGGGCAGCTACACGTTTGGTTGCTTTGATGACGGAAAGTTAGTCGGATCGGTGACTTTTGTGCGTGAAGGAGCTTTAAAAATGAAGCATAAAGCTTCGATTTTTGCCATGTATGTTTCCCCTGCTCATCGAGGGAAAGGGTTCGCAAGAGGGCTGCTTCAAGCTGCCATCACACAAGCTAAGGCCGAGGATGGCATTGAACAAGTCATGATTACTGTTGTCACAACCAATGAGACAGCGAAGGGCCTCTATCATTCTTGTGGATTCAAGCCTTACGGGACAGAAAAGCGGGCATTGAAATATAACGATGAATATTTCGATGAAGAATTGATGGTTTTGTTCTTATAACTCTTTTCACATTGCAAAACGGTGAGTCCCAAGATGTGGATTCACCGTTTTTTCATAGTACATGATAATCAAAGCTAATAAGTAAGAAAACAATGACGAATATTGATAGCATCAGTGCCCTAACAGGATTTCTGTAGTGAAGGCGCAGCATGGGAAACATAATAAAATAAAACAGTATGGTCCACCACAGGTTCCAGCCTTCGAAATATTCAATGGAATCCATTTTTCCCGCTGCCCATTCAATTAATGTAGCAACACTTATATATTTTAAATAATAGAGGATCTTCAATCTGATTTCTTCTGGGTAATTACTTAAAAAAAGAACCACAAGGCAAGGATAAGCGATCATCGTATAAAGAGAATCCGTCACAAACATATTGATGAAAAATCCATCTAATTCCCAAACCGCCTTCATCGTGTAACTGATATACTGATAAAACATATTGAAAAAACTAAAGTAATAGATGGTGGGCAGAAATTCTCTCCATCTATTCCAGGATCCCCACTTCAAGGAACTGAGAATAATCACTACAATGACTACAATATGAAACATGGGATCCCCCCATAACCCGACTCATAATATAGCCATTAGTGTTTCCAAATATTTGGTAATCCATTCCCTGACCTATTGTTTAATCATTCTTCAGGAAAATAGGTCTGCCACTTTATTACTGAACTCCCGTAAATAATAAAGGTATTGGTCCCCTCCGTAGTTGTATCGCTTGTTATACATCTTTGCCACCACCACATTATAAGCAGGAATAACAAGAACCGTCGGACCGGTGACACCTACTATTTGATAAGCACCTGAAGGTACCCTCCCCCCCAGTTCACTTTTATTTCGTGGAATATCTTGAACGTACCAATACAGACCGTTCCCAGGAATAGTGGAATCAGAATACGAAACATTCTGAATGGTGGTGGCAGTCTCAATCACTTTAGAGGGGACGATTTGTCTTCCATTCATCATGCCTTTCTGAACATGCAGCTGCCCCCAGAGAGCAAATTCCCTGGGAGATACAAATAAATTCTTCTCCGTGCCATCTGAGACTGTCCCGAGTTCAGGGAGTGCAGGTTTATCAATGCGGTCGATGATAGGTACAAGATTTTCATCTGGTTCCGTTCTCCATCCCGTTTCACTAAACCCCAAAGGAGTAAAAACCCTCTCGTTTAAAAGTTGCGGGAACCCTTTCCCATAAAGTCGGTGAATTAATTTTGTCATTATATCCACACCCACGTTACGGTATGCCCAGCTGCTACCTGGCTTGAATTCCCGAAATATGTATCCATATTCATCGGAATCGAGTCCGTGGGAATGAGTTACAAGATGACGGATCGTTGTGTCTTTATACAGATCTTTATCAAACTCAGGAACATACTGAGTGATAGGATCATCTAGGGCAGAGATATATTTATCATGTAAAGCGTAGGCAATCGTAAGGCCTAAATAGCTTTTACGGGCAGAAGCTACATTAAATTGAGCCTTTTCTGTGATATGAGAAGCATTTTTTTCATGGGAGTGCCTTCCGCTATAATGCTCCAAAACAACCTGGTCATCTTTTATTATATAAAGGGATGCAGCAGAACTCCCGTTTTTATGTTTAATGTCTTCAACCCAGGAGATCAATTCCTTTAGTGGTTCTTGTACGGTCTGTTTCAAGACTTCTTCCACTCGTCTGCGAGCATCCCATAAACAATATGATCCACGAAATGATCGTAAATCCATTCTCTTTGCCTCAGCTTCCCTTCTTCCTTGAAACCAAGACGCTCGGGTATTGCCCGACTGCGATGGTTGAATTCTGCAGCGGTTATCTCGACTTTGTTCATTTTATAGTAGTCAAATGCGTAAGTCGTGAGTCCCTTTGCAACTGTCGTCATAATTCCTTTTCCTTGGTAGCCTTCACCTAGCCAATAGCCGATGTATGCCACTTTGTTCGACCAATCAAGTACGTTGAATCCCGCTACTCCAACTATTTCACCTTGGTAAATAATTCCAGTTGTTAAGCTCTTATTATTCGCGAAGCCTAAACGTGTACCTTTAATAAATTCCGTTGAATCCTCAACCGTTTTTGAGTAATCCACCCATGGGAGCCACTCACGCAGATAGGATCTTGACTGATCAGTCAGTTCATGGATTCGTTCAACATCCTGTATATCGAGAAGCCTTAATTCTAATTCGTCGTTTAGTTTATATGTAAACATGCTGATTGCTCCTTTATCCTTTTTGGATGTTAACTTTATATTGATAGGGTTCGAGAATTCGCATGACGATGGGCTTTTCTTGCTCTTCGTAGTGGCGATTCCATCCATGCATTTTTCTAAGCATCGTTAAGGTTTGCTTGTAGTTCCCTTTTTTGAATCCATATTTCTCTTCGACGTAGCGTTTGAGTATCCTGTAGTTCCGCTTCCATTTTGGTGTATCAAGAAAGATGATAAGCTCTGCCTCTTCAAGACATTTGTACATCCATTCTTGGTAATGTACGCCTTCGATGATCCATGATTCCCGATTTAGTATTGAGGTAAGTATGTCATTTCGATGGGCTTCCGTATTTCTACTATCACCATCGGGGTGTCTTCTCCACATCACATCATCAAGTTCATAATAGGGAATCCCTTTTTCGCTTGAAAGCTTGCGAGCGAGTGTGGATTTTCCGCTTGCGACGGAGCCTATGATGTGAATTCTTTTAGCTGTGTTCATGAGAATTGCCGGTCTTTGACTAATAGATAATCCAAGATCACCTGTTTAAAGCGGTCGGCTTCCTCGTAATGGGCGTATGACCACTATGTTTAAAATGAACGATACTCCCCTTTGCTGCATCTCTTTGAAATGTTTCTACATGTTTTTCACATGTAACGGGATCATACTCTCCTGTCAGAAGAAGCATTGGTGTTTCTATTAGCTTGATTCTATCTAACAAACTGGTAAAAATGACGCCTTCTTCCCGGAGAAGATGATAGTGATGATCTGAACGGTCGTATAAGGTGTCCCATTCTTCATCTGTGTAAGTAGCATAATAGTCAGTAGGGTTATCAAAATTATGTGTATAGATTTGCATGCGGTGTTCTCCAAGTTCATCACTAAGCTCCATATAAATTTCTGTAAAGTCCCTTGGGGAAAGGTGTTCCTCTGCCAATTTCATGGCCTTCCCTTGTAACTCATACCGATTGTATTTTCCGAATAATTGAGCGGTTTTTCTTAGTAGTCCCTTAGATGTCAGGGTGAAATCGAAGGTGGGACATTCGAAAATGACTTTCTCTATGGATTCGGGATACTGGGAAACGTATGCAAGAGCCAGGAACCCTCCAAAGGAATGCCCTAGTACAGACCATTTATCGAGTCCTAATTCTTTTCTGAGTGCTTCACAATCCTCAACCAGATCTTGAAAACCAAACTCTTCACTTTCTTGAATGGCTTCTGAACGGCAAACACCTCTTTGGTCGATTGCAACAAGATAGAAATGTTTCCCTAATCGTTCAGCTTGATGAAACGAAAAATCGTAGCAACTTTCACCAGGGCCACCGTGCAAGTATAGTAAGGCGGGATTCTCCTTAGAGCCATGGGTTTCGACATGGATTTCTTTTTTTCTAATGGTCATTACATTTGCTTTCATTAGTATAAACTCCTTAGCTGAATTCTGTTCCTAATTAGACTTCTAGAAGATGGAGGGATTTTCCTTTATTATGTTGGAATATGTTGGTCCATGTCGGAAATGGTTTGATATAATACAGAAGATTGGGGGCGAAGAAATGGAAAAAATAAAACAAAATAAACTAATATATATCATGTTCTCCTTCACATCTGTGATTAATTTTCTAGTGTTTTGGTTAGATCCAAAATCCTACATGTATTTGGTCATCAGCCTTATCTTTTTTATGAATGCCTGTGTTTTCTTTATCAACAGCAGGGAACAGGATGGCGACTACTGGAGACGTTGGGAAACCATTCGAAATAAAGGGAAATGGTTCTTTTCAGTTGTATATGGGTCGTTGTTTACTGGATTGGTATTTTCAGTGATTCTGTATGTAGTGGTCAGAGACTACCTTCCCCTTTTAATCGTATGCTGTGTAGCAGGCGGATGGGTATGGGGATACATCATGTGGATGTTGAATGAAAAACGATATAATTTTTTGAAGAAGTAAGCAGAAAAAACGTCCTGGAGCAGGACGTTTTTTATTGGTTATTTGAATGTTTGTATGACTTTTCCTTTTCCACCTAAAACTTCTACCTCTCCATATGCTCCATTGATAAATGTAATTTGAGGAGGCTGATGCCCACAGTCAATATCATACACGATTGGAATCTGTAGCTCGTCTGATAGCTCTTGGTAGACATCTTCAATCATATAATCACCAACAGGCGTGTTGCTAGCACTTCTTCCAAAGAGAATTCCGGAAGATTGTTCAAACCAGCCGGCTAATTTCATCTGTATTAGTGAACGGCGAAGATCAGCTGTCGTTAATTCACAGTTTTCAAAGTACCACAGGATGGATTCATTCTTTATATGCTTCTCTCTAAAGTCTGCTATATTTCCGTAAGGCGTTCCGATCAAATGCCTGATGACATCTATGCAGCCTCCGAGTAGACGTCCATTGACCTGTACATCTTGTTTCCCTGCGGTTTTCCAAACAGTTGGCTCTGTTAAGTGAAAAACTGTTGGAGAAGGCTGGTCGTGATTCCATTCTTTTTGATAGTGTTGGGATGAATACTGAATAACAGAAGACCCTTCTTTCGTAGAGAGAACGGATTCCCATTGTGCCGTCGTTGGATCGGAGTACTCCCCTCTTAAATCAACAAGATTGGTTCCATGTGCAGTGGCGATTCCGGTTTTTAATGTTAGTGCCAGTAAGAGCACACTCGTGTCGGAATAACCCAGCAGCCATTTCGATTTGATTTTTTCATAATCAATGAGGTCCAGGATTTCTATGAGAAGTTGACCTCCCCATGGTGGGATGACAAGGGAGATTTCTTCGGCCTGCAACATTTGGTTCAATTCTGCAGCTCTTTTTTGAGCTGAGGAAGATTTAGCTTTACTCTGCGTCCACACAGTCTCTCCGCACTGAACAGTGTAACCTTTGCTTTCCATTTTTTCGATCGACTGCTTGAGAATGTCATGTAGTTCCGAGGGTACTCCCGATGAAGGGGCGGTCACACCTAGGGTTGCGTGTTTTTTTAGTATTGGGTATGTAATCATAATCTCTCTCCAAACTTTTTTAGATAATTTTACCAGATTGGTAGACTTGCTACAAGAGATGGGGTTGTGAATGGTTAAACATCATTTACGCAGCCCCCTTAATGTAAAACTTTCTTCATTCAATTCCACTGGTTTATAAGTCTCATTGTCCCTTAGAGTGACTGTTGGATTACTCCTTGAAACATTTCTCTCCAAGATTCTCTCTAATGAATGAGCGATTCCATTCAGCAAGAGAATGGTGAGGGCGAAACAGATCATGGGCATGAGAAATATCCACCACGCATTGTACAATTCTGAATAATTTGTTCCCATCAATCCTGACCATTCCTGGACGAATGGCTTCGGCGGATGGCAAAATGGCTGATAGCAGATATCTGTTCCTCCGAAAAACAAAGTGAAAAATCCCAAGTGAGCAATGATCAGAAGGACTTGTATCACAATTTTGGGATAAATGACAAATAGCCGGTTCTTAAGATGAGGCATAAGATGCTTATAAAATATGTAGAAAGAACGTGCACCAAGGACCCTTGAGGAAATGATGAATTCCTCTTGAAGAATCTGTTCAGCTTCGTTTGCGATCAAGATGGCGGTCGTAGGAGTGACGATGATGGCCAGAACGACGATTTCAACGACCATCCTTTCTACTAGCGAAGTCTGAAACCCTTCCGTAGGCTCCCACAGTAAAGGGTGAAGAATGTTATAAGCTATAATCGATTGTGGGATGAAATAAAGTGATGTAAAAACCTTCTGAGTGACGATTCTGAGCCTGCTTTTCGTGAATCCTCCTGCAATTCCAAACAGGAAAGCAAGCAGAAAACTAAGTAATGATATAGTGATGGCTGCACCTAACGTATATTGTGCTCCTTGAATGATTTTATCGGTCATATGATAGCCATCTCGATCTGTTCCAAAAGGAAATTGAATGGATGGAGGGAATGGTGAATCTCCAAGGACTTTCCCTTCATCATTGAACAGGATGAGAGTCTGTGAAATTTCCTCATTTGAGAGATTGTACGCCATACTCCAAGATAGAAGAACAATGAGTATACTTGAGAAACCAATGAAGCTCATCCAATCATAACGATTCGATTTCATAGGCTCATCTCCTTCCCGATTTTTTTCCCAATGAGTGCCTGAAGGCTTTTTAGCACAAGATAGAGCGGAATGAACAGGAGAATGGAAGTTATCGCAAATATGGAAGGCTGATTGTAGGAAAACAAGAATGAAGTGACACCAAATACATTAAACAGATATTCCAAAACAAGTAGATTCGAAAGCATCATCCAAACGATTTGTTTGCCGTGATAGGTTAAACTGATCAACACATTTCGAATCGTATGGCTAAAAAGTATAGTAAACCTCCCAAGTCCTTTGCTTTTCGCCAATTCTATATAAGGCTTCCCCTCCTCATCCTTTAAGAAGACAATCATGTTGGTGAAAAAGAAAAATGTAGGAAGTATACATAGAGTGATAGCCGGTAGCAGTATCACCTGGTTTTCACCTACTGATGCCACGTCTAAGATCAAGATTCCGGTTTGTTTAAAATACCAGACGATCCCCAATTGAAAAAGAGCGATCACGAAAAGATCGGGTAGACCCCCTATTAAAAAACCAACTGTCTGAATACCTTTTCTGAAATATTCCCCCAAAGAATAATAACCGATTAATAATATCGTAGAAAGCAATATGGAAATAACCAGAGCCAGAAAAAAGATCCTGATACTGCTCCAATAGGCTAAAAATATAATGGGAAACAAACTTCTTTCCACCCCGGAACTCGGGTTCTCGTAAATGATCGCTTGCGGTGTCAGAAGCTCTTCCCCGACATCCATCAACACAACGAAAAAACGATGTAATGAAAACGTCTGACCCTCAAACAGTGCAGACGTTGCACTTACCAATATAATCCCACACAAAATCAACCCCAACTCAAAACATACCTGCCACACTCTTCTCACCATACAGTTCCATCCCTTTGTCAGTTTAGGGACGGACCTCCATTTATCCAAAGAATGGGACACTCTTATTTCCAGGGTTCAATGGAGGTCCGTCCCTCTTATTATGGTAACATTTTACTTTTTTGCGTGAAACAATTATTTACAATAATATGAACGATTTGAAAAGGTTGTGGTGAATTGGGGTGTTTGTGAGGCTTGTATGGTAAAATAATTTGGTTGCGTAAAATTGTTTTTTGGAGGTACTGATTTGAAAAAGAATATGGTGAAGCATAGCCTGTCGGTTTTGATGATATCCCTTATGGCCATGACGCCTTTTCAGGAAACGGCGCATGGGAAGACAAAATTAGATATTAATGCAGATGCTGCGATTTTAGTGGAAGCAGATACCGGTAAGATTGTGTATAAGGAACATGAAGATCAGCTCCTCGGAATTGCCAGCATGACGAAAATGATGACAGAATACCTTGTGTTAGAAGCCATTGAAGAAGGAAAGATTAAATGGGATCAAAAGTATAAAGTAAGCGACAAAGTCTATCAATTGGCGAATGCACCCGGCTTGAGCAATGTCCCCTTAAGAGCGGACGGAGAGTATACAGTAAGAGAACTGTATGATGCCATGGTGATCAAATCAGGAAATGGTGCAGCAATTGCACTTTCCGAAGTTGTAGCAGGTTCCGAGGGTGAATTTGTAAAGCGGATGAATGCAAAGGCGAAGGAACTCGGCTTTGAAAATTATCAATTTGTTAATTCTTCCGGTTTAAGTAACTATGATATGCTCGGCATGTTTCCAAAAGGAACCGATGTGAATGATGAAAACATGGTATCGGCTGAAGATATGGCCACTTTGGCGTATTACATCATTCATGATTTTCCGGAAGTATTAGAAACATCGGGTCTCTCTTCCAAAATCTTCAGACCGGGTACAGATGAAGAACTCGTTATGAAGAATACAAACGGCCTATTGAAAGATAAATCTTATTTTTATAAAGGTGCAGATGGATTAAAGACAGGTACGACACCCTTTGCAGGTTCTACTTTTACCGGAACTGCAGAGCGGGATGGGGTACGATATATTTCAGTCATCTTAGATGCCAAAGATGAATATGGTCAGCCCAGCAGTGCCGAGCGATTTATTCAAACAACAGAACTTCTTGATTATGGATTTGATGAGTTTGAGACGGTTAAATATAGTTTGAGTGATATTGATAAGAATAAGGAACCAACGTTAGAGGTTCCTGACGGTAAAGAACAATCGGTAACCATCAAGATAGACAAGCCTCTCTCCATTCGAGTAACAAAAGATGAGAAAGATAAAGTGAAAACTTCAGTCAAATTAGATGAAGAAAAGCTTAATGACGATGGTACCCTTCAAGCTCCAATTGAAAAAGGAGAAAAGATCGGAGAAATGATAATTGAAACCCCGGAAAAGAATGAGTATATCTTTGATGAAAAACAGCCTTCCTATAAAGTTGATATTTATGCCGCTGAATCAGTAGAAAAGGCTAGCTGGCTAGTACGAAGTGCACGAAGCATTCAAGCATTTTTTGGGAATTTGTTTTAAGTAGGCAGGCCACAATAAAGATTGGATGTTGCATTTCTATCCAGTTCGTGTCAAGCTTACTAAGTTAAAGGATTTAGAAAGAAGGTGGCATAATGATCGAAGTGAAAATATCGTCCCTTAGTGACGGTGATCTTAATCGCGGCGTTTTTGCAAAAAGAGATATAGCCAAAGGAGAGCTGGTTCATGAAGCACCAGTCATCCCCTATCCCAATGAGGAACATGAACATATTGAGAAAACGTTCCTGGCGGATTATGTATTTGAATACGGAATCAATCATACAGCACTTCTATTAGGTTATGGAATGTTGTTTAATCATTCTTATACACCTAATACAACTTATGAGATAAATTTTGATAACCATACCTTCGACTTTTTTGCCTATAAAGACATTCAAGCTGGCGAAGAATTGCTCATTAACTATAATGGCGAAGTGGATAATGATGAACCACTTTGGTTTAATAAAGATAAGAACGAAGATGAATAAATGAAAGGGACTTCCATTGGAGGTCCCTTTTACTTTACTGACTAATGAGTTTCAGGAATTCAGGTTCTGGTTTCATTACCTTTGTCCCTTTATCCGATTTTATATAAATTTCCTTGTCTCCTTCGTAAAGGACTTCAACTGTTACATGATCAAACTTATAGGTTTTTATTTGCGAACGCGGTTCGATTGATTGGTCATCCCATTCAATGCCATCATTAATAAAATCAACCAAGGACTGAATGATTTCTTTATCAATCATCTTTTGGCAAGGTCCATTACCAGAATCCACATATACGCATGCGCTTTTGGGGATCCCCTCTATCCAAACAGATGAATGATAAATTGGATGGGTGTCAAACGTGACTTCTGTATGGTCTTCCCCTTGATTAAAATGGGATGAGATTGATAACTCCCCATCAAAGCCTACTTTTCTCCATGTAGAATAAAAGCCGCTCCAATCATTTTCAGCTTCAGGATCATCAAGTGCTGATCCTGATTCGCTTATCTCCCACCCCAATTTTGGAAGTTCATCAAGATAAAAATCATATATATGCACCCAGTGATTGCCTTTCATTTTATAATCACTCATTGTCGGTTCCAAACCATCATATAAAGGGATGTCATAATGTTCTTCAGGAATGACCGTCATTCCCTCATACGTCCGGTCAGTCACCTTTTGATAGAAATACCCACTAAGGATCATAAAGAAAAGTACGATAAGCGAAAATAACCACTTTTTATTTTTCATAGGAACCTCCTTTATTACCGTCTAAAGATTATGACGGACGTGTCAGTTTGCCCCCATGATGCTAATACATCTTCTATCTTTAAAATTTGCCACGGATTAAACATCGTTTGTCCGTGCTTATTAAAGACATAGTTCCCTGTCAGTACATAGGCCGCATGAATGGGTTGTTTGTGTTGATTGAACCAAACGAATACATCACCTTGCTTATATTCAGTTGTATCAACTGGAGAATACTCGGCCCGTTCAAGGATCAATAGCAAATCTTCCCCCTGCATCCATTGGTCTTTATAAGCTTGGTTCTTTGTCACAGCCGTAGCGACTGCAGCGAAACAGTTGGGGCCATTCTTGAATGAAAAGGTATCGATCAATCGTTGAAGATGGGGAGCCTGATTGGATATGGCTTGTTTCCTTTCTGCAGACAACCCTTTCCAGATGGATTGTTCATCTATCCACAAGGCTCCGTAGTTTAATAGAAACGTAAATTGTGTTTTTTCTGAAAGAGAATACCAGAGGACCCGATGTAATAGGATGATCTCTTCGCCTGTATCAAGTGTGGTAGCAGGTATGTCCAGTGTAGGGACTTGAAGTAATTCACATAGATCTTCTAAGGTGAAAAGGAGTCCTCTTCCAAGTTCCCATTGCTGTCTCACAATGTCATCTTGTGTTTCTTTTTCCAATGATACAAATAATTCTGGAGCCACTTTAGAATAGAATCGAGCATTTTTCCTAATTCCCCAAGTAGCATAAGAGGTTCGGAGGTCTATAGGTACCTGGGAATAATCAAGTGAATCCATGGACTCCATAGGAAGCGAATCATAATCATCAGCAAAATAAAACCACTCCACCTCAGGAATGAGCCTCCTCCCCCAATTCCTCAAAGTATCTATATCTATCGTATAACCATTTATATTCATCACCATAGTAACATCCCCAAGTTTTCTTCAATCTTAGCATGAATTTCCAATTCATCAACATAAAAAAGATCAGAGGGACGGACCTCTGATCTGCATTCACCATTAAAAAAGATTGATATATAACCTTTTCTTCAGAATAGTTAAATTTCAGAGGTCCGTCCCTCTTCCAGCTTCTCCAAGATCCGTCTTTTTCGGTAGAGCATACGACCGGTTTCGCCAATGTCTGAGATCATGGATTTGTTGATGAAGGAGCCGAACAGGATTCCTGCTATGGGAATCATTTGGAATAGTTTTTTCCAGCCGAAGTTGTCACGGAAGCTGGTCATTACTTCCCTCCAGCCTTGCAGCTGGGAAAGGGTCTGTTCTCTCTTCTGCATATCCTTTTTGTTGAAGTCCGATAGTTCCTGAAGGATCGCTTGCTTCCCGACAATATCTGAAGACACGAATTGTAAGCATTTAATAATGAAAATACGCTCCTGCTGATCATTCGGGTCGTACCCGTAACTTATTGCGATTTCCTGAAGAGTCTTAAGTGATATGCCGAGGATGAAAGGTATATCAATACTTAGAGTCAGGAAGCCACCGATTCCGGTAGTGGCCCCCTGGGTCATCGCAACCTTCTTTCTCATACCCACTATCCCTTCGCTTACTTCATCCATATCATAAATGGGCAGCTTTGCGATCTCTTCTACTGTTAAATGAGGATTGGCTGTTCTCTTAGTAAATCGCTTAACGACTTCTTTCTCGCTTGTAAGGTAACTTCCGCCCTTTTGTATGTAGCTTCCTAATTCATCCAGTGCTTGTCCAATCTTGTTATGCACCATTTGAGGAGTGATCCGGTCCAGGATCATAAAGGGAATACGCCCAAGCTTCTCCCAAAACCATAATCCTTTTTGATCATCAGCCCATTTATTTACGACTTCCAGTTCCCGTAAAAGAGCTTCTCTTGTTTCTGTCTCATGCATATAACAGCATCCTCCTTTTATCAATAATGAACCAAAAAAATAACAGGCAATGAAGAGCCTGTTATTTCCTGTTTATTGAACTATATCTTCGGTTTTTTCTTCTAGTATTTCAACTTTAATCGTACGTACCCGGCGATTATCCACCTCTTCTACGCTCACTTTCAAGTTTTCATAGTCGAAGCTGTCACCTTCTGTTGGAAGGTCTTCAAAGCTTTCAACGACCCATCCACCAAGTGTATGGTAGGAACTTTCAGGCTCTGGTACATCGAGTAACTCTGTAAATTCATCCAATTGATATTGGGAATCGAATTGATATTCTTTTTCACTGATTTTCCGCATGGAATGAGTTTTCTCATCTTGCTCATCCCAGATTTCCCCTACAATCTCTTCCAGGATATCTTCAAGGGTGATGATTCCGGTTGTTCCACCAAACTCATCCACTACAATGGCCATATGCACATTGTTCTTTTGAAGCTTAGTAAGAAGAGTCGAGATTTTGACAGATTCAAATATAAACATTGGTTCCCGAATCAATTCCCGGATGTTTACTTCACCAAATTTGATCAAATGAGTAAAGAACTCTTTCTCTGAAAGAATTCCGATCACATTATCAATATGATCCTCGTAAACCGGAATTCGAGAAAATCGCTCTTCAAAGAACATTTCCTTAATTTCTTCAATCGGTTGATTCACTTCAACAGCCTTGACATCGATCCGGGGTGTCAAAACCTCGGTTGCAAGGATATCATCAAAGTCCATCGAGCGGTGAATCAATTCTCTTTCTTCTTTATCGATGACTCCTTCTTCTTCACTAATATCAAGCATCACTTTTAATTCTTCCTCTGTGACAGACGGCATCTCGTGATTTTTCGAGAAGAACTTCGATACCAACTCTTTTAATTTGATAAAAAAGAAGTTAATCGGTGTAAGAACTTTAATTAAGAAAAAGAGAACGCCTGATATGGTCAAGGAATAGGTTTCAGCATTTTCTTTTGCCAATGATTTAGGCAGGATTTCACCGAAAATCAGAATTAATAAAGTCATGACAAAAGTACTGATGACTAGACCCGTGTTACCTCCAAAAATATCTGTCGCAAGCTTTGCTGAAATACTGGCTGCGGCAATGTTCACGATGTTGTTTCCAACTAATATCGTAGACAGTGCTTTATCAAAGTTTTCAGCAATATAATGAGCTTTAATGCTCCCTCTTCTTCCCTCACTTACAAAGTTCTTAAGTCTAATCTTATTCACACTTGAGTAAGCCGTTTCCGCCGATGAAAAAAAGGCAGATAAAAGTATTAATGCTCCTAATAATACTAATGAATTAAGTGGTATATCGTCCAAAAAAAAGTCACTCTCCTGTAGTTGTTTATCTATTATGCTGGATTAACCAGAAAAAACCATTAATGTTTGGAATAAGGCCAAAGCCTGTGGGGATACTTGTTTTAACATGCGTTTGCGTTCGTCATCACCCAGGGCTTCCATAGCCTGTAGGACCTCATGTAACTCGTTATGCAAATGATCCATTTCAATTCGAATATGGTCAACTTGTTTTTCTAAAATAGAGGGATCTACATCCTCAGATTTCATTACCGTTATTCTATCTTTAATTTCATGTAATGTCATTTTCATCTGCTGACATTGTTCAATCATCTTTAAGTCAGCTAACGCATCTTCGTGATAGTACCGATAATTATTACGTGATCGATCACATTCCAATAAACCCATTTTTGTATAATAATCAATCGTCCTTTTGGACACTTGACTGTGTTTTGATAGTTCTCCTATTCGATACAACTTCCCAAGGACATCACCTCTAGAGTAGTATACTTTATTTAAGGTAAACCGTACAGTTAAACGTTATGGTTTTATGTAAAAAGAATAAAGAGAACCTACCCCTTATCATGCTTGTTTGGCTTGCTTCTTCATACCTAGAGATGACGAGAAGTGAAAAAGAGTGGCGAGAATGATCAGGAAAAGTCCCATTGAGACAAATAACCAAAAAAGAATGTTCCCGCCTGTTGTAGGGGAGGACACGATAAATGCGCTCATCAAAAGATACATCACTCCAAACAGAGTTAGAAATAATGGAAAGCCACGATGTTTAAGAAATCTGTATCCAAGTAGAATTAAAAGGTAACTGGCGCTCATCATCATCATGCTTGGAAACAGTGGTGAAAACTTCGCAGCGTACACAAAGAAATCGAGATCCACTATCTGCTCCTTCGTTGAAATGCTACCGTGAATCATCTCACTGAACGGAGTTGAATACTTCCATTCCCAAGGGTCATCCAACAGCGCACTCCCCTCATACCAGGAAAACAATGCCGTAAATCCAAAGACCAAAAAACCAACACCCACCTGAGACCAATACTTAATGGACATGAAATTTCTCCTTTCTTTATAGAGGGACGGACCTCTCTTATGAACTTTGATATGCATCTTACTAATTTTACCATAGTGGATAGCAAATAAATGTCTTATTCCCTCTCTTTTCTGAGGGTTTATAGTCATTAAAAAACGCCAGGAGGCTCCCCCTGACACATTTGCTTACTGTCCGCCAGTAAACCAGCTGCCGGCTTTCACTCGTTCTTCTTCCTGGATCTGTCTCTGGTTTTGATTTCCTGCTTCAAAGGAGTTCTTTGAAAACGTTCTTCTTAGAAGCCCACTTAGTAATCCGAATCCGACGGCAATACCGATGATCCACCATAACATATGATTCACCCCCATCAACTGAAGATATCTATATATATGTACGTTTTATAAATGGATAAGTTTCACGTTTACTTGAAATTCAGAATTCCAGTAAATGTCTTGGTAGTTAACTTCAACCCACTTAGCAAAAAATTAAAAGTAAGTACAAGAAGACCCAAAACAAAAACGCAATCCTTCAATATGGAGTGACACAGTCAAATAAGACTAAATAAAACACCTAAGCTGCCATGACTCTAAATTCTACCGGAGTCTGGCAGT
>NZ_JAVYAD010000001.1:557435-896165 GCF_032337515.1 Rossellomorea yichunensis | reverse complement strand
CAACTCATATTTGATGACTTTATTATAGAACATTCGTTCGTCATACGCAATTATCAACAACATACTTTAACAGAGCCTTTTTTTAAAAAAAATTGAATCTCTTTTCAATTACGGCTTCCCTAAAAAAGAGAGAAATCGCATCCATTCTACGTACCTTCCATCCTCGATTACTATTTCAAATATATCAGCACATTTTACCAATTAGGTTTCTATGAGTGAATGGGGAAAAGAAGTGAATAATAAAAGGCGAAAGCAAAATGAATGGAGGAGTATTAGTGAAAAAGATTGGAATTCTTGTGGTGGGGTTTATGATAACACTTTCTTTCTTACCTGCACTCAGTACTTCAGCAGAAGCTAAGCAGGCTGAATGTGTAAGCGAAGCCAACGTGAAAGCAAAAGAAGACATGAGAATCTTATGGAACGAGCATGTCATCTATACCCGTAATTATATTATAAGTGCCGTTGATGGATTAGAGGATCAGGATGTGGTCCTTGCAAGATTACTTCAAAATCAAAAAGACATCGGGAATGCAATAAAACCTTTTTACGGCGAAGAGGCTGGTAATAAGCTGGCTGATTTGTTGACTGAGCATATTGTATTGGCAGGAAAAATCGTTGATGCCGCAAAAAATGGAAAGCAAGCAGCGGTGGAGAAATTAAACAAAGAATGGTATCGAAATGCAGATGACATTGCAGGATTTTTAGCAAAAGCAAATCCTTACTGGTCTGAAAATGCGCTAAAAGACCTGTTATATATGCACTTGCAATTCGTCAGCGATGAAGCAGTCGCACGTATCAAGAAAGACTGGAAAGGAAACATTACAAGCTTCGATAAAGGGAGAGCCCATATTCTTCACCTGTCTGATGCCCTAACAGCTGGAATTGTAAAGCAGTTTCCGGAGAAGTTTTAATTGTTTCAGAGCTAGGATGATCGAGCCATCCTGGCTTTTAATAATCTTCATTACCAACTCTGTCACTTCTTCTTTCAAGCAGCACCACATCCCGCCAGGCTCCATCCAGTCTTCCAATTCTTTCTCTTATGCCTACCTCACGAAAACCATATTTTTTATGAAGGTGAATACTCGAAAGGTTCTCTGGAAAAACCCCTGACTGTAAGGTCCAAATTCCTTGTTCCTCACTTTGTTCAATTAATGATTTCATGAGGGCGCTCCCAATACCTTTTCTATTATATTTCATACTGACATACACACTGACTTCAGTGACGCCTGCATATACGCATCTACTTGAGATGGGACTCAGGGCGGCCCAACCAACTATTTGCCCATCGATGATTGCTACAATCCGACAATCCTTAAGATGTGTTTCGTCTCAATCTTCCCAAGAAGGTACTACGTTTTGAAAATTCGCGTTTCCTGTATTGATCCCCTCTAAATAAATGTTACTAACTTGTTCCCAAACTGACGGGAGCATGGCTTGTATTTTCATCATTTCACCCTTTTCAAGAAGAAAGTTGACCAATTTTATTTTGAATAGAAGCAAGTAATGCCTCTCAGGTCCAATGAATTACGTAGTTCGTTAAACTGCAACCTTTAAGAAACAACCTTTTGAAAAAGATTACCTCTTATCTTCCAAGTCAATCTCCTTGATGATACGGGCAGGATTTCCACCCACCACTACATTAGACGGGACATTCTTTGTCACAACTGCACCAGAAGCAATAACCACATTATCACCTATCGTCACTCCGGGATTGATAATTGCGCCTCCACCGATCCAGCAGTTGTCTCCGATTTTGACAGGCTTCCCGAATTCCGGTCCTTTGTTTCGTTCAATAGGATTCACTGGGTGAGTCGCTGTGTAAATATGTACTCCAGGTGCGAGCATACAATTTTCACCGAAGCGGACTTCACACACATCCAAAATCACACAGTTAAAATTAGCGAAGAAATGATTGCCGACGTGAATGTTATATCCATAATCACATCTGAAGTCAGGCTCTAAATATACGTTTTCCCCTGTAGATCCGAACAACCTTTTTATGGCATCCACTCTCTTCTCATCATCTTCTTCTGTGGTTTGATTTAGCATACGAGTTAAAAAACGGGCTTGTTTTCTCTCACTCATTAATTGCGGGTCCCATGGTTCGTAAAGATCACCGTCCAGCATTTTCTGTTTTTCAGTTTTCATTTAAGTGCCTCCTTAATATGTAGTAAGTTTACTATTTTTAAATTGAATATACCAGAAGAGTGTCTCTTCTGGCTCGGTTGGGAGTCTGCCAAGGTGATTTAAACTGACAAATATGAATTGATCAGTATTCTGTATGTGGTAAATGGTATTAGGAGTCCAGTAAATTCTTCATGATCAGTTCATTCTTAGAATCTGATGCTCTTCAATGCAGCCCCATTTTCTGACAGATAATGAAGGATCTTATGATGATAATGTTGTTTAATAATGGATACCTCCTTCTTCAATTTGTCAGAATGTTTACTCGTTCCCGACTCAGGGTGTGATCTATACTTCAATAAAACCTCATCTAAATAATATATGACATACCCATTGATTAACATCCTGTTCCACATCTCAAAATCTTGCGTGAATTTAAATTCTGTACTGAAATATCCTATATCCCTGAACACATCTTTATGCACCATGATGGAACACCCATTGACAGGATTGATAGACAAAAAGGTATGATATATTTCTTCTGCATTGGTAAATCTCTTTCCAATGCAGGGGAGCAACACTTCATTTGTTTGGTTAATAACATCATAATTATGGAAGCTTGCCTTAGCCCTCCTTCGTAACATATAATCCAATTGCTTCTCTATTTTCAGATGATCGAAATAGTCATCTGAACTCAACCAAGCGATATAATCTCCACTTGCTCTCTTTATTCCTTCATTTACAGCCGATGCCGTTCCTCCATTTTCTTTTCTGAAGTAGTTAATTTGATTTAAAAAGGGTGTTAGCCTCTCAAGTTCTTTTGTTGATCCATCATCAATTACAACTACTTCAACGTTCGAGTAAGATTGATTCAATGCACTACGAATCGCCTGATCGACATATGAACAATTATAAAAAGGTATAACAATAGACACAGTAGGTTTCAAGAAAACTCCTCCAATGTTGCCTTGAACAAAGACGTAATTACTATAGACTATTCACTCCATTGTTTTATGCTTAGACGAATGAGCTATAAAGTGGCTATCATATTCAAAAAAGAACTAAACCAAAGGCGGTTTAGTTCTTTTTTTTATCATTGATCTATTCTTTAATCAACTCATTCTCAACAAGCCAGTCATGAGCCACAACGGATACACTATTCCCTTCAATATCCACTTTGTAATTTAGCTCCCTCATAATATCACTGTTAAGTTTATCGGCTAATTTAGCGGTGATGTCTTTGATTTCCGGGTATTTTTCATAAACGTTTTTATTTATGCTTACGGCGGCCCGGTACGGTGGAAAGAATTTCTTATCGTCCTTCAACGTCACCAGGTCATAATCTACAATCGTTGCATCTGTCTCAAAGGCAACCGAAACATCGACTTGGCGGTTATTCAGTGCTCTTTGGGTCAGGCCGAGATCCATCTGTTTGATCTGTCCCGAACCGAATTTGAAACCGTACAATTCCTCTACTCCTGGAAGACCGTCCGGACGATTCGCAAATTCTGCATCAGACGCCATTGTTAATTCGCCAGGATTGTTATTGACATAATCAGCCAGATCACTGATTGATACAATATCCAATTCCTTTGCCTGATCCTTATTCATGACTAGTGCGTATGTGTTATTCACATTGGACATATTCATCCAATGAATGTTCCTTTTCGCATCAAGCTCTTTCACTTTTTGAAAGGTCTTTTCGGGGTCTGACATCGGTTCTTGTCCCATATATGTGATAAGGGCCGTTCCCGTGTATTCCCACATCATATCCACCTGCTCGTTTTCCAATGCTTTACGAACAACCGTACTTCCCAGGTTGTTCATTTGCTTTACTTTGAAACCTTCTTCCTTTAATAGAAAAGCGGTCATCTCTGAAAGAAGATATTGCTCCGTAAAGTTCTTTCCACCTACAGAAATTTGTTTACCTCCTATCCCTACGTTCGAACAGGCGCTTAGCATAAGAGTCAGGATGAGAATCCCTATCCACTTTGAATTCCGTATCATGATCGTCACCTCCTGCTTTATGAATTACATTTCTAATGTTTGTTTCGTACCTTTTGGAACGACGATTCTCTCCACCAATCGCAGTAGTAAATCTACCAGTATCGCTAGTATCGTTACAGGTATGGCGCCTGATATTAAGTATCCATTATCGAACAATTGAATACCTGTAAAAATCCATACACCTAATCCTCCACCACCGACGACATAAGCCAGGGCAGCTGTACCGATATTCAATACGACCGCTGTTCGGATTCCAGCCAGGATTGAATATGCTGCATTGGGTAATTCAATACGTAAGAGGATTTGATACGGCTTCATCCCCATTCCTCTGGCAGCATCGATAAGATTTTCATCAATTGAGTCAATTCCAGCAACCGTATTTCTGTAAATCGGTAAAAGGGAATAAATAAACAGTGCAAAAATGGCTGTTTTAAAACCGATTCCTAATATACTGATCATAAGTGCAAGAACCGCTAAGCTAGGAATCGTTTGGCCAAAATTGACTGTATTAGACACGATCCACTCTGCTCGTCTGAACTGCTTTCGTGTAATCAAGATTCCAGCCGGGATCGCGATTATAAGAGCTAATATGGAAGAAACAACTACCAGCTGTAAATGCTGCTTCAATAAAAGGAGAAACGTTTTCGATTGACTGAACATATAATCGAAGTATTGATTTTTAATAGCCCAGGCAAAGAAAAGGATGACCAGTGCATATACGAAATACCGAACGACATTACTGACAACCTTTTTTGTATTCACAGAATCATCCTTTCTGAACCAGGTTCGTTTTTCCTTTGATCTCATAGTGTAGATATTTTTGTACAAGATCAATCGTAATGGCCCCTTGTTTAATACCTGCATCATCCGTCACGATGACCTGGTCAGCTTCCTGATTTAAAAGCATTGACAAGGTATTTCGAAGATCATGACGAATATTGATCGTTTTGGTATCAGGAATGGATTCATCAAAGTCAGCTAAGCCAATGATGTTCTTCAAGTTTTCAATCGTATGTAAACTTAAACTTTTGATGGCACGATCTTTACCAAAGAACTCATATACAAAATCACTTTTTGGACGGACGAGCATTTCTGATGGAGTGTCGTACTGCATGATTTCTCCTCCACGCAATAGAACAATCTTATCTGCCATTTTAATCGCTTCATCGATATCATGACTCACAAAAAGAATCGTTTTCTTCACTTCACGCTGTATCTGCAGAAATTCATCCTGTATTTTTTCACGAATGATTGGATCAAGTGCCCCAAACGGTTCGTCCATCAACATTACTGGAGGATCTGCTGCCAGCGCCCGAATAACACCAATTCTTTGCTGCTGACCTCCGGATAACTCATGTGGATATCTCCTACTGAACTTATCTCCGTTAAGGCCGATCATATCCATCAGCTTATTGAACCGCTCTTTCTTTTTCTTTTTGCTCCAGCCTAGCATGTCAGGAACAATCATAACGTTTTCCTCGATCGTCATATTAGGGAACAGTCCGTTACTTTGAATGACGTACCCGATTTTTCTACGCAATTCAATTTGATTTAAATCCATTGAGTCCTGCCCGTCGATGATGATTTTTCCGTCTGTAATCGATTCCAGCCTGTTCACCATTCGCAATAAGGTGGTTTTCCCACACCCTGATGGACCTAATAATACGACTATGTGACCTTTCTCAACGGTAAAGTCGACACCTTTAACCGCTGTCACATCGCCTTCGTAAGTTTTCGTTGTATGATCAAATGTAATCATCTCTTCACCTCTTCCACTTTATGCAATGCTTTTTGGTGTGTATCGCTTTTGAATCCATAATAGGATTGCATCTGCAATCATAGCCAATATCGCCACTGCTACAGATCCACTAATAATTAAATAATTGTCTCCTCTGGAAATCCCTTGAGTAATAAGGACTCCGAGGCCACCAGCTCCGATATAAGCTGCAATTACACCGATTCCTATGTTTAAGACGACGGCTGTTCTGATCCCCGCCATGATTACAGGGAATGCATTTGGGATCTCTACCCGCAGCAGACGTTGATGAGTCTTCATCCCGACCCCCTTCGCCGCATCACGCATCTCAGGACTTACGTTTCGAATCGCTGTATATGTATTCCGTATAATAGGTAGCTGAGAATAAAGAACCAATGCCACAAAGGCCGGAACAAATCCTATTCCCTGGTTGATGATTGAAAAAATCGGAATCATCACCCCAAACAAGGCAATGCTGGGAATAGTCAGCATAACCGAGGCAATCTGCAGCACGGTCTCCGCCAAATAATCATTGGTTGTTAAATATATCCCTAAAGGTATCCCGATTAAAAGGGCAACGAAAATCGCAAGTCCGACGAGCACTGCATGCTCAATCGTCAAGTCAAGAATTCGAGGTGCATTAACCTCCAGAAACTTCATCCATTTCTCCACAGTTTACACCCTCCTTTATTTTTGTATTTTGGGCAAAACAAAAGCCGTCCAGGATCTAATCTAGTCCTGACGACCCACGGATTTAGTATAACCGTATAATTGCGCCAACATTCTTTTACCCCATTTGTGGAATTTTGAAACATTATGTCGGAAAATAGTGGTGGAAAAGGTTAAGTTTTGGCTGTGAATTTTTGTTGGATCAAGAGGTGTAATGAGAGGTGTGGAGGGTATGCGATACCTATCATTGTTTAGTCTTTTTTGGTTTTTTGGGAATTATATAATAATTTTTTAAAAATTAGAATTTTTTAGTGAAAGAGTTATGAAACGGTCGGTTGGGTCCATTAGGGTTTAATTTTCATGATGATGCATGTGCTGAAAAAGGAGATAACGGCGATATTTTCGTTTTAACGGCGAATCGGTCTCAAACCCATGATTGCAAGCGTACCAACCTTTTCTGCATAATTAATAACACCAAATCCCCCTCTCCCCTCACGTCCAAACAAAAAAACCGACTCTACTATCAGAGTCAGTCATCCAATCACTTCGATTCAACTGTATCCAACAATTCCACTTCTACCTGTTCACCACTATCAAAACGATGAAATTTCTCTAAGTGCCATAAATCTCTACGTCTTGCATATCCATTTATCCCTGCCCATTCATGCATGTCACGATATGCATCTCTAATTCCATGATTCGTCCCTTGATAAAAGGTACTTACATAGGTTTGTGGCGGAATCGTTAAAGACACCATGCCAGGGGGAATAACTTCAATCTTCTCCACTTCCATCCCTACCCAGTATCCATCCAAGTCGCCAGTAGTGTCCTCTGCAATGAACGCACCAAGTTGAATCTGCTTATTTATAAGATGCTGAATCTCATGGACCCTTTCTTTCAATTTAGAAGCAGCTTTTGGAATCTCTATTATGTACTGGTCACCGGGGCATACGACTCGAAAACCTATTAAGTTCAATTCACCATTTTTCTTCACTTTTATGTTACGCGTTATCATAATTATACCTCCTCAATTGATGATTTCTAACACATTTCCATCTGGATCAACAACATAGCCAATAGTATTCACTGATTTTCTCGAGGCACTGTAATACTTGGTTTCTAGTAGTCGATAATATTGAAATAATCGTAATGTATTTGATTCCTTGATAGAGTTTGTTATTTCAAAAAGGAGTTGTTTATCAGAATTTGCATATGGAGCACCCTTCATCAGTCTATTTCTGGCACGGTGAAGAGCGGTCTTGACCGATGTATCGCTGATTCGAAGCATTGAGGCGATTTCTTTAGATGAGTAGCCATACACGTCTTTCAATATGAGAAGCATAGCTTGCTTAAGGGGTAACACTGTAAATAGACATTCCAACAGAGAGTCATATTCGGTAAAGTCATGCGATTCGAAATGATACTCTTCATGAAAATAAACCATATCTTTTCTTCTTCTTCTCCCATCGATAAAAAGGTTTTTGGCGATGGTATAGAGAAAGGACATGGATAAGTTTCGTTCGGGATCTGACTTCATCAATCTGTAAGTTTTCAAAAGGGTATCCTGAACAAGGTCTTCTGCTTCTGGAATAGAACCAGATAGCTTCATACAATACTTATAAAGTTTTAGAATCGTAGTTTCCAGTTCCTCAAAAATCAACATTTTCGTCCTTTCAAAAAAAATTTAAAAACATTTGTAACTTTTATTCTAGTATAATCGTTATACCAATGAATTCCAAATAGAAGGAGTGAGTTTTTTGTTTAAAGTCGGTAGTGTATTTATCCCGGTGACGGACATGGAGAAATCGATGAAATGGTATGAAAAGCATTTAGGTGTGAGAAAGATTGATACCTGGGATGGTGGTGCAGGTTTTTATTTCCCTAATAGTGACACTCAAATAGGATTGGTTCAGGTGGAATCCCCTCAGCCTACTGAATTTGTCATCAGTGGGAAGAGGAAAAATGTGTACTTTAATTTTTTAGTAGACAATATTGAGGCTGTGCATGAGAAGTTAAAGAGTGCAGGTGTTGTCACTACCCCTATTGAGGACTTTGGTGGTATGAAAGGGTTTGATTTCTTTGATCTAGACAACAATCCCTTTAGTGTCGTAAATGAACAAGAAGATTCTCCCTTCCATCGAAAAAACATTAGAAAATCTCAAGAAACAAAAAAAGGAAGTTCAAGTTACTGATTCATCTTTAATCATTCCCCATAAAAAAGAGGTGCTCTCCACTGAAGGGCACCTCTTTTTATTATTAACACATATCCTTTTCTTCTTCTTCCACACGCTTGACATTGGTCCTTGGTGTACAGAAAGTTCCTAAAACTTCAAGAACGACTGGATGAAGTATTTCTATTTCCAGGCATGCGATGAGTTGAAGTTTCACTTGTTCACGAGTGAGGCTTCCCTCTTTCTCACGACACTTGATATCCATAAGAGAGCAGTTCACATTGCTTGCATCCATTCCTTCTGGTAAGCATACGGCTAGTTTTTTATCAAAGAAGATTGGTACTTCCATGGTGCAGAAATCTTCTTCATTAAATAAGGATTGGATGGTCACAAGCAAAAACGCTTGCCCCCGTATCACTACATAACCCGGTGTTCCAGTTTCGAACGAAAGGAGCAAGCATCTCGTCTCGGTATTTGGATTGAGCTGACACTCTACATGTATTCCATCTCCTCTTGCCACGAGTTCATCTACAAACTCCCTGCAATCAGGTGAGAGACTGACGGATTGAGTGGTGTTATGGGTTGCGATGACCCAGTCATACACTTTTTCTACAGAGATGCATTCAGGTCTTATACTTCCTGGTGGCGGAGGTGGGGCTTCTTCTCCTAATTGAACGTTTAACTGTAGGTTTTCGCCTTCTCCAAGTACAATGGAAATCTCTTTGACCGGGTAGCCTGCTGCAGTGAATCGAATCACGTAGGTTCCTGCAGGTAATCCCGTTAGGATATAGAATCCATTTGGATCTGTTAAGGTAGAACGAATCGGAACAATGGAACCTATCGGGAAGATTTGAACAAGAACTTGGGAAATGGGTTCGCCTGTTCGAATGTCAGTGACAATCCCACTTATGCTTGACGGATTATCCTCTAATAAGAAGTTGACTGTCGTCGTGTTACCTCTTGTCACGGTGACATTTTGCATTTGACTTTGATATCCTTGTGCACGCACGACCAGTACGACTGTTCCCCCAGGCAAACCAGAAATGATGTAACTACCATTCATATCTGTAAGGGTAACTCCCAGTAATATTCCATCGAGTGTGAATACTTGGATGATTGCGTTCCCGATCGGATCGAGCGTATTCACGTCACGTACATTTCCCGTAATGGTAGCGGGATTTGGTTCTAAAGCGGCATTGAGGATGGCTGTTTCATTCGGGCTTAATGTGATCTTGAACGTCGACCTGACGTATCCATCAGCTGAGAAGATCACGTTGTAATCACCAGGTGCCAGACCAGTTAATATATAATTTCCTTCTTGGTCCGTCAAGGTGGACGCTACTACGATTCCACTTCCACTGATCACCGTAATGACGCCGGCACTTTGGATAGGCAGTCCTGTTGTCGCATCGGTTACATTACCTGCAATGGTTGCTGGCTGGCGCAGGAGATTCACATTAAGTGTCCGGTCTTCACCATTGGTAAGGAAAATCCTGAAGACTTCACTTGTGTATCCATCAGCTGAAAAGACGACTCGATATTCTCTGGGATCTAACCCCTCAATCACATACTCACCAGAGCCATTGGTAAGGACAGAGGCAATCGGGATCGTTGTACCTATTCTGAAAACTTGTACTAGAGCGGATTGAAGCGGTTGATTGTTCACGTTATCCCGTACAATTCCTCTAAGAGTTGCGGTTTGGTTTGATAAGCTGAAATTCAGTGATTCGGTTTCACCCGGTGATAGCGTAACGATATTAATGCCATCTGCGAAACCGGGTGCACTCGCTATAACAGTGTATTGACCTGCTCCCAAACCGGAAATTGTGTAGAAACCATTATCATCGGTTAAAATGCTTGTAATAAACACGCCGTCAGAGTTAAAAACTCTCACTAACGCACCTTGTATTCCGGCAGCCGATTGAGCATTTAATACCTCGCCGGAAATGGTTGCTGGATTCGGGTCAAGATTCGCATTCACCGTTTCTGTCCCATTTGGAGCAAGGATGACCGGTACAACCTCAGTGGCATAGCCGTCTGCTGATATGACTACATTATAGCTTCCCTGTGGTAAATTACCGATGGAATACGTACCGTCACTGGATGTAATGATGCTCCCAACAACGATGTCGGTATTTGGTATAACCACCTGTACAAGTGCACCGCTAAGTAGATCAAATGTGTCTGCATCTCTAATCGTTCCTTGAACCGTTGCAGGGAATGGAACAAGTTCAACATTCAGCACTTCACTATCACCAGGTGATATAAATACGGTATTCACATTTATGGCGTAATCTTGAAGCTGAGCTTTCACCTCAAAGGTTCCTTGCGGCAGTCCTTCGATTAAATAGTTTCCGTTTTCGTCAGTAAGGACACGTCTCACCAGAATGTCGGTTCCACTTAAATAAACTTCAACAATTACACCGGTTAAAGGGGACTGATCGAATGCATCAACGATGTTCCCACTAAGAGTCGCGGGATTGCCCTGAAGATTAAAGTCTAATAATGTCGTAGAATCAGGCTGAATGTTTGTTTGAACAATTTCGGATTGATAGTCAGGGTTAATGGCGGCTACAGAATAGCTTCCTTGAGCAAGACCTTCGATAAGATATGTTCCGTCAACAGACGTTTGTACGGTCGCTACTACTGTTCCCTGGTTGTCGATGACCCTGATTAATGTGTCTGTCAATGGTTGTAATGTCGCAGCATCTCTAGCAGTTCCGACAAGGGACCCCGGATTTGGCGTAAGAAGAAGCTCAATTTCAGTAACACCTCCACTCATCACTTCTGCCGATACAGCGCTTGTGCCAAAACCAGGACTGCTTCCGACTAATACATATACCCTTGGGGAGAGGGTCGTCGTCTGGAAGAACCCATTCGAATCCGTAATCGTGGTAAAAATGATTGGACCCGATCCTGAAAGCTCCCTGACTTCGACGTTTGCACCTGGAATCGGATTAAGCGTGAGCGAGTCCCGGACAAATCCTTGTACGATACCCGGATTTGCACTTAATGCAAAGCTTAGTAAACTGGTTTGATTTGATTCTACGATGGCACCAGCCGTCTCCGGCCCAAAATCTGTTGCATTGGCAATGACCGTGTACACTCCAGGACTTACTCCCGAGAAGGTATATTCTCCGTTTTGATTAGATAACGTGGTTTGGACGAGAACATTCGTGAAATCGTATAGTTGAATGACGGCGTTAGGGATTGCATTTCCGTTAGTAAGATTTGAAATAAACCCTTGGAGTTGACCAGGATTTTGCGCCAGATTCAGGGATGCAAATAGAATATCCCCCGGGCCACCGATAACAGACTTCGTATCCGTTCCAAACGAAGAAGCATCAGCTGTGATATTCAATGTTCCTGTGGGTAAAGAGAAAAACGTGACAAATCCACTTTCATCTGTGATTCCTGTTGCAATAGGGATGTTATTGGCGTGCCTCACCGTGACCGTTGCTCCTTGGATTGGATTCGCAGTGTTTTCAATCAGGACTTGAACGGTTAACATTACTGGAATTGCAGCTAATACGTTTGTTACAGTACTAGTTTGATTGGATTCTACGATTGCTGAAACGGTTGAGGAAGAAAAGTTCGGTACCGTAGCTGTAATGAAGTACGTACCCGGCGCGAGAGATGGAACAGTGTATGTGCCGTCTGAATTTGCAAAAAATGCAACTACCAGAACATTGTTTTCATTGTACACTGAAATCTGAATATCATTTCCTGTTATTGGATTTCCATTGGTGTCTTCAACATTTCCTTCTAATGCACCTGGATTTTCTCCTAGTGACAAATCGGCTCTCGTATCTGTATCACTAATGACAATGGCTCCAATCTGCTCTGTGGTAAAATTCATTTTAGTTGCTGAGACAATATATGAGCCCGGTGATAAGCCACTAACTGAATAGTTTCCAAATACTGAAGTTGTTGTTGTTGCGACTGGAATTTGAGAACTTCCATCAATGATGATTACAGTTACGCCTGAAATCGGTTCTCCTGTGGTTCGATTAGTGATCTGACCGTTGATGGAGCCCGGGTTCGGTATCAAGGAAATATTTACATCGCTTAAATCTTGACCCACCTCTACGAAAATCCCTGTAATGACCTGCCCGAACCCAGGTGAATTGACAACCACATTGAATGATCCGCTTGGAAGATTTCCGACAATATATTGTCCAGATGAGTCAGTGAATCCTGAACCGATTAAACTATTATTTTGATCAAGGATTTGTACAATGGCGTTTACAAGTGGATTTCCAAGATTATCCGTCACGATCCCTGACACTGTGCCTGGGTTTGGGGTAAGAGTCAGATCCACGGTTGAAGTTTGATTCGCCAGGACGAAAGCTCCAGCCTGGGCAGTTGAATAGTTAGGAGCCGATCCTAAAACGGTGTAGTTTCCCGGCGTTAAATTATTGAATGAAAATGTCCCATCCTGATTTGGCACGACTGAATCGATTAATACGTTGTTAACATTCCGAAGTTGAATAGTTGTATTCGTTAAAAGGGGGCTGATGGTCCCCGTTATCGCTCCTGGATTAGGTTCCAGTGAAACCGAAACCGGCGTTGTCTGCCCTGAATTTACTAGGGCTCCCACTGTCCCGTTTTGGAAGTCGTTTGCAAATACATTCACTGTATAGTTATCAGGTGCGAGTCCTTCAACCATGAATATTCCGTTTGGATCCGTTAATACCGTTGTAATCAGTGTTCCTGAGCTATTCACGATGCTGACACTTGCTCCAGGGATAGGGTTACTCCCAACACTGTCTAAGACTGTCCCCGTTATCTGACCGGGATCAGGTTCAAGTGCGATGCTTCCATCCACTGTTTGATTTGAGGTGACTTGTACAGTAGCGGCATTGGTTTGAAAATCTGATGCTGAAACCAGGACCGTGTAAATACTTGGAGCCAATCCATTTACAACATATTCTCCATTATTATCTGTCAAAACGGTCGCGATGACTGCTCCACTTGAATCAACAATTCTTACCTCCACATTTGCACCAACTATTGGCGTGCCTGTTTGGGCATTTGATACGATTCCAGATATTGAACCTGGATCAGCTGCCAAGTTAAAGTTCACGATAGAGGTCATATTCGAAACAACAGTCACCCCTTGAGTGGCAGCCTGAAAATTTGATGCTGCTGCGACAACGGTGTAATTCCCGGGGGCAAGGCTCTGAACCGTGTAGGATCCGTCAGGTGACGTGACAGTGGTAGCAACAATGATTCCTGCCCCGGTACTGATTTGAACCGTAATACTTCCTCCGGCAATCGGGGCATTATTCGTGTCTCTAACAAACCCCGTCAATGTACCTGGATCTTCGTTTAACGTAATATTTAACGAGGTGGATTGACCATTTACAATCATTGCTGCAACGGTTTCAGTGGTGTAATTGGGTGCACTAGCAACAACCGTATAGCTTCCAGGAGGAAGTCCGGAGACCATGTAGTTACCATTTGAGTCAGTTACTACAGAATTAATCTGAATATTATTTTGGAATATGGTAACCGTTGCACTTGGTATCCCGGCGGCATTGGGATCCAGTATTGTTCCTTGAAGTGCTCCAGCAAGCTTGGATAAAAACGCATTCACAGTTGTAGAAGTGTTTGATGTAACAACCGCACCGAGGTTTATGGTCGCAAACCCGTCAGCTGTAAAGATAAGAGAATACGATCCAGGTAGAAGACTATCAAATGAATATTGTCCACTTCCGTTTGTTGTTGCAGAGGCTACGATGACATTTTGACCGTTCACTGCCTGTACTGAGGCTCCTGAAATGGCCGTCAAGGTATCGCCGTCTACTACCGTGCCTTGAATAGAGCCGGGATTGGGCTCAAGGAAAATGTTGGTTACTGTGGTATTGCCAGCTGTAACCGTTGAAGATACTGTCGTTGTACTATAGTTTGTAGCGAAAGACCTGACTTGATAATTCCCTGGAGCGAAATTATTAAAGGAATATTGACCGCTTCCATCTGCCGTCGTGGTGGCAATGAGTACTCCGTTTGAATCAATCAACTCTAAATTTGCCAGTGGGATGGCTGTATTATTGGAGGAATCACGGACCGTACCTGAAATAGCTCCCGGATTTGCAAAGAGGGTAAAATTGACGACCGCTGCCTGGTTGGGCGCTGTCATGACGGATTTAACTTGAGATTGAAAACCGGCTGCGATAACAGAAACATTATAAATACCCGGAGTTACATTTACGAAAGAATAGTTTCCTGCTCCGTTAGTGGATGTGGTGTCTATTACGGTTCCTGAATTATTGAGAAGCTGGACGGCTGCATTGTTAATGGGACCGCCATTTGATACATTTCCGGAAATCGTACTCGGCTGAGGTACAAGTGCAATATCCGCCGTTGTTGATGTACCACCTACTGCCGTTACGTTAGCTGATCCTGTTACATAGTTCGTTAAAGCAGCCTGTACTGTATAGTTTCCAGGTACTACATTCGTAAATGTATAAAATCCACTTGCGTTTGATTGAGTTGTAGCAATCGTGCTCATTCCTTGAAGAAGAGACACTGTTGTATTCGGGAGTGCCAATCCTGTTGATTGATCGGTAATTATCCCATTGATTGTGGCGGTCTGCTGGACAGTGATATTGACGACAGATGTGTTTGATTGTATTGCATTCCCTGATGAAGTATCAAAACCTGAAGCTTGTACCCTATCTAAATTCCGTGAACCACTAGTCGTGAATGCACCATTTAATGTAAATGTTAATGTTGCAGTGGCACCGGGATTCAGATTCCCCACATTCCAGGTAAGCAATTTAGTCACTGAATTGTACGTTGTTAATCCTTGTGAAGTGGAATTCACGACAAAAGAGTTAACGACATCAGGCCCGATAATATCATCCAGAAAGACAGATGTTGCTTGAGAACGCCCGGAATTGGTGACTGTAATGGAGCCGCTCCAATTTGCTTGCTGGCCAAGAACAACTGTTTGTGGCCCGGTGTTCAATACCTTATTCGTTGTTAATTTTGCTCTTATATCAGCTTGTTCTGGAGTGATGGGGTCTGTCAATGCATTTGCAAATGAAAAACCCTCGCTCGTTCTTAAGGAATCTTTATTAAAGTTATTAGCGTTTGCAGAGGTAAAATACACGGCACGAATAGCTGATGAAGCATTTATGCCTAAGAAAGAGAAGACGGTGCTTGCCGGGAGAAACCAATCAAGAAAGAAATCCTGCTCCCCACCAATGCTGGAATCAGCAGGCGATACCCTGGCAAAATCAAAATTGGTAATCTTCTGGGCGAAATTAGGATTCCCCCCTCCAGTTCCTTCAGCTGGATCATTCCACGAATTCACTAATTTCACTGTATTTTTAATCAAACTCACACGATTATTCAACCCATCTACGTTAAAGAGCCAATCGTACGTCCCTGCCACACCAGTAGTGTTGATCAAAACACCCCATGAGAAATTCCTGAAGCCTGTTAACTGATTGTTACGGGGGTCCCCATTCAGCCTTAACCGGAAATAGACATTGGTACCATCGTACGCGAAGAATCCTGCAGGGAATGTTGAATTTCCTACAATATCCGTCGATACGGGACTCTCGTCTCCCAAAACGTCAAACAATGGTGTTCCCCCTACTAAAACCGGGGTGTATTGTGCATTACTGGGAAATGCCATAAAAAACCCTCCTTTAAATGATTTGGTCTTTATTATGGTATTGAAACAATAGGAGTTTTGCCTTACCAAATGACTAGAAAACTTGTGAAGTGGTGCGATTTTTGGTTCTAATGTAATTCTTTTGCTCATTCTTGATGATATTAAATTTCTAATTCTATCTATTTCTACTATTCAACAAAAAGACTCCTCCCTATTTATCAGGAAGGAGCTGCATCTCTAACTCTTCAGCTTCTATTTTCAATTCCTCTACATCCATCAACAATCGAAATAACCCTTTGATGATCAACTCGTCCGGCTCCGCTTGGCGGCATTCCTCTGAAATCCGATTGGCGATATTCATGTAATACTTGACTTTTTCTACACTCAACCCGCTTATTTTCTCATACAATCCCTTCCAGGCATTCTCCCTTTTTTCAAATGAAATGAAGGCCCCTTCCCGATCCATGCTTACAGAAAATGATTTCATCATCTTATCATTTAATAACGGCTTGCTCTTACCTTCGAGAAAATCTTCAGCAAGAAGGGAAATCTGTCTCACTAAATGTTTCCCGAGAACAGAAGGATCCAAGGTATCGTCGGTAGAAATCAAAAGCATCATATACGATGAATAGATGGATTGGGTCATCCACATGAGGTCCCATATGTAAGGTTTGATCTTACCACCAAATACTTCTAATAGATTATGCTCGAGCCAGCTAAATAACCGTCCTCTCATACGGTGTTCCATTGCAGCCAATTTCTCACTATTCTTCGAGGAATCTCCACGCATGTGCATCTTCATATATGACTTATATTCAAGTATCCCTTCAAATTGTACTTGAAACTGCTTTGCGAACCGTTCAAGAGGTGGTAAGTTACCTTCTAGTCCGACGACAAAAGCCCGTTCGAAGACAAGTTGCTGATAATGTTCATAAATCGATATGATTAAATCTTCTTTTGATTGAAAAAATGAGTATAGGGAGCCCTTTGAAATGCCGACACTTTCGGCGATTTGCTGCATGGATGTTTGATTATATCCGTGTTCTGCAAAGAGCTCTACGGCTGATTCGAGTATTGATTTACGTTTATCCAATTTCTACACCTCTAAATCCAGAGAAAATTCACTCTATCATTTTAACCATACTCTCCCAAAAATAGAAGAGCATTATTTCTTGACTAGAGAAAAAATACATGTAAAATGACTAGTGAGTCAACCGATTAATGACTGTTATATCAGTAAATATTCAAGTTATAAAAAAACATTTGACCCATGAGTCAAAACATTATCAAAGGAGGATAACATTCATGTTGAAAGCTATTTTAAACCGTTCCAAAATCACACTGATTTTTGTCTTGTTGTTTGTGATAATCGGTATTTTTACTTTTTTACAATTACCACAGCGGGAAATACCTGAAACAAGCGTGAACATTGGAACGGTCAGCACCGTTTATCCAGGTGCAACCGTTGACTCTGTTGAGAGGACGGTAACCAATCCCATCGAATCTTCTCTGCAGTCCATCGATGGAATTAAAGAAATCAGCTCCTCCTCTTCAGCCGGTTTCTCTACTATTATTGTAGAGGTTGAAGATGGAGAAAACAAAAAAGAAGTGTTTGGAGATGTGCGACAAGCAGTTTCAGATGCTTCCACCTCTTTTCCTGACGAGGTATTCGATCCGGAAATTAACGAATCCACGGTGAAAATGCCGATTGTTTCCTTCCACCTCACAAGTGATAATAAGGAATCCCTCCTTACTCTTCGTGAAGAAATGAACCGTTGGCAGGAAGAAGTCGAGGAAATCTCGGGTGTTTCCAGTATAACGGTAAAAGGATTACCTGAAGAAGAAATTGTCATAGAATTAAAACAGGATGAACTAAAAGAATCCGGACTCAATCCTTCTACTGTCATGAGTGCGATTAATGATGAATACTATCCTACTCCTCTAGGAAAACAAGAAGTCGATAAGGAAGTCGTTCAATTAACGGTTGATCATTACTCAACTCTTAATGAAATGAACGAGCTTTTTGTTGGCAAGAATCCTGATGGAGAATCGGTCTTTTTACAAGATATAGCAAACGTTGAAATTGCTCCTAAAGAGGTTAAAGATATTGTCACATTTGAAGGCAAGCCTTCCCTCTCCTTTACAGCATTTGTTCAGGCAGGGGAAGATATCCCCTCTGTGGATGAGAAAGTAAGCGACAAAGTGGATGAACTGGCAAAATCTCTTCCTTCTGATGTGAATCTTGAACCTTATTACTCTCAGGCCTCGATTGTAACAGACATCTTTGATGGATTATTTATGTCCCTTGCTATTTCCGTTGTAGCTGTTATCTTGACAACGGCATTGGGACTTACCGTTTCTGGAGCGTTCGTGGTTGCATTAGCCGTTCCGATTTCCGTCCTGATGGGGTTGATTCCACTGCCATTTTCCGGTGTGGATCTTAATCAGATCTCCGTCATCGGTGCCATCATTGCTCTCGGTATCCTTGTGGATGACTCAATTGTTGTGAATGACAATATTCAACGTCGCTACAAGCTTGGTGATCGTGCGCTTATGGGAGCCGTAAATGGTGTCAAAGAGATCTGGGTTTCGATTGTGACCTCTTCTCTTGCCATTGTATTCACGTTCCTTCCTCTTATATTTTTATCAGGCGGAAACGGAGCGTTCATAAGAGCATTGCCGACTGTTCTGATAACGACGATCATCGCATCAACACTTGTTGCACTGATCTTTGTTCCGATCATGAGATACCTGCTTTATAGTAGAACAACGAAAAAAGTACCAGATGCACCCGGTTTACTAGGAAAACCATTGAATAGGCTGGCTGACTTTTATGCTGATACTATTCTAAAGAAGTTTTCAAAACGACCTGTCTTGGTATCTGCCATCGGTCTCATCTTCACAACCGCCATCTTCGGTCTGATTGCTCTTACACCATTTGAATTCTTCCCGTCAGCTGACCGCGAAGAAGTAACGATTGATGTAACGTTACCAATCGGTACCATGATTGATGAAACAGCGAGCACTTTAGAAGACATGGAACAACTATTAAAAACGGATGAGGGTGTCTATGAAACCTCGGCTTTTGCTGGTTCAGGACTACCTAACTTATTTAACAGCTCTCTTTCAAATTCCGGTCAAAATACAGGTCAATTGGTTGCGAGAGTCGATCGTGAAAACCAAACGGCTCAAGGTCTGATTGACGAATGGACTGACAAACTTAGAGAAGAATATCCTGATGCGTTGATCTTCATGGAAACGATCCAGCAAGGTCCTCCGGCAGGGGCTCCTGTCACAGTAACGGTTTCTGGTCCTGAGATGGATCGATTGATTGAACTTCGTGATACGATTTCAACTGAAATTGAAAAACTCGATACTGATCTAGTCGTTGATAATGTTGGGGAAATGGAGCCCACAATTGAATATGTTCCAAACCGTGAGCTTCTCGAGGAAAATGGTATTACAATCAATCAGATCAGCCAACAACTCCGATTGGCTACAGAAGGCATTCCGATGAAAGCCTTTGATAATGGTGTCACGAAACGTGCTATGACACTGGTATTAGAAGGAAATGATGCTGGAATGAATCTGTCTTCTCTAGAGGTTCCCGCTGAAACAGCTAACCCTGCTGGACCACCGAAGCTGATTTCCCTTGGTGAGCTGGTGACTCCTGAAAAGAAAGAAGAACTTCAACTCATCCCTCATAAAGACGGGGAACGTGCAATTACGATTCGTGCTTTTCCTGAGAATGAGGAAAACTATAAAGAAAATGTCCAGGATATAGTGAAAGATGTACGAGAAAACCTAGACGACAACAATTATTCCATTACTTTAGGCGGGGAAAATGAAGCTCAGAATGACTTCTTCGCGGAGATCACAGTACTATTTACAATAGTCATTTTCCTAGTGTATTTAGTCATTGCTCTTCAATTTAATTCATTATCACTTCCGTTCTTAGTTCTTGTCGCTGTTTATCTTGCCATTGCAGGTGCGATTCTCGGGTTATTCGTTACTCAAACCCCGATCAGCTTCCTGGCTGTCATGGGGATGGTGTCTTTAACCGGTATCGTTGTGAGGAACTCTGTCGTGTTAATTGAGTTTATTGAACAGGGATTGAAGAGTGGTATGAGCGTGAAGGAAGCAGTTGTAGAATCAGGGCGTACCCGTATTCGTCCAATTTTACTGACAGCTCTCACGTCGATTGTGGCACTTATTCCTGTTGCAGTCAGCGGCGATGCCCTTTTCACACCACTTGCTGTTACCATTATTTCGGGTATCCTGTTCTCTGCTGTATTAACGTTGATCATAGTTCCGATGATGTATCTTGTCTTCCACCGATTTAGAAGAAATAAGCGCGAAGCATAAGAATATTTTAGAGGTGTGTCCATGTGACACCCCTCTTTTTCTTGATTTAAGGAACAATCCCCTTGAGAAATCATTCAAAATCAAGCATTATAGATAGGTATTTTATTTTTATCTTTAATGGAGGAACAAATATGTCATCAAAAATCAATACAAAAGCGATCCTCATTACTTTTATGATCGGTGCTTTTTTTGCCATATTAAATGAAACGTTGTTAAATATTGCCCTAACTGAGTTAATGGCTGTATTTAACGTCGATGCTCCCACGGTTCAGTGGTTAGCAACAGGATTCATGCTCGTCATGGGTGTGCTGATGCCTATCTCCGCCCTGCTTATCCAATGGTTCACGACTCGTCAAATGTTTATCGGTGTGATGAGTGTGTTTCTTCTCGGCACGGTGATTGCTGCATGTGCCATGAATTTCCCTATGTTGCTTGCTGGTCGGATGATTCAGGCGGTTGGGACCGGTCTACTCATTCCGGTCATCATGAATGCCTTATTATTAATTTACCGGCCGGAAGTCCGTGGTAAAATCATGGGTACGTTCGGACTGGTCATTATGTTTGCACCAGCGATCGGCCCGACACTTTCTGGTGTGATTGTCGACTTGTTAGGGTGGAGATGGTTATTCATTACGGTCATTCCCTTCGCCGTGTTCTCAATTCTATTCGCATTAAAATATTTACAAAATGTCGGCGAAATCACTCGTCCCAGCGTGGATATCTTGTCCATTATCCTTTCTTCAATTGGTATTGGAGGAATTGTTTACGGATTTAGTTCGGCGGGAGAAGAATCTGCCGGGTTTACGTCTCTGAAAATTATCGTGATTATTTCAATTGCGGTTATAAGCTTAGTACTATTCGTCTTACGTCAGTTAAAGCTTGATGAACCACTTCTCGATGTTCGTGTTTTCCGATATAAAAGCTATGCGAGAGGAGTATCGATCTTCGTCATTGTCATCATGGCTATGTTTGCATCCGAAATCGTCATGCCCATGTACTTACAAGGACCTCTCGGATATTCTGCAAAAGCAGCCGGATTATTATTACTTCCTGGGGCTCTCTTGAATGGTCTGATGTCTCCTACGATGGGGTCGCTATTCGATAAGTACGGACCAAGAAAACTGATCATCCCAGGAACCTTAACCTTAGTAGGAGTAATGATTTTCTTTAGCACGATTAATCCATCTACACCGATCTGGTTATTCGTTCTTGTCTATATGCTTCTGATGCTATCCATTTCAGCCATCATGATGCCTGCACAAACGAATGGTTTAAATGAACTGCCAAAGCATCTATATCCACATGGGACCGCCATAGCAAACACACTGCAGCCAGTCGCAGGAGCTCTTGGTGTTTCAATATTTGTCAGCATTATGACACAAAGTCAGGCCGGGTATATTGAAGGGCAATCGGGTGAATTAACAGAAGGACTCTTAAACAATGCCATGACCTACGGTGTACATCATGCTTATTGGTTTGCTCTTGCTTTGGCTGCTGTCGCTTTCCTCATTTCGTTGTTCATCCGGAAAGCTGTTGCTCCTGATTTTGACGGAGAAGTAGAACACGCTGGAAGTGAAAGTTAAGTATATAAATTCCGTAATACCTGAAAAGCTCAGATTCCTGAGCTTTTTTTTTCAAAAGTGCTATTACTGTACGTCCATCTTCCTAAAAGAGTAAAATGGATGTTGAAACCACCCATGAGGAGGAATTTATATGGACAAAGAGATGAAACTAATTGAGGACATCCGTTCTGACCTATTAAATAGTGTGAGTGATTTAACCAATGAGGATTTAAACAGAAGAATTGTAGAAGACCGATGGACAATCATTCAAGTGCTGGACCATCTGTATCTAATGGAAAGATCGTTGACTGAAGCGATTCAAACAACGTTAGCTAAAGGTGAAGAACAGGCAGTGCCATCGAAGCCGATCCACTATACGGTAGATCGAAGGACAAAAGTAGATGCACCTCCATTTGTCGTTCCTACTGAAGAAAATCTTACCATTCAAGAAATGAAGGACAAACTGAAAGCTTCTCGTCAAGATCTTCTCACCTTTCTCCATACAACAAGCAAAGAAGAATTACAGAAAAAAGCGTATCCTCACCCTATATTCGGACTTATCCGATTAGATGAATGGGTACCTTTTATCGGGTATCATGAGAAGAGGCATTTAGAGCAGATTGAAGAACTAAAAGCAAAATTATAAACCTATCAATTTAGGAGCTACTCCTTAGTGGAGAAGCTCCTTTTATCTTTGCAACTATTATTTATCACTAGATTCTTTACTTCTATACATTTAAATCCCGCTTTTCATAAAGAACAAAGGTAGCTACCGCCAGAACCCCTATCAAAACAGCTGAAATCCCAACAAATACAAATTCCAATCCAGCATCCATCACATTCTTCGCTTCAAAATACTTGAATGGTGTGAGGTATTTCAAGCCTTCGATTTTTCCGCTCAGGTCGATGGCAAAGGAAAGGATAAAGGTGACTAAAAGAACGAATGTTGCTAACGTAGCGGCTTTTCCAGGCTTTTTGGTCGAAGCAGCAATCGCTGTACCGATTACTAAAAATAATACTTGTAAAATTAACATTCCAATCATCGAAATCCCGATATCGCTGGTAATGGATTCTCCATCACTATACCTTCCTACCATAAGTATAGAAACTGACCATGTGATGATCGACAGAATCCCAACTTGCGTGAGGGCTGCCAACAATTTAATCCCTATGATTCTCTTCCTTGGCATGGGTTTTACGAACAGAAACTCAACGGTTTTATCCCTTTCTTCCTTTGAGATGATTGTTGCACCAATCATTGCTGCATGAATCGTTGAGAGCAACACTATATACAGAAAGAGCACTCCATAATATCCGCTGGCCGTGGACATATCGAGACTGCCTATCCCTAGAAATGCTTGGAGTGATTTTGGCATTTGAGCCATTAGCTCATTCATGGATTGACCTGAAGCAGTGAATCCTGCAAACTTTCCCATTCCCGAACCAATCAAGGCGATCATCCCTATACACCAAATGATGAGGGATTTGCGGTGAGCCTTCATTTCTCTTATATATACGTTCATCTTGAACACCTCCCCTTATACCGTATGAATATCTTTTTTGTTGTAAATAACGAAGCTTCCAAGCAATGAAAGGACAATCAGGAACATCCCCAAGATCAGGAATGACCATTCATATCCCTCTTGGTTCATGATATAGCTATAGTCAAAGTACTTAAACGGAGATAAATAGCGAGTAGCCTTCTCAGCAGCTGCAACCATACCTACTAGAAAAAAGCCAAACACGACTCCTAGTGATAAGCTGATTACCGATTTCACCTTCGGAAATACAACAGCAATGATGATTCCAACAGCAAACATAATCAATTGAGTGAATAAGAGAGTTAGAGAAATCAGCAAGAATACATACAGGTTGAAATCCTCCACTTTTACCATATTAGCCACAGTGATCGCTGCAATCACATATACGATATTTGTAAACAGCAGCGATGTTAAAGCTGCAAGTATTTTAGAAGAAAGGATCTTTGTACGGGTAACTGGTTTAGTCAACAGAAAATCAGCTGTCTTTTCACGAATTTCTTTCGAGCTAATGGAGATTCCCAGATTCACGGATTGAATCGCACCGCATAATGTGATGTACAAAAATATATACGAATAAAAACCATTTAGAGAGCCTATAGTGTCCACCTGAATACCTAACGCTTTTCTTACTCCCTCTGGGAATCCTTCCAGGAGCTTCTTAAATTCATTAATCTCTTTATAAATGGAAGGAAACATCGACATAAACAGGATCACTAATACAACGAGTGCACCGGTCCACATAATCGTTGACTTTCGATAAGCCTTTAACTCATATAAAAAGATATTCATAGAGGATCAAGCCTCCTTTTCGTAATAGTGCATGAAGATTTCTTCTAAATCCGGTTCCTCGATCCAAAGATTAGCTATTTGGACATCGGCAATCTTCTTCATCACCGTGTTGATATTCCCCCTGAACAGGAAGCTGACATGATTTTGATTCATTTCAAGATTGCTCACGCCATCAAGCTCGAAATATGATTGATCTACACCACTTTTCAATTCAAGTTTGAATTTTTTGTGATTGTTTTCTTTTAATGTACTGATTTTTTCCACTTGAACGATTTTTCCTTCTTTAATGATCGCTACTCGATCACATAGTCGCTGAACTTCACTTAATATATGAGAAGAAAATAGAATGGTGGCTCCCTTCTTATTTTCAGCTTGAAGCAGTTCGAAGAATTTTTGCTGCATTAAAGGATCCAAACCTGATGTTGGTTCATCCAGGATAATGAGCTTCGGTTCATGGAGCAATCCTTGAACGATTCCCACCTTCTTTTTATTTCCAAGTGAGAGATCATCAATTTTCTTCGTTAAATCTAAGTTCAGCACTTCGGCTAATTCTTTAATCCTCTTTGTGCAGTCTTTCTTATAGAAACTGGCAGAATACTTGAGAAGATCCATCACCTTCATATTGTCGTAATAGAACACTTCAGATGGTAGATATCCTACTTCCTTCGCAATCTCTGGAGCGAACTCAACACAATCTTTTCCAAATATTTTCGCATTGCCGCTAGTCGGATGAATCAGCGAGAGGAGAGTTCTAATCGTCGTTGATTTTCCTGCCCCGTTAGGCCCGATAAAGCCAAAGATCTCCCCTTCTTTCACTTGGAAACTGATGTCGATAACCCCTCTGGACTTTCCGTACGTTTTTGTCAGTTCATTAATTTCTATCACATTCATGGATCTCTTCCTCCCTTTTCCTATTTCTTATTTATAAAATGATGCCTTTAATAATTCGATGTAGGAATCAATTTCAGCCAGCACTTCTTCTTGGTTAATTTCTTCTACGGAAAGTGTCTTAGCTTTTTGCTGCTGTTGATTGGCAATTCCTTCAAAGGTCCAATAAATAATTTGAATCGATTTTTTCACATCGACTCCTTCTTTGAATTTTGATGTATCCATATTGGTGAATAATTTTGCAAAGCTGTTCTCCACCATTTTGGCTTTAATCTGTTGGATATCATCTTTTACTTCCGGTGCTTCTTCGATAAATGCACTAGTAAGAAAATTTATCAGATGTGGATAAACGGCAAAAAGCTCAAACTTTATCAATGTTACTGCACGAATCGTAACGAAAATATCACGCTGGTTCCAGTCAATACGCTCATAAATCTTCTCAGTGAATAAGTCGGATAGATGTTCATACAGTGAAACATACAAATCCTTTTTGCTTTTAAAATAATGAAATAAAATTCCCTTTGAGATTTTTGCTTCCTTCACGATCGCGTTTGTTGAGGCATTTTGGTAACCATTCTTCGCAAAAACATGAGTTGCTGCATTTATGATCCTTTCTTCTTTCTCAGGATCTATGTTTAATGTTTTAAACAATATTTTCTCATCCTCCTTCTTAGGGACAGGCGTTTGACCGAGTTGGTCAATTTCATTATAACCACTTTTGACCAGCGTGGTCAATAATATTCTAAAATAATACACGCGTGCCCAGCTTAAGAAAATATGAGAGGTCCCAAAATTTTTGCTGATGAGTTTGTTATAAAGATTTATTCTGTAACTTCCAGTCTTAACTTTATAGAATGTAAATAAATGACCCACACTTGATAAAAAACCTTGCTGATTGAAAATATAAAAGGTGGGGCTTCATTATAGAAGGCCCCACCTTTACAACCCTAAATCTTAAATTGATAATATATTTCTAATCTCATCTTCCGTGATGGAAGAAACGATTTTCTCGTCAGGATCGATCACCTCTTGAATGAGGTGTCTCTTTTTTTCTTGAAGCTCATTCATTTTTTCTTCAATGGTTCCGGGGGAAATGAGCTTGATGACTTGTACTTCATTTTTTTGCCCCATGCGGTGGGCTCGATCCGCTGCTTGCTCTTCGACAGCAGGATTCCACCATGTATCATAGAGGATGACGGTATCAGCGCTTGTTAAGTTGAGTCCCGTACCTCCCGCTTTTAATGAAATAAGAAACAGGTCGCGTTCGCCTTCATTAAATCTGTTGCACATGCCTACCCGCTCTTCAGAAGGTGTTGAGCCATTGAGGTAAAAGAAGGTCTTTCCCTTTGCCGAAAGCTCACTTCCAATGAGCTCAAGCATTTTAGTAAACTGTGAAAAAATCAACACCCTTCTGCCTGAAAGCCTTGATTCTTCCAAAATCTCCATGAGCTGAATGAATTTTGCCGATGTTCCCTGGTAGCCCTCTATAAATAATCCTGGATGACAGCATATTTGTCGAAGTCTGGTTAAACCAGCCAGAATTTTGATTCTGTTTTTCCTCAAAGTATTTTTATCCAGGTGCTTAAGCGTATCGTGACGCAGCTTCGCTAAATAAGCAGCGTACAATTCCTTTTGAGCCGGCAGTAATTCCGCCGATTCCATGATCTCCCGCTTTTCCGGAAGTTCTGATAAAACATCTTCCTTCATCCTGCGCAGGACAAACGGGCGGATTCGTTTAGCGATATCTTTTTTTGTAAGACCACTGTAATCCTTAAGCCCTCGAAATAAACCCGGAAATACGACGTGAAAGATGGACCACAGCTCTTCGAGTGAGTTCTCAACCGGAGTACCGGTTAATGCGAAACGGTGATTGGCTTCGATTTTCTTTACGCTTCTTGCCGTTTGCGTTATTGGATTTTTGAACGCCTGAGCCTCATCATAAAACACCGTGTGAAATTTCTGCTGCTCGTACCACTTGATGTCACTTCGAAGTAAAGGATAGGAAATGATGATCACATCGATATCCTTTAATCCATTCTGCTTCTTCATTCGTTCTGATTTATTTCCATCCAGTATCACTGCTTGAATTTCAGGCGCAAACTTCGTAAATTCACTCTGCCAGTTATACATGAGGGACGAAGGACAAACAATCAGAGCCGGAAGTTTCTGCTTCCGAATCTCATCTAACTCAGAAAAAATAAAAGAAATGCTTTGGATGGTTTTCCCTAATCCCATATCGTCGGCTAAGATCCCGCCCAGACCATAAAAGGCCAGAGTTTTCATCCATCGATAGCCTTCTTTTTGATATTCTCTCAACAGTGTGTTCAAGGTTGGTGATATGGAAAACTCCATACTGCCAGGGTTCATGATATGTTGCAGGAACTCTTTATACGATTTCCCTAATTTGAACGTGTTGCTCGCATCAACTGAATCAAGGAGTTGGAGACTTTGATGCAACGGCAGCTCGAGTCCCTTGATTAAATCATTTTTCTCCGCTTGTGATGTATGAAGAAATCGCTGAATGTCTTGAAATTCATTGGTTTCAAGGGACAGAAGTGATCCGTTTCGCATACGGTAATATTTACGTTTTTCATCCAATGCCTCAAGGATTTCCATGATCTGTCGGTCAGGTATCCCATCCATTTCAAACTTGAATTCCAGCCAGTTCATTCGTTCTTTCTTCACCTTGACCCGGATTCTCGGACCATTATTCCCTTTAAAGACACGGTTTCGCACTGCTGTAGTTGCATAAATTTGGACGAGCTTCTGAATTTTCGTCACACCATAGGTTAAAAACTCATACTCTAAATCCTCATTATGCAAAAAATAACCGCCTTCTGTTTTTCCAAAAGAGAACTCTTCCATTAATTCAAGGATGACATCTTCTTTCTCCACCTCTCTAATTAGTAAGGAACCCGAAGGTGGTTCGCGATTTTCTAATGGGTGAATCACTACATTTTCGTAATGAAATTCAATACCCGCCAGCAAGCGATTCTTCACCCGGTCAAGATACAGCTTTGCAACAAGCGGCGCCATTTCCAGCCTTTTGGAAATTCCGTCCGAGATTGTGACCTTCCCCAATTTCTTTAAACCAATCGCTACTTTCTCTAGAAAGAAGCCTATTTGCGCTTGAGGAATGGGAATCGAGTCTGTACCTGATTTGGTGAGAAGTCGCTTTAATTCAGAAAGACGCTTGCAATCCCTGGTGTTCAATTGGGTCAATGTTCCTTTATGAAGAACGACTTCATATTCATCCAGGACGACCATATTGTTTAACCCGGTTATGTGTAATCGATAGCTTCCGTCCTCATTTTGGCCGAAGTGGAACTTCAATGGAAGCGGGGTCTTCAATAGCTTGATCCCCTCTACGGTGTGCTGACTTTGCTCCACTTTAACCCTTGGGGCTTTTATAAAAAGTGGTAAAAGCCCCTCCCATGGAGAAGGTTGAATGAGCAATTGTTCATTATTGTTCACTTCAGTTGAAGAATATATCTTCTCTTCCTGGGCCACCTTTATAAGCTTTTGGATTACAGTATCGGTATCGATTTCAAAGCAATGAAGTTGTTGATTGAAAATGAATGAATCTGAAAGTTGGAAGGGAACTCCTTCTTTGATGCTCTGGAGAAACTCTCTAACCTGTTGAACCTTGATGGAGTGAATCGTTAATTCAATCCCGATCAATGCTCCACCTGTTTTTACGGGGACAGGCTTAATCAATATTTCACATGGCAGAACTTGTCTGTTTTCAAAATGCCTCTGGTGACCAGTGGAGCGTATGGATTCATCTTGAAACAAGGTGAAAAATTCTTCTGTTACTTCCCTTCCTTGACTATTTTCATTACGCTGCTCATAATGAATGGCGATTAGGACAGCAGCGATATGTTGACAATCTTTATCAAACGATGCTAGTTTGGGACAACTGCAATTTGCATGGAGTTCTCCATTGGCTTCCCCTGTAACGGTTACGTAGAAATCTTCCTCCCCCATAACCGTCGCTTCACAATAATTTGAATAGAACTCGTCCATTTTCACTTTATTGGAACGATAATAGACCTCTCCCCTTTTGAAAGAAACGGTACCGCATCGTTCTTTTATAAGTTTTTGATGTATGACCTTCAAGTGTCTGATTCCTTCCTGGAAATGTTTGTATGTATGTTTCCTAATTGGATTTCTTCAATATTCTTATGATAACAACAATAGGCAAATTTAGAAACAGTACGGCATCTATTACTATATTAATAGAAACGTATATTCACGAGATGATCTACATAGACTATAAGGGAAGCGATCCGGCAGAAAAAAACCGAACTATGAGGCCAGTCATAGTCCGGAAAAAACCTTTAAGGAGCCCTCTACTTTTCAATATGATTCAACAACGAAATGATGAAACTTCCTGCTTGAAACATCAGCATGAAAATAAAGTAGTTCTCCACCACCATCACCTCCTTCTAGAGGATCGCTCGAGTAAAATATTTGTCCCCTGTTGATATGTATGTAGGATAGACTCAATTCATGCGTTTTTTTGTTGTGTGTTGGGTGTAAGGACAGAATAAAGGACTCCCGGTTTATCTTTTATTAAGATATTCCGGGAGTTTCTTCATTAGATAGAGGGTATTTTGATGAATTATCATTTGATGAGTCGTAATCTTGCTGAAATCGACTTCTTTGAAGAGGTTTTGAGAGCAGGATTGGCGTATGAGATAATTTTATCAGCGAAAATTTAAATTTATCAGCGAAATTCAGATTATATAAGCGAAATATTAAATTTATCATCGAAATTTCGATTTTATCAGCGATATACACTTTCCCACCTTAGCTGCATCTAAAATACCACCTATATTTATGAAAGTTATGCTTACATAATATTTTCTATTGCATACTGACACTTTTTTATGTAAATTAGTCAAGTATGTTTAATAGGAGGTATCATCATGAATCAAACACAAAACACTCAGCGTGTTCAAATCGCTACAGCGGATCCATCTGCGCTCGGACTTTTTGGATTAGCTATGGTTACCCTTGTCGCTTCTTCAGCGAAACTTGGATGGACGGATGGAGTTTCTTTTGTATTGCCATGGGCAATTTTCCTTGGAGGAATTGCACAGCTGATTGCATGCTTTGGAGATGCAAAACATAATAATACATTCGGATCCACTGCATTTGGGGCATTCGGTTTATTTTGGCTTGGTGTCGGGACATCCTGGTTAATTTCATTCGGTGTGTTTGGAGAAGCAGCGGCAGCGGCAGTTGATCCACACCAACTAGGGATTGCGTATATCGGCTATCTGATTTTCAGTATTTTCATGACCGTTGGCGCCATGGAAACACATAAGGTCTTATTCATTATTTTTGTACTGATTGATTTCTTATTTATCGGACTTTCCCTGTCTACACTTGGGATCGCTCCTGAAGCTATGCATAAATTAGCGGCCATTTCTGAGTTGTTTATTGCATTATTCAGCTTCTACGGCTCTGCGGCAAGTGTGTTGAACATTCACTTTGGGAAAGAAACACTTCCTGTAGGCAAGCCATTCGGGATATTTAAGTAAGCGAAGAAAGAGATAGATGAAATGCTCATCTATCTCTTTTTTTCATACGGGAATCAAGATGTCAAAATGAGGATCCTTTTAATCACGGTCACTCGGGTATCTCTCACGCTTGATGGGAAGATATCTCGTTATAAGATACTTCTCACTTTAATCCGACTGCTTTGTATGAAGGTATCTCAACAATTTCAAAATCAAATTTCTCCATTTCCTTCTCCTTTCTTAAAGAATTTTTGTCTTTGATGAATATTATTCGATGTTGATTCACCTGAATCTTCTCACAAAGAGCATTTTGCGACTAGGATGCTATGTATACGCCTTTTTCAGAGACACTGCACTATTTTGAGAACCTTGAATTTAACTGCGATTTAATAAAATCAAAATCAAACGGTTTTAGCCGTGCTATCAACACCTCCCTTACCCCATTCCCAACCTTAAACCCACCTCATAAAAAAACCACCCATAAAGGTGGTCACATCATCTAGCTAACCCTCTCTCAAAAGCAGCTAAATGATTCTGTGAAGCATTTCTCAATTGTGTAAAAACAATTCTTACATCTTGAGGAAGATTGTAAGTCAGAAATTTATTATACATAGCTATATTGTCAATTTCACCTTGAACTCCTGCTGCGTATGCACTTTTAATCGAATCCGGAGTTGAAGTATAGGCTTGAGAATTATCTTCAGGTAAGGGCACACCATAGCGTTGAAAAAGGGTTTGCAAAGCTGTAATATGACGTAGCTCGGCTTCTTTTATTCTCGTAAAGGTTTGGACACTTCCGAAATTCTGAATGATTCGATCATATCTGGCTTGAGCCAAGTATTCGTCCTGCATGGCATAAACGAGCATTTGAGGTACAGTGAGTGAAGTTGCATCAAGTGCCCCTTTTGCGCCGTAATTCATTTGCCTCTCCTGTCTCCTGTTTCCACGGTTCTGGATAAAGAAAAACAAAAACCAAACGGCATGATTTTGTTCATCTGCAGCAGCCCGACGGAATGATTCCTTTATATAGGTATCTTGGGCTCTATCTGCAATTTCTAAATAGAAATCAACCGATTCTTGCTCGTCTTTTATGGCAATTTCCAGACCTCTTTTGTATGCATCTGGACAACCTTCTTGCAATTGAGGGGTGGGCGGGACTCCTGTTATATTCGTATAGATATCACTGAAAGCTTTGAAATGGCGCATTTCATCTTTTCGAATTTCTCGAATGTGATTTTTATCTTCTTCGGTTGGGGCCAATTTTGCAAGTTTTTTATAACAAGCGATCGCACTATATTCTCCGTTAATTGCCTTTTGTATATCTTTTATCAGTGATTGATTCTCCTGAACCCGCGAGTAACCATCTAAGTGAAAAGGTTTGAATTGACGATAAAATTGATAAGGATTCATATAGGAAGACACCTCTCTTTTCTTTCTGTCATTAAGTATCTTATGACTTCAGCCTAAAGTGGGTGTCTGAAGATTTGCTCTTTACCTTTTCTTATGTATTATTTCATACGCATCCAAAAGATCCTTCACCAAAATATTATTGATCCTCATTCCCTCCGTCTCACAATCTATTAACCTAACATCATTCAGATTGGAACTTTTAAATTGGCACCCTTTAAGATCACAGCGCTCAAAAATTATAGGTTCACCCTCTTCTCCAAGAGTTGTGTCATGAAAATAAGTGCCCCCGAAAGTCACATGGGCGAATTCACTATGTGAAAGATTCAAATCAGCAATCAGGGATTTTTTGAGATTAATATTCTGAAAGCGGGATTCACTTAGATTGCAATTACTAAATCGAGCTCCTTTTAGGTTACTGTTGCTAAATGTGGAATGACTCCCGTTAATACCATAGAAATCCGTTTCCGTCATGTTGCTCTGCTCCACTTGAAGCCGGGAAAGGTCAAATTGTCTCAAGGTATCACCTTGAATGTGAATCTCCTTCGTCTCAACCTCTTCTGTCGCACCAGGTTGTAACCTTTTCTCATAACAGAATTCATCTTCTGATTCAAAGACTTTCTTGTACCCCAATTTCTCGTAAAAGGCATGATTATTCAGCTGCCTGCTGGATGTCTCAAGCTCCCACGATTTCACCTGAGGAAACTTCTCTTCTACTAATCTTATGGCAGCAGAACCAATTCCTTTTCCCTGGTAATCTGAATCAACAAAGATACGGTCGACTCTTCCATGGCGCTTTCCCTCTAACGTGACAATAACACCTCCAACAAGCACTTCTTGATAAAGGATTTTGAAATAATTCAATTCATGGATCATATACTTCCCCATCTCAATGGAGTCGTAGCCTGGTGGCTGGATATTGTAATCGACTACATCCTCTGCATATGAGAGCCATTTCTCTTTTTCAGCATCAAACACTTTCCTTTTTATATCGGTAAGAGCTTCTGCATCTTGTATTGTTGCTTTTTCTATTGTGATTCTACTCATTTTTGATCTCCTCTTAATCTCTTATTATTTGCTTAGTAGACAACTCATCTGCATTGAAATATTATCAAATAACTGATTGCACACTCCATTTCCTCTCTTCGGATTTCACTATATGGAAAATTATAGCTTAAATAAGTATTTTTTCAAAAAGTTCTCTTGTTAGACATTCATCCCCATTATCTATATAGTTACATTAACTGCATTTTTTTGATTGCTTACATAGTTCTTAGATTTCTAGTTTAGAGGAGGAGGAAAGATTCGTGTCTAATGAGTATAATTTAGCGTCATCCGAATACCATTCATTATTAGCCACCTCTAAAAAGTTGTTCCACAGCATAAGCAAACATTTAAATGTTCAAACGGCTTATGTAACAAGACGAGGCGATGATGCCATGACTGTTTTAAGTTCTTATAACGAAAAAGAAGAGATCATTCCAGAGGGTTACTCTGTAAAATATGGAGATACATATTGTAGGTTGATTATAATGAATGAAAACAATGAGATGCATAAGTTAAACCTTGCAGAGGATGCCATCACCAAAGAGTTGGAAGTTACTTCTCAATTAAAGGTGAAAGGATTTCTCGGGGTTACGCTAAGAGATTTACAAGGGGATGTATTTGGTACATTATGTGTCATGGATAAAGAAGAGAAAAATTTCTGTCAGTCGGATATTGAATACCTTCAATCAATGGCAGATATCCTGTCTTATATCCTGGATTTGGATCAAACCAAATTTAATATGAATTACTTGAGTGTTCCGATTATCCCGATTACAGAAGGAATTGCCTGTCTTAGTATTCAGGGAGTCATCGATGAAATAAGGGCAGATAAAATAATAAACAAAGTTCTCGAATATGGCTCAAGTCACGATACAGAGTACTTTATTATCGACTTATCCGGACTGCTTATTTTAGATGGAATATTTCCATCGGTATTTATTAACTTAGTAAAATCACTGAAGGTAATGGGTATTGAAAGCATCCTCACAGGAATCACACCTGAAATTGCGATTCACGAAAAGGATAACGGACAATTATCTCGACTACCTATTGTTAAGGTACGCAATTTAGAATCTGCGTTAAAGTATATTGGCTTTAATTTAACCGAAGCACCTACCCATTGATTTGAATGAGGATAGTCGCAAACTCACATCCCCTCAAAAAAAAGATGAAGCCCTACGTTAGTAAACGAGGGCTTCATTTTTCATTTTTGACAACATTCTTTTTAGCATTTTCATCTTTAACTTCAACCAACTTCACTTTACAGCAATCCCTCTGTTCTTTCTGACCTATCACACTCTTTAACCATTTCATTTTCTTCACCTCCTTATACAAAGTAAAATAAGAATCCTGACATAGTAGACATAATGAGGACAGAGCCAATAAATGCGAGTACAAGCTTCTTCTTAAAAATGCTATGGAGTAACGTCACCTCAGGGAGACTTGCTCCTGCTGATGCAATCATAAGAGCCATTACTGGTCCCAGTGCCATTCCTTTAGCAACGAGAATTTGGGAAATGGGAATCATTGTAGAAAGTCGGATGTATAATGGAATTCCGATAATCGCAGCTATCGGAACCAGCCACCAATTCTCTCCTCCTAAATAGGTTGTAATCCATTCAGTTGGAACAGAACCATGAATAACCGAACCAATCCCTGCCCCGATAATAAGAAATGGATAGACATTTCTCATAAGTGTAAGTGTTTCTCTTATCGCTTTCTTAATGTCGATTCCATTCTCAGGGACTGAGAAATTTTCTACCATGACATTTTTTAGTTGTCTTTCAAATCCAAATGCACTCAACGCAAATCCTATGATTATAGAAAAAGAAGTGGTTAAAATCGTGTATGCAATGGCTACTTTCCATCCGAGTAAATAGGTCATCAAGGACAAAATCGTTAAATCCAGTACAGGTGAGGCAAAAAGGAAAATCATCACAATGGGAAAACGAACTTTGTTTCGCAATAGATTTACGACAATAGGGATGGTTGAACAAGAGCAAAATGGTGTGACGAATGCAAAACCAACAGCAATCAGAGCACTCAACAGAGGATGGCTTCTATCCATCAGCTCCTCCATCCTTTTATAAGGAATAACTCCTTCAAGTAGATGAATCACAAAGGATATTCCAACAAACAGCACAGTTAGTTCAAGGGCGATACTGATAAAATCTTTAAACATAGTCATTTTGACTGCCTCCATTTTGATTAATCAAATTTATTTGATTAATTATTGAAAATTATACATCAATTTTTTTTGATTAATAAATCATAAGATGTCACCATGCAAATTAATCACTTTATTCACGCCTAAACCAGCAGCAAAGTTGTTCTGATAACAAATGATTCAATTCAGTATGATTTAATGTATAGTAACTCCATGTGCCCCGCGTTTCTTTCAAGATCAACTCAGCGTCCATTAAAATCTTCAGATGGTAGGAAAGTTTAGATTGGGGTAAGTCTAATTTATCCGATAAGTCACATACACACACTTCTCCCATTTCAGTAATTTGGTGCAGGATAAATAACCTTTTTTGATCTGCTAGTGCCTTGAATTTTTTTTCATATTTACTGAAGGTTGAATCCAGTGATATAACTATTAATGGAATTTGTTTATTCATGCTATCAGCTCCTCTTAAATCAAATTTATTTGATATAGCCTCATTATATGCAAGATCTTCCATTGAGGCAACAAAAATACATCAAAAATAATTGATTTAATAAAAAATAAGAAAGTCATCTTATTCATACTGATTAGACGACTTTCTTACGGAGTTACCTTATTCTCAGCTTTTTATACTTCCTCTTCCCTACCTGCACAATCAGTCCATCTTCAATCTCTACTTCCAATTGCATATCCAGAACCTTTTCTGAATTGATTCTGATTCCTCCATTTTGAATCATCCGCCGCGCTTCACTCTTTGAACCATGCAAATTTATCTCAACAAGTAAGTCGATAATGGAGATTCTGCTTTCACCTGTCCACTGTATTTCTGGAATATCATCAGGCAGTGCGCCTTTTTGAAATACTTCTTTAAAATTGTTCTCTGCTTGTACGGCTGCTTCTTTTCCATGGTACATAGACACGATGGTTTTTCCTAAACGTATTTTGGCGTCTCTGGGGTGGAGTGTCCCTTGAATTAATTCCTTCTCCATTTTCGTTTTCTCATCTAAAGATAAGTCCGTTATCAGGTTGAAGTACTTGATGATCAATTCATCCGGAATCGACATCGTCTTCCCAAACATTTGGTTAGGATCTTCATCAATTCCAATATAATTATGTTTTGATTTTGACATTTTATCCACGCCGTCAAGACCTTCAAGTAAAGGAAGTAATATGACCACTTGTTTCTCCTGTTTGTAATGCTCCTGAAGATGCCTTCCCATCAACACATTGAATTGCTGATCCGTCCCGCCAAGCTCCACATCACTTTCTAATGCGACGGAATCGTATCCTTGCATTAACGGGTAGAAAAACTCATGAAGCGAGACTGGCTTCCCTGTTGACAACCGGTTAGAAAAATCGTTTCTTTCAATTAATCGAGCAACCGTGATCTTCGATGATAAATGAATCACATCTTCAAGATTCAACGATGACAGCCATTTGGAATTGTAATGAAGCTCCACCTTCTCTTTGTCGATGACTTTCCCAAATTGCTCAAAGTAAGTTTGGGCATTTCTCTTCACCTCTTCATCAGTCAACTGCTTCCTGGCAACGGACTTACCAGTCGGATCACCGATTTTACCTGTGAAATCCCCGATAATAAGCTGAATGATATGACCGTTCTCTTGGAACTGCCTTAATTTGTTCAGGACAACCGTATGACCCAGGTGAACATCGGGAGCGGTTGGGTCTAGACCTAGCTTGATTTTCAAAGGTACTTCTGTGGCAATTGACTTGACGAGTTTTTGCCTTAATTCTGCTTCTGGGATGATTTCTTGAACTCCATTTTTGTATACGGTTAACTGCCTTTCCACTTCTGCCTGTTGTTCTTGTGAAAGTGATTCCCATTTGGGTTGCATGGTGATTCCTCCTTGATTGATATGTTCGTTTAAATATTCGTCAGGTTGAATGTGTTCTTTGAGATCATTTTAATATCGCTGATAAATATTGGATTTCGCTGATAAAACGAAAATTCCGCTGATATATTCTGGATTCCGCTGATATATACTGATTAGAGACGACGAATTTGTGATTTCGCCTATATATTCGGAAATTCGCCGTTAAAACGAACATTCCGCCGTTATCCACTCTCCCAACAAAAATCAAACCAAAAAACCACGCCCCTAAAAAGGGACGTGGTTAACGCGGTACCACCCTCATTGAAGATTTCTCTTCCACTTCATACGGATAACGGATCGGCCGTTCTCTGCTACTAAGAAGGGTTCACAGAGAATGTTTAAGGAGGTAATTCGCGCTTATCTTTGTACTGATTCCCACCAGCCATCAGCTCTCTTCACCAGGGAGATAAGTCACTACTCATTCCTATCATGACATATATGATTATGAATTTTCATTTATTTTACAGAAAAATGCCATAAAATACAATAATATTTTTTTACCCCTTCACAATCCCCATTACAAACCCGTCGTAACCTTTAGACCCGACAGTTTGAACAGCCGTTGAATCAATACGGGGCTCTTTAGACAACATATCAACAAAATGGCGAACACCTTGAACGCTTTCATCTCCGCTGTTTTCATCGATTACTCTTCCACCACGTACCACATTATCAGTAATGATGACAGCTCCAGGTTGAGAAAGCTCGAGTGCCCATTTTAAATAATTTGCATTGTTTTGTTTGTCTGCATCGATAAAAATGAAATCAAATTCACCTTCAATAGTCGGCAGCGTATCCAGGGCAGCACCTACCATAATTTCCACCTTTCGATCCATTCCAGCGTTTTGAATGTTCTTTGCCGCGACTTTTGCATGTTTTTCACTATATTCCAAGGTTACAAGGTGGCCGTCCTCAGGCAGTGCACGGGCAAGCCAGATTGTGCTATAGCCTCCAAGTGTCCCGATTTCCAATATTCGTTTCGCTCCTTTAAGCTGTGCAAGCAATGAGAGAAACTTCCCTTGATTCGGAGATACATCGATTGCAGGCAGTTCTGCTTCTCTATTTGCTTTCAATACAGAATCCATAAGTGGATCTGATACTTGAAGTTTACTCGTAAAATATTGATCTACTTCTGGCCATGCATTTGTTGATGTCATCTTCATCACTCCTTAGTATGTATCATTCATAAACAATAGTAACATAATTTACCATATAGAAATTTATTTTCCGTAACTTTTTATCTCTCAAAACAAAGTTTATCTTAATGAAATCAACCTATTCGGGCATAATAACCAAAACAATTTGTCTTGGAGGGTTCATTCTTGCATACCAATGAACAGGCATTATCCATTTTTGCACTTGGCGGGATCAATGAAATAGGAAAAAATATGTATGTCATTCAACATCGTGATGATATTGTCATCATCGATTGTGGAGGTAAGTTTCCTGATGAAAGTCTTTTGGGAATCGACTTAATCATTCCCGATGTTACTTATCTTGAAAAAAACAAAGATAAAATACGGGGATTAATCGTCACTCATGGCCACGAGGACCACATAGGTGGCATTCCTTATCTTCTAAAAAAAATTAACATGCCCATTTATGCTACACATTTCACCCTGGGACTGATCGAACTTAAATTAGAAGAGCACAGGCTAATAAGAGATACAAAACTTGTAACCATCGACTCAAATTCCAATCTGAATTTAGGAACGATCGATGTTTCGTTCTTCAAGGTCAGTCACAGCATTCCGGATTGTTTAGGCATCGTATTTCATACGCCGGAAGGAAATGTCGTACATACTGGAGACTTTAAGTTCGATTTAACCCCTGCCAATCATCAATACTCAGACATACATAGAATGGCCAGGATCGGTGATGAAGGGGTATTGGTCTTACTTTCTGAAAGCACCAATGCGGAGCGGGGCGGCTTGACCCCTTCTGAACAAATGGTGGGTAATCATATGGATGAAGCGTTCTTGAAAGCCACTGGAAAGATATTTGTCTCAACCTTTGCTTCCAATGTCAACCGGGTCCAACAGGTAGTCGATGCTTCCATCAAGACAAACAGGAGGCTGGCATTATTAGGAAGGAGCATGATCAATGTAGTTTCAGTCGCCATTGAACGGGGATATTTAACCGTGCCTGACGGGATGCTGATCGATGCTCGTGAAATTGATGCATTACCTCCCGAAAAGGTTGCGATTTTATGTACGGGAAGTCAAGGGGAACCCAGGGCTGCACTGGGTCGCCTATCGACTGGAAGCTTCCGGGACGTATACGTTTATCCAGGTGATACTGTCATTCTGGCTGCTTCACCTATACCAGGAAACGAAAAGGACGTATCACGTATTCTTGATAATTTATTTCAACTTGGTGCCCACGTGATATACGGAAGTGGAAGTACAACAGGTATGCATGTATCTGGACACGGGTATCAAGAAGACTTAAAACTCATGCTAACATTAATGAAGCCGACTTATTTTATTCCTATACATGGTGAATACCGAATGTTGCATCATCACCGGATCCTGGCTGAATCGGTAGGAGTAGAAACAGGAAATACTTTTATTATAAAAAACGGTGAAGTCGTCGATTTCGAGAATTCCGTTGCCCGGCAAACGCGAACCATTCCTGCAGGAGACACCTTTGTAGATGGTTTGAGCGTCGGAGATATCGGATCGATTGTGTTACGTGATCGAAAACAGCTTTCTGAAGATGGAATGCTTATCATTGTCATTACCCTTAGTAAGTCGGAGCATTCGATTATTTCTGGGCCTGATACCATATCACGGGGATTTGTTTTTGTACGAAACTCAGAAGACCTATTAAAGGACGTAAACCATCTCGTTAAAAAAGTTGTAGATGAATTGTCTGCAGAAAATATTCGCGACTGGAAAGAAATGAAACAGGCGATCAAAAAAGACGTAGGTCAATACCTATTCAAGCATTTGAAGAGGAAACCTATGATATTACCGATTATAATTGAAGTGTAGTTGGAAATGCCGGGTGCTTATGCGCCTGGCATTTTTTTATATAAAAAAAGCACCCAACCAAATGTCAGATGCCCATAAAATTAATTATTTCTCTATCTTATTTCCTTCATAAATCTTCACATCTAAAGGAGCCGCTAAATACTCAGGCGCTCTCCCAACAAATGAAGTAAAATGCTCACTCGCATTGTGAATCTCAACGGCAGCAGTATCCCTCCACACTTCTACCATAGTATAGACACTTTCTCTTTCAGTATCTTTCAATAAGTCATATGAGATGTTTCCCTCTTCTGCTCTGGATGCTGCTACAAGTGGGCGAATCTCTTCTAAGAATGCTTGTTCTTTGGTTGGATTAATATGAAATTCTGCATGAATAATAATCATATACTTTCTCCTCTTTTCTTATTTTTTATTTCCATACTGTGATGGACTCTATTGGCAGGCGAACAGATTTGTAGCCTGCATCTGCCGCTTTTCCGATTGAAATCAGCATGACTGGATAGTAACGGTCTTTGTCCATACCGTATGCTTCAGCAATTTGATCTTTTTCATATCCACCAATCGGATTCGTATCAAATCCGTGAGCACGTGCAGAAAGCATGAGTTGCATGGATACTAACCCTGCGTCGATGAGGTTCATTTCCCTGAACTGTTCAGTTGTCATCATTTGTAGTAATCCTTTAATAGATGGGAGCTGTCTGTCTCTTACTTCTGCAGGCATATACCCTTCTTCTACTGCTTTATTGTAAATCTCATCCGCATATTCAAGGCTGTTCATATCTACAAATACCGCAATCACTGCAGATGAAGTTTTGACTTGCGCCTGATTGAATTTCGCAAGTGGTGCAAGTTTTTCTTTCCCTTCTGGACTATCGATGACCACAAAACGCCATGGCTGCAAGTTTACAGATGATGGTGCAAGAGTGGCTTCGGTTAGTATCTCTGTCATTATTTCTTTGCTGATTTTCACAGACGGGTCATAATTACGGATGGAACGACGACCTGTGATGATTTGGTTAAAGTCATTGATTTTTGTTTGATTCATGATGCATTCTCCTTTATGAGTAAAATTTAGTATTCAATGTCCTGTACATTATCCTGAATACGATTAAGCATGTCGGATAAAACCGAACGTTCTTCTTTTGTAAAGCTTTTAAAGACTTTAGAGATAAAGATCTCTTTCTCTTCACGAAAAGCTTCTATTTTTTGACGGCCTTCCTCTGTCAACCGGACAAATGTAAACCTGTTATCATCAGGATTTTTACGGCGGGAGACCATCCCTTTTCCTTCAAGCTGCTTTAAGTGTCTCGTCACGGCTGCACTATCAATATTGACTTCTCTTTGTAAAGCCGTTTGACTAATTTCTTCCACTTCGAACAACTTGTGCAAAAGATCCAACCGAGACTGACTAATTCCGGTACAGCGCTCAAACTTAGGACTCATTTGCTTATATATATCATTTAGTTGAACGATTATCTTCTCTTCTTCACGACAAGAGATGGACAAAGCATCCTCCTCCTTCAATTTAATTGAGGGGTCAATCATTGACCTGTCAATTAATATAATACATATGGTTTTATTAGTCAAACATATAGATCTTGGGAGAAAACCCTAAGGATTTTGAAGGGAACCTTCTTACAAATGTGGAAAGTCTGAAATGAGTAAAAACAGGAGATTTATTCTGAATGAAAAATGAAAAGGCAAGATAATGAGGGAATGTCCTCTCTTACCTTGCCGTCTATATGCACTATAAAAACGCTGATTTTTTCATTTATATGAATGTACTATACGGAATTTCACAGAAAAAAGATTTACTCCTTTGCTTGGTCTAACGCTTGATAGGCAGCATGATATTTTCCGCCTTCTGCTACTTCTGAATGATACAATGCTTTAAGAGCAAACGTACGCTCTAAATTCATCTCATCCATCAATACTTTCAGGCGGGCTTGCAATTCTTTATTATCTTTGATTAACAGTTTCATTTGTGATTTCATATATTTCATAAGGCTTTAACTCCCCTTTTCTAGTTGAACAATTCATCAAGTATAACATTGCTTGTCACAGTACTAAAGGGATTTCTTAAGGAAGACCCTGTTCACATCCCTCACTTCACACCCATTGGCAAGAAATGTTCGGATCATCGGAGCGTTTTTTTTACTCGTCCCCCCAATATATTTTTTTGCATGAAACACACTGGCTAACAGACTAAGTGCCAGTTTATGTAGATTCTTGCTCTTCCCCTTGCTTCTTTCATCAGGAATCAATCCGAAATAAAACAACCTTCCTTCATCTATCGTGCCCGGTTCTATATGTGGCATTATGACGCCAATTGCCTGATCTCCTTCATAAATCGCAATACAGGAATCCTTATAGCTGTCACCCAGTTCGACCGTGACGCTTTTCATATGTTCTTCCATGGTTAGGGAAGAAGGGAGATTAAGGGAGCCCTCCATCGATTGCATCCAGATATGTGCAAACTCATTTACTGAAATCTTATGTAAATTCTTCAAAGTATAAGAGTGTACCATTTCCGACTTCTCAAGCTTTTTATACACAGTAACAAATTCATCAACCATTTCATATCCTTTTTCCACTAAATATTCATCTACTTCCCGAGAGAATATTTGATTCACAAGTATCTTTAAGGTAGACAAGGAATAATAGGCTGGATTCTGTTCCAGAAATCTGACGAGCTCTTTCATTTCTTCTGTCGATAATTCCTTCGTATCCTCAATGGTTGCATAATTGTCACCATGAATGATTTTCACTTTTTCGATCAGTGAATTCCGTTGATTTACCACTGTATATCCTCCTCTTTCCTATATGTAAATTCTTTGGAAAGCAAGTTTAACTCTTTTTTTCAGCAGTGATTGCTACAGCAATACTTACAGATAATACTGTGAAAATAGCAACCCATGACCCAAAACTCATAAGCCAACCTCTCCCTCGGAATCACTTATTCATCTAAAAATCAAATCACTCGACACCGGTTTCTTACCTATCTCCCTTGCCCACACGGATAATTGACCAATATGATGGATCTCATGGGTCACTACATGCTGCATAACTTTTTGGTATGTAAAAAGGTATGTTTTACCTGACCTTGATGTCATATTGAGTTCTTTCTTTCCATAGGCAGGAGTCCATAATGACAGAAAGTTTTCCGTTTGCTGCCTGGTCATTCCTGAAAACTCAATGACTTCGTCAAGTGTCGAAATAGTATGTAAATCCTTTTTTATCACGGGTTTCCCTTGTAATTGATTCATCCAAATTTGCTCACAGTCCGCTACATGAAAGAGATTCTTCAAAATGCTCCCCATCCCGCCTGCACGCTCTTTCGTCAGTTCATCCGGATCAATTTCCCTGCACCAATTAAACCATTCTTCCCGTATTTCCCAATTATAAGAAAAAAGTTCTAACATGCTCTCATCCTCTCCTTTGTATTGTAAAAATTCTTAAAGCCCCACTTCCTTATTCAGTGAACCATCCAACCACAATGATTCCTATGGCATTCAATGCGAAAAAAGTTCCATATATCATCATGACCATACCTGTTCCAAACCCAGAAGGATCAAATGGACTTACGGATAAACCAGTCAAGATAAAAACCACAGGTGTAAGGAGTAAACATATGACTCCCGCCTAAATTCTCTTCTTCTTATCCTGTCCGGTAACTTTCAAAATCGTAAAATCAGTTAAAGCGAGGACTGTCAGTATGATCATGAATAATAGAATCAAGACACCCCAATCAGACAAAAAACATTCCTCCTCATTCAATTAACTGTAAGCCATCCAAAATGAAATTCCCCAACTCATAACGAGAAAAAGCAGACTCGCAATAAAATATGGACTCTTATTAGAAGAACTCGCTGATTCATATTCATATTTAAAGTGATTATTTGTGATGAACTTAGCGGCCGTTGATGCCTGATTAATTCCAGCTCGTTTTGAAATATTGGTGAGCCATCCCAGTGCAAAAAAGCAAAGGCTGGAAATGAAAGCCGTATCCATTATGCTCCACCCTACCAATGAGCTGGTCATTACCGTTGCGCCAGTCATTAGTGTGAAGAGGATCACGATGATCGTAAAGGATAAGTACCTTGAAGAAATGAATTTTTCTAATTGTTTGCTGAATTGGTCAATGAAGAATGCCGTACCGGTTCCAATAATTAGGATGATTATCGTTATTAATAGGTTGACATAGTAATTCAATTTGAGCTGCCCCCGTTCATTAGAAAATGATTATATTTATGAATAAAAAATTTATAATGAAAGGAAAAAAAAGAGACCATCGATTATTCCGAGACATAACAGAGAGATCAATAAAAAAGTTTTCCCCCACATTTTTTTAAAATAAAAATATAGCAACCCAAAATATATAAATCCAACAGTGATCAGACATAGAAAGAATTCTATCGTTTTTTGCCTATCTACATGAATGCCCTTCACTTGAACCCATTCGAATTTATGGTTCAGATCCAGGGGGACTGTGAAGAATATGGCTCCCCACCCAACGAAAATAAAAATACCCAATAAACGTAGGAGCGAGTACATACTCATCTCCTTTTTTGGATGATCATCTACATTCGTTTCATATTCCAAAACGTTTTTTTCTACTCGTAACCCCATAAAAAAACCCTTTCTGCCTGTTCTTTTCTACTAATACGAAAAAACAAACAGAAAGGTTTCAAATTATTCCAAATTTATTATTAACTGGTAAAAATCCTATCTCCCCAGATGTTTCCCCAAATAAATACCACTTGCAGCTGCCTGCGATAAGGAATGGGTTTCCCCCGAGCAGTCACCAATGAGATACAGATTTGACACATCTGTTTCAAAGTTCTTATCCGTCGGTAATTTCGGTTCATAATACTTCGCATCTAACCCGTAAAGAAGCGTATCATGGTGTATCGGTTCCCCAATAAGTCTTTCCAAAGAAGCAAAAAATTCCTTAAGCGCAATACTATATAATTCCGGAACCTCTTCCCGAAGATTCCCACATTCCGCTTTGAGGGACGGACCTATCAGATTCCCCTCTAGCGATTCTGTATTCCTATGTAATTTGAAATCTTCCAATCTCTGAACGACAATCCGCTCTCTTCCTTGATTAATCCCTCCTATAGTGCTCACTGCATAGTCCATTGCCTCACCATGGGAATGAAAATAACGTGGAACGAACAAACTGAAGTTCAAATTTGCACCTGGTATATCATTTTCACGGGCATTTTGTCCGTCTGGCATCACGAGTCCATGTTGGTGTTTCCGTATGATCCTCCCTCGCGGATTCATACAATAGGTCGTCGCGCTGAATGAATCCCTTTCGATTTTCAGCTTCGTTTCAAACGTATCTTCTAATATCGATTGAAGCTGATCCCCTTTCATTTCCACCCGAACCCCCATATCCAGACGTGTCTTTCCTGGAAAAAGTCCAAGTGATGCTGCTTGTTTTTTCAGCCACGTGCTGCCGCTCATTCCTGTACCGATCACTAATTTCTCCGTTGTAAAGTCACCGCTATTAGATTTCAAGTGAAAGCCCGGATCATGTTTTGAAATTGTATCAATATGAGTTTCGAAACTAAACGTAATGCGATTTTTGAGCACTTCATACATTCTTTGAAAAATATCACTCGCTAAACGTGTTCCTAAATGACGGACCTCAGTTGAAAGAACCTTCACATCCACCATTCTGGCTCGCTTTGATACTGTTTCATTTTTCGTGCTATAGGACGGGATGATGTCACCGCCAAACTCACAGAGAATATCGTCTACTTCCTTCATCAAATCAAGTGTGGTTTGATTTCCAATTTTCCTGCCAAGCTCTCCTCCGAAATCATTCGTGTAATTAAATTTCCCCTCTGATTTTCCAAGACCCGCAAATCCGATGTATTTACTGCACACTCCTTCACACGTACACCCGCGCCCCTCATCTAAACCGCATGTACGTTCACTCAGCTTTTTGCCGAGATCAATCATGTGGATGGAGATATGTTCATTGTGCTTCATCAAGGTGTAAGCGAGAAACACACTGCTCACTCCTGCTCCGATGATCGTGATGTCATAATGATTCGATTGCATCCTCTGCTCCCCTTTCTTAGTTGTAATGGTGCTTATGCCACTTTATATTAAAACGGATAAAAACGATCTTTTTTAATTTCTCTTTCAATTGTCTTTCAGTGATCATATCTGCATTCGCCTCACCAATTTAGTTTCCATTTCCATCCTACCATAAAACAGAGTTGTGGGAGGTCCGTCCCTCTATTTATCTTTCAAACTGTGATGGAGATAAGGGATGGAGGCCAGTGTAGAGATGGCTCCAGCGAGCATGATGGTTAGGTCTGTACCTATGGAATCAGCCAATATTCCTGCAAGAAATGCGGCCAGGGGCATGGATACCCATGTCATGAGGCGGCTAGTGGCCTGGACCCTTCCTAATAAGTGATCGGGTGTCAGCGTTTGCCGGATCGTAATGATGCACGGGCTCATCATCGAAGCACAGAAGGTCCCGGTTGCATTCATGATCACAAGCCAAAAGTAGGTTTCTACCCAGCCGAAACACAAGATCGATAGCCCTCCAATGACAGAGGCTGTAAATAAAATGCTCCGATACGAAAACCGCTTCCGAAAAAGGTTTGACGTAACAGCGCCGAGAATCGCACCCACTCCACCCATTGATAATAGCCAGCCAATCATGACCGTATTTACATTGAGGAAATCTTTCAGGTGAAACACCAATAATGTGAGAAATAATGTAGTTCCGAACACAGAAGATATCATGGCAAGATTGGTATACAAGATCGGCTTGGTCTTTGCGACGAATACGAATCCCTCCCTTATATCTCCCCATATGGAAATGCTAGATGAAACCCTCTCCTTCATCTTCATGCGAAGACCCGCAATGGCAAGAAAAGATACCAGGAAGCTTCCGCTGTTCACCAACAGGGCATATCCGGGATTAAAAAAGGAAATGAGCAACCCTCCTAAACCTGGTGCTAAAAAAACCGCTAAATTAAATATACCGGTATTCAGTGAATTTACAGCCTGTAGGTCTTCTCTTCTCACCAGGCTTGGTACTGAAGCAAATTGAGATGTATTGTAGATTTGGCTTAATAAGCCAATACCGAATACTACCGGATATACCATCCACATCTCAAGTATCTCCATGATATATAGAACTCCAATAACACCAACAAGTAAGCATCGTCCTAAATCGCACAAAAGGAGCAGGAGCTTCCGGTTGAATTTATCGGACATGATACCCGCGAAGGGCTGCAATAGAATCGGCAGCCGTTCAAGAGCCGCTACAATTCCCATACTCACAGGTGATCCAGTAATAGCTAATACCATAAGAGGAATCGCGATTAAATATATTTGATCCCCGAAAAATGAAATAAGGTTCCCACCCATAAATCTGAAAACAGAATAGTTTTTCTTTAAGGGTGGGAAATCCTTCAATTGATTCACCTTGACCACACGCTCTCCCATATCAAATTCCCCTTTTAATAATCATTTAAATACTGCATCAATTCATTTGATAAAGCTTGAACAGCATTCTCTTTCAGGCGATACCTCCCATTCTGCGTTTCTACGAGTCTTGCTGACCTGAGAATTTTCAAATGGTGATGGACCGTCGACTTCCCCATGTTCAGTTCATTCGTGATTTCCTGGAGAGTACGGTTTGAACCTTTCAGCAATTTCACCATTCGGAGGCGCGCCTCATCACCAAGTGCTTTATGTTTTTGAACCAGAAAATAACTTGGCATATCCTTATCATCAGGATAGATGCTTTCATTGGCTACGGGGTAATAAAACACCTTTACTCCTTCAACATCCCCTTCTACGTTCCAAGGGCGATAAATCGACTGGGGGATCAACAATACTGTATGCACACTTGGCTCAGGCAAATAAGTGATACCGCCCGTTGCCCATTCTACCAACGCCTCGGACTTTAGGTTTCCACACATCTTCTCCTTGGATTGTTTATCTCTTGACAATATTTGAGATAGTGTTTCTTTTTGAGGAATAATCACTTCTTCATACCATCGGGTCATGACACTCGTCAGATGTTTCCTAAGGTCATGAATATTGGTCGTGCAGATGAAATCAATATAATCTGGAAAAAACGGGTTATTCTCTGTCTGTTTTTTCAAACTGTTTCTTGATGACTCATCTCCTTCTGAAGCATGCGTTCGAAGTTCTTGATATTTCATCCCTATGTATGGAATGCAGATAAATCTTAGTTTTTCATCGCCCAATGCATCTATAAACAGAATGAATTCAGATAGATCCCTAAACTCACTTTGATGAAGCAAAAGGAGTAGAGATTTCCAGGTATTGTTCTCTTCAACCATTTTCAAATCCTCAATCAAAGGTTCAGATAAAGATTTTTTCAAATGGTCCCATGACTCTTTTGGTTTCTCTAATGTATCAATAAGCTTTGTATTTGTGATTGCAGCAATCCCCAAAGCGCATTCCCATAGAAGAGAAGCCTCGATTCTTACCTCATACGTCTCTCTTTTCCGACTGGTCAAATGGAGCACATCCATATAGAAACACCTCATTTCCAAAATTTGTACCTTGTAAATAATTCTATATTTATAGAATTATTAATTCAACAACTTTCGAATGTAGTAAACAAAAAAAGCACACAAATTCCACTTAGGAATCTATGTGCTCCATATAAAAAGTATTAAGATTTAACCTTATCCTTCTTGATCTGCTTACTTCTTAACTGACCGCAAGCTGCATCAATGTCCGTCCCTTGTTCCACACGGACTCCACAATTGATTCCATGTTCAAGTAATGTACCGTAGAATTCGACAATCGCTTCTTTCGTACTTCTTTGATATTGGTTGTGTTCGTCAACCGGGTTATAAGGTATCAAGTTCACATAAGAAAGGTGACGCTTGTTTTTCAGCAGTTTGGCCAGCTGAATGGCTTCTTCTTTATGATCATTCACATCACTTAACAAGATATACTCAAAGGTAATGCGTCGATTTGTTTTTTCTAAATAGTAATCAATTGCTGGCATTAATTTCTCTAACGGGTACGCACGGTTGATTTTCATAATCTTCGTACGCAATTCATTGTTTGGTGCGTGCAAGGAAACGGCCAGGTTGATTTGAATGTTTTCGTCGGCAAATTTATAAATCTTATCTGCCAGACCACTTGTTGAAACGGTGATGTGACGAGCTCCGATGGAAAGACCTTTTTGGTCATTCACTACTCGGAAGAAGTCCATCATGTTATCGTAGTTATCGAATGGTTCACCGATCCCCATTACGACGATATGACTGACACGTTCCCCATTTCCTGCTTCGTCCAAGTGATGTTGAACGTTCATGATCTGTTCTACGATTTCTCCGCTTGAAAGATCACGGTTCTTCTTCAGCAGTCCACTTGCACAGAATGTACAACCGATGTTGCACCCGACCTGCGTCGTCACACAAACACTTAGTCCATAATTGAATCGCATTAGAACCGTTTCAATTAAGTTACCATCTTCAAGCTTGAACAGGAATTTAATGGTGCCGTCCTTGGATTCCTGTTTAACCTCTTGAGTGAGTGTATGAAGATAGAAGTGTTCGTCAAGCAATTGTACACAGTCCGCGTTCAGATTCTTCATATCCGCGAAGTTTGTCACTCTCTTTTTATATAACCAATCCCACACCTGGGCGGCACGGAATTTCTTTTGACCGTGCTCGACCAACCATGTTGTCAGTTGATCTAATGTTAATCCGTATATGGATTTCTTTTCCATTTAAAACCCTCATTTCGAAACTCTACAATTTTCTACTTATCTATACTACTTAAAGTATGGTAATGTTTCAAGGGATTTATAAGTGTTGAGAAGAATTGGAATTCCGTAATTTAGTATAAATACAATAATAATACGCCGAGACACTTGCTCGGCGCACCCTACTAATGATTAATTCTCTGAATAAAATCATCCAATTTCTCTTTGTCTTTAAGCTTTTCATTACACTCATGACTATCCTGGCAGACGTAATTCCCTTTCTTCACAAAGGTTCCTTGAGATGAAGTTTTCGATTCAGACATATAAAATCCGATGCTTCCAAAGGTATTGCAAATCGTGCAAATTCCCTTCTTGCTGCTGCTTTTGAAGGTACCCTTAAATCCTTTCAATTTACCCTCATGCATAGCGACAATATATTTTCGCTCCTGCCCGTAATCATTCCAGCCTAAATAGGAGAGATCCCTAAAATCGATATTTCCCCAATCAGGTGACTTAAGTTTTTTCACTTTGGGGAATAATTTTTTTAATGAGGCTTCAGAAACAGCTGGAAATGGAATTACATAAGGTTTTAATCCAATTAAATAATCCTCCGCCTGGTCAGAATCCCTGATATTCCCGATTGGATCAAGTATGTGCAGTTGAGCTTGAGACAGTTCATCGAACAAATTTGTCACCTTATCTTTCACAAGTCCTTTCAAAGCTTGAAGGACACCTAGATCATTCACTGTTGAATATCCATTGATCAGTACTTGAGTCTGATACGTTATGAAATTATATTGATCATTTCGAATAAATGGTTCCATGTTAATCGCTCCTAAAAACATTTGTCATTATCATCATCTTAAATCGGCTTTTTAAGATGAGTCAAGGAGCACAGTTATTCCGTGCAACCCTATTTTTACTATATACCGGTACATGTCAAAAATATATGTAGAGTTTGGTTCAGAATCAATCTATACAAGATAAAAAGCACTGACATAATCATCAGCGCTTTCTATACACTATTTTCTTAATTGTTTCCGTTGAAAGATAATAATGTTCGGCTAATTCTTGAATCGTCTTTCCATTCAAAAAAGCCTCTTTGATCTCACCATTTCGTTCATCAATTTCTTTTCTACTTCCAGAACGGCTACCCCATTTTCGGTATTTCACCTTAGGTTTAGGAATATAAAGAGTTTCCCCCTGTACATATTTCTGGACTTCAACAAGAAGCGATGGTGGTAAAACACTCTCAGCTTTCACATATTTCATTTCAGTCAGCCCCTTATTTTCTGATTAATAAAGTAAATAAGGTGCAAAGCCGACTTACTAGAAATGAACTTTAAGGGCGATCAGTCAGCGTCCCCCCATGCAAAGTATCGCCTTTCTAATAATAGGCTTTGCATGAGACGCTTTGGACTCTGGTAAGTTTGTTTTCATTACCATGTCACCACCTCCTTTAAGTTGTTGTTCGTTCTTCTATTATAAAATAAATTCGGTTGAATCACATTATGATAAAAAGCCTAGAAAGAAGCAACATATGGTATAATCTTCTAAATATATTAAAGGAGATGTTCCCATGTTTTCTTTCAAAGTAGATCAAGAAATCTCGATCGAGCTATTTCAGCAGCACCACAAAGAGGAGTTATACGAACTGATTGATTCCAACCGGGATCATCTTCGCCAGTGGCTTCTTTGGGTCGATAAACGGAAGTCCCCACAGGATTTAGAGTCGATCATACCCATCTGGATACGGAATTATGCGGATAACAACGGATTCGATGCCGGAATACGCTATCAAGGGAGATTAGTCGGTATGATCGGGCTGCATTATATTGATTGGAAAAGCAAGAGCACCAGTATTGGATACCTTCTTTCGGAAGAAGCAGAAGGAAAAGGGATCATTACACGAGCCGTTTCTGCTCTATTAAACTATCTATTTAGTGAAATGGGCATCAACAGGGTAGAAATCCAATGTGCCATCAACAATAAGAAAAGCATTGACATCCCGGAACGTTTGGGATTTGACAAGGAAGGTATCACGCGGGATGGTCAATGGTTATATGATCATTATGAAGACCTTGTAACGTATAGTTTGTTGAGAAAAGATTGGGAGATGTCTTAAGGAGTCACTCATTACATAGGCAGTTTTCATTTTAGAAACGCCTCTTCTTTTAAAAATTGCTATATGTAAACGAGGCGGTTTCACTTCCTCCTTTGCCGGTGCAATGTCCCCATGTTTTTTCTAAAATATATAAATTCATTCATAAGAAAAATTCTTTCGAAACCATAAGAATCTGCTTAAAAATAAGCAGTCAATTCAATGACGGTTAATAGATGAAGCATGGTCTTAATTAAGACCATGCTTCATCTATTTATATTTTCCATACACACACGTATCGGTTAACCGTTCCCCATCAACCGAAAGATCCTCATTGCGCAGAATTCCTTCCAGTATATAGCCAAGCCTTTCAGGAATTCTCCTGCTTCTCCCATTTGTGGATTCACACCTGATTTCCACTCTTTTTCCTTTTAATTCAGTTAAGGCGAAATCGGTCAATTTCCCAACTGCTTCCATCATGTAACCATGCCCACTCATTCTGGTATCAATCCAATAACCGATTTCAAATTTTGGAACACTCCATTCAATGTTGTGAAAGCCTGTTGAACCGACGAATTCATTTGTATCTTTTCGGAAGATGAGGTACCTCAAACTTTCCCTTGTTAGAAATTTCGCATGAGCTTCACGGGTGTTCGTTTCCGTATCTTCTACTGAAGGGTCATTTTGTGCAAATCTTAACCACGGCTTTAATTCAGATAGTGAAGCCTTAATGGCTGCATTTACTGACCTGCCATCACCTGGCTGAGGCATTCTTAGTACTAACCTCTCCGTTTCTAACACTGGTGGAACTTCAAGTAATACAGGGTTCATACAAAACACTCCTCTTTATCAAAATAAAAAACTCTCATTCTCAAGAAATAATTCTTGAGGACGAGAGTTTATTTTTCGCGGTACCACCTCAGTTTGTTGGCATGTCACCATACCAACCTCTTTGGATACATTGTATATCCTATCTCTATAACGGGAGAAACCGATGTATTCACTGCCTGAAAGAGCTTCATACATAACTCCAAGTCTTTTACCATAATGAACATGATGGCTCTTTTTCAGCTAATAGAGCTCTCTGTACATCAATTACTCCATTATAATTTTCTCTTCATCGTTAATTGGAAATTCTTTAAATTAATGAAATTATAAGGTAATGACATCATATTGTCAATATACCTGGTATACTATTATTCTAGTCTTTCCAGCCTATACTAAAAATTAATAATACTTTATAATAAAGGAAAATCATACATCTGGAGGAGAAAAATGACTCACCACACAATCACTACTTCTATTGGGGATCAACTGATTGAGAGAAAGCATGAAATCGCCAATAACATTTTCTCAGAGCTTTTGGCTGCTTATCCAACAATTTACGTGGAAGCACGAAGAATTGAAAGCCTTCCTTATTTTGAGCAGCTTATCGAACTTATAGGTGAAGGCTTGCTAAGGGGAGAAAATAACTTAGACAAATCAAGTCAGTGGGGAAAGGAAGTTGGAAGACTTGCTTCAGGCCAAGGAGTTCCTTTGCATATGTCCATAAGTAAATCATCCTTATATAAAAAAGTGATATTAGAAAATATCGTTTTGCACAATGAAGCAACCATTTCTAAAGATATCCTACTGCAAATCACAAACGATATCGATCACACATTCACCACTATGATTTCTGCTTTTTGTGAAGCATATAGTGAGTATGCAGAAGAACAGCTGAAAATATCTGAAGAAAAGTATTTGTCCTTATCCACTCCAGTCGTTCCCATCTTCTCCGACTTGGCAGTATTGCCTCTCATTGGACAAGTGGATGAAGTACGTGGAGAAATGATGGCTGAGCATGTCCTTCTTGAGTGTAAAAAGCTATCCATTCATAAATTAATCATCGATCTTTCCGGTGTGTATGAAGTGAATCCATTGTTCCAACAGGGAATCATGAAATTGATTGACAGCCTTAAATTATTGGGAATCGAACCGATTTTATCGGGTATGCGCCCAGAAATGAGTATCGAATTTGTACAGATGGGAATAAACATTTCAAGCTTGAAAATCTATCAATCTTTAAATAAAGCAGTAGAAAATCATTAAAATGATATAGCATAACCTAAAGGACTTCATAGACAGAAGTCCTTTTTCTTATAAGTAATATAAGTAATGTTGCCCTCCACTCTCCCCTTCCTAGAGGGACGGACCTCTAAATCCATCTCTCTAATGATGCAATTTTTAGCATTTATGCATAATCACCATACTCTTTTCAATAAAAATGGAGGTCCGTCCCTCAAAAATTTTAAAAATGAGGTTGGGAAAATGCGGGACTGTTTTCCTATGGTTATTTTTGTTTTTGTGGGAGTGTGGAGGAAAGTTTTCTTGAATCTCGGTGATTTTTGCATTTGGCCACCCCTTAACTCCCAAAAATTTACATATTCTGAATTGTTGACCTATTCTGTTTTTTGGAAGGGTCTGCTAGAATCCTAGTTAGCAAGAATCATATACATACTTTCTCATACACACTCTCAATTATTCTTGTGAATTTTCATAAGAGGAGGTTATTCCACAAGCAAACGTTTCACTAATCCATTCATTTGTCGTTGAGCCAAAAAAAGAAAATCGGAGGAATGCTATTATGAAGTTTAAAAAAATTGCTGCTTTATCTCTAGCTGCTTCACTTGCTCTCGTACCTAGTTTCGGAGGAAGTGCCTTTGCACAAGATCAAAACCCTCTTGAGAAAGCCCCGAAAAAGACAGTTGTCAGTAAAAGCCTCGAAAAAGGCAGCTATACAAAAGGTGAGGTTATTGTAAAATTTAAAGACGGTGTGGCAGAGTCTGAAAAAGGAAACACTCTCAAAAAAGTGAATGCTTCTGCAGTAAAGGAAAAAGCTAGTAAGAAGAAGCCTTTTGAAGTGTTAAAAGTAGGAAATGTAGAAGCAACTGTAAAAGCATTAAGTAAGAATCCTAATGTAGAATACGCTGAACCTAACTATACTTTCTCAGCCACCTGGACCCCAAATGATTATTACTACCAAGGATATCAATATGGACCACAAAACACGTATACACCTAGTGCATGGGATCTTGCACGCGGGAGCAGCGGTCAGGAAATCGCCGTTCTTGATACAGGTGTAGATTATAACCACCCTGACTTAGACGGCAAAACGATTCGTGGATATGATTTCGTCGACAATGATTATTATCCGATGGATTTAAATGGACATGGTACACATGTAGCTGGTACCGCTGCGGCTGAAACGAACAACGGAACCGGGGTTGCCGGTATGGCTCCTAATACAAAGATTCTTGCCGTTCGGGTATTAGATGCCAACGGAAGTGGATCACTTGATGATATCGCGGCAGGTATTCGTTACGCTGCAGATCAAGGCGCTGAAGTTCTAAATCTTTCTCTTGGTTGCGACTGTAATACAACAACGTTAAAAAGTGCGGTTGACTATGCGTGGAACAAAGGGTCTGTCGTCATTGCCGCTGCAGGAAATGACGGAGTATCAACAACGTTTGAGCCAGCTTCTTACCCTAACGCCATTGCAGTAGGAGCAGTTGATTCCAGAGACCGTAAAGCTTCTTTCTCAAACTATGGAACTTGGGTGGATGTAACCGCTCCAGGAGTTGATATCGCTTCTACCGTACCTAACAACGGCTACTCATACATGTCAGGTACATCGATGGCTTCACCTCACGTTGCAGGTTTAGCGGGATTACTTGCAGGGCAGGGACGAAACAATGTTCAAATCCGTCAAGCGATCGAACAAACAGCTGATCCTATCAGCGGTACAGGCTCTTACTTCCAGCATGGAAGAATTAACTCTTACGATGCTGTAAGATACTAAAAAAGTGTAAAACACCCCTCAACCAATTGGTTGAGGGGTGTTTTACATTGATTGAATCTATTTCCCCAACAAAATAGAAAAAACCACTCTCCTTTTATAACCCTACCCGCTTATATTAACACTAAAAAAATTACAAATTCTAACAAAAGATTTATATCTTATATAAAGATTCGTTTTCATGAAAATTTTCCTGAATACTACTATTAATGGTCTACTCTATATCCTCAAAAAGTCCTTCATTTTCTCAATACCTTCTTCTTCGTTCGTATGATAATCTATTTTTGACAGAATTTTTAGAAAAAAGGAGGAATTGATTTGAAAAATAATAAAATCATTAGCGTTGGGCTATCCATTGGTTTACTGTCTGGAATGATGGCTACGGGGAGTTTAGCTGCACCATCGGACACTGCTCTCTTTCAAATGAATAAAAAAGAAGGAACACCCGAATTTGTTTCAGGACTACTATCTGCCCCATCCGGGAAAAAAGCGGAGACAATCGTCCTCTCCTTTTTAGAGAAGAACAAGGCGAAATTCAAGCTTTCTGATAAGAAATCGGACGAGCAGTTCAAGGTGTTGTCTGTCGAAAAAGATGAACTTGGAAATAAAGTCGTTCGCATTCAGCAAACCTACCATGGAGTACCTGTTTGGGGTTCCACACAGTCAGCAGTTGTAAAGGAAGATGGCACACTTCAAGCTTTTTCCGGTACTGTCGTAGCTGACTTGGAACAAAAGATAACCTCATTAAATAAGAAAGTGAACGCGAAAAAAGCCTTAAAGATTGCTAAGAAAGACCTTGGACTCGATCCAAAATTAGAAAGAGATGCTAAACCGGAATTAGTCGTCTATACAGATGGTGATTCAGCTTCCTTTGCATATTTTGTAAACCTGAATTATTTAGAACCGTCTCCTGGTAACTGGAACTATTTTATTGATTCTAAATCCGGAAAGATATTAAATAAATACAATGACATGCATGAAGTCACAGGAACGAATCAAGTAGGCACCGGTAAAGGCGTATTGGGTGACTTTAAACCGTTGAACACAACCCTTTCAAGTGGAAAGTACTATTTGCAGGATAATACCCGGGGAAATGGTGTGTATACATACAACATGAACAATCGTACCTTCTTCCCACAATTTTTCTTACCGGGCACTTTGTGGTCAGATAGCGATAATGTTCTAAATGCTGCATATGATGCTCCTGCAGTTGATGCTCATTATTTCGCAGGCATAACGTATGACTTCTACAAGGATAACTACAATCGTAATTCTTATGATAATCAAGGCGCACGCCTGGTGTCTTCTGTTCACTACAGCAGTGGGTACAATAACGCTTTTTGGAACGGCTCTCAAATGGTGTATGGTGACGGGGATGGCACCACGTTTGCCCCACTTTCAGGCGGTATTGACGTTGTGGCCCATGAATTAACTCATGCGGTGACAGACTTTACTTCTGACCTTGTGTATCAGAATGAATCGGGAGCCTTAAACGAAGCGATTTCAGATATTTTTGGAACATTGGTAGAGTACGAGAATGGAGCGAATCCAGATTACGAGATTGGAGAAGATATTTATACTCCTGGCACATCCGGTGATGCCCTCCGTTCCATGAGCAACCCTGCCAAATACGGTGACCCAGACCACTACTCTAAACGTTATACTGGTACAGGAGATAACGGGGGTGTTCATACAAACAGTGGAATCATTAATAAGCAGGCTTACCTTTTAAGTGAAGGTGGTAGTCATTATGGAATAACCGTTCCCGGAATTGGCCGTGAAAAGCTTGGGGATATTTATTATCGTATGAATACAGTGTACCTGACAGCTTCCTCAACCTTCAGTCAGGCAAGAGCTGCAGCAGTCCAAGCTGCAACCGATTTATTTGGAAGCACTTCAGCCGAAGTCAATGCTGTTAAACTATCATTTGATGCAGTTGGAATTAACTAAAGAGTTTGCCAGACCAGCAGGGATTATGTCCTTTGCTGGTTTTCTTCATTGGAAATTGTTCTTTCATCATCAAAAAAAGCCTGTTTCTAAGTACAAAAGTACCCAGAACAGACTTATTCTATTTAGGATGACCTTAACAGCAGCCGCTATCCGGTTCACCCACTAATACTAATCCCCCATCTTGCACATCTAATGTGATTTCTTCAGTCATAGAAATCACATTCGTATCAAAGGCAACCGAAACCCCATTAATTTCTTCCACTTTATCCGTTGCTTGAGCTAAATCTAAAGAAACGCCAATTTGTGGCCCACAGCATCCCCCTTGATTAAGAAAAAATCTGATACCTTCCGATCTGTTCTCTTCCATTGCATTCAACAGTAATTCTTTTGCTTCATTCGTAATATTCATTGTAAACAATCCCCATTTCTTTTTAAGGTCCGTCCCTCAATTCTTTGGATATAACTCTTTTAATACATTTTTCAGTTCTGGTTTGATGTTGATTTTTGGTCGGACATTCTTTGCTTTCGTTTCAGCTTCTTCGAGTGTGGAGGCTTCTCCCAGTGACAGTAGAGTTCCTGCTGCGACCGTGCCTGTCCGGTTACTTCCTCCGTTACAGTGGAAGTAGACGTTTTTGCCATTTTGATAGGCTGTTACCACTTCATCGATTGCACGCCTTACGGACTCTTCTTGTTGATCAGCATTCTCTACAATTGGACGATGCATGCGGGACACATCATCAAATTCCACTCCAGGTGCTTCAGCTCGTAAGTCGACAATTATATCCACTTTATCACGAACTGAGTCCACATCTTCGAAACCCCCGATATAAATTCGGTCTTTCACTAATTCATTATAATTCATTGTTATCCACCTTTACTTAGAGAAGTCCATCAGTTTTTTGTACCCTATCTTTTCTTCACTCATCCATGGAATGAGAGCGGTCTTGTTTGCATAGTCGTAATGCACTTTTTGTATCCATTCCCGCTCTGATACAGACCTGCCTCTTAACACGGGATCTGTTGTGTCCGTTGCAGATAGGCTTTGATTAATGATCCACCACTTTGGGTGAATCTCCGCTCGGTGCAAATCTTCCTGGAGTCGTTTCGCTTCGAAAACAGGGGTAGCTTCAGGTAATGTCACTATCACTACGCTCGTTTCGTTTGGATTACGAAGACGTGGCAGAAGATTTTTCACATGGTCTTCCACCTCTCCTTTTGAACGCGACACTTCTTTCGTATAAGATTCAGTCGCATCCAGTAAAAGCAGAGTATGACCCGTTGGAGCAGTATCGATCACGACTATTTCTTCATCCGCTTTCCCTACTATCTCTGCAAAAGATTGAAAGATGGCTATTTCTTCGGTACAAGGGGAGTTTAAATCTTCCTCCAGATACGCCAATCCTTCTTCATCGAGACCCTCTGCAGCTTTAGAAAGAACAGACTTTTTATACGACTCAACCGTTTCTTGCGGGTCGATCCGGCTGATTCTTAAGTCGTCCTTCCCTCGTTCTTCTTGGAACATATGAGTTAAGTGGGCTGCAGGATCTGTTGTGGTTAAATGTACCTTATGTCCCCTTTCAACCAATCCAACAGCAATGGCAGAAGCAATAGTGGTTTTCCCCACTCCACCTTTACCCATTGTGAAAATGACTCGGGTGTTATTCTTGGAGAAGTCATCTATCACTTCTATTAATCCGGGAATTTCAATTGATTCATCGTCATCAACAGTTACGGCATTCGGGTTAACCTCTACATGTGAGAATAATTGCCTCAAAGAATTCGTTCCCGTTAAGGAATACGCTACATAAGGTAGCGAATACGTTTGAATTTCCTTAAGAGCAATCGGCATTGAACGTAATGCTTCTTGCTGACGGCTGTAAAAGGCCGATGCAATCGGATCATCCCATTGATGCTTACCCATTAATCCATTTACAATCAACATTTGATTTTTTATTCCAATATCCTTGAGTTCCGTTGATGCCCGGTCAGCTTCCATTAACGATGAAGAATCCGGTCGTGCAACAAGTACAAGAGCTGTTTTTTCCTTATCGGATAAAACGTTAACAGTGGAAGAATACATATCCTTCTTGTCTCCAAGCCCTGAAAGAGGTCCCAAGCAAGAAGCTCCATGTGTACTCTCTTCCAAGAATCCCGTCCAAGCTGTTGGAAGCTGCAGTAATCGGAGTGTATGACCTGTCGGTGCCGTATCAAATACAATATGATCAAACTTATTTACTATGGCAGGGTCTGAAAGCAAGCTTGTAAACTCATCAAAAGCGGCAATTTCAACTGTACAAGCACCAGACAGTTGTTCCTCCATATTACTTACTACAGATTCTGGGAGCTTCCCTCTATATGGTCCAATAACTTTTTCACGGTATGAAGCTGCTGCTTCTTCCGGGTCAAGATTACAAGCGGATAATGTCGGTAATCCTGGAACTTGTTTTGGTTGATTGGTAAGTTCGGTTTCTAATACATCCTGTAAATTGGAAGCTGGATCTGTACTGACAACCAGCACCCTTTTTCCTTCATCAGCAAGGGCAATGGCTGTTGCACTCGCCGTAGACGTTTTCCCCACTCCGCCTTTTCCTGTAAAAAAGAGGAATGGTGTATGATGGACAGCTTCTAATTGAAACGATGTGAACATTCTACCCCAACTTTCTTATTTCTTATTAATATCCAATGTCAGTCGTACTTTTCTTTTCTCATTCAAATCCTCAGCCGGTACTTCAAACCATTTTGAAAAATCTTCATTTGAAGGATATTTTCCAACAGCGGCTTGTTTCCCATCAACAAGCGTGACAGGTAAAGCATCCGGACCTTTATCGTGTAAAATACGGTTGATCACTTCATGGTCAGCAAATGCCCCTGGATCATTCGCTAAATTGTATCGGCTAATATCAAACCCTCGTTTTTCAAGTGAATATACAGCATTCGCGACGCGAGTAAGCTCAGGATCGATACTGGGACCACAAACCCCCGTCGAACAACACATTGCCGGATCAAAAATTTCAACCTTAACCATCAAAATCCCTCTCCCTTTACTAAGCTTGTATGAAAAAAGCCGAGAAGAATCTCTCGGCTTTATAAGGAGGGACGGACCTATTGTACAATACCTCATATTTACAATTCACAATGAGGTCCGTCCCTCTATTTCTGTTTACTTTCCAGTTTCAGCGAATGTTTTGATGCGGTCGCTGATTTCATCACGTACGCGTTGGAAGAATGCCCATTTTTCTTCATCCGTTCCTTCGGCTTTTGCCGGGTCATCGAAGCCCCAGTGCTCACGCTTGACATGCGGAGGAGTCATTGGGCATTTATCCGCTGCATCACCACAAAGTGTAACGACTAAGTCTGCATTGTTCAAAATGACAGGATCGATTATGTCAGAAGTCTGGCTTGAAATATCAATTCCCGCTTCTTTCATTGCTTTAACGGCGTTAGGATTTAATCCATGCGCTTCAATACCGGCACTTTTCACATCCCAATCCTCTCCTAAATGATGCTTCGCCCAACCTTCTGCCATTTGGCTGCGGCATGAGTTACCTGTACATAGGAAGTATAGTGTTTTTTTAGACATAATAATCGAGCTCCTTTTGTTGTAAGTTTTAAGATATGATCATTAACCAGATATATAAACCAATAAGGGTAATGAGTAATGTTGGTACGGTTAAAATAATTCCTGTTTTAAAATATTGCCCCCATGAGATTTTCACGCCCTTTAATGATAAAACGTGTAACCATAAGAGGGTTGCCAATGAACCGATCGGGGTGATCTTCGGACCAAGATCAGAACCGATGACATTGGAATAAATAAGGGACTCCCGAATAACTCCTGTAGTGTTCGTATCCATAATCGCAATTGCATCGATCATAACGGTCGGCATATTGTTCATGACCGATGACAGTATCGCTGCAATGAACCCCATGGAAATCGTAGCGACGAAAAGTCCTTGATCAGCAGCCAATTGGATAACATCAGTTAACACACTCGTCAGTCCTACATTACGTAAACCATACACTACCACGTACATTCCAATCGAGAAGAATACAATCGCCCATGGGGCACCTTTAATGACCGTTTTCGTATTGACAGCTGAGCTTCTCCTGGCCATCAATAAGAAGAAAATCGATACAATGCCTGCGATGATCGATACAGGAATGTGCAGTGATTCACTGATAAAGTAACCAACAAGCAAGATACCAAGTACAATCCATGATAGCTTAAACATACGCTGATCTTTAATCGCTTCAACCGGTTTCTTTAGCTGGCTGGCATCATAATTCTTTGGAATGCTTTTTCTAAAGAACAGATACAGTACCAGTATGCTTGCAAACAATGAGAAGAAGTTTGGAATGATCATTCTTGATGCATATTCCACAAACCCGATATCAAAGAAATCGGCTGATACGATATTCACAAGGTTACTCACGACAAGCGGTAATGAAGTCGTGTCGGCGATGAATCCACTTGCCATGATAAATGGAAAAACCATTTTTTCTTCAAAATTCAAGTTTCTTACCATTGCCAAAACAATCGGAGTCAATATCAACGCAGCTCCATCATTCGCAAAAAATGCAGCGACAACCGCTCCTAATAGGGAAACGTACACAAACATTTTAACGCCATTCCCTTTTGCTGCTCTCGCCATATGTAGAGCAGACCATTCAAAGAATCCAATTTCATCCAGAATCAAAGAGATAATGATAATAGCAATGAATGCTAAAGTCGCATTCCAGACTATTCCTGTCACAGCCACAACATCCTGGAAGTCGACAACCCCTACAATCAAGGCAAGGATCGCTCCTCCACAAGCAGACCAGCCAATGGACAATCCTTTAGGCTGCCAAATCACGAGTACCAATGTGGTCACAAAAATCATGGTAGCTAAAATTACTGATAACACGGGAAACCCTCCTCCTAATTACAAGAAATGCGTAATCCTTGCTTTTCTAATGCTGTTAATCGATCATCCTGATTAGGCAAGTGTTCCATCAAGCTTTGAACAAACGGATACGCATCACTTTCTTTGTTAAGAGAGTAAAAGACCCATTGACCCCTTCTTAATTCCCTCACAAGTCCTGCATCTTTCAATTTACGAACATGCTGTGAGATGGCAGGCTGACTCATTTTGAATATCTCGACAAATTCACACACGCAGCAGTCATTGGATTCTAATAGTTTCACCATGGTAAGACGGGTTTTATCCCCTAAAAGCTTTAACATTGTTGCCGCCCTTTCAATATCAACTTTTGATTTAAGCATGTAAACACCTCCTCAAACACTTATTTTATTAGCATATTATTATTTACTTATATAATAAGAAAAAATAAGAACCTTTCAAAAGGCTCTCATATAAGTTCTTGCTTATATAATAAAATACTTATATGCTTATTTCAACCTTTTTTCATGATTCTTTAGTTTTGGGGCGCAAATTGTACCAAATAAATATAATTAGAAAAGTCCTTGATCACTTGACCAAGGACTTTTCTGATTCTTACTTAATGGTTAACGGCTTTATCTAATCCACCGGGCTTATTATGCACGGCCAATTTGTCAATTAAATTATTACTTTCAGTGTTCAGACCAATCAGATTTACTTTCACCCCATTCTGATGGTACTTAATAACGATTTTATCAATCGCTCCCACGGCAGAATCATCCCATAAATGTGTGTGGGTTAAATCCAGCGTTACTTCCTTCACATCTTCATTGAAATTAAAGCTTTCAACAAATTCCGTAACAGAAGCAAAGAACAATTGACCTGACACACGGTATACCTTCTTATGAGTTTCTTCAGAAGCCATCGTGGTAATCTTCACTTTTGATATTTTGGAAGCGAAGAATACAGCGCTTAAGATAATCCCGACAAGAACACCTTTAGATAAATCATGAGTAAACAATACCGTGACAACTGTTGCAATCATAACAAGAGAGTCTGTAATCGGCGTTTTGTGTAAGTTTTTCACTGAAGACCAATCAAATGTCCCAACGGATACCATGATCATAACACCAACCAAAGCCGCCATTGGAATTTGAACCAAGAAATCATTGAGCAATAGGATTAAGGTCATCAAGAATGTACCAGCCACAAATGCTGATAAACGTCCTCGTCCACCTGACTTAACATTAATAACAGATTGTCCGATCATCGCACAGCCAGCCATTCCACCGAAAAGACCGGATACGATATTCGCAATCCCTTGACCTTTTGCTTCTTTATTTTTATCACTTGTGGTATCTGTCATATCATCAACAATAGACGCAGTTAACAGAGACTCTACTAACCCTACAATTGCAATGGATAAAGAATATGGGAAAATGATTTGCAATGTCTCGAAATTAAATGGAATATCAGGAATCAAGAAGATAGGTAATGCTTGAGTGAGCTCCCCCATATCTCCAACTGTACGTACTCCACTTCCTGTCATCACCGCGAAAATAGTCACAGCGATAATTGCCACTAATGGTGATGGAACTGCCTTTGTAAAGCGGGGTAAAATATATATGATCCCCAATGCACCAGCCACCATAGCATACATGATCCACGATTCTCCAACAAAGTGTGGTAACTGTGAAGTAAAAATTAAGATGGCAAGGGCGTTCACAAATCCAACCATAACGGAACGTGGTACAAATTTCATTAAGCGGCCTAGTTTAAGGACACCCATGATAATCTGGATCACACCTGTTAGGATGGTCGCTGCTAACAGATACTGTAATCCATGATCTGCGACCAACGTCACCATCACCAGTGCTGTAGCACCCGTGGCGGCAGAGATCATTCCCGGACGACCGCCTACAAAGGCAATCACTACTGCAATACAGAAGGAAGCATATAACCCGATCATTGGATCGACACCTGCGATGATAGAAAATGCAATTGCTTCCGGGACCAATGCCATAGCCACGACTAAACCGGCTAACACATCTCCACGGATATTACCAAACCACTCATATTTAATTTTTTGACTTAAACCCATAATGCACCTCTTCCTGTTTAATTATGACTTTCAACTCTCATGAAAGTCGGGGCCGTTTAACACAAGGGACATTATATAATGGATGATTTAATTTGTGAAACGGTTATGAAAGCGCAAACATAACAATTTAACTTTCATTTACTCTTAATTTCACTGATAATCTGCATCATTTCAAAAACATGTAAATAAATCTTAAAGTTCCGAAGAGGAAATTGAATAATAATATAGAACTAAATACTAAACGCTTTCATCGGATGGAGGAAAAGCAATGTTCAAACATATTCTTCTAGCAACAGACGGATCTGAACACTCTCTAAGGGCAGGAGAAAAAGCGATTGCTCTCGCAAGATGCCATGAAGGCTCTAAAATAGATATTGTATACGTTGTAGATGGGAAGCAATCCAAGGAAGATGTTCTGCACCATTGGGGACTGGATGCAGCAGATAAACGGAAGCAGAAACTGCAAATGATAGAACAAAAAGCCAAGCATGAAGGCATCGACTATGAGATTATCTTTTTACACGGAGAACCGGGGCCAACCATTGTTGAGCATGCAAACAAAAACAACTTCGATGCAGTAGTCATCGGAAGCCGGGGATTAAATGTGTTTCAGGAAATGGTCTTGGGAAGCGTAAGCCATAAAGTTGCAAAGAGGGCTAAATGCCCAGTGATGATCGTGAAATAAAGTAAGACTTCCTATTTGGAAGTCTTACTCTATTTCAACCTTACAAATAATCAAAAATCATCAGTACCCGCTCTAATAGAAACAAAGGAGGGCATCCCATGAAAATTGGACTTATTGGAGATAGTTTAACGGAAGGCAGACCGGGGGTATCATTCGTCTCATTTCTTCAAAAGAAGTATCCAAATTATCTTTTTGACAATCTTGGAAAACCTGGTGAAACTGTTAAGAGTTTAAATACACGCATCACTAATACCCCTTTGCAAAAAAACTATGACCTTACATTTCTCTGGATCGGCGTGAACGATGTATACTCCAAGCTGTTAAAAATTCAGTCGCAGCCAGTTGTAAAAGATCATGATGAGTTTAAAGATTATTATCGAAACATACTTAAGAACATTTCTTCCTCAACCCGATACACCATCGCGGTTTCTCCAGCTATAATCGGTGAGCGTCTCGATAACGAATTCAACATGGAATTAAAGGAACTATCTTTCATAATCCAATTCATCACGGGCAACAATCCCTCCATCCATTTTCTTAATATGCAAGAGGTTTTCCTTCAACATTTATCCACTGGAGACAGCAGCAATTTTATCAACACCAGCATCTTTAGCATCATGAAAGATGCTCTTTTTTATAAGAGTCCTCCCCGAATTGACCACCTTTCTAATAAACGGGGATTGAAGTATACAATAGATGGTATTCATTTAAATAGTCACGGCGCCATGATCGTTGCTGAAAAATACGGAGAGTATATTGAAGAATTGCTCCAAACTTAATAGAGGCCCTTTCCGTCAAGAAGGGCCCCTTTTCAACATTTTTATTCACTTTCACTGCGATTGTATGAGCTTTCAGGAAGCGTGTCCCAGAAAGAAGTATCAGCATCTTCAATTGATCCGTCAGCAATGGCTTTTGCCGTAGCTTCTAAACTAATGACCGCTTGCTTAATAAGATACCCATTACTCTTTTGACCCAGAACATAATCATCGCGATAATGATCAGCCATTCCTCTCATTTCAAAAAGAAGAGTCGCTATTCCATATTCAACCGCCAGTCCGTTACGGCTAATCGTCGGTGCTGTGCCACCGATGTATTTTGATAACGTACCAAATCCACGACTTTCCACCGTGTTGTAAAGAACAGTACCCAGCCGTTTCGATTTCTCCACTACTTCAGGATCCACTTCTTCATTCGTAGGGTAAAGTATAGATCCCGATACGAGTTCATCGGTATCTCCAAGCGTTGTTTCGGCTCCTTGATGATGAAGATCGATCATATAATCAGGTTTGTACTTTTGGAGGACGTTACCATGAAGAGCTTGTGTTTCTGGTTGTAAGCGGTCCACGTGATCACGATTTAAATCGACTTCATTCGCATTGTAGCGGGTGTGAGTCCCCGAAACATAATCCTCAAGGGAGAAATTAACGTCTCCTTCTGCTCCATCCACATTTAATCTCGGAGCAACCAAAATATTCACATTCTCGAGCATTTCTTTTACTTCTTTTGAGTTCGATGTAAGGTGCTTGATGAACTGAAGAGCCCCTTCAGTCGTCAATGTTTCATTTCCGTGCTGCTGAGTTAAATAAAGGATCGTAGGATTGTTTTCATTTGTTCCAAACTTCGCAAGGTAAAGATCTCGTCCCTTGACGGATTGACCATACACTTCTAAGGAAAGAGCATCCGATTTCTGATCTAAATGTTGAAGCATACTCACCATTTCTTCATAATTATGTAATCGCTCGTTTTTGATCGTCTCGTTCCCATTATATCCTGGACCATTTGCAAGTACAGATGCACCCGGTGCAGAGAAAGCGATCCCTGAAGCTACCAGCACACCCGAAAGTGCTCCAACCATTAATTTATTCTTCATTATGTATTCCTCCTTTTATTTCGACTCCCTAATCTATTTAGAGATAAAAGGATTGAAACCCTTTACCATTTGCAAAAATGAAACTATGGTACCGAACTATGGACCTGAGTGTGAATATAAGTTCCTATGATATTTCTTAAATGGTTGAGTTTTGTCAAACTAATAGCAGGAGACTAATTATTCAGTCCCTATCCTCTATAAAAAAAGAGAAGCTAATGAAATATCAGCTTCTCATCAAAAAATCCCAACCTATCCTACTGTCCATAAATCTTCCCAGAATCATCAACGTAAATCGTTTTAATGAAGGTTCTTTGGAACGTATTTTTGTCCTTGCTTCCTTCTACATCAATGGTCACGTTATAAATTCCTTCTCCAAGCTTCGGAAGTTTTAATGAGTCATTTTTTGGTTTCACCTTACTTTTCTTCAACTTACCATTCTTGTAATATTCAATTGTCATGTCAGTTTTATGCTTTACCTTACTGTCCTTGGCTTTCAAATTGATTTCATCCTGTGCTAATTGGATGCTCATTACATCATTCATCGTGCTTTCAAAAGACACGTGTAAGAGATATTTTTCTTCTGAAGACGACGATGCATCAACCGTCCACTGCCCTGGTGCAGGATCATTTACGGTTACCGTATGGTGATACGCACCGTTAAAGTATTCACTTTCATCCTTTTTCACCTTGAAGATTGAACTTGTTTTTTGACCAGGATCTCTTAGGATTAATTGTGACGAAGGCTTATTACTAATCCAGTCAAATGTTACGGACAGAGCCCCTTGTTCTACAAAGACCTTTTCATGTTTCTTTCCAATATATTCTCCTCCTCTAACAAAAGAGGCAGCGTTCTCTGCAACATTTGTCTCGACCTCACTTTGCGGGTTAAACCCCGAGGTATTGGTCGCTTCATTCAAATAATTTCTGAACAAATTAAAGGTAGAGGAACCTTCTTTGATGGTCGAATGATTCCAATCCCCCACTCTCAGCTCTGTTCCATAGGGAAGTCTTGAACTATTGACCGTAACGGCACCATCGTTGCTTCCATAAGTACCCAGGTACAATCCTCCCCAATATAGTGAGCTTCCGAAGCTTCCCCATTTGGTCCCGCCAAACGTATAGATTGGATTTCTATTTACATTCCCATGAACATCCGTTTCAGAGCGGAAATAACTCATATACCCTGTTTGCAGTGAATAGGTGGCATCATTCTTACTTCCCAAAATGCCTGTCAACCACCCTGCCCAGCTGCTATAAGCAAGATCTGCCAGTTGGGAACCATAATGGGGTGTGGAAAGGGTGATCACCCTTGAGACATACGGATAAGCACCATAGTGTACAAGTGCTGATTGCGTATCGATTCCCCCTTTACTGTGGGCCACAACCACTACCTTTTCACCGTAGTAATTGTATATGTCGCGAATTTTCTGGGCAAGTAGGGCACCGTTATCCCACATATTCTTTGTTGGATACAGATCGATAAAAGCGGTTTCATAACCATTTTGATAGGCTGTGTCATACATATTATTTTCATTCCACCATGTGTTAGAAGAGCTATTTAATCCGTGTACAAAGAGGATAGGATGCTTGGAAGGGGCTACATACGAGGGAGTTGTACCTACATACCACTGCCCGGGAACTCCAGAAGGATCATCCTTACCGAATGAACCTGCATGGCCCCAGGACGGCAGCAATAATAATAGAGCAAAAACGGTCATGCAAATCTTTTTAATCATACACTCTCTCCTTTTCCATTGAAATAAACCTGTAAAGTATATCGACGGAAATCAGAAGATATAACCGCTCTAAAGGAATTAAGGAAGAAAGAACTAAAAAATGTTCTGGTCTTTCCCATAAACAATCATTATGAAATCTTTATTCTCAATATTATTTATATCACGTTCTTTCTTCAAAAAAGTAATTCAATTGTTCACGTAACTGACTCCTACTTTAAATTCACCACCCACTCTATCAAAATCCCTGATAGAATGATGGTATTACAATATATTGCGAGGAATGTGCTATGCCTGATTGGTCCTATCACGGAATATTTAAACCCGCTTTATCCAAACTCCCTGCTTACATGTCGAGAGAGCTTATACATAGAGGAATGGGGACGATCGCTTCTCTCCCTCTGGGTCCTAACATCATCCATTTCCTAGGAAGAGAAGAGTGTTCCCCTCTCCTGTATCGACAAATCAAACGGATGGAATTTACCAACCCTGTTGGTCTCTCCGGTAAAATTGATCCCTTACTGACCGGAACCTCTGCCTTTATTCATTTAGGCTTTGGCTTTATTGAAATTGGTCCGGTGACTTTACAGACTTCATCAGACTCCGCTTACCCTAATGCAGATCATAATGAGCAGCGTATACAGTTCTCGGACCCACTTGAATCTATTGGGTTAGAGAGGACTCTGAAGAAATTAAAGAAGATTAGAAAAAAACAGCCCTTCATCATAAGACTGTCGGGGACACCCCAGGAAATATCTATTATGATGGAAAAATTAGATGGATTTTCAGATGGTTATATTGTTGAAAGCGAAGAAATCCCCGCTACTATACATAGTGACAAACCGATTTTCATCTTAAATCCAACGTTAGAACTTCTTTACGAATTAAACGTCGAGGATATTACAGGAATCGTTGTAGAAGAAGATGAATTCAACGACCTCCTTTCAACTGTTCGTTCATACAAAAAAGCAATCCCGGCTCTATCAATCATCACTTCAGGTGGAGTTCGTGAACCAAGTCAGGCACTATCTCTACTAAGTGCGGGTGCAGACCTCCTTCTTCTTTCAGATGGTTATGTCTTTTCGGGTCCTGGTTTAACCAAACGCATTAACGAAGCATTACTGGATGATTTGAACGATCAGCTCACCCCTCAAAAAGGATGGAAATCTTACTGGTATTTTGGTTTATTTATTTTTATAGGAGGACTCTTGGCCTTCCTATTTAGTTTAACGTCGGTGATTCTGCCCTATGATGAACATTATTTGGGGATGAAGAGGGAATCGATTGCTGGATTCAACGACCGTATTGTAAAATTTATGGCTCATGATCGGATGACGTTAGCAGGTACTATGATTTCTGGAGGGATTGTGTATATGCAGCTCTCCTTCCATGGTGTCAGGAGAGGTCTCCTATGGGCCAAACAGTCCATAGATATTGCCGCTATTACAGGATTTCTGGGAATTTTCTTATTTATCGGATATGGCTATTTTGACTGGCTTCATCTTTTATTTTGGCTCATATTGCTACCCTTTTACGCATATGGCTGGATTCATACAATGGGAATAAAAGGAACTCCCTCATCTCGAAATCGAAGAAATCATAACATATGGATGCAATCCCTGTATGGTCAGCTTGCATTTGTCGTACTTGGATTTTCTTTTGTTCTTGGTGGTCTTGTCATTTCTTACTTTGGGGTTACTTCTGTTTTTGTTCCGACGGATCTTCTTTACCTCTGTATGCCCCCAGAGATTCTTCATGAGTTCAATCAGAACCTCATTCCCGTAATTGCACATGATCGAGCGGGATTCGGCAGTGCTTTACTAAGTGTTGGATTACTAGTATTAACTCTCTCACTTTGGGGCTTTCAGCAAGGAAATAAGTGGGTATGGCGGACCCTTCTGATAGGGGGGCTTCCTGCCTTTATTTCGGGGATATATATTCATTTTGCTATCGGGTACACCTCGTTTATCCATCTTCTGCCCGCCTACTTTGCCATTGGCTTATTTTTGATTGGCTTAGTCAAAACCTATTCATTTTTTTATCAAGATATAGTTATTGATGAACGGTAGCTGTATCCATTGCGGATATGGCTTTTTTACATTCGTAAATACCTTTTGTTAAGAGTTTGTAAATTTGCCGTCAAACCTTTGAATCAGCACACTTTTCATGTTACAGTCTTTGTATAATATTTTGATATCGACTTTCGATATTGGATTTCGATTTGAATATTGGGAGGTGTTTATTTGGAAGACAAAGTATTACGGAAACTCTTTCTGGGGTTTATCCAGATCCATATACTCCATCATGCCAAAGAAGAGCCAATTTATGGTACGTGGATGTTAGAAGAATTAAGAGAACATGGATATAGCATAAGCTCCGGTACACTGTACCCTATTCTTCACTCAATGGAGACTGACGGACTACTAACAAAAGAAGAGAAAAACGTGGAGGGAAAGATCAGGAAGTATTATTCGACTACAGATAAAGGCAATAAAGTACTCAGTGAAGCACGTGATAAAGCCTATGAGCTATTTAAAGAAATCAAAGACTAACAAAGAAGGTGAAATTATAATGAAAACATCTAGAAGTTTAAAGTCCCTGATTGAAATACTGTTTATTTCAACAAGGTTGGGGCTAACATCTTTCGGTGGGCCGGTTGCCCATTTAGGATACTTTCATGAAGAATATGTTCGCAGACGAAAATGGATGGATGAAAAAAGTTACGCAGATTTGGTCGCTCTTTGCCAATTTCTCCCCGGTCCTGCAAGCTCACAAGTCGGAATGGGCATTGGTATCATGCGGGCAGGAGTTCTTGGAGGAATTGTTTCATTTATAGGCTTTACACTCCCTTCTGTCATTGCATTGATTCTTTTCGCCATTATTCTTCAAGGATTGGATGTGGCAGATGCCGGGTGGATCCACGGGTTAAAGATTGTCGCAGTTGCAGTCGTTGCTCATGCTATTTTAGGAATGGCAAAAAAGTTGACGCCTGATTTAAAACGAAAAGCGATTGCATTGTTTGCTTTAGTGGTCATTTTATTATGGCAGACAGCGTTTTCACAAATTGGGGTCATTCTTCTTTCAGCTTTCATTGGATTTCTACTCTTTAAACAACATAAACCCGACGATGAAGCCCGAATTGACTTCCCGATTTCTCGTAGATTCGCAGTGATTTGTTTAGTTATATTCTTCGGCTTACTATTTCTTCTTCCGTTCTTAAGGGAATTGACCTCCCTTGAATGGATCGCTTTATTCGATAGCTTCTATCGTTCCGGGTCATTGGTTTTTGGTGGAGGTCATGTTGTCTTGCCTCTGCTTGAACGGGAGTTTGTTCCTACCGGATGGTTAACGGAAGAAGCGTTTTTGGCAGGGTATGGTGCAGCCCAGGCGGTTCCAGGTCCTCTCTTCACCTTTGCAGCTTATATTGGTGCTGTGATTGATGGGTGGCAGGGAGGATTGCTTGCGACTTTCGCGATTTTCCTTCCAGCCTTTCTACTCATTTTAGGGACGCTTCCATTCTGGGATTCCCTCCGTAGAAATCCTAAGATAAAAGGCGCGCTGATGGGAGTCAATGCCGCTGTCGTTGGAATTCTGATTGCAGCTTTTTACCACCCCATTTGGACTTCATCCATCCTTGCTCCACTGGATTTTGCCTTTGCTTCAGTTTTGTTTAGCATGCTGGTCTTTTGGAAACTTCCACCTTGGATCGTCGTGATGACAGGAGCAGTGGGTGGACTCGTTATGGGTTTTATATAAGTCGTTAAGTTGACTTTGTAAGGGACCTGGTCCTTGCATTTTGATATTATGAATTTTAAGGAAACGGTTTTGCATAGTGGAAAATAAAAAATGATCCGGGCAATGAATGCCTGGATCATTTTTATTTTTATCTTTTTATGAATCGATACGTCAGATATGCGATATACAGGGGTGTGGCAATGTAAATCAAATAGGGAAACTGCTCATAGGTCCCTTTGTAGATGACAAATAGCAATGCTCCAATGAAGAGAGTCACGATCGTTCCGTACTTCGGTAAAGGCACTTCCTTGAGACTCGGGATTCGAATACGGCTCACCATGAGAAAGCACATTGCTGTGAAAATGACCGTTGTTACGATATTCGGTATAAAGTCTCCAAACAGGGTGAGGAGCGCCAGGATCCCACCTGCTGCCGTAATCGGAACCCCTACAAAATAATGAAGAGACGATTTTGGCGGACTGGTATTGAACCTTGCCAGGCGATAGGCTCCGAATAATGGAAATAACCCTGCCACGATAAACCCTAATAATCCAAATTGAAAGAAATATGTATAATACACAAGAAAAGAAGGTGCGACTCCGAACGTGACAATATCGGCTAATGAATCCAATTCCTTTCCTAGTACACTATCCGCTTGCAGCATCCTCGCCAGTCTGCCGTCCATGCTATCAAGCATCATGCCAATAATAATTAGTATCGCTGCGTTTTTAAATTGTCCGCTAGCGGCAAACCCAATTGATAAGAAACCGCAGTACAGATTTCCCAACGTGACCATATTGGGTATTTTTTTCGTTAGTTTCATCTTTTATCCTCACTCTACCAAAAATTCTATTACTTCTAGGATACCATGTTACAGATTTTCTTAAAGAAATGTTGTGAAAAAACTTCTAAAAAACCTTATGAAATTTTATATTTAGAAAACAGAATGTTGACCATACTATTTACTGAGTATGAAAGTAAACGATAATGGGTGTTGATCTCATGATTAGAAAAAAGCTTCGTCAATGTAAATGTCTTACTCTTAAACTATTGCGTCTTAAAGATAACTCCCACAGTATTGCATTAGGATTCACGTTTGGATTATTAATCAACTTCGTCCCCTCTTTTGGCATAGGTCCATTCATTTCCACAGCAATTGCAAAGGTGTTTAAAGGCAACTCATTCGCTGGATTAGTAGGCGGGGTTTCCTTGATTTGGGCTTTCCCTTTTTTCTTCTACTTGAATCTTGTTGTAGGATATCTCTTCTACCCCATTGATGTAATCGATCCGTCAATAGACTACTCAAGTGAAGCAATAGATGTAGGGCTGCAATTGGGGAAAGCATTTTTTATCGGGATGTTCATCAATCTCCCCATTTTCGGCATCCTTACGTACTTCATCATGAATTCAATAGTTAGAAAATACCGGGAGACGATGCTTACGTATGTGCATAAGAAGTGGAACTTATAGTTTATTCCACTTTGTCTTTGTCTAGATATTCTCCGCGAAAAAATAATTGTTACTGAAACTCTCCTCTTTATTTAGAAAACATGAAACTCTTTTATGTTTTTATTCGTATATTTTTCTAAGAAGATTCTATCTTAACATTACCACACTATATACTAATCCACCTCGTGTTTTGTTATAATTTAACTATTAAGTAACGAATACGAATAAGAGAAAAAGGAGGATTGTCATGACTGGAACCATTGCTGTTATCATGATCTTTTCAATACCCATCCTCGGAATCATAACGGACCATTTCCAAAAACAATCCAAGCTGAAACAAAAAATGATAGAAGACCAACTCGAACTGGAAAAACTGAAACACGAAAATTTTGTGATTGAAACCCAGAAAATGAGACTGGAATTAGAACAGATGAAACTTCAGGATCACCAGGAGAAAACACAAATTTTATAACTAATAGCGCCAGGTCTTCCTGGCGTTTTTTATCTGAGGGGCTATTTTTAAACACGTTAAATCAGTTTTATTTCTGACATATTCCTTTAATTGAAATTACCAACACCTTTATTCATTCTTAAATAAACATCATATACACGTAAAAAACCCCCTTGACTTAAACGCTTAAAAGCGTTTAAGATATAAAGCATCTTGATCATACATATTTGTGAAGAGCTGTGATGGATTTGAAGTAGTGATCTCCTCCCTGTTATAGAGAGCTAGTGGTGCTGGGAACTAGTACATAGGAAAATCATGAATTACGTTTCTTGAGCTTCTTGTTCTGTAGTGGAACAAGACGGTTATTGTCCGTTATCAATTCGAGTGGTAGGCAATTTGCTTACAACAAGGGTGGTACCGCGATCTTTTTCGTCCCTGCTGATTTATTCAGCAGGGATTTTTTGTATGTATCTACTTTCGCGCATAAAAGCGTTTAAGCACTAAACAATATCTTGAAATAAGGAGAATTTAATATGAACCAAACCATTCCAAGTCATTTACGCCAATTTGTAGCTGAACAGCATTATCATTCATATACCCCTATCGATCATGCCGTGTGGCGTTATGTGATGAGACAGAATCATCACTTTCTTGAAGATACCGCACATGAAGCTTTCACTGAAGGATTAAAAGCATGCGGTATTAACATACACGAAATTCCTAAGGTAAGTGATATGAACCGGCACTTAGCGAAAATTGGCTGGGGGGCTGCAATTGTAGACGGTTTGATCCCTGGTACAGCGTTCTTTCATTTCCAAGCTCACGGTATTCTCCCAATAGCAACAGATATTCGTCAAAAATCGAATATCGAATACACCCCTGCTCCTGATATATTGCATGAAGCAGCCGGACACGCTCCCATTCTGTTTGATGAAACCTATTCCCGATTTGTAAAGATAATCGGCAATATCGGAGCGAACGCTTTTGCCACTGAAGAAGAACACGAAGCATTTGAAGCAACCAGGCATTTATCCATTGTGATGGAGGATCCATGCTCCACTGAGGAAGAAATTGAAGAAGCAAAGCAGGTGTTAATTGAAAAGCAAGAGGCCGTTTCCGGTCTTTCTGAAGCAGAACAAATTTCACGAATCTTTTGGTGGACTGTGGAATTCGGTTTAATCGGTGATTTTCATCAACCGAAGATCTTCGGTGCAGGACTGCTTTCATCGGTTGGAGAAAGCAAGCACTGTTTATCAAGTGAAGTGAACAAAAGGCCGTTCTCCATCGAAGACGCCATCCATACCAGCTATGATGTTACCTCCATGCAAACTCAATTATTTGTTTGTGAAAGTTTCGAACAGCTCATTGAAGAAGTCGAGAAATTCGGAGAGACCATGGCTTTCCGTAAAGGTGGAACAGAAGCTATAGATAAAGCGATTCATTCTAATCAACTTGCTCATATCGAATACAATTCAGGATTACAAGTCACCGGCATATTCAGAGAAGTCATAAAAAATGAGCATGGTGAAGCTATCTACGTCAAAACCGTAGGACCTACTTCACTTTCCATCCAAAACGAGCAACTGGATCATCACGGGACAGATCATCATGCTGATGGCTTCGGTGCACCAATTGGTATCCTTCAGGATGGTACCATTCTTGAGAACCAGACCGAAGCGGATTTAAGGAAGCTTGGCATTGAGATGAATAAAATGATGCAAATCACATTTGATGGTGGGATGGAAGTTTCTGGACATGTGACGAATCTCGTCTTTCACCATCATCATCTTGTTCTCATATCAATTGAAGAATGTATGGTGACTTTGGGTGAACACGTTTTATTCCACCCTTCATGGGGAACTTACGATTTGGCAGTAGGCAGTGAAATCGTTTCAGCAAGGCCACATGCGGCAGATTATGATGCTTTCTTCGGGGACACACCTCTTATCGAAGAAAAGGATGGCAGATCTCATGATCTTACACCATTGGACAGTCTCTTCAGAGAGGTAAGAGAACTGAGAGAAGTAGCCTTTTCCAAAGATCATATTCATAGTATAGTAGGCAGGCTGAAAGATGATTTCCCTGAAGAGTGGCTGCTTAGACTTGAAATTATTGAATTACTGCAGATTCACGAGCCGGGATCTCAGTTAAAGGAAGAGCTTCTGAAAGACTTATATGCTTTAAGTAAGCAGGACCGGTTTGCACGTCTCATTCAAAATGGCCTTGATGTCATTTATGGAAGGAAAGGAGTAATGGTATGAAGAAGTTAAGTGAAGCTGCCATTTCTCATAAACTTGAAACTCTTGAGAAATGGCGCATTAAAGAAGAGAAATGGATTGAACGGCGCTACCGGTTCAAAGATTACCTTGAAGGAATACGGTTCGTCAACAAACTCGCAGAGGCAGCCGAGGAAAGGAATCACCATCCTTTTATAACGATTCAATACAGATTGGTTATTGTAGAGTTGACTTCCTGGAGTGAAAATGGTCTGACAGATTTGGACTTTGAAATGGCCAATCAGTATGAAAAGCTCTATAAGGAAATGGTGTAATCAAAAGAGACGGTCCCAAGCGGCTGTCTCTTTTGTTCATAGGACCTTATTCCAAATACTCATCCGTCACACTTGAGTTTTGACTGGTACACTGCACATATCTCATCTAGCTTTTCCGGATCAAATCTGTTATGAATCTTGATATCCATTATGCTCTCCCTATTCTTTGTTTACTAAGGGGATAACTCATTTTAATAAATTCATATCGACTTCCATTGTTTCTTGAATGAATGCTCCTATGGGAACGAAGCCGACTTTTTTATACACCTTGATCGCACGATTATTGAAGGCTGCTACGGACAAAGTCAAGGTTTCAGGAGCATACCTCGCGATTGAGAAATCAACTCCCGCCCTCGTGAACGCTTCTCCCTTTCCCTTTCCTGTACGATTCGGATGCATGGCTAATCCGATATCAATAGTCGACTCATTTAATAGATTAAATGTGTAAAACCCAACCATTTCTCCTCTTGAAGCACAGCATAGGTTGTGTTTCCACGTTGATCACCATCTAAGAATTCTGCCAAATCCTCTTCATCTGCTGTAAGATCATAAAATGCATATTCCCCATCATATTTCCAGTTGTAGGCAATATCCTCAGCTTGCTCCTGAGTTATGATTTGAAAAGAGAAATCCATCTTTTGCTCCTCCCATCATTGTTTATGTAAATAAAACGGCCATTCTCAAAGTCTCGTCTCTTCATGGTTGATTAGCGTCCCCCGCTTCTGACCTGAGCATATTTTCTCCATGATTCCTGCCTGGTCGAAATTAAATATGTGTACAGGGAGTTTATAGTCCCTTGCTAAAAGCAGAGCTGATTGATCCATGACTTTAATATTATTCGTTACAACGTCATCATAATTTAAATTATGGTACATCTTCGCCTTTTTATCCTGTTTAGGGTCACTTGTGAAAACACCATCGACTCCCTGCTTTGCTACCAGGATAGCCTCACTATTCGTTTCGATGGCTCGCTGAACGCTGGGGTAATCCGTCGTCACAAAGGGTTGACCGTTTCCTCCACCGAATATGACAATGTATCCTTTGTCAAGATGGTGAACGGCGCGAAGGCGAATATACGGTTCTGCAACCGTTGAAACAGGGATTGAAGTCATCACCCGAACTTCTTTGTCGGTCTTACTTTTCAACACACCTCTAAGCATCAAACTGTTGATGATGGTTCCGAGAGTTCCGATACTATCCGCTTCTACCCGCTCTATTCCCCAAGTATCTGCCAGACTCCCTCTAAATATATTGCCACCGCCCACAACTATGGAAACTTCAATCCCCATATTGACGATCGACATGATTTCGCCCGCAATGTGATCAAGCTCTTCAGTGCCAAAATTATTTCCTTCCTTATCCGCCAACGCTCCACCACTTAATTTAATTAATACACGCTTGTATCTCATCTATATTCCTCCCCTGGACATAAAAAAAGAACTAAAAAGGGAATGAATACCCTTTTAGTTCTTTTTATAGGGGAAGAAATGCTGAAATATGATTGACGATTGATTAACATACCTTCTCCCCCTCTCGCACTATTCAGAATTTTCCTTCTCTCATTGTATAGAAAATACAGGAAATGTTCAAGTGGATTTTTCATTTAGTTCTCCTTACCACCCAAGCCCTTTACCTCTTCTTGTAGTTTCAACATAACCTCTTTTATCTTCAACATACCTATGTTTCCTTCCTTCCTCTTACGTAACGAAATAGTATCACTCTCGACCTCCTTATCTCCTATTACCATCATATAAGGAACTTTTTGCATCTCTGCTTCTCTGATTTTCATACCGACTTTTTCTACACGATCATCGATTTCTACCCTAAACCCTTCTCTTTCTAATTGAGACTTCACATCTTGAGCATATTGGATTTGTGCGTCTGAGATCGGAAGGATTTTGACCTGGTGTGGAGCTAACCAAAGCGGAAAATCTCCTCCGAAATGTTCAATGATGATTGCCATAAAGCGTTCGATTGAACCGTATATCGCTCGATGAATCATAATCGGTCTGACTGTTCGATTGTCTTCCCCAATATATTCACACTCAAATTTTTCAGGCATTTGAAAATCAAGTTGAACTGTTCCACATTGCCAGCTTCGACCAATGACGTCCAATATATGAAAATCTATTTTTGGCCCGTAGAAAGCACCGTCTCCTTTATTAACATGATAATTGACACCTCTCTCTTTCAGCACACCTTCCAAATCTCCTTCAGCTTGATCCCATAATGCAACGGAGCCCATAAAATCTTCCGGACGAGTCGAAAGCTCAACCTTATAGTCAAATCCGAATTTACTATAGAAAAGATCGATCAGATCCAATACTTTATGAAGCTCCGACCGAATTTGATCTTCCCTAACAAATAGATGAGCATCATCCTGAGTGAAGGAACGGACTCTCAATAATCCACTTAATGAACCCGATAGCTCATGTCGATGAACCAATCCCAGTTCACCGTATCGAAGGGGTAACTCCCGATAACTTCTTCTCTTGCTTTTATAGATTAATACTGCCCCTGGACAACTCATTGGTTTGATCGCATATTTCTGATCATCTACCTCTGAGAAATACATATTCTCATGGTAATGATCCCAGTGACCTGACTTTTCCCATAGCTCCTGCTTCATCATAATGGGAGTTCTAATCTCCTGGTATCCAGCTTTCCGATGTTCCCGCTTCCAAAATTCTTCTAACTCATTTCGTAATAGCATCCCTTTCGGTAAATAAAAGGGCATCCCGGGTGCCTCCTCCATCGATACAAACAGCTCCAACTCCTGACCTAATTTCCTGTGATTTCGTTTTTCCACTTCAGATTGAATTGACATTTTGTTTCCTCCTAATTATTTTATATATATAAAAAACCGCATTCATCCCTGTCAAGGGACGAATGCGGTCGTGGTACCACCCTAATTCCGAAGTGCTAAACAAAAGCCCTCCGCTCAAAGTTGATAACGGTTTTCCCGATTATGGATACTGACGTTTCACCATAATAGCTCCGAGGTGGTAAATCCTTTCCTTTTCTTCAGGGCTCTCAGCCATGTGACCCTGTTCTCTGGTAAGAAAAACAACAAATGATTCGTGTCCTCTTCATCACTTTATTATTCAATTAATAAAAAACCGCACCCATCCCTAACCAAGGGACGAGTGCGGTCGTGGTTCCACCCTAATTCAGAAGTGTAAAATATTACTCTTCGCTTAAGTAAGATAACGGTTTTCCCGATTATGGATACTGACATTTCACCATAATAGCTCCGAGGTGGTAAATCATTCATTTCTCTTCAGGGCTCTCAGCCGGTGACCCTGCTCTCTGATCAAGAAAAAACGGAATGAATCATGTCCTCATCTTTGCTTTCGTATAGTATATTCAATTTAGAATAAATTTGTTATTGAAATTATATGGTAGTATTTTCTAACTGTCAAGAGTGTTTAAATAAAAACAAGAAAAATAATTGCGACTAGAACAAGTCGGTAGATCGCAAAAGGAATTAGCTTGATTTTATTAATCACCTTCAGAAAAAAGTGTATCGACAGATAAGCAAATAGAAATGCACTTAAGAACCCAACCAATAGAAACGGTAAAAACTCAGGGGTAAAATACATCCAGTTCTTCATAAGAGAAAGCGAACTTGCTCCCAACATAATCGGAACCGCCATAATGAATGTGAAATCTGATGCTGCCCGGTAGCTTAATCCAAGTAAAACTCCTCCAGAAATGGTCGATCCAGACCGCGAAAAACCTGGCCATAATGATAAGCATTGAATAAGCCCGATCACCAGCGCTTTTTTATGTGTTATCTGATCGACGTTCTCCACTGTGACAATCTTGGGACGAAACAAATCCGCTGCAATCATGAGGAATGCACCGATTGTTAAACCAGCCAGGACCGTACTAAGCGAAAAAAGATGCTCATCGATATAATCCTCAAATAACAAGCCTAGAATCACAGCAGGAATTAATCCAGCCAGTATATGTGTTAATTTTAAGTTGGATGATTTATTTGCGGTACGGTGTTTAAATCCGAGTAAATCTTTAAATCTTTCTCTAAATACAATGACAACTGCTAAAATTGAGCCTAGTTGGATCACAACTTTGAACGTATTTGCTGGATATTTACCCAATACTTCTTTCGATTGGATCCATAAATCGTCTACTACTATCATATGGCCAGTGGAAGATACAGGAGCAAACTCCGTTAACCCTTCGACCATTCCCAATATAAATGCTTTAATTAACATGATGACGTCCATTTATCATTTCTCCTCTATCTTGTAATCATGCTGTGAATATGACAGTTATGAAAGATAGTTGGAGTGATATTTCACGATGACCCCAAACCCGGTTGAATCACCACGATAACGGGCATATAGTCCTTCATTGGAAAGAGTCAGAGGAATTAGAGGCAGAATTCTTTTAAAAGGAATCCTGCTTTTATCTTCTATTTTCTTCATCACAAGAGAAGGATTTAATGAGAAAGAATCATCGTCAAGATAGGCAATCTGAGCTTGATCCTGAATGACTTCATCTCCCCTATGAGCCTGAATATCGTTCATCTGCTGGAAAAATTCAAATGAGCAAAATAGCACAAGCAGCATAATTTTCTTCACTCTCTTCCCCCCTCTCGAGATAATCTAGCTTATCATACTATAACGGAAATTGGACGACAATAAGAAATTGGACGCTACCGAACAGAGCACTTCCAATGAATCATTAGCCTGAATGGTCACGAAAAGAGCATAATCGGTCAATTTTCAGTTTAAATCAATAAAAAGCAAAGTAAAAGGCTTCCCTCTACGGCGCTTTCTCTCATGTCTAATGAATATCTTTCTTCTTAAACCTTCCACCTCTTACCTCTGCTATATCCGCAATGGCTAGAAAGGCGGATGGATCATGTTCTGCAACGATGTCTTTAAGTTTCGCTTCCTCCAGACGAGTGATGACGCAGAATATCACTTTCTTATCATCTCCTGAAAAAGCACCTTCTCCCTTCAAATACGTCACTCCTCTCCCCAGTCGGTGTAAGAGGGCATCACCGATTTCCTTGTAATTTTCACTTATGATCCAAACCGATTTGGATTCATCCAGTCCTTTAATCGTAATATCTATCATTTTAAAAGCTACGTAATAGGCCAGAAGTGAATACATGGCTCTATCCCAGCTAAATACAAATCCGGCGGAAGCCAAAATGAACAGATTGACAAACATGATGATTTCACCGACAGAAAAGGGCAGCTTTTTACTTGATAAAATAGCAAGGATTTCCGTTCCATCAAGAGATCCGCCGTAACGAATGACCATACCCACTCCTATTCCAAGGACGATCCCTCCGAATAAAGAAGCCAGCAGAATATCTTGGGTGAAGGCAGCTACCGGATGAAGAAATGTAGTTGAAATCGATAATATGATAATTCCGTATAGTGTAGAGAATGCGAAGGTTTTTCCGATTTGTTTATATCCGATGAAGAAAAAGGGGATATTAAGGATAAAGATGAAAAGACCAAGCTTAACGCCTGTAATATGGGAGAGCATAATCGAGACACCAACGATTCCTCCATCAATGACCTGGTTTGGGACTAGGAATATTTCAAGGCCAACCGCCATGATCATCGCCCCGATGGTAATGAGGACAGCTCTTTTCACTACCTCTTTAAGGGGAATCTTCTTATGCTTTACTTTCACTTGCTGCAATTGATTTATTACCTGTCCTTCAATCATCTTCATTCCTCCTCCAAAGATAAACATCCCGCGACAACTTCTGAACTCATCTCACTGGAATCAAAATGATCTATGTAACAAACAGAAAACCAATACCCTAAAGCTCCCTAAAACAAGCTTGTATAACTTATATATTCTATTATCCCCTCCAAAATACCTGCTTATAGTGAGGGACGGAACTCTAAATGAGCACAGTCCAACTTCCATTGGCTTAACGAATACCTTGTTTTAATCATGCTAATCAAGTTATCCAACCATTTTCTATTTATCATTTCAAGGTCCGTCCCTCAGCCAATTAAATTTGACTCAAAGGGGAAAATGAAGTATTTTTAATACTTGTATATTCATATTTTGGATAAGCTGGAACTGTTTTCTGTTTCCAGGTAAATTAGGTTTTGGAGGCTTTTCTTTGATTACATTAATCAAAACTTTGTTGGTCAATATTACAATTTTGTTTTCATTTACGTATAATGCTAACGTATTATTTCCATTTAAAGAAAAACAAGTTCCACATTTTAAACATAAACTCACTTATGGTCTTATAGCATCCTTTGGGGCTTTATTGTGTATGCTTTATCCGATTGAAACCCTTGGAAAAACTCATTTTGACTTACGCATGATCGCCATTTTAATAGCAACGATCTACGCCGGATTATTTTCAGGATCGATCGTTTTAGGTTGCGTGATCATCTTCCGCTATTTAATCGGCGGTCCATATTTCATGGTTGGAATAACGGTCTCGGTCCTTGCGTTTGTAATAGGCATTCTCTTTCGTAGGATGCTATTAAATACACAATATAAATTATTGGGGAGTACAATTATCTTCCTGGTTCATTCATTGTTTTACATCACGATTATCAACAGCTTTATTCCTATTCTTCATTTGACTTTTTATTTTATTTATTTCACCGTTTTCTATTTTACTTTTGTGGCTCTTGTATTCATTATTGAACATTTGATTCACACGAACAGACAGATCGAAGAAATGGTGTATCTCGACAAATTGAATATGGTGGGACAGATGGCGGCTTCTATTGCCCATGAGATTCGCAATCCCCTTGCAACCGTAAGAGGATTCATACAGCATCTAAGCGAGGGCACCGAGGATGAGCAGTTTAAAAGGTACTCCCCTCTTATTCTGAATGAATTAGATCGTACGAATAAAATCATCACAGACTATCTAAGCGTAGCAAGACCTAGTGAATTTCAGCTGTCTACACTCAACCTGGAAAGAGTGATTCAGGACTGTGTCGACTTACTAAGACCATTTGCCTCCTATTCGAATACATCGATACTATTCCAGCAAAACGACAACCATTATATTAAGGGTGATGAACATCATATGAAGCAAGCGATTATGAACGTCATCAAGAACGGAATTGAATCCATTGAGGAACATGGAGAAATCACCATCTTTATAAAAGAAGACTCTTTCAGGGACAATGTGGTAATCAATATTTCAGACACGGGAAAAGGAATGACTGAGGATGAGTTAAAAAAGATCGGTTTACCTTTTTACACCACGAAAACAAAGGGCACCGGCCTTGGAAGCATGGTGACGAACAAAATCATTCGGGAAATGGGTGGAATGATTGAGTACGAAAGTGAGTTGAATAAGGGCACCATTGTGAAAATTCTTCTCCCTCTCACAACCAAACAATAAACATAACCAAAAGCTTAGGATATTTTATCCTAAGCTTTTATATTAGAGTAATCTCATCTCTCTTAATCTGTGATACACTTAATTTATCAAGATTTTCCAGGGCTTTACAACCTGGTGGGAGGCTAAATACAATGAGTAAAAAATGGACATTCCTATTTCTAATAGGTGTAATCGTAACCCTTTGCATAATAACCATTCTCAATAAGCCTACAGAAAAAGATTTTACCCTTTGGCTGCATGAAGAATACAATATGGATTGCAATAAAGACTGCTCTATCATTGAATTGGAAAATGGTAATGGGAACATTACTGAGAGAATTAAACTTGCAAATGGAAACGGAGCCTATTCTCCTGGACTATTTACATTACGTATAAATAGACACTACATAAGCCTAAATGACCCGAACCGTATATTTAGTCTAGAAGTGATCGGGTTTAATGGAAGATTCTATGAAATGAATTCTAAAAGGAATGACTTAAGTTTACATAATAATATTATCGATAATTAAATGACCAATCCAAAACCCGACTCTACAATAGAGCCGGGTTTTCTTCGTCTAATCTAAAAACCTCAACAAATCTCCATAAATAATATCATCAGACATGCCTAATTCTTTTCTTACGGTTTCTTTAAATGGCTCACATGATGATTCAGAAGTCGTTGCTTCACTGCTCTTATCATAGCAAACATTGTCTTTAAAGACGTACTTTTCAGTTACAAAGTCACCATCCCTGAAAATGACTGGGTGATCTTCTTTTCGTGTGAACAGATTATGTCCAAAGGAAAGATTATCCTTCGTTTTAATCCCCAATAAATGGAGAATGGTTGGACGAATATCGATTTCTCCACCTATCGTTTCGATTGTTTTTCCCTTTTCACCAGGCACATGGATAATGAGTGGTACTTGTTGAAGTTTTACATGATTCACCGGGGTGTCTTCCTGCCCTAAAAGTTCGAACACTCCATTTTCATATTTTTCGGAGATGCCATAATGGTCTCCATATAGTACAAAAATCGTGTCCTTATATAAACCATTTTTCTTAAGCCTGTTAAACAATGATTTAATCGCTTCATCCTCATAACGTACGGTTGTTACGTAACGGTTCACAACATCCTCATTTGTTGAAGCCTCTGGAATAAGTTTATCCTCTTCTTCCAATAAAAAAGGAAAGTGATTGGTCAGCGTAATCAAACGGGTGTAAAACGGTTGAGGTAATTTCTCAAGATACGAAATGGATTGCTCAAAGAACGGGATATCCTTTAATCCGTAGTTAACAGAGTTTTCTTCCGTAACATTGAAATCTCTCTTTGAAAAATAGCGGTCGTAGCCTAACGATTCGTACATAATTTCACGATTCCAAAAAGTGCGATCATTCCCATGAAAAACTGCCGCATAATAATCTTCTTTCTTTTCCAAAATATGAGGCATACTTTTATAACGGTTATCCGGTTTGCGAACAAATGCTGAACCGCTTGCTAATGGGTATAAACCAGTATCGATCATGAATTCAGAATCTGAGGTTTTCCCTTGAGCTGTCTGGTCATAAATTTGATTGAAATAAAAGCTATCCTTGATTAATGAATTTAAGAAAGGTGTGATTTCTTCACCATCGACTTTTTGGTTGATGACAAAATTTTGGGTAGATTCCATACTGATCAGTACAACATTTTTTCCATCGGCAACACCGTACAAATCGGAGTTGTTATGTTTCTTGGATTGTGTATATTTAATGGACGCTTCTGTGTCTGATTTACTGGCAAGCATCTTGGTGAAGGGTACCGTAGCTTCAACCCCAATGTCATATAGGTGATAATTGTATGGTCCCACTGATTTGACCATTTGCTCTCTATCATATGATTCAGCAAATAAATATGGGGATTTCATCAGCCCTAATCCTACGGTTACAAGTAGTAACACTAGACTCAACCCGATATATGAAAGTTTCCACCTCTTTGAGACCTTAATGGAAGAGGTAGCCGTCCACTTTCTCTTTAATAACCACCCGACAATCAGGAAATCTACAATTAAAAGGAGATCCCAGGGACTCATCAGTTCAAAGGTACTTGGTCCGATCCCCCCCACATTTTTAAACTGAAATAAAATCGGAACAGTAACAAAATCTGAGTAAAATCGAAAATATAAAAGATCACCGTATAAAAGCCCGGTTGCAATCCCCATAACAAGGATGACAACAGCGGGTTTTATCTTCTTAGAGAAGTAAAAACTGAAACCAATTAATAGCATTAACGAACCAAGAGGATTGAATATGATGAGTAATAAGTCCAATAAGGATTCGATATGTAAATTAAACCCAATAAAAGAAACTAATACGGTCTTCAACCATAAGGTTATGAGTGCAAACCCAATTAATTTATATGTCTTAAAGCGAGAAATAAAACGGGATAACCTGTTCATTTCACAACCCTTGAATCGACATTGCTTTGATATTCTTTGTTGAGTATGTTCATTGCTTCCAAAACCTTTCGTTCGTTTTGTCTTCCCATAAGTGCTACCTGAACCCAATTTCTCTTTACTAAATAGTCACTTTCGTAGCTTAATAAAATACCTCTATCTTTACAAACATCACCAAACTGCCTACTACACTGTTCCCTCTCCAGTGCAATTGTAATCACTCCAGGAGAATAGTTTTCATCCCCTAATATATGAAATCCTCCTTGAGTTAGCACATACCTTACTCTCTGAGCTAAATTTTCATGCATTTCAAACTGAATAAAATGCAGTGCCTCCTTTAGCGCCCTTACTAGATTAGATGAGTGGGTATATGGGATGCTTGCATTCACCTCGTACATTCCCATGTCCAGATACCTTGGAATTGATGGGCTGGGCTGTATTTCATCTCGATGAAATACAATGGCGAGGCCGGGATAAGAGCCTAACCCCTTCCCACTGACCGTTGTGGCAAAGTACACTTCCTTAAAGTCCACCGGAATGGTCCCAACCGAACTACAGGCATCGACGCATAGCTCCACTCCATACCTTTTGCACAGAGAAAGTAGGCCTTTCAGATCATACAAGTAGCCTGTCGACGTTTCACAATGAACCGTCCAAAGCCATTTAATATTTTGATTTTCCCGGAGTAAACTTTCCACTTCGCCTAATGAAATTGCTTCATTCCAGTCCTTTTCTAACGTATGAAAATGTAAATCAAATCTGTTTGCATGATCAATCAACCTGAACCCAAATTCTCCGTTTGCAAGAATTAGGCCGCTGCCTGACAAAGATTTCAGCTGAGCCGCAACCATATCATTAGATAGGGTGCCCGTTCCCACTGCAACTTCTGCATAGTTTGCGTTTGTTATTTCGCATAATGATCTTCTTACTTCTTCCATTTCATGAATAAACGAGCTGCTTCTATGAGAAATGGCTTCTCCTTTGAAAGCTTTTTCTACGTTTTCATGAGGTTGAACCGGACCTGGGAGGAAGGAAAGCGGAACTGAACTTTCTGTTTTGCGAATCATTAATCGCTGAAAGGCTTTCGTCGAATTTTCGAAGCTATAACGGGTTAAATACATTGGCTGAAATTTTGCCCCTTCCTCCCCCACGAGATCAGCAAAAGGCTGAAAGCCGATTCGTTTATACAACTTTAGCTGACGAACCGTTCCTGAAATGAGAGCCATCGTATATCCTTTCTCCAAGCAAAAAGATACTAAACGCTCACATAATTGATAAAATACCCTTGTACTTCTATATGCTTCTTTTACAGATAATAAGCGAATTTCACAAGGAACGGCACTGGCCGGCAAATATTCATTCAGATCACTCAGTTTTAAATCCAAAGAGAAGGGACGCTTGGCACGAACCGCGATCATGCCCACGACTTCATCTTCATCTTTAGCAATGACGTATGTATTTTCATCGTGAAACTTATCAATCAATTTGCGTTCTGAATTTCCTTCGTGCTGAGGTATTTCTTCCACAAAGGTCTGATAATTTAATGTATAGATTTGTTGAAACTCATCAGTTTCACTTGCAATTTTATAATGAAGAGAAAGGTTTTCCATTCTCGTACCTCCTATGTATCCGCAGATTGCTTCAGTTATCGTTTATGGACCAACAGAACCGTCACAAAAAGTGACAATAATCCGATAAAAATGGTGAATGAACTCTCAATCACATATGCCGTAATCGGAATGGTTGCCATTGAAAGAAAACCTGCAATGGTGTATTTTCTCAAAATCATATATGAGATTCCCATAGTGATGGCGAAAACCCCAATTGTAAGTGGATTAAGAAATAATGCAGTTGCTAAATAAGCAACTACTCCCTTTCCCCCGTGAAGTCCAAGCTGGATTGGAAACAGATGTCCGATCATGACAAATATAGAACTGAGAACAAAATAACTTTCACCTTCTGCCAGTTGTGCCGTGATCATTAATGCAAGAATCACTTTCCCGGCATCTATCAGCAACGTCAGAAGAAAACCTTTTTTCCCTATAGCTCGACCTGCATTCGTCGCTCCGACATTTCCGCTTCCAAGTTTACGGATATCTTCGCCGGTAAACATTTTCACTATATAATAAGCACCCGTAATACTTCCTAGACTGTAAGAAACCAAAATGATAATACTTATGATTATACTATTACTCATCATACCTACACCTGACTTTTCTTATATGTAATAGACGAATTGAAACCCAGGAAAGTTTCATGTATTTACATTTCCTCTACTTTTCCTATTTTCTAAGAGATAAAACGGCAAATAAAGAAGGCTGAATAATATAATGGCGACAACTTCAAGAGCCAGGAGATAGTAGGGATACTCGCCTAAATAGTCTATGGGACTTGCATTATACGGTTTATGAGAAAGAAACATATAATTTGCTCCTACCAATCTGTTCACCACGAACACGATCACAGCGATTAGATTTAAAGCAATGAATGACCTCACCATAGACCGGAACGTCAATGTGAAGCCTTCGATCCATACCATGTACAAACAGGATAATACAATCCCCAAATGTGCTAAGAAAAATTGAAAATATCGAAAGTGGGGAAAGCCAAAAAACAACTCAGGTGTCACGATGGCAATTAAAGCACCTGTCATACACGCAAAAAAACTGATTTCAAAGATTCTATAGTTTTTCGTAATAAGCATGATCGTGCACAAATACAATGAGATGGAACATAATTGAAACGGCAAATTTATGGCTACATCCCAAAGATCATTGATAATGTACCAAATTTGAAATAATGCTTCACTCAAAACCAGGAGCACCATGAGAAGCCATTTTAAAACAGCCTTACCTCTGCAGCTTAATCGATTTCTAAGCACATACAAACCGATCATACATCCCAACGAGACAATCATTGCTGCCACATGGGATACCGAAAACAACACAAAAGGATACTCCTCATACCTGAAATTCATCATCTCTTTCACGAAACCCTCACCCGCCTTTAGCACACCCATAGGTACTATATTCTCTTAATGTTTCATAATTCCTTTAAGGGACGGACCTATCAAAAGAATATCACCCAATCATCGCCCTCCATCCCCCCTATTCCCTTTCTCTAATTCCTTAACCAGAGAACAAAAAAATCCCTGTTAAGAACCATCAGATTACTTAACAGAGATTTATCTACTTTCCCATATGAGAATACAGGCATTAACAAAAAATTTCCCATCTCGATAAAGAAATGGGAAACATCTGTTTTTATTGAACCTTGCGTAATGGTACACCCTGGTTCTTATAAATAAAATCAAGTGCCAGTCGATTAAATTCCCTTGGCTTCTCTACATTACAAACATGGCCGCAATCTTCAATGAACACTTTCGTGGCAGATGGGTCTCCTTTTGTATCCTGATCAAGAGACTGTACAAATAGGTGATCTTCTTTCCCGGATATGTAAAGCTTGGGAATATGAGAAGCCCTTTCTTGTACAGAAGCGTATGTTGATTTCACATAAGGGGTAAGGCGATACCAGCCGAGAAAATCATTACGGTTCATTTTCTTTGCTTCACGGATGAATAATTTTCGTGAAACTTTGTGATTGCTCTTAGGCATCATGATATAGGCGAAAATTTTATATAACCACATAAATGGAATGATATTTTTTACTGCGTCACCGATTTTCAGAAGTGTATTGGATAATAAATTAAACCTTGTTATCCCCCCTCCTAAAACGGCACTTTTCACCCGATTTGGAGCAGTTTGGAGCAAAGCGTGAATTAGAACCGAGCCAAGGGATATGCCTATAAAATGTGCCCTCTCCACTTTCAGATGATCAAGTACTTTAAGAACTTCACGCACATTTAAATCAATTGTGAATTTTTCATTATATGATTCTACACTTGGGGACTCTCCATGCCCTGGCAAATGAATCGTTATTACATTATAAGATTTCTTGAATATATCGAGCTGCTTGCCGAAAATTCTTGAGTTTCCCCCAATTCCATGGAGAAACACCACATACTCTTTGCCGACTCCTTGATGAACGTTGTATTCTAGCATCAATTCTCTCCTTAAAACAGCACAACCTACCAAAAGAATGAAGTGAATCAGGCCAATTATTCGAGAACCGTTTTACTTCAATTAACCATCATTAATGTGAAAATCGATTTTCAAAACAATTGCATGATGCACTCTATGCTCTTGAAGCCTTACCTTAATTATCTTTCATTCTATACTATCTGAAGTCACTTTGTCATATAATAGCTGAAGAAATTCCGAACATTTTGTGATGAATGGCAGATCACCTGCCAATATCAGTAATCCCTTACATTTACAGCCCTGCTATCATTATGATTTCCAACTCGATTCCAAGATGCCTATACTTCCTTCACCATCATGACATCTTTCGTAAGCTCACTTAAACCCAACCCCTTTTGGATATCCCCTTCAGGAATATCTGATGCATGAAATGTAATTGTTTCGGCTCCTCGTGACCTTGCCTCATTCATCAACACACAAATCATTTTACCCTTATGAATCTTGAATTCTTGTAGTATCCCAAAAGGCAATACTTCACTATAATTTGTATCTTCACGTAATGTCACTCCCATGACGCCAATCATCTGTTCCTCGTTAAAAAACGAAATGGAAAAGTCAAAATCAACGGACGAATAGTATTCTTCCATCATTTTGATTTGGGCTTCATTCACCTCACCATTTACCTCCATGATGGAACGCCAATCTTCAAATATGAACTCATTGGAGACCTTCCATGAGAACTCTATATCTTCTGTCGATTCTACATTCGAAAGATATTTGCCAATTAATATGGCTTCATTGGTGATTTCAAATCCCTTTGCTTCAAAATAAAGAATCTGATCCTTCCACTGTTCACGAAAGCGTTGAGCCAAAATCTGCCCTCCGTACTCATCGCTTACAGCAAAACCATACACCCGCTCAAATAATTCATCCTGAATCCCTTCATATCCTGATAAGACCCAAGGGTAACCAAGAGAAACAAAATCACCTCTCCCTGTAAAGCTCATGTATCCAATAAGATCACCACCTTCATAGGCAAAGCAGCGTGATCTCGGGTCAAATTCCTTTTGTTCTTTAAATAATATTGGAGACATTGTCGGTTTCCAGGCAAAGGGAAGCGTGTATGTTATTTTTCTCCAGAAATCATATTGAAGAGCTAAATCGTTTTCTCCTTCAAAATATTTGTATGTAATGGACATTTTATCTCCCGCTTTCCAGTTGGACTTTACTTTGCACACGCTTTCCTCATTAACAGTGTAACTTATGAACAAATTCACCCACAAGAAAATAATAGATCCAAACCTAAAAATAAGATTTGGATACATTATCTTTCATATTTCTTACTACCGCACTATATAAAATGCCGATACAACACTAGAGAACTTATACCTCACTGCATTCTTAATCCGATTTTTTATTAAATCAACTTTCATCAGCGTAATCATTCCAATTAGAAAAATAATAAGAATCTTCGAAACCATTTCTATATACCTCCAATCATATCGATATCATTCGCATAAATCCCCACGACTCTTCTGCTGTGGTGGCTGCTCCATCCATCCACGTTCAACTAACAGCTTAAGACCATCCGCACCATACTTCATGATTTCTGTCACAAAAAGTGTATAATGAACAGCTAAATCCTTCCTTGTAGACATCGTGATGGCGTGACAAAGTGTTGACAGCCCCACTGAGTTTGAAGAAGCGATAAAAAAAAGCATCAATTTTTCTGAAAATGGCGCCACATTTGAATCTGTTACCTCCATGGATACAGGATAAGTGGGAAATGAATCATCTTTTACCAGGACTTGATTAAAAGTGGTAATCTGCTTCTCACTTAATTTTTTTCCTTTTTTGAGATAGTTCTTCACTTCGATATCTTTCGAAACTTGTATAAATCCTTTTAATAGAATGATTCCGATGCAATTTCTCTCAATTACAAAGAATAATTCGCTCAATTCCAATGCATTAAGCGGCCTTGTTTCACCTAACCAGCTCTCCAACAAAGATGGCTGCTCTGAAATGTATTCTATGGAATGAGGATAATTCATTTTAGGTGGACGATCATAGATCCCTTTTTCCAACATTAATTGTAATGATTGTTTATATAGTGATAATGATTTCGTCAGCGCTTCTTCAAAAAGATCATATACATCTTTACGGGCAACGGCCCCCACTATAGTAGTGTAATGACCGCTCGTGACCTGACCTCCGCGGTAAACAAAACTAAGAGCAAACAAATCAGTATATAGGGGTGGTGCGGTTGTATCTATGTCCCTATCAGTAAAGCCCCTTGGTACAGGAAATTCTTCAGATATAAAAAGAGACTTAATCTTACTCATTGTCTCTACGTTTGTCTGTAGACTTTCTTCGATGATGAATTTGATTCCTTCGTCTTTCAGGTATGTAAGGAAATGTGTGTAAAAGCAATTTAACGCCGAGCATTTAATATAAGTCGTCCACAAAGCGGATATTTCTGCAGTAGTCAACCTTATGTTTTTTTCCTCCATCTTTCGACTCCTTTTCTTTTTCTCTTAGTGTTTTCCTAATCTTGTAAATTATTCCGGATGATTTATGGTAAATGAAAAGAGCTGCCAGTGATCGGCAGCTCTCTTTCTTATCTGTTCTTATATTCATATTTCACAAATAACGGAAGAAATAGTGAAATAATAATGGCCAACAAAACGATTAATCCAAAGGTGAGCGGCTTTGATAAACCCTGTTCGGGTGCAATCAATAATCCGAATACTACCGCTGGAACAATGATGAGAAAAGAAACAATAAATTTCGAGGTGAAATTAATCGTATGTTTTTTACCACATTGACTGCATTCTATAGGTTTATAAGACCTCCAAATGGAGAATAATAACTCTTTCCATTGAAACTGATTCTTACATACATCACACTTTTGCAAAGTACTTCCCCCTATGTAAATCATCTACTCTTCTCTCTAGTTTACCATTATAAGACTGTCAGGAGTAGAAGTTAATGAGGTCCGTCCCTCGTATTCATTGCAGTGTCCGCAAACGCATACCCATTTTTAAAAATAAACATTATTAAAATTCACTATCACTATTACTTTTCCTCACACGATACATTCCATGACAAGATTCCTTCTTCCACCTCTGCTACACTGCCATGGTTCTCACAAGACTCAATCGCTTGTTTCAAACCCATTTTATCCAGCAGTATGATGGTGATGACCATCATGATGGTCAGGATTAAGAGCAAAGACTTCTGCTTCCCTTTCATACTAAAAACCCCTTTAATATCGTTTGATACACTAGTATTAGTAAATTATACCATATACATCCATTCAGTTACCTAGGTTAACGATATTCCCCTCAAAAAATGTCTTCATGCAGGATTTTTCAACTTTCATTCGAACTATGTACTATAACACTAAATCATAAGGGGTAACTAAATTGATACAATCATTTAAATTAAACGTTCAAACAATGGGTCAGAAAATGCCGGTTTACATTTTTCGAGTCGACGATGTCCTTATTGATACAGGACCTTATAGTATGAAAAACGAAGTGCGGAAAATTGTAAAAGAGCTTCCTATCCAACGAGTGATTCATACTCATCATCATGAGGATCACACGGGTAACAGTTCATGGATCGAAAGGTTTTACTCAATTCCACAATGGATTCATCCGTTAGGGGTACAAAAGTGCGCTCTCAGCACTAAACTGCCTTTTTACAGAGCTATGTTCTGGCATAACCGCCAGGCATTTCACGCGTTCCCACTTAAAGAAGACGTATTTAAAACGGTCGGGCATTCGTTTCAAATTGTTCATACACCAGGGCACGCTGATGATCACATCGTTCTCATCGATGAAGAAAAGGGCATTTGCTTTTCAGGTGATTTATACTTATTCCATTCTCCTACTTCTAATTTCTCATTTGAATCTGTACCTGAGCTCATTCGCTCAATTGACAGGACCCTGCAGTATTCCTTTCAAGAAGTGTATTGTTCACATCAAGGATACTTGAAGCAAGGAAGAAAGCTTTTAGAGAAGAAACTAGCCTATCTTCAGAACCTTCAAGAAGCCGTTATGAAAGCACACCAGGAGGGAAAAACCGCTAAAGAAATTAGAAAACACCTGCTTCCAAAAAATAAACTTTTTCAATATATTTCACTTTTCGAAAACTCACCAGAACACACGGTCAAATCCATCATCAAAGAAATATCGTAAACAGAAGGTCCGTCCCTATTGAGGGACGGACCTTCTGTTTACTGATTTTCAAGGCGGTTGAGGCTTCGTTTGAATTCCACCTGACAAATGATATCAAGGATTCTTGTACCTATGAATTGGCAGGCTAAGGCAAAAAGAATGATTTTTAAATCGACTACGATTCCTGTTAGTAGTAACACACTGCCATTAATGAAGAATAAAGTCTTCCCTGGGGTGTACCCTTTTAGCTTTGAAATAATAAGTGCTAAAATGTCCATCCCTCCAGAGGATGCTCCCATTCTGAAAAGAATGCCTATTCCAATTCCGAAAAGGATGCTGCCAATCAATAGATCGACGAAAATAAAAGAAACAGTTCCGATTAAATGGGAATTCAAGAAATTAACTACAAACGACGTGACTGTCACACAATACATGGTCCAAAGTGCATTCTCTTTTCCTAACCATTTAACCGCAGCTAGTAAAAGAGAAGCATTTAACACCCATAATGTAATGGCAAATGGGACATGCAACAAATAGTTTAATAGCACACTCACACTTGCAGCGCCACCTGAAGGGATAAAATGGGGAAACAAAAAGATAGCCATGGCCAATCCTTGTATGCTTGCTGCTATACCTAAAATAGTACCCTTTCTTACTACATTCATCTGTACATTGCTCCCGATTCTGTAAAGGACTCTATTTCATAGTCTAGTAGCTATACACTTCTTCTGCAACAGAGAAATGAAAATGACTGGTTGTGGCCTAATTGAAATTCTACAAATATCTGTAGTATAAATTCATTGAAAATATGGTTATTGTACTGTCATCCCTGCCTAATAAATTCAATATGAGCTCATTTCCGATCTCCCTTTACCTATTTAACAAATGCATGTCTTTCTTTTCACTCCTACTCTGTCTTTATCCTCTATCTTTTTTATATAGGTAGCCGCTACCGGTACTTTACATGCTGTATTTCCAACATCGACATGTACTTTCCCAATTTTATTCGCCACTTGTTTTGCCTCACCTAGCAATGGAGCTACATGTGCTCCTACAGAAATGACGAATCCATTCATTACGTAACGTACTCTATTTCTCTCTTCATGAATCGTTTTTTCAATATGTTTCAGATACTGTTTGATTTCGTCAATATTGATTTCGTGGTCTGGGGTTATACTAATATACCCTGCATAGGCACTCCAGCCAGCCGTTGCCGTCATTTCATTATCCGATTTAATCCACTCATTCGCTAATTCAATAGCGTAGTAGCTCTCTGCGGTTATATTAGCAACAGTGTATTCAGCCAGCATATACCAATCTGCTTTATTGACCCATTCCTGTAAAATTCCTTTATTCATTTCTTTAGGATTTACAGATAATCCTGCCAGGTACATGGCATCGAAATTTCCCGATTCGTACAGGCTTAATGCAAGACCTTGCTCTTTTTTTACATGTTTCACCAGTTTTTTCAAATCCCCAATTTTCACTCCGAATAATGGTTCATGTGCACCGTGACGTAAATATGTATTCTTGGTCTGTTCGTTACCCATCTCTTCAAGTGCTGCCATTACTTCATCATATTTCATGTTTGACCACCCCTTCATCATATTAGTTCAATTGTATTCTTCTCTATAGAGTTAGTTGGTGAATGATCCCTTCATTCCCTCATTCATCTTACATTCATGTTCAATCAACCATTTCTTCCGGTTAAGACCGCCTGCATAGCCGGCAAGATCTCCATTCGCTCGTATTACTCGATGACATGGAATGATGATGGCAAGCTGATTACACCCGTTGGCCCTTGCCACTGCTCGAACAGCTGCTGGACTGGAAATACTTTGAGCAATCTCAGTGTAGGACCTGGTTTGTCCAAAAGGTATTCTTTGCAATTCGCTCCAAACGTTTTGTTGAAAAGGTGTTCCGTTGATTTTTAACTTGGTTTGGAAACGTGATAAAGAGCCCTCAAAGTAGGCGTTCAATTCCTTTTCGATAGAACGAAGTGGCTCGGTAGAACCGGGAACGATTGCCGCCTTTGTTTTCTCCCTCAATCTCTTCACTTCATTCTCCAGACCGCGTCGGTCAACAAATTCCAGCAGGTATAAAGACTCTTCATCTGAAATTCCAATCATCGGACCAAGTTTCGTATCAATCCAAGCTGCTTTTAGTATGTGCTGGTGATGAGACAAAGCTGGCGGCGTTCCCATAATTCTCGAAAAAGCATCTCTGAATCCGCTGCTTGATTCATATCCCGTTGCAAGTTGAGCGTCCATCACCATCGAGCCTGATCTGATGTGCTTCATGGCAATTCCCATCCTCCGTGCTCTGGCATATTCTACAAAGGTCATACCGAACCGCCTCTTAAATTGACGCCGTGCAGTAGATGCATCTATGGATAGCTCCTGAAAATCCTTATCCTTCCAACGTTTTTCAGGATTTTCTTCCACAGCCTCTACCAGCATCTTTACAACATCTGAGATACTATTCGGGTGCGATAAGGGTTTACACCTTTTACAAGGTCGAAACGACGCCAGAAGGGCTTGTTGAGCTGTTCCAAAGAATTCACAGTTTTCAAATTTAGGTTTTCTAGCGGGACAAGTCGGACGACAAAACACACCTGTCGTTTTAACCCCTACATAAAAAATCCCTTCGTATTCCGATCTTTTTTCCACTAACGCTTGATAATACTCCCTTTGTAATTCGACTGATATCATCCTCATTCCTCCACTATTTCATTCTTCCTTTATTATAACCGCAATAAAACAACGATGCCGCCGAAAATCAGGCATCGATTTTTATCATATTAGAAGTTTTTTTGAGGGACGGACCTTTGTATTCCTACTAATTATCGTAACAAGCAGGGAATCTCTCACCCAATGGATAATGTATTAAGATAGCGAATATCAAAACTACGATAAAGGAGCTTCTCTTATGAAACTGACATCTCAACAATGGAATACAGCAGCTACCTATATCAAAACCCATGCAAGACCAATTGAACAAAAGCTATTCAGCTTTTTTTTTGAAGAAGGGAGTAAAGAGGAAGCAATCAAAGAACTAGCAAATTTTCAAAATATGGACGGAGGATTCGGCAACTGTATAGAGCCCGATTTTCGATTGGACAGTTCATCTTCAATGGCAACAACTGTTGGATTACAGTATGCAAAGGACTTAAAGCTTTCAGCCGAACACCCCATCGTTCAAAAGGCGATGAGCTACCTGCATGACACATACGATGAGAAAATCAACGGCTGGCATGCTGTGTCTGCAGAGGTTAACTTTGTTCCCCATGCACCATGGTGGCATTTTGATTTTGAAAAGGGACATAGCGGCGTTCAAACAACTTGGGCTAACCCTAACGCTGAAATAGTAGGTTATTTTCATTTATTTAGTCCGGAACACCCTCGATTAAAAGAATGGACTGAGAGAGCGGTCACAGAGTTAAAGAATCTTTCACACCCAATAGAGATGCATGATTTTCTCTGTTATGACCGACTCCTTTCTGAGGTGAAAGGGGAGACGGAATCCATTCTTTATAGATTTCTTTCTTCTTCCCTACGAAAAACTGTTTGTACCGATCCATCACGCTGGAATGAATATATAGCCAAACCATTGCAGGTAGCAAGTCATCCTTCTTCACCGTTTTATGAAGCCTTAAAAGAGGAGGTACATATGCAATTGAATGTCGAGATTGAAACTCAACACCAGGAAGGTTATTGGCAGCCGAATTGGTCCTGGTTCGGTCAATATGACGAGACCTGGCCAATTGCTGAAAAGGAATGGAGAGGGATTTTGACCCTAGGAAAGCTACGGATTCTAGAGGCCTATCAGAGAGTAGAAAATTAATTAATAAAGAATCCGGAAGACTTCCCTTCCGGATTCTAAAAATTATTTAAAATTCGCTTCAAACCATCTTTTTGCTTCATCTACTTCCTCACGACGAAGCTCATGCCCACCTTCTGTCCAGAACTCTGTTACCTGGGCTCGGGCGTCTTGAAGATTTTTAACGAGTTCCATTGTTTCTTGCATGGGGATGAGTGGATCTCGCTTTCCTGCACCTATGAATACAAGTGCGTCACTTAAGTCTGGAAGCTTGACATTTCGTCTAGGAACCATAGCGTGGAACAGGATTCCACCTTTTAATGCATCCTTGTAATGATACATTAAACTAGCCGCGATATTCGCTCCATTGGAGTATCCTAACGCAACAATATTTTGACGATCGAAACCGTAGTTATTAGCACTCTCATCAATGAACTCATTCAATTCCTTCGTTCGGAATACTAAATCCTCTTCATCAAAGACACCTTCCCGTAACCGTGCAAAAAAACGGGCCATTCCATTTTCATCCACGTTCCCTTTTACACTTAATACAGAAGCATCTGACTCAATCATATCAGCCAGCGGTAATAGGTCACGCTCATCTCCACCAGTTCCATGAAGGAGCAGAAGTGTGGGTAAGTCTTTATTTCCTTGTTTAAATATATGTTTCAAGCTGACTTCCTCCTTTATTCTTTTGTATCTAGTGGTTTTAGTTTCGCTTCTATGGAATCTCTTTGCGCTTCAAAATATGGTGGAAGTGATAAATTTTCACCTAAATTATCAAAATCTTCATCGGTCTCAAAGCCTGGTCCGTCTGTAGCCAGTTCGAAAAGAATGCCATTTGGTTCACGGAAGTAGAGGGAACGGAAATAGTATCTCTCAACAAAACCTGAATTCGGCAAGCGGTTTTGTGTGACCCAATCTACCCATTTACGTAATTCATCTTCATCCTCCACACGGAAGGCTACATGATGAACACTTCCTCTTCCCGGTCTTTCTTGTGGAAGATCATTTCTTTCTTCAAGATATACCTCTCCACCAGTACCGCCTTCCCCCGTTTCGAACACACGGATATCCGGTTGTCCATCTACATCTGAAGGAAAAGTCCTTGTTTCTCTAAAGCCTAATACGTCTTTCAGTACCATTGCCGTGTTTTCCCCACGGGCAACCGTCAGCGTAATCGGACCGAGGCCTACTATCCCATGCTGGACGGGTACAGGACTCTTGTCCCAAGGCTTCCCTCCAGGAACTCCTTCGTTCTTTTCATCTGACACAAGCATGAGTCGCTGTCCTTCAAAATCACGGAAGCTTAGTGTTGCCCGCCCACTATGGTGAGAAATTTCGTCATGTTCAACACTCATCTCTTCAAAGCGATTTTTCCAATAAGCTAACGCCTCATCCGTATTCACCCGCAGTGCAGTTAATGAAATACTATTTGTCCCTTTATACGTATTCCCCGCATGTGGAATTTCGAAGAATGTGAGGTCCGTCCCTGGATTTCCTCTTTCGTCTGCATAGAAAAGATGGTAAACAGATGTATCATCCTGGTTGATGGACTTTTTCACGAGACGAAGTCCCAGTGTTTTTGTGTAGAATTCATAATTCTTCTTTGCATTTGCTGTAATGGCAGAAACGTGATGCTGCCCTTTAAGTGGTTTTAAGTTCATAATTGATTCACTCCTTAGTATTATTCTTGCTTAATTTCTATCTTCATCATACACGAAAATTATCTTTAATTCAAGATATTTTACTTCGAAATGTTTTTCACTTATCTATACTCTAATATCTCCACAAAAAAAACATCCGTACAACCAAGTACGAATGTTTTAAAATAATCGATTATTCAACTTCATTATTTTTAATAGTCAGTGCTTGTGACAAAGTAGAAGTAATCGTCAGGTTGTCAAAATTCAATCCCAGTTGAACAGCTGTTTGTGCGATTTCAGGGCGTAGCCCAGATAGAATCGGCTTCACACCGATCAATTGAAGTGCATCAATTAGCTGAAAGATTTGATGAGCTACCATCGTATCTATTAATACAACACCTGATAAGTCGATGAACAATTGAGAAACTTCCTTATTAACACATTGTTCCAACGCATTCTCTAAAATTAATTCCGCACGTGTAGGATCGATATTACCTACAAGGGGTAAAAGCGCAGTATGTCTATTCAAGGATATGACAGGTGAACTTAATTCGTTGATCACTTCCTGCTGGGATTGGATCTGCTGCTCCACAACTTCCGTTTGCAGCTCAACAAATCGCAGCATAACCCGGTCAAATGCTTCAATGATGACTTGATTCCAACGGCTGAATTGTTCAAAGATATTTTCTTCCATATGAGATTCGGCGTATTCTTTCAAGAATTCCAGGTATTGATGTCTAACCCTCATGAATTCTCTAAGAATATAGTGATTTGGGGTTTCTAGATGTTCCTTATCCTCTGCAATGGTCAAGACCCATTCATCGATCTTCTGATTAAATGTTTCTTTATCCTCAGCAAACAAATTACAAAGAATGCCGTGAAACTCAAAGTTTTGATTTTTTAAAGTTTCTATCACCTTGGGATCTGAGGAAGAATAAACACCATTTGTTGTGTTTTTATCCAGGGAGTTATACCAATCTTCCGTTAATTGACGAGCCTTACTTAATAAAAATGTATGTAGTTCCTGATTTCTATGCATGTATGATTCCTCCTATGATATCCAACAAATTTATATCAATTTCTTCTTCCCTGTCTGACGCAATGAGTAGTTGGGAAATCATACCCTTTTCTCTGGTTCTTCTTTATTATTGATTCTGGTTTTAAAGTTGAGTCGATCAATCCGCTTTCGACATTTTCCTATACCAATCCCCATTATATATCACATTCATACATAATTTCCATTCAGACACACTTCATTATGAGCATTACAGGTCCGCCCCCCTGTCAACACCCGCATCCTAAACGAGCATCACACACTTTCATTTGCTCTGGTATAGTTACTCTATCCACCCTTTAAACTGCTCATCTAAAATTCTCCGATTATTACACCGGTAAAGGGAATTTCCTTATCATTTTTCAACACTTTAATCGTATCATAGCTCCCTTTGAATTCATTTCGGTTGAAGCGATATATTAATTGATTAGTCAGCTCTTTATGCAAATAGTTTTTTTCGAAGTGTCAGTAAATGAAATCCATAATGTGCCTTCTCTTACTTCAAAATCAATGTTTTTATAATAGGGAGCTTTTTTAGCATTTTGATCTACCACACTTCCATTTAACACCACAAGTGAACTTCCGTTTTCATTTTCATACAGAAAGATTCCATTTCCATGATCTGAAATAGATTCCTGAAGTGCTTTGGAAGCTTCCCTCAAATCCAGTTCCTGATGCGGGACAGTTTCGTCTATTCCAATACACGCAGAAAGAAACAAAATCAACATCAAGCACAAACTTAAAAATTTCATCACTTTCCCCCTAAGTAATACCATTTACTACACTCTTGAGATTATATATAAAAACCCGAAAAAAATATTAGTATATTCTAAAAACATTACATTTTTTTGTAAAACAACTCTACAATTCACAATATAAAGTGTATAATGAGGGTATTAACTGAGAAACAGACAGCGGGTATTTCTCGATATACTATTTTGATGTATATGAATCTCCTACTAGAATCCAACCGCAAATCTTAATATGATGTCGTAATCCTACTACTTAATCATTTGTCAAAATAGTTGGGAGCTGATGAGAGAATGAAAAATAATCTGACAAGAAGGTGTATAGAAACACTCGCTATCCAAAGTGCCTATCATTTCTGCGTGTCTATAGGAATCAAGCCCAGTTTACTCAATCTATCAATGGTCACAGGATTCTCAGAAGAAAGAATACTGGAAATACTCGAAACCAAGTTTAGTAATCAAAGTGTTAAAACAGAAGATCACTCTTTTTGACTCTGTATTTCCCCTTTATTACTCTACAAGCCGATTATCCTTCATCCCCTAACCATTAAATTCTTTCATTTTCTAAATTTCCATTTTTATTTTAAATTAATGGACCACCGCTGGTCTTTCAAAGAAATTAATAAGAATAGACTGCTAAACTTTTCGCCACAAAAGCAAAAAAGGCAACTCCACTTTGGGGAGTTGCCTTTTTAGTATGGTATTTATAATACATTAAAATATCTTGCTTCCGGATGAGCGAAGACCATCGCTGTTACCGATGCTTCCGGTTCCATCATACATCCGTCTGTTAATTGAATTCCAATTCTTTCAGGTTGAATAAGCTTAAACAGTTTCTTCTGATCTTCAAGTTCGGGACAGGCGGGATACCCAAATGAAAAACGTTGTCCTTGATAATGAGTCCGGAACCGGTCCTGCATCGTAAAATCAACGGGATCTGGGAACCCCCATCTGCTTCTCATCATTTCATGTACTCTTTCAGCCAGTCCTTCAGCTGTTTCTAAGGCAATAGCCTGCAGGGCGTGACTTTCAAGGAATCTGCCTTCTTCCTTCATCTCTCTTGCCCACTGCCTGATTTTCACACCTGCCGTTACGGCAAAGAAACCGACATAATCCATTTCTCCGTTTTCTACAGAACGCAAGTAATCTGCTAAACATAAATGCTGATTTCCTGCTTGTCTTGGAAAGTGAAATCGTTCTATCTCTATGGAAAAATCCTCCGGATGATAAATAACAACATCATCTCCATCTGATTGAGCAGGAAAAAATTGATATCTTGCAGATGCCTGAATCATCCCTTCCCTTTTTGCTCTTTGGAACAATTCATCAGTCACTGCTTTAAGGCCGACCGTCCTCTCGTCCTCTTCTTCCAGTAATCTCGAAATTTTCCCTTTAATCCCCAAATGATGTCCGAGCAGCATTTGCTGATTAATGTAGGGATGAATTTGATCAAGTGAAAATTCTTTAATGGTGTGTGGAATTAAATCAGAAGGAACATGGACTTTTACATCTTTCGCAACTGTAGAACGTACTTTCACCGCAACAGAAGATGTATTTAGTCTCGGTGAGTCTTCAGTCGAAACGATCTTACTTAACTTTTCACGACTCTCCTCTTCCAGCCGCAGCCTCGTTTCCTCATGTTGAATCCCATTCATGATGCCCAGTCCATCCATTGCGTCCTTCGCATAGAGTACCAGTCCGTCATATTCCCGACCGATTTTATTTGTAGTGAATTTTCGAGTCAGGGCCGCACCTCCTACTACAAGGGGAACTGAAATATCAGACTGTTTTAAATCTTGAGCAGTAATGACCATTTGTTGGGCAGACTTCACAAGGAGTCCGGACAAACCTACGATATCGGGTTTTTCCTCCCGAATGACTCCGATCAGTTCCTGAGGTGTTACTTTAATACCTAAATCAATCACTTCATATCCATTATTACTGAGGATAATATCAACGAGATTCTTACCAATATCATGGACATCCCCCTTAACCGTAGCTAATATCACTTTTCCCTTCGAAGATGAACTTTCCGTTTGTTCCATATGCGGTTCCAAATGAGCAACGGATGCTTTCATGACTTCGGCACTTTGTAATACTTCCGCTACAATCAGCTGGTTATCATTAAATAACCTTCCGACTTCACTCATGCCGGCCATAAGGGGACCATTAATGATTTCAAGTGGAGCGTCATATTTTTCCAAAGCGATATTTAAATCGGCAATCAGCCCTTCCTTCGTCCCTTCCACCACATAATGAGCCAGTCTTTCTTCCAGCGTCATAGTGTTGACAGGTACCTTTACTTCTTTCTTCTTCCCTCTGTAAAATGCAGTGAATTCAGCCAGTGTTTCATCAGTCGTCTCAAATAAGAGTTTCTCCGCCATTCGAACTTCTTCTTCAGGAATTGAGGCAAAACGCTCTAATTTTTCCGTATTGACTATGGCGTAATCCAGCCCCGCTTTGGTACAGTGGTAAAGATATACCGCATTCAGGACTTCTCTCCCAACAGGAGGCAGTCCAAAAGAAACGTTACTAACCCCTAAGATATGAGGGCATTCAGGTAAGGCTTCCTTAATCTGTCTTATCCCTTCAACGGTGGCATTGGCTGAACCGATATATTGCTGATCCCCTGTTCCCACAGGGAAGACGAGAGGGTCAAAGATGATGTCTTCTGATGCTATCCCATATTTCTCTGTTAACAGTTTATGTGAGCGGATCGCAATGTCTACCTTACGCTCTACAGACACTCCCATTCCTTTTTCATCAATCGTTCCTACTACAACCGCCGCTCCGTACTCCTTCATAAGCTTTGTTATCTTCTCAAACCGCTCTTCTCCGTCTTCAAGATTGATCGAGTTAATGATCACCTTTCCTTGAGAATATTTTAATGCGGTCTCAAGAACTTTCTCATCCGTAGAATCAATGACTAGTGGAACTTTTACTTTTTTCACTACTTCCTGGATAAATACATTCATATCTTCAACTTCTTCACGATCGGGATCTGCAAGGCAGATATCGATCACCTGAGCTCCATTTTTCACTTGTGCTCTCGCAATCTCTGAAGCTTCTTCTATCTTATTCTCTGCAATCAATCGTTTGAATTTACGTGAACCGATGACATTCGTCCGTTCTCCGACCAGAATCGGTCTTCTGTCTGCATCCTCATAGACGAACGCTTCAATTCCTGACACTGCATGAGGATGAGACTCATTAGGTTTACGAGGCGGTAATCCCTTCACAACTTCTGAAAGGGCACGGATATTCTCCGGTGTGGTTCCACAGCACCCTCCAACAAGATTCAGCCAGCCTTTCTCAGCAAAGCCTTTCATCTTTACACTGAGTGAATCAGCCGTCTCATTGTAATTCCCCTCCTCATCAGGAAGGCCTGCATTCGGATAACAGCTGACATAGGTAGTTGCCAGACTTGATAAAGAACGTATATGATCACGCATAAATTCAGGTCCGGTTGCGCAGTTTAGACCAACGACCAAAGGGTTTAAATGTTCAAGGGATAAATAAAATGCTTCAATTGTTTGCCCTGCGAGTGTAGTACCCATCGGCTCAATGGTACCGGATAACAAAATGGGTATCTCTTTCCCTCTGGATTCAAAAGCAGATCTAATTCCAAGGTTTGCTGCTTTTACATTTAAAGCATCCTGACTCGTTTCAAGCAGCAGTACATCAACTCCTCCATCGAGAAGGCCTTCTGCTTGAACACGATAGTTGTCTACCAACGCATCAAAGCTTATCCCTCCAGTAACAGATAAGGTTTTGGTAGTGGGACCTAGAGATCCTGCAACAAACCTGGGCCACTCGGAAGTTGAGACATCTTCAACTGCTTTTTTGGCAATTTCAGCTGCTACTTTATTGATTTCGTATGCTTGATAGCCTATATCATATTCGTCCAGTACGACGGGGGTTGCACCAAAGGTATTTGTTTCAATTACATCAGCTCCGGCTTTCAAATATTCCAGATGGATCTGATAGATGACCTCCGGCGCTGTCAATACCAGATTTTCATTACAGCCCTCAAGCTCCTCTCCACCAAAATCATCCGGGGATAAATTCGCTTGTTGAAGCATCGTTCCCATTGCTCCATCGAGTACGAGTATTTTTTTCCTTAGCTGTTCTTCAAACAAAGTGATGGCCATAGGGAACCTCTCTTTCTGTGATGTTTTTCTCTTGTATATGATGAATCAGTTCAATGCTCATATCGTACCTGACAAAAGGCGTGATAAGATAAATCCCATTAAAGAGATCTATTGCTGTATCAAGTAAGCCTTTTGCTATCTCCATTCCAACTGCTCTTGCAACTACGGGATCTCTTCCCGCTTCCTTCATCCTTTGTCTTGTTTCTTCCGGCACATTGATTCCCGGTACTTCATGATGGAGAAACTCTGCATTTCTTGAGCTGATTAATGGCATGATTCCGATAAAGATCGGAACATCTAAATGCTTCGTAGCTTCATGTACTTGAATCAGCTGTTCTTTCCCAAAGATCGGTTGAGAAATGAAATAGTCAGCACCGGCTTTCTTTTTCTTTTCAAGCCTTTTTACAGAAGCGTCTAAATGACGGAAATTCGGATTAAAGGCTGCACCTACTGAAAATTGAGTGCGTTCCCGGAGTGATTTTCCTGAGAAGGATATCCCCTCATTGTTCTGTTTTATCAATTCAATGAGTTCAAGAGAAGATAAATCATAAACGGATGCTGCACCAGGGAAATCTCCAATCTTGGCCGGATCCCCAGTAATGGCTAATATATTGTGTATCCCTAACGTGTGTAATCCCATTAAATGGGATTGAAGTCCAATCAGGTTTCGATCCCGACAAGTGATGTGAACTAAAGGCGTAAGATCGAATTTTGAGCTTACCAGGCTGCCAATGGCGTCATTACTAATACGAGGCGATGCTAACGGGTTGTCTGCAAGCGTGAGTGCGTCAATTCCAGCTTCCTTTAATGCCTCAGCCCCTTGGAAGAACAGCTTCGTGTCGAGATGCTTAGGTGGATCGAGTTCAACAATGATCGTTTTCTTTTTCCTTACTTGCTCATGCAGCAAGCTTCCCTTGATAGAAGGTGACGATAACTGAACAACCTTTTTTGTTTTCACCACTTTTTCTTTCACTGGCTCCCGGCTTTTTAACCTGCTTGCTACAGAACGAATGTGATCAGGTGTCGTCCCACAGCAACCCCCAATGATCCTTGCACCTTGCAGTCGCAATTCGTTGCTTATATCTCCAAAGTAATCAGGCTCAGCAGAGTAATAGAATCGACCTTCTTCATAGTTTGGCAGACTGGCATTGGGATAGACGGATAGAAATGCCCTTTTAGGTAATGGAACTTCCTCTAATGAGTTCACCATATGAAAGGGACCCATGCGGCAATTGATGCCGACAACATCGGCCCCCAATAACTCTAATTGTTGAAGAGCATCTTTTATCTCCATTCCATTTTGAAGAACTCCCGTTTCATGTAGAGAAACTTGAGCAATGACAGGAATGTCTGCTTCACGTTTTGTAATGTTCAATACAGTGGTTAATTCTTCGAAATCATAATAGGTTTCAAGCAGAATGCCATCTACACCCTCTAATAATAAACAGTATAGCTGTTCCCGAAAGCTTCTTTTGATTTCTTCCAGCGACACATTTTGTTTAATGCCCCTGATTCCCCCGATGGTGCCCAGAATATAGGTGTTTTCACCCGCTGCTTTTCTTGCCAGACGCACTGCAGCTGTATTTATTTCTTTAACCGAATCCTCCAATCCGTATCTGGAAAGCTTTTGATAATTGGCTCCATACGTATTGGTCTGAATGATATCTGCTCCTGCATCAATATACTCTTTATGGACTTTCAACACTTCATTTGGGTGAGAAAGATTCAGCTCTTCAAAGCATCTGTCCACTCCATATGAATACAACAACGTTCCAATCGCACCATCTGCAATTAAGATTCTCTCTTTCAGTGCTTCCAGCAACGGCTTCATGACATTCCCTCCTTTTTTATAAATTTATCACGTTATTTCTTTTGATCTTTTGTATACTATCTAAACCTTTTTGAAGATCCTTAATCAATTCGTCCACGTTTTCAAGTCCTACTGATAATCGTAATAAACCATCTGTAATCCCTCTTCTTTCCCGTTCTGCTTTTGGCATGGAAGCATGTGACATCCTTGACGGATAGGATAGAATTGATTCAACAGCTCCTAAACTGACGGCGAATACAGGAATGTTTACATTTTGAATGAGTTGCTTCACTTCCTCTGCCCCTTTTAACCGGAAGGAAAGAACCGCCCCGGGACCCTCTGCTTGTCGAACTTGAATTTCACGACCGGGATGATAGCTCAATCCCGGGTAATACACTTCTTCTACTTCCGTTCTCTTTTCTAAGAAGGCCGCAATCTTATATGCCGATTCTGATGATTCCTTCAATCGAACGTGCAGTGTTTTTAGTCCTCTTAAGAGCAGCCAGCAATCCTGAACACCGAGGACAGCACCAAACGAATTCTGCAAGAAAGCAAGTTTCCCGGCAATCTCTTCATTTCCCGTTACGGCAAGTCCTGCCAAGACATCACTATGTCCCGCAAGAAACTTCGTGGCACTGTGTAGCACAACATCCACACCCAGGCTGATCGGCCTTTGCAGCAGGGGAGTCATAAATGTATTATCAAGAAAAGTTAAACATCCATTAGCCTTGGCAAGCTTTACGACTCCTTCAATATCGGTGATATTCAGAAGCGGATTGGATGGTGTCTCCATATAAATCACTTTCGTATTGTGCTTGATTGAACAAGCCACTTCATGTAGATCTTTCATATTCACAAATGAATATTCAATTCCAAATTTAGTGAGGACCTCGGTAATCATTCTGTATGTCCCACCGTACACTTCTTCTGATACGAGAACATGATCTCCACTCGACAATAATAAGAAGCTAGTGGAGATTGCTGCCATCCCTGATGAAAAGGCAAAGCCTCTTACTCCACCTTCTAATTCCGCGATCGTTTCTTCAACGGTTTCCCTCGTCGGATTTCCCGAACGGCTGTAATCATACGTTCCATATTGATCAAAATCCTGTTGATGAAAGGTCGTAGCATGATTAATCGGTGTAGAGACCGCTCCTGTTTCTTTATCAAATCCGTGAGAATGAATGAGTGACGTTTGAAGTGAAAATGGTTTTTTACTCATACGTAAACACCTCTTTTTCCAATTGTTGAAAAACATTCTCCAGATCTTCTATCAGGTCATCAATAAATTCAATTCCTACAGAGAACCGCAGGAGTCTGTTGCAGATACCCAAACTCTTTCTTTCTTCTTCAGGAATGTCTGCGTGTGTTTGAGTGGCGGGATAGGTGATAAAGCTTTCGACCCCTCCTAAACTTTCAGCAAACGTTATAACTTTTAAGTGTTGGAGAAAGGGAGAAACCCATTCTTCCTTTGCGATACGAAAGGAAAGCATGCCACCTTTTCCCGGATATAATACGTCTGTTACACATTCATGGGCATCAAGATACTTCGCTAACTTTCTTGCGTTTTTTTCGTGCTGTGCCATTCTGAGACTAAGGGTCTTCATTCCTCTTAATAAGAGCCAACAATCAAAAGGGGCGAGAACCGCACCGATTGAATTTTGAATGGTGTAGATTTTTTCCGCCAACTCCTCTGTGTTTACAATCACAACACCTGCCAGCACGTCATTATGTCCCCCTAAGTATTTCGTGGCGCTGTGAATAACGATGTCTGCTCCTTCAGAAAGTGGCTTCTGCAGAATAGGTGTGTAGAAAGTATTATCTACAATTAAAAGCAATCCGTTATGCTTAGCGAGCCCGGCGACCTCAGAAATACTTGCTTCATTCATTAATGGATTGGTTGGTGTTTCAAGGAAGATGGCCTTTGTTCTCTTAGAAATTTGCTCTTCTATGGAGCCGGCATCACTTGTATCGACGAAATGAAATTTGATCCTATATTGTGCTTCATACTGTACGAATAATCGGTAGCTACCGCCGTATAGGTCTTTTGAAACAATCAATTCATCCCCGGTGGAAAATAAGCTAAGGATAGCCTGAATCGCTGCCATCCCCGAGCTGAAGGCAAATCCTCTGTGCCCTTCCTCCAATTGAGTGAGGGTGTCTTCTAAGGTGGCGCGGGTTGGATTACCTGTTCTTGTGTAGTCATAACCTGTCGATTGCCCAACTCCCTTATGTTCATAGGCAGTCGCTAAATGAATGGGTAAGCTCACAGCACCCGTGGCAGGATCTTTTCGATTTCCCGCCTGGACAAGCATTGTATCAATATGTTTTTTCAACCTTCTTCTCTCCTTTTCTATCTTGAATACGAAAAGGGAAAAAACAAAAAAACCTTCTTAATGAAAATAAGAAGGTTTTGTACGTTCGTTCTCCCTCTTATCGTCCAAGTTGACATCAACTTGCTGGAATTAGCACCATACCTAAAACTTTGGCTGGTTGCTGAGGTGTCTTCGGGCCAGTCCCTCTACCTCTCTTGATAAGAAACTATATGATTTTGTGAAAAATAACTTTCCCATAACTTATAACAAAGAAGAAGAAATGTCAATGAGAATTATGAATTATCTGAAAAACAAAATGATCATCGCGCTTCATCTCCCTGTTCTATTTCAATGATAAATTCCTATTTTCCTTTTAATCTCCTTCATGAATGGGATTGTTTTTTCCCGTGCTTTTTTTGCTCCAGTTTGTAAGATGGTATCAAGCATATGGGGACTCGCCATCAGTTCTTCATATTTCGATCTTGGTTCTTCGATAAAAGAGTTCATTACTTGGAATAGCTCTTTTTTGGCATCTCCCCAGCCTATTCCTTCTTGAAATCTCCTTCTCATTTCTTCAACTTGATCGGAAGTTGCAAATTCTTTATATAACGCAAAAATGACGGAGGAGTCAGGATCCTTGGGCTCCTCAGGGGGTGATGAATCTGTTTTGATTTTATTAATTAATTTTTGAAGCTTTTTTGATTCTTCAAATAATGGAATGGTGTTGTTATAACTTTTACTCATTTTACGTCCGTCTAGTCCCGGTAGAACAGCCGTTTCTTCTTGGATGACATATTCAGGAATGACAAATATTTCTCCATATTGTTTGTTAAAGCTTTCAGCTATGTCTCGTGCAATTTCAACATGCTGTATCTGATCTTTTCCGACAGGTACCATCTCGGTTTTAAAAAGGAGGATATCAGCTGCCATTAAAATTGGATAGGTGAATAATCCCATATTGACTCCAGCATCAACATCTTTGCCGCTTTCTTTATTTTCTTGGACCAATGATTTATATGCGTGGGCACGGTTCATTAATCCTTTCGGTGCAAAACAAGACAGAATCCAACTCAATTCAAAGATTTCAGGTACATCAGATTGACGATAAAAGATCGCTCGATCAGGATTCAAACCTAATGCTAACCAAGCTGCTGCCACTCCATAAGAAAGTTCTTTCATTTCATGCTTATCGTGTATCTTCGTTAAACCATGATAATCCGCAACAAAATAAGCTGTGTTGTAGGATTGGTTCTCAGCCAATTGTAATGCCGGTTTGATTGCACCAATATAATTCCCCAAATGAATACGGCCTGTTGGTTTAATACCAGTCAGAACTTGTCTTTTCATAACCATTCCCTCCGATGAAAAATAATAAAAATAAACACAAAAAGGGCTTCCCATCCTCTAAAAAAGGACGGGAAACCCGTGGTGCCACCTTCATTCGCTTACACTTTAGTAAACGCACTCATCTGTACAGAAGTCGCCTTCGATACATCGTCTCTTTTATCGGTGAGACCTTCCGCCATAACCTACTTAATTTCAGCATGGATGCTCAAAAGCCCATTCAACGATTTCACCATACTGATTCTCACCAGCCATCAGCTCTCTGAAATGTTTCGTTCGTCTACTCTTCTTCCTCATCGCATTTCATATTTAAAGTGTTTCCATTATTTTAATGTATAGGGAAATAATGGTCAAGTGGGTGCAAACACATTTTAGATTTCTTTGGATGAAAGGGGAAGGAAAAGCTTTATGCCTCTCTTATTGAATGGAAGAAATTTCATATCGGCGATCAGATGACTGGCATATCCGATTACACATGCTTCAAATACCCCATCAATCATTAAAGATGACTCTAGATAATGAGCAATCACGCCATAATATACGATTCCAAGTACAGAGTGAGTATAACTTCGATGTGAAACGAATGAGGCAAAGAAAATATAGATACCTAACAACCATAACCATGTTTCATTCAGCTGCCAACCGCATGCTGTCACACCGATGCCAGTAATCATCAGCATTCTTCGCTGAGTAATGAAACTTGAGAGAATCATCATTCCTGCACCATATCCAATACCTAGCCATCGTTCTTTCCCGATTCCTTCCAGATAGCTGTATACCATCATTAGAAACCCAATGATTTGTGCTACTGCTCTGATCATTTTAGGTGAAAAAGTAACCTTGTTACTAAGTTTTCCGTCAATATCCATATCAGGCATGAGTCCGGATATCCCACCTATTGCCACAAGTGCGGCCGTTATGTCAGGACCAGATCCAAATGAGTTGGCCACAATAAACCCTGTTGCTGCTCCAATTGCCATATGTGCTGTGCCGTTCAAGTGTGTCCTCCTACTCTCTTATCACATTATGTATATACTAGATTACTATAATAGCCTTTATTAACCATATTGACTATGGGAAGTACGAATTAATTTCTAAAGATGAGCCGATATGCGCTCAATAATTTCAAAAAGATAGGACCTTTCATGTGGAACAAAGTGATGGTAACTCACCCTTTGCTTAATGAAATCCTTTTTCCCTGTTTCATTAACAAGAAATCCTTCTATATCGATTTCCTCTTTCGTTTGTTGAACGAGTGCCTTAAAGTCTTGAAGAGTACAATGAAAAATACCGGACACTTCTTCTAACTGAAGTTGAAACTCGTCATATGCAACCGGCTTGGAATAAAGAAATACGTGAGTGAGTTCCCGATCGATCATATTCCGTTGAAATAACTGACCTTTTACAATTCCTAATGATTGCAGTTCATCTATCGTAATATGTAGTCCAAGCTCTTCATGAACTTCTCTCACACCGTCTTCAATATTCTCCTGTGACAGGATATGTCCAGCTGCGGTAATATCAAGTAAGCGGGGGAAATCCTTTTTCTCATCACTTCTCAGTTGGAAATAAATAATGGTCTCTCCCCTACTTTCATCAAGGTGCGCAAGCCAGCAATGAAAGGTTTCATGCCAATATCCCTTTGTATGCACCTCGGAACGACTGGCTACACCAATTCTATTACCGTGTTCATCAAAGACGGCTAGTTGTTCATCCTCCACCCGGATCCCTCCTTTATTTCATTTCCTCCAGATACTCTTTAACCTCCAAGAGATTTTCAACAACAATATCTGCTTCACTTAATTCATTTTCCTGAGAAAAATCAAAGGCACAACCTATCGAAAGAAAGTGATTTGCCTCTGCTCCTTTAAAGTCAGACAATCTATCTCCAATCACAACCCCATGTGTAAGATTATGATCCTCTTTGATTTTTCGAATCAACTCCCCTTTGTCATCTGAATGTATTTCCTGAATGCTGTAGCAGTCCATGATCCATTTATCCAAACGAAAGTACTCCACAATCGTCTTTAAATACTGAGGATATCCATTGCTTGCCACAAAGATTGAAAACCCTCTCCCTGATAAATAAGTTAATAGTTCCTCCGTATGTGGATAGAGAGCCCCATTTCCATTCTGAATATTATCAATCAGTTTTTCATGAAATACACCATTCACTTTACCATGTTCATGTAAGGAATGATGAGGTAAAAGTGTTTTCCACACGACAGAAAGAGGGACACCCATTATTTCTCTGTATATTTCAAGAGGTGTATCCCCTTTCCACATTCCTTCATCTCTAAGTAGTTGAAAGGTATCATGAAGTGAAGCTTCAAGAATACGATCCGTTTGAAATAACGTTCCATCCATGTCAAAAATCATAGCAGCTTTCATCTATATTCTCCTTTATTGCCTTTCGTACATTTATACGTTCGACGATTTATGCTTAAGTCACAATCTTGCTTACATCAAATAAACCTTCTCTTATCATACCAAATTCACTGCCGAAAGAAAGCAGCTACGTATAGATGAACAACTTCATACTGAGTATAGCTGTCCATTAGTGACAACCAATTCTTTTATAACAAAAAACACACAAGAACCTTTCTCCCGTGTGTTTAATCCTTATATCTTAAATCAGTGTATAGACGTTGCTTTCTTTAAGATGCATTTGGAAGATAAAAGAGGACCGTCAACATCATGCCGATAACAGAGAAGATCACGATACTAACTGCTACAGACTTGTGAGACTTTGATACATGTTTCTTCTTTAACACGTTAAAAAACTTAAAAGCCAATAACGAAAGAATAAACAAAGATACAAACAAGAGCTCGCTCATGGACAATCCCTTTCTTCAGTAAGGTGTATTCTTTATAAGATATGAAATCACTTTACCATATTTTCTTATTCAATAAAATTATTTATTCTTAGAAATAATAATATATCCATTCAGGCGTTTTACGGAGCGCTTTTTCCCAGGCAGGGAGTTCATTAAAATCCCTCATTGTCAGTTTTTTACTATCACTTATGTCTTTATGGATGAGTGATTCTAATTCGCCGGCAACTTTTGCATCCCGAATGATGCAGTTGCTTTCATCATTTAAGTAGAAGCTCCGTGGATCCCAATTGGCTGTACCAATATCAGCCCATTTATGATCAATGACCAGCACTTTACCGTGGAAAAATCCTTTTTCATACAAATAGATATCCACTCCGCTCTCTAACAAAGTTTTCTCTATTCTGTAACTTGGCGGCTTCGTGAACCATGCATCTGTATCGTTCGGGATGAGGATCTTCACTTTTACCCCACGCTTCACTGCCTTCTTTAAGGCTGATATAAGTTTCCTATTAGGCAGAAAATATGGTGTTGCAATTGTGACACTCTCTTCCGAACTGTTAATCCAGCTTACAGTCTTATCTACAATACTGTCTCCTGTTGAGAACAAGAATTGAACGCTGCTCCCCTCATTTTCATTTGAAGTACGAGTAGGATCTGCGCTCTCCATACTTCCTGCCCCATCCTCGATCCAGTCCCGTTTAAACTGCTCGGCCACTTCAATTCCTGCCTCACCCTCCAACCGTATATGATAGTCCCTCCAGTAACCAAGCTTCGGGTCTTTGCCTAAATATTCGTCCCCCATATTGAAGCCTCCAATATAGGCAATTCTTTGATCAATGGAAACGAGCCTGCGATGATTCCGATGATGAAGGGAGTAGAAGATATTCTTTAGGGATAGTGGCCTGCTTTTAACAATCTTCACCCCTCCTTCTTCCATCCTCTTTATACTTTCCTTCTTAATATCTGAACCAAGGAAGTCGACAGACAATCGAACATCTGCCCCTTCCTTAGCCTTTTCAATCAGCAAATCAAAAAACTCGTTGGAAATCTGATCGTCCCTGATAATGAAAAAATGAATCCAAACAAACTCATCTGCTGTTTTAATATCCTCAAACAACTTTTCATACAAGTCCTTCCCGGTATTGTAGACGTCGATTGCGGCTTTATGAGAGAGGGTTTCCGTAATGGGGTGAGTTCTCGCATAGTTCTTCACACCTTGTTTCACATCCCAGTGCATGATGAGGAACAAAATCACGATGCAAGCAGCCGTGATCAGGATTGCTTTAAGTACTTTTTTCAGCAAGAGAACTCACCTCCTTTTTATGTAGTGTTAGCTTTTGTTTAAGGAGAAGGACTATACATTTCCATTCAAAATATATCTAAGTTCCAGGCATCTTTTGTGCCGTTTTTATTATTCACAGAAAAGAAGAGCATTAACATAACGTTAATACTCTCAGTTTATCTTCTTGTTGATTCTCAATAGATTATAGATTAAGCGTGCGAACACAAAAAGAAGGCCACCAATAAATGAACCCAATGTATTCATTATCCAATCATCAATATCTGTTGCTCTTCCTAATGGAAGATAGTATTGAGCAAACTCAATTCCAAAGGAGAAAAGTGCTCCGATAAATGTCACCATCAGAATAATCTGTTTCGACTGCCTCATCCACCAAGCAATAAAAAAGGTTAATGGAATAAACAATATTATATTAGCCATCAAGTTTCGAATGGGCACATCTAAATGATTCCGGTAAATTAAATTCAACTTCAAGTTAGAAAATGGATCAAAATTCACAGATCCCTCTGAAACATTTCCACCCGTCAATGGGGTCATTGTGATTAAACAAATCGCTCCAATCGTTATACATGTAAACAGAACAGGCAGTAAATTCATCCATCTGCCTTTCCCTTTTCTTTTCTTCCAATAGGAGACCGCAAAGATAAGGGAAATCGTCACAACCACAATAATCGGAAGAACCCAACCAAATGCGCTCCATAATTCTTTCATGATTCCTTTTCCTACTTTCCTTTAAGCTACAACGATGATTTAGTTTATTTACGATGATATATGTTTGAAGGCGACGCATTATGACAAGGTGCGAATCATCACCTCAGCAGTCTCTTTATCCATTCCATTCCAGGAAGTGTGGATTTCAAAAGTACCTTCTTCGAAAAACAAAGGGAATTTTCGCTGGAAAAACTGCTGCATTGGTAAATCTAAGGCTTCTGACTTTGAGACCCAAACCAATTCACCTTCAGGAGGATTTTCGAGGAACTCACCTGTGGTTTCATAGGCAAGGTAATTATATACGATATATCGAAATCCCTTTTCTGGTACAACGTATTCATCTAACCCTTTATACCTTAATTTTTCTACCTGTAAACCTGTCTCCTCTCTTACCTCTCGGATTGCACCTGCTGCAGGACTTTCGGGGAAGTCAATTTTACCTCCCGGTGCTATGTAACCGGGATAGTCTTTCTTCTCCGGCCTATTTAATAACAGCAATTTGTCCCCTCGCTGTATCATTACTAACGAATACATCACTGTTTCTATCTTCATTCATTCCTCATCCCTTTATACTAGTTCCAATCCATTTACGAATACCCTCGGTCCTTAAAGTCAGACCATCCTTATCCAGCTTTTCTAAAAAGGGGATCAAGTATTTTCTGGATAATCCTAGTGCGGCTTTGGCATCTGCTATATCGAATATTTCGCCGGTTTTTTCTTTTAATTCTTCAACAGTTTTCAAAAAAACTTGATAGGAATATGATTTTTTATCATCCAATGAAACGATTTTCTTTTCCTGGATAAAAAAATGATAAAAATCAGACTGCCATTTTTCAGGTATACCTACTTGATGGAAATACTTCTCCATGTCTTTTACTTGTGTACCATCAGCCTCCATTAATGTAATGAGCTGATTGCATCGTTTCTCCCATTCAGGAGGTAAATGAGGAATGAATTCCTCTAAACTAAGAAAACCATTGTTTCTTTTCCAATGTTTTTGCTCAATCGCAAAGTCCACTAAAGCTCCTGAGTACCTTTTTAAAGATTGCTTTAACTCACCAATATTGATCCCTCGTAATAAAGGAAACTCCTCATGGAATCCTCGAAGAATATGTTCGATCGAATTCACGCATTCATCCACTATTTTCATATGAGTAACATTGGATTGTGAAAATACAATCCATTGATCATCACCCTCCAGAATATCACGCAGGTCTTTATGAGTTATAGATGCTTCTCTAATGATGAAACCTTCATCCACACATTTGTATTGTTCAACCAGCCTTAGAACTCTTTCCTGAGGTGAACCGTGCCGTTCAGACTGAAGAAGGGCAATCGTTTCCTCTCCGAATTTGTATTTCCCGCCATTCGGCTGAATAATCCAGCCTCCCCCGATCGTTTCCATTGGAGTGGGTCTTCTTAGTATAAAACGATCACCTCTTTTGGCCACAATCGTTTCATTAAGCCGGATTTGACATAAAATATCGTCGGATTCCGAATCGACTTTATTTCGATCAAAAAATACAAGCTTCCCCATCACTTCGGAAGTTCCTACATGAGCCACAATTGGCATTCTTTGTTTTATAGGATGGTTTACTGCACGTAATACTTTGAGACACACGTCAATCGTGTTGGTCACGGTAAAATGTGTGGATGTGACGAGTACGTTTCCTCTTTTTATTTCTTTGTAATCCACTCCAGAAAGGTTTATCGCTGCACGCTGACCGGCAAAAACACTACTCTCTTTCCTATGGTGGGCTTGAATTTGTTTCGCTTTCGTATGTATTCCTTGAGGTAATATGATTATTTCCTCTCCAGTGTCCAAGGTTCCTTCAAAAACAGTCCCTCTTACGACTGTTCCCTGACCCTTTACAGTAAAAACTTGATCAATCGGCAAACGAAAATCGCCTCTGACACTTTTCGAAGCCATTCCCTTTAGTGTAGTAATGACTATTTGTTTTAACCTCTTGACACCTTCACCTGATAGACTATCTGCCATCAAGATAGTAGCACCTTCAAATACTGTTCCCTTCAACTCATCTATCACTTCTTCAAGAGCCAAATCCCTTAGTTCTTCTTCAACTTTCGATATTTTCGTCAGCACGACAATGCCTTGAGTGATTCCTAGTAGCGCCAGTATATCAAGATGTTCCTTCGTTTGCGGCATTACCCCTTCATCTGCCGCTACCACCAACACAACGAGATCGATCCCTGCCACACCTGCGATCATCTGACGAATAAAACGCTCATGACCAGGAACATCCACTACAGAAATCTCCATTTCTGCATCATTATATAATGGGGCAAACCCGGGTTCAATCGAGATGCTGCGCTCCTTTTCCTCCTTTAATCGATCAGTATCGACAGAAGTAAGGGCCTTTGTGAGAGTGGTTTTTCCATGATCAATATGTCCGGCCATTCCAATCGTATAATATTTTTTCCCCATCCTCTCTCCCTCTCTTTTATCTTTTCTTTTTGAACCGGAAAAACAGGACGCCTGCCATTATGGCAAAACAAATGGCAAATAAGATTCCCTTCCATACATCTCCATCTGAAAAAGATTTCAATACCCATATCAATATAAATAACGTTATGGCTATATCAATCATCATCATACCTTTTGAGTTTCGAATGTTTCTTCACCTGCTGCCCTTTAGTTTAGTTGCGATTCTTTTACTTTATCATAATCCTGCCTCAACGTTCCATTAAGTCTAAACCCTGCCATACTATATTCCCGACATAGGAGCTCCCTTTTTTATCATGATAATCCTTGAAACCTTGATGTTGGAATGAAATTTTAATAGTAAAAAGGAGAATCACCTGACATTCTGTGATTCTCCCTCCTATAAAGTCTATTCAGATCCCTCTTCAATCAATGTTTTCATATCTTGGACAATTTCATCGTAAGGGACGTCACTATTGCCACTATACGTTTTTACGACTGTCCCTTTTTGATTCACCAAGTAGAAGCTGGTACCATGAATCATCTGATCGGAATTAGGATCGTCGGCTACTATCGAGCGGAAGGAATGTTCCGCAAGATCCTTTACCTCGTCAAATTCATAGCCTGTAAGCAGTTCCCATTTACTTGTATCTGCTTCAAAGTTTGAAATATACTCTTTTAATGCGTCCGGTGTATCATTTTCAGGATCTACGCTGAAGGAAACGATTTTGTAATCCTCTACCCCTTCTTTTTTCAGCTTTTCTTGAAGCTTCGATAAATTAAATGTCATTGGTGGACAAACGGTTTCACAATTAGTGAATATGAAATCTGCGATCCAGACATGTCCTTTCAAATCATTCAAACCGACTTCTTGATTATTTTGATTCGTATAAGAAAATTCTTTCACTTCATAATCTGTTTCTGCTTGAAAGTTACTATTACTGCAACCTGCAAGGAGAATACTGATGATGGTCATCACCACTAGGAATGGTTTGGTTTTTGACATCTTTATCTCCTCCGACTTTATCTATCTCTCCCATTCTATGTTAGTAAAAAGGGGATAAAAAAACAATCAGCAGAGGCAATATTCATTGTCTATTTTGTGAATGCTCTGCTTCCCTTCCAATTTCAAACGCTCCCAGACTTCCAGCGTATGAACCTTTCTCTGGAAAAATAGGGGTGTAGGATAACAACTCTTGAAATTGCGTAAGGTCTTCTTTTAAAGCAGGATTTGATTTCAACGTACTACCAATGAATACGAAATGCTCTAACTTATGGGCTTGAGACGCTTGAGACGCAAGCAGAATAATGGTTTCTGCAATCATATTCGTTAGAGCCCGCAGTTTGTCTTCTTTCTTAGAAGATGAATCTCCTTTAGCAAAATTAGAAGCTGTCAAATGTTCAGGAACCGGAGAATTCATTGCCTCATAGACGTCTCTCACTGATAAATCAACTAGTTCTCGTTTGCCTTCTTTTGATAACCGTACCAGCTCGTAATAGTCAGATTCTCCAGTCAGTAAACCTCCCAATCCCATAAAGGTTCCTCCCCCTAACCCACTACCAAGCAACCTTTCACATCCGTTTTCATCAACCTTAAAGATAGACGTCCCCGTACCTATATTTATAAGGATGAACTGTTTCAGGTCACTTTTTTCCTCTTTAAGGAGCAGTTTAGCTCCACTGCATACCGCTATGAATTCTCCAACAATATGTGCCTGTGGAAAGGTCTCTCCCCACTTCTCTGCTTTTCCTCCCGTAATGTAAAGTTTATGGTGTTTGGCCAAGAGTGTAAGCCACTGCAGCACATTCTCTTGCTGCTCACTTGAAAATGTTTTAAAATGCAGCCGGCCATTTTCCTTATACACGATCTTGGTTAACGTGCCGCCAGCATCGACCCCGACCACACTCATTCTTCCCGTTCCTTCATTTTTTTCTTGGAAAATAAATAGTGCAGGGTAAAGCCGTGAACGACCATTATCGTAAGGAAAGCAAGAAAATAATAGAAAACACCTATGACCCCATCTGAAGTATCCTCTGTAATGAGCCACCATACCGATGCAAAAAGAAGAAATAGAAATTGAAGAGCGACTCCCTCCAAGAATGGTTTTTTATAGGTATTGAAATCCAGCAGTCTCTTCCAGCTCCATCCAATTGCAACTACGGCTGATACTAACAATAATAATATGTAGATACTTATTTTCATCAATGATGCCTCCAATCTAATTCTTACTAGTTCCATGGTATTCAATTGATCTGGAAAATGAAAGAGAAAATGGGAAAAACACCAATTTATTTGGTGTTTTTCCGCCTTAATCCTATTCCAAGCTTTTATGATCATAACGATAGGCGTTGAAATGAGTGATATCCACCTTTACTTTCACTTCATCCAATGAATTGTCTGTTAAATAAAATGAAGGCTGTTCTTCAAGTTTGTTAAACTGTAGTGGATGGTATCTATACCATTTTTCACCTACATTTAGTAGATCCACTTGTTTGTCCAACCCAATGTTGTATACTTTTTCAATTTCATTTTCCAAAGACTTTTCAAGTGTACTTTTCACTTCTTTATATGGCGCATCCTGTAATTTTTCAATTAGCTCTGCTTTCACGCTGACTTCGAGTGAAAATGTGGGAAAATCACCTTTTTCTTTCTTATATTTTATTTTTGGCTCCTTCGTCAATAGTTTAAATGTAGATACCAATTCATCATCAATATACAAAGGATAATCTATTTGATTTTTTTTGGTAAGCAACCAATCAACGACGATTGAGGGTTTAGAAGGAAGGTCTCCTTTGAATTGTGATTGTTGAAACAGACTATACCCGTTCAAGTAAAGTACAGGATAAGGTTGATCCGCCTTCCAGGATTTTTTATCAATACTGATATTTGGAATGAAAGCCGTGCCCATCGGTTCATAGTATTCCCTTAAGAAATGCATTAAACTTGTAGCCCCGATATCATCTTGTAAAGACTCTATCGTTTCTTCTGTCAGCAAAACTGTATAAACGGGAGGATAATTAAATAAGCCGTTAACCTTAAAGATTTCTTCAATGCTCTCATCAGTTGTAAATATCTGCAGATTCGGCCTCAATGAACGATTTCTTCCCACATCCTCCAGGACCTCTTTAAATTTGTACTTCAACACATTTTTTGAGACAACGAGAGTTTTTGTATGTCCAAAAAATAATGATGGCCTTGATGCTTTATATAAGTGTCTTACAGCCAAATTCAGTGTTTTTCCAGAAGCAGAACCAATAAACGCCGGCACAGGTTCTGTAGGCTTACTTCCCTCCTGTTTTGCTACATTGGCAAAATTCAAACCTTGAAGATATGCTGTGTATTCCTGATTTTCTTCATTGTAATCCAGTCCGATCGAAACAATATACGTTAGATCCTGAATGTTTTTTGAACCGGTACATCCTGTCAATAAAAGGATTAAAGAAACGAAAATGAGTCTACCTGTCTTGTTGATCACTTTGATTTATTCCTTTCCTTGTACTGTCATCCGGACTGGTTGAAGGGGTACGGTTTTTGTAAAATTGAATAGGCAAACGGAAAAATGACCGAATGATTTCATTCCAACTGATGGGGGCTACTGAACCAAGAAATGGAGTACCAAAGGAAGATTTTGTCGCTAAATATAGAACCGTCAGAATAAAACTCATAACAACACCGAATAATCCAAAAAAAGTGCTAATGAGCAATACAACGAACCTTAATATCGTCGTCCCATACTTCAACGTTTGATTAACGAGTGTAAATGACGAAATATAAGTAATGGCTCCAATGACCAGCATGGTCGGGGATGTCAACCCGGCACGTATGGCGGCATCTCCTACAATCAGACCACCAAGCACAGAAACCGTCTGACCAATCGCCCTGGGTAGACGGACACCTGCCTCATTAAAAAACTCAAACAAGAATAGAACGATAAACATCTCAACAGGAGCGGAAAGTGGTAAGCCGAACCTGGAAATCGAGATCGTCGCCACGAGCAGATAGGGAATTTGTTCAATATTATAAGCCGAGAATGCAACCCATAATCCCGGTAAATAAGCTGAAATCAAAAGCCCGCTTACTCGCAGGATCCTTTCCAAAGATACATATACATAGTTGATACTTGAGTCTTCTGGTGACTTCGTTTGTAACAAGAGATTTATTGGCGCAATGGAAACTGTAGGATAGCCATCCACCAAGAGGGCAAATCTTCCCTGAACCAATGAATCAACGATAAAATCGGGTCGACCTGTGAAATCGAAATTAGTGAATATGGAATTAGGGTTGTCGTCCAGCATCGATTCCAACTGTTGATTGCTGGTTAAAACATCAATATCCACTTTTTCCAATCTTGTATATAACTCATTGAGAATACGCTCATCGATTACATCATTCAAGTACATAATGGCAATTTCTGTATGACCGCGGGTACCTATCTTGAATTTTTCCACTGAAAGAGTCGGAGTGAAAAGTCTTCTCCTAATTAAAGATATATTTGTATTCAAATCTTCAACGAATCCATCTTTTGGCCCGCGGATTGATGTTTCAAGCGAGGATTCTTCCGGCATACGTTTAGGAAAGTTTCCTGCATGTAAAGAGATAATTTTTTCATCGATGAAAAACAAAATATACCCATTGAATAGAGAAGTAGAGAGCATATCCAGGGGCTTACCTGTTTCATCTACCGCTTGGAAATTCCCCTCCACCTTTTTTGCATAGTACTTTTCAGGACCTTCTTCTAATTTTGGGAGAATGAATTGATCGAGGTAATGTCGATCGACCAAGCTCTCAAAATATACCAGGGTGACCACTTCATCATGAAAAAAATGTTCTCGAATAAGTAAATCATGACTCTTTGAAAATAATTGTTTTAACTCTTTCAAAGTGTCCTCTTTTTCTTCCTCTATCCGCTTTTCTTTCGAAGACTTCTTCATTTTGAACATCCTTTACTTTATAAATCGGAGGACCACTGCTGACGAAATAATTTGTACGGTGAAAAGGACAACGGTTGCGGGAAAAAAATACACATATAAGAACTTATAAAAAAAATACGTATCAACATCTATAAAAATAAGTACCAGTAGTATTAGAAAAATGGGCACCATCACTTTTAAAGAAATTTGATAACGATCCTTCTTTTTTGTAAAAAAAACAGCCAACAGAAACATGAATAAACTAATCCTGATAAGGGCACCACATAACCACTGATAGAGAGCAAAGAAATCTAAATGAGTAATAAATTCACCGATAGATAAAATTCTCCATTGTTCATATGCTGGATACCTCATATTTGCTGATTCTATATGTCCAAATTCCATGATGGAAGCGGATAATGGCCCCAACATCAAGCCCATTATAATTAGCCCAAGAACGATTAAATGGTGAAATTTAATTTTCCCTTCACTATAAGGTTGTATTAATACAATCAAATATAATTCAAGTAACCCGGATAATACATAAATCATCCCTTTAAAGACAGGCTCATATCCATTACTGAAAATTGGAAACAATAGACTGGGATCTTTCATATTGGTGTTTGTAAAAGCAATAAAAAAGCCAAATAACATAACCAATGGCAATAAGATACCACTCGCGATGGCCATATGTTTGATCCCTGACCAACTGATTAGGAAGCAGATAAGGAAGATGCTACCTACCACTAATAGTGATGGGACGTCTGCTAAGAAATATGCACTTAACCATATTATTAAATCAACAAAGGTTATATATGCACTTGATAATAAAAATAAACACATTGGCAGTGAGAAAAGGAAAACAAACCATTTGTTCCACTTTTGATTAAGTAGATGATAGAACCCTTCCTGAGGGGAATTCTTTACTATGTAATAGATTAACAATGTGAAGATAAATAATATTGGGTAGGTTAAGATAATACTGATCCATCCATCTCTCCCGGCAGCATTCAGGATACTTGGGATAAGCATGACATGATTTAATAAACCGGTTGAAAGGATGAGCAATAGGATTAATTGTCGGGGAATTAAAATGGGACGAATGCTTTTCATAAGTTATCTCCAAATTTCTGATTGTTTTATCTCTATTTATGTCCTACATAAAAGAAATCAAACCTCCTAATCCAATTAAGGACCTTTCATGACCGAATCAAATCTGAACAATGAATCGCATCTTTCCTTAAATAGAAAAAAAGGTCAAAGAGCTATTCTCTTTGACCTTTTTAGATGGAATTGTGAAGATTCAAAGTATTAATAAGCCTAAGCAAGAAATTGAAATTCAGTCCTGCTTCCGCTTTGAGAGGATATGACCTCTAATCTGGCGTCGATTCTCTCTTTTAACTCTGGAACATGTGAAATTAACCCTACTAGTCGGCCACTGCTTTGGATATCCATCAGTGCTTCAATGGCATGGTCCAGGGATTCTGGGTCCAATGTTCCAAATCCTTCATCAATAAACATTGTTTCAAGTGAGACGCCACCTGCATACTGCTGCACGACATCTGCAAGTCCGAGGGCAAGTGCTAACGATGCCTTGAAGCTCTCCCCTCCGGATAACGTTTTAACGTGTCGTTCCTGTCCTGTGTATTGATCAAATATGAGAAGCTCTAAACCGCTCTGGACGTTACCTTTGCTTCTATCCGTTTTTCGAATCAGCTGATAGCGCCCTGACGTCATTTTGATTAATCGTTCATTAGCCACTTGAAGAATATCTTCAAGGAATGATGCAAGCACATATCTTTCAAATGTTATGCGATTTGCATTCTGACCCCGGGATACTTCTGCCAGATGCCCGACCATTTGATATCTGGATTCTAAATGCTTTATTCCTTCATTAATGGATGTCACCCTTGCAAGAATTAGCTTATTCTCTTTCGTATTTGTCATGATTTTATTAAGTTTATCATTTACAAGCCTAAGTTCCTCGGTAACCCGTGTTACGTTTTCTTCAATGCTTTTCACATCAGGCTTATGTTTATCCTGTAAGTGCTTTTCAATGTCATATAGACGATCGGAAACGGAACGCAGGTCTTCACCATACTCCTTCACTTTTTCTTGAAGACCCAGGATTTCTGCTTCAGACTTTTTAGCTTCCTGGAATGCTCTATAGTGAGAAAAACCTTGTTCTGTAAGAAGCGTAAGAAATGCTTCACGTTCGGTTTTCAATTCTGCATTAACTTTTTGAATATGGGTTTCTTTGTCACTCACTTGTGACTCTTTTACGCTATACAAGTTCTCGAGCTCATAGTATTGCTTCTGGGCACGCTCGTATGCCGTCTTCAGCTCTTCTCTTTTTTGCTTTTGCTCTTTTAATACTTTATTAAATTGAAATTTTGATCTGAGCTCATAGGGAATATCTTCCTTCACCTTTTGAAGGGTAGTATCCTTCGTAAGGAACTGAGTATTAAGCTCCTGTAGCTTGTCCAAATTTTTCAATCTTGAGCCGTCCAGTTCTTCTAGCTTTTCCCTTCCTTTTCTTACTTCTTCCCTCATTACCTTTGCTTGTTCGACTTCCCTTTTCTTTTCAGCCATTGAACGGTTCAAGGCTTCAATCTCTGATGTCACTTGAGAAAGAGTATCATTTATATCATTCCGTTTAAAGTCGCTTTTCTTTTCACGAATTTTCCTAACGATACCGTCTATCTGATCCTGAATCCCCTGCATTTTTGTTTCCTCTTGAGCGATCGCAAGGCTCATCCTTTTCTCTTCCTGGTTGAGTTCCTCTTGCTTTTCCTTCGCAGCTTTCAAATCTTCCTGAGAGGGTAGTGAATCAACACCAGTGGCCGGGTGTGGATGATGCTCTGAGCCACAAACGGGACAAGGAACGTGATCAACCAGTCCTTTTGCAAGGTGTGCTGCTTGAGCAGAGTGCAACTTCTCTTCTAAATGGGCAAGAGTTTCAGACGCGTCCAAACTTTGTCTCTGAAGGTGACTATACTGTTCTTTTAATATTTGCTCTTGCTTAAGGACAAGTTGAAATTTTTGATCCATCTTCTCTATTTCGTTTATCTGTTCTAAAAAGGATTGATTCTTTTGTAACGATTTTTCTAATTGAAATAAATCTGCTTGACCATTTTCACCTTCTTCAAGTCGTTTTTCCCGGGATTTTATGCCTTCTTGTAAAAATGAAATCTGTTCTGTTTGTTTTTTGACAATTTCTTGCTGCTGCTCATATCTTTCTTTCATTTCTTTGGTATCTTTCATCAACAAATCCAGCGAATCTATATCTTTTTCCATTTCTTCGAGTTGAGTGATTTTCTTTGAAACGTCGTCCCTGAGATTTTCGTTATTTTTTTCTTCCTTAAATGTTTCTTTAGCTACTATAAGCTTTTCTGAAATTTCATTCTTTTCTTCTATAAGTTGAGCTAATTGACCCTTCAGTTCCTTCAAGTTTCGATTTAGTTTATGGCAATACTCATCTTGTGGAACTAAACGGGATGCTCGCTGAGCTAATATTATGTCTCGATCGATTGATTCGATTTCAGGCTTTAATTTTAAAAGGGATTCTTTCTCAGCCCTTAGTTTTTCTTGAAGCTCGTACTGATTGACCAACCCTTCCGCCTCTTGAAGCTGCTTCTTGAGGGCATCTCTTTTCTTCTGCACACTTTCATAATTAAGCTGCATTTCATTCTCCCTAATTTCCATGCTTTCTATGTGAGCTGGAAGAAGTTGAAGAATATGATGGTCATTCAATGGATTTTCTAATAAAAGTGACTGAAGCTCTTTATTTTCTTCAAAATGAATTCTAAGTAATTCCCTTGTTCGTTCTTCAATAGAGGTTTCTACTGACTTCTTTAAATCGTCTGCCTCCGATTTCAGTTTTTCCTGGATGGTCTTATAGAGCTCTGTATGGAATAGACGTTGAAGGATAAGCTCCTTATCTTTACTGTCTGAAGTTAAGAGCTTTCGAAACTCCCCTTGGGGAATCATAAGAATCTGCCTGAATTGATTGGCATCCAGTTGAATTAAACCTTTGATCTTCTCATCCACGTCTCTGACGTTAGCCGCCAGTACCTGTTCTTTTCCATCTTCATCATATACGTATAATTCAGAACGGGCATTTATGGTTGTGTAGCCTTCTCCTCTTGCTTTCTTTTTGTCCTGCTGAGGGGAGCGCCAAATGCGATACGATCTGCCTCTTAAACTGAATGTAAGTTCTACCTCCGTAATAACATCATTACTTGCAAACTGACTTCTCAGTTCAGTCGGACTGCGATCCTCACCACTTGCCTTCCCATAAATCGCATAGGATATTCCATCAAAAATAGTCGTCTTACCAGAACCTGTCTTCCCTGATATCACGAACATTGTGCGGTTCCCCAACGAGCGAAAGTCAACCGTTTCTCTTGCTGCATAGGGTCCAAAGGCTTGCATCACTAGTTGAAGGGGCTTCATGCTTGATCGACCTCCTTTCTGGCTTTATCAATAACGTTCTTAAGGACTTCTTCCTTTTCATTGGTAAATTCACCTGTGGTCATATCTCCGTAGAATTCTCTAAACAAATCCAGTTCCGACCTTTTCTTATCCTCCAATACTTTGAAAGTATTTTTCTTTTTGGCATCGGTGAGGTCCATTTTCCTCTCCAGATGTAAAACGTTCGGATAGACTTGTCGCAATTGATTAATGGGATCGATTAACGTACCTTCATCATGTAACGTGATCTTTAGATAGTCATCGACTTTCTGGGATTGATAGAATGCAGGGTCCAGAAGCTCTTCCATCAAACCCTGGAGTTCTCTCATATCCTGCTTCGGCTTTAGCACTTCTTCCCGTAAACGGAAGGATCCATCCCCATCCATTTCTACGATGCTCACTGACTTTCGCTGACTCGCTTCAGAAAATGAGTATTTTAATAGAGACCCTGAATATCGAATCGTTTCATGCTTAATAGCATCTGGACTATGAAGATGACCCAGTGCTGAATAATGGAAGGACTTAAACACATCTGCACCGACACAGCCGGATCCCCCAACAGAAAGGGTTCGTTCTGAATCTGTGGTTTTCCCCCCAAGCACAAACGCATGACCAACAAAAACATGCGGCTCATCTGGATTCATTTTCTCTTCGATTCTCTTCACAATGGCCTCCATCGCCGCATGATGGGAGTTAATCGAATCGTCTTCTAGTATTTGTCTGACATTACCAGGTTCAGCATAAGGAACACAGTGGAAATGAACCCCTTTAATGGTGATTGGGGTAAAGTCATTTGTCAGTTTTCCTTTCAAGTGGAATTGACTATGCTTGTACCATGATGAACCGAATGATAGTCGCTCCGCACTGTCATGATTTCCAGAAACAGCTACAATCGGTGTCTTTAATTCTACGTTAATCCGGTATAAAACTTCGTCCAACAACTCTACAGCTTCTGTAGGAGGAACGGACCGGTCATAAAGATCACCCGCAATGATGACTGCATCAGGTTCTTCCTTTTTTACAAGTTCTATAAACTCCTCTAATATGTATCGCTGTTCTTCTGTCATATATATGCCATGAACCAATTTACCTAAATGCCAATCGGCGGTGTGAATGAATTTCATCACTGTTGTCTCCTCTCCGGTCAATGAGTATCTCCTTAAATTATATCAAACTAATAAGTTATAAGTGAATGGAAATGTCACTTTCCAGGAACGTTTGTTCTTATTTCACCCTAAGGCAAAGTGAACCTCAAGAAATAAGAAAGGATACCCCTCAATAATGAGGGGTATCCTTCAATTATTCTTTTAACTGCTGTGGCAGTGTTTGGATCGATGTAATCACGGCATCCAGCTTTGTCTCAATACGATACAGGAGATACATTGTGACAACAATCGGAAAACCCACCTCAGACACAAAAGCGATAATGGTCTCCATCCTATTCCCTCCTCTCGAAATTAATATAGGGAATTTATAAGAAAAAGGTTACGTTATTGTTTATAGTAAAAAAGCGAATCCATAAGCTTCTGGATTCGCTTTTTTGATTAACCGTTTAAGTCACTGATTAAGCTGGAGCTAACTAAGCCAGCCTCATCAAGAATTTCTTTGATTTGGTTTTCTGCTTCGTTTAATTTTTCATTGGCTGCCGTTAAATCAGTTTCGCCTTCTTTTGAGAGTGCTTCAGCTTTCATATTATATGATTCTGTCAAAGTCGATCGGAATGATTCCACCGCGTCCTCTTGATCACCAAGACCTTCAGGGATCTGCAGTCCTTCTACCGCTTTAGCAGATTCAGTTGCTGATGCAGCAGCAGCTTCCTTCATTTTCTCCAACTCTTCTCCTGCAGGAGGCTCTTCTCCTGCAATCGCTTCTTCATATCCATTAAGGTCAATATCAACACCATTGACGGTTGTTGTTAAATTCAAATAAAAATCCATTAAATCTCCAGCAACATTTTCGTTTTCTTCCGATGCATTTGTTGTTTCCTCTTTTTTAGCTTCGTCAGAACCTGAATCGGAGCATCCAACCAGTGCTAAAGATAGACCCAGACCTAAAAACCATACTTTTTTCATACTTGTTTTCCCCTCTCTGTCTCAATCAACATGTTCAAGTATAGAAGGTTAGCAATTCCTATTGGAAATCGCTTTCTTCAATTTATGATAAGCCGGCAAAAAGTATCTTATCACGGGGAGAATCGACTGGTAAAGAAGAATTTTCTAATTTCTACAAAGTTTAAATCTTGTAAATATTTTAAATATACAGCCTATTGTTCTATCTGTTCATCAAACTTTTTACACTGGACAATGGTACCTATAGATTCTAAAAACATTTGAACAAGTTTTTCTTCTATGGTATAACATATATATACTTATTTTCGGGGCTGATTGTAGAGCTGGTGCATGCCTAGGTCTTCAAAACCTCTTGGGAGGCGCGTGCCGTCTCCGCTGGGTTCGATTCCCAGGCAGTCCCGCCATATCTTCACAAATGAAAGAGCCCTTATATTCGTTCTATAAGGGCTCTTATTTCATTGGTTTTGTAAGGTTTCCCTCTTTTTTCTTTCTGAAGCTTGAACAGCTTCAAACATGATATGGAAGGTGGTACCTTCTCCCTGCTCACTTTGCACCCTGATATCCGCTCCATGATCACGAAGAATTCTCAGACATATGGTGAGGCCTAAACCCGTGCCTTTCGTCTTCGTTGTGAAGAAAGGCTCCCCGAGTTTATCCAGCGTTTCTTTTTTCATGCCTACTCCCTCATCTTTGAAGGTTAATTGAACCTTGTTATAAGAGGACAAGTCTGCACTAATCGTAATCGTTCCCCCATGAGGCATTGATTCTATGGCGTTTTTAAGTAAGTTAATAAATACTTGTTTTAGCTGATTTTCATCCCCACGAATATGAAGCTCCCTTTCATGGAAATCGGTTTGGATTTCAATATTATATAAAATAGCATTCGTATTTAATAATTTCGCAACATGATCAAGGGTCTCAATGATATTGATTCGTCTATATGTAACGGATTGCGGCTTTGCGAGAATCAATAATTCGCTCAGCACAAGTTCAATCCTCTTGATTTCAGAAAAGACAATCCCTAAGTATTCCTTCGTCTTCTCATCGGCATCATCTCTTAATAACTGTAAGAAACCGTTGATCGACGTAAGGGGATTACGTACCTCATGTGCAATTCCGGCTGCTAATTGCCCGGCGACAGATAGCTTTTGAGATTCTATGGCTAACGTTTCATTCATTTCTATCAATTCTTCTTCATTATGTACTCTTTCGGTAATGTCTGAGATGGTTCCCACCGTCCCAAGAAGTTCACCGTTTTCATTGTAGTTTAACTTTACATTCACTTCACCCCAACGAAACTGCCCATCCCTCTTCTGATAAGAGAAGTCCATTTTCATTTTTTCCCTCCTCATGCTTATACTTTGTCTGACCATACGAAGTATTTCATGACGTTCATGCAGGGATATAAAATGAAGTGCATTCTTATGTAAACTTTCTTTAACCGTATATCCAGTGTAGTCTTCCCAGGATTGATTCAGAAATTGAAACTCTCCCTTAGAATTGGTATGAAAGACAACTTCATCGATACTCTGAAGCACATGCTGCATTTCTTCATTTAGAAGCTTCACTCTCTCCTCACTCTTTCGCAGGGCAGCGAGAGTTTTATAGCTTGTGTCATAATTTTTCCCCATATAGTAGCTGATAAAGAGAATCAATAGAGTGAACACCAAATCCACTTTCAAATCCACTGGATAATGCAGAACAAAGTAATAAATAAAATCCCATGTTAAGACTAGTAAAAGTCCAATAAGCACTGATACTATTCTCCCTCTATATATCATCCTGTGAGCCCCCTATCCATCCAAGCACGAGAATCGAAATAGAAAGAATTTTCGCGATATTTGTTATTTATTAGTATATCATTTCTAATTAAGAACAGTATAGACTTCTTTTGTAAAAACGACGATATTCTTGTCACAAGCTTTTCCCTTGTCTATAATGAATACGATACATACGCTTTTTGAAAAATTGAGGTGAAAGCATGCTTGAAGGTTGGTTCTTATATTTCATACTGTTTTGGGTCGTATTTTTAGTGGCTTCATTTGCTATTGGTGGATTCTTTATGTTCAGGAAATTCTTAAAGAGATTTCCTAAAGAGGATGGAAAATCCGATTTGGACTGGGAAGAACATTATGTGAATGAAACCATCCACTTATGGGGTGATGAGGAAAAGAAAATGCTCAATGAGTTGGTCACACCCGTACCCGAATTATTTAGAGACGTAGCGAAACAAAAAATTGCAGGTAAAATTGGAGAATTGGCTTTAAAAGAAAGAGCCTCTTCCATTACTCAGGAATTGGTCATAAGAGGGTATATCCTGGCGACTCCGAAGCGGGATCATAAGTTTCTTCGAAAAAAACTGAACGAAATGCAAATAGATGTAACCCCTTACGAACATTTATTCTAGGTGACAGGAAGGAAAGCGAATGGGATCGATACTGATTATTCCGATTGTGCTATATTTAATTTTTATTATAGGTGCTGCATTTCTCTTTTATAAATGGAAGAAAGCAAAAAAAGGTAAACGATAGTCGTTTACCTTTTTTATATGATTAATCAATGGGATCCTCTGCCTTACCGTATCGAATGACGTCAAGTATCGCTTGTCCATCACTTGGTTTCCCCTCCCCATTCCGAAACGGAAACAATGAAAAGAATATGAAATAAACGGAGAAATACACAAACTGATAGAAAAAGATGTGAACAGGTATGACTCCTTCAAATATTAGGAAGTTAATGGCTAAAATCGCAATCAGGTTAAATAAACTTCCAGATAGATAAATAAGCACATGAACCCACACCTTGTTATACTTCAATTCTGTATATTGACACCAACCTTCCATAAAATACATTCTCTTCACTTCCAATGGACCAATGCTCATTAAATGCTTACCTGTTCCAATACAAAATTTTATCTTTGCACCGAATATGCGTGCAACGAGGATATGACCTGCTTCATGGACGATGGTGACCAATGGCAGCGTTAAAAAGAATGCCAGAAAAAACGTCCAAATATCTGCTAGTGTAAACAATACTTATCCCACCAATATCTCTTGTTATTTTCTTCATCTCTCTCTTTGCCCTAATTGCCTCAACACTAAGCATATTGGTTTCCTTTGTAAAGAAATCGTAATCTCATGTGAATAAATTCCCAAATAAAATAGCAGGGTGATAGAAATCACCCTGCTATTTTTCCCATTGAATTAAATTGAATTCGTTGTTAAATCTTGTTGCTCTTGTTGCAGCTTTCTATATTGAAGATACATGGTGATTCTCCACGGAACGATCATACCAAAGGCAAGAATCCAAAACATCCCACTAAGTTCACCATAATCGATCGATGCACTTAGAATGGACTTGGCCAATATTCGTATTAATAGGAGTCCAATCAAAATAAATGCGAACGCTTTAGAACGTTTTAAATAAATATCATTATCACGAATTTCGAACTTGGAAGTCTTGATCAACAATATAGAAAAGATCATTCCTACGGTAATCGCTTCTAGAAACTCTCCTAAAGTGACTCGAAAAACTGGAAATAAGAACATTAACGCACCTGTACTCATAAACAAAGGAGGTAAGATAATCTTCTTGCTGTTAACAGGCTTTTTCTGAGCCTTCATTCTAATAAATATCACCATAAAACCCATGCAAATCGCAACAATGGATGAAGCAATCATCATAAACCATCATCATCCTTTTATTTTCTACTTTCATACCTTTCCCTATTATAGCCCAAGTTTGATAAAAACGAAAACACAAAAAAGAGAGATTAAATAGAGCTTTAATCTCTCTTTCGATTTTATCATCCTAATACTCTTTTGATGGCTTCTTCTACCCTCACTTCGTCAAAGGGTTTCACAATAAAGTCCTTCGCTCCCGCTTCAATGGCTTCCACCACTACCTTTTGTTGACCCATAGCAGAACACATGATTACTTTAGCTTGGGGAAACTCTGATAGAATTCTTCTAACCGCTTCTATGCCATCCAGCTCAGGCATCGTGATGTCCATTGTGACCAGATCCGGCTGAATCTCACGATACTTTTCTACTGCGATAAGTCCATTCTCTGCTTCCCCTACAACTTCGTGACCGCCAGAGGAAAGCATGCTTCCAAGAGTCATTCTCATAAATTTCGCATCATCCACTACAAGTATCGTTGCCACAGATGTTTCCTCCTCGTATACGCTACCGATGTCTATTGCACCTTATTTCCTAATTCATCCATTTAAACTATACCATAAAACGTAATGAACTGTATATTCTATTCTATTATTTTGGTTTAAAACCCAGTGAATCCTCCAAATACAGAAGTAAAGTAAGCTAGAATGACGGTCATCCAATCAAAGAATAGCATGATCCCTACCGCAATCATCACATATCCTCCTACCTTAACAATCTTTCCACTGTTTTTTCTGACCCATTGCATTCTTCCGATAAAGAATGACAGAATGAAAAACGGAATGGCAAACCCTAATACGTAAGCTGTCATATACATGACTCCAGAACCTGGATTAGAGGCGGCAAGAGCCAGAACGGAAGCAAGAATCGGCCCGGTACATGGTGTCCAGCCGGCAGCAAATGCCATTCCGATTAATACGGAGCCAAAAAGGCCTGCCGGTCTATTCTTGAATTCAATGCGACGGTCCTTCATCAATGTTTCCGGTGTGAAGACGCCGATGACTACCAATCCAAATATGACAATGAAGATAGCTCCAAGCTGACGAATGAGATCTTTATAATCTAAAAAGAAGTTTCCGATAAGGGAAGTACCAAAACCGATGGCGATAAAGATTGCCGAGAAACCGACTAAGAAAAATAACGTATGTAATAAACTTCTTCTTTGAAGCATTGCGTTATCCGTTTTGAGCTCATTTACACTCATTCCAGTTATATAAGAAAGAAAAGCGGGATATAATGGAAGGCAGCATGGGGAGATGAAGCTTAGGAAACCGGCCCCAAATGCTAAGAAAATATTAATATCAGACATTTTTACAACTCCTACATTTCAGTATATATCTCTATTCTATCAAACAAACCCGGATTCTATGAGGAATGTTTGTGTGAAAGATTTGTGACCATTATATTACATGCACATTTTACTTTTTCAAATGTGTTAAACTCTCTTTTCTTTTTAAAAAAACCAATAATTTTGTTTTGAAAAACAGTTCGATTTTCGTTATACTAATAAAAAGTTACAGTTATTACTAGTTTTGTATTCCGTTTGTAAGGACATACAAAAGAAAGGAAACAGCCGTGTCTAAAAAAGAGCTTCTCCAACGAATTGAAAAAAAGCGTGCTCAATTAATTGATATTGTTGCTGAAAATGGACTCACGTCACCTCAAGCTATTCAATTTAGTCAGGAACTTGATCGTCTGTTAAATAGCTACAACTCCCTATACATAAAAAAATGCTCACCTCAAATGAGCTAAGGCATTATTGATTACAATTATACTATTCTAATATAAATATTAACCAACAAAGGGCAGACCCCTCATCTATAGGGTCTGCCCTTTATACGTTTAAGAACCAGTTACGGTATCTTCCATGCCATCTACTAAACCATTTTGTAGAAGATACATTTTATGATAAATACCTTTTTGAACAAGTAATTCCTGATGACTTCCTCTCTCTACAATCTCCCCTTTATGAAGGACCAGGATCAGATCTGCATCTTGAATGGTAGAAAGCCTGTGAGCAATGGCAATCGTTGTTCTTCCTTTTCTCATTCTTGATAATGCCTCTTGAATGGCTTCTTCCGTTTCTGTATCGATGTTGGCCGTTGCTTCATCCAGGACAAGGATTTTCGGTCGGGTTGCGATGGTTCGCGCAAATGCGATTAATTGCCTTTGGCCACTCGAAAACGTTGATCCCCTTTCAACCACTGGCTGCCCATATGCTTCAGGTAGTTTTTCTATAAAAGTATTGGCTTGAACGAATGTGGCAGCTCCCTCCACCTCTCTATCCGTCATCTCTTCGGAATGAAGCTTAATATTATCTCTGATGGTTCCGAAGAATAGAAATGGATCCTGCAGGACAAGCCCCATTTTCTCTCGGAGCTCTTCTACTGGATAAGACTTAATGTTTTGACCGTCTATTAGAATATTTCCACGTTCAAATTCATAGAACCTCATGAGTAAATTGATGATTGAGCTCTTACCACTTCCTGTGTGCCCTACTAGAGCAACTGTTTCTCCCTGGCTTGCAGTAAATGAAATATTCTTAAGTACATCTCTCTGCCCATCGTAAGAGAACGAAACATTGTCAAACGTTATTTTCCCTTCAATGATTGTACCTTTCGAAAGATTCTCCACATTCTGTGCAGGTGAAAGTTCATCTTCATCGAGCAGCTTAAAGACACGGGAAGAGGCAATGATGGCCTGCTGAAACATGGATAGCCTCATCATGATTTGATTGACAGGCTCAAAGAAACGGTCCAGATAATTTACAAAGGCATATAATACCCCTATTTCAATGGTCTGATTGAATGATGTCACGCCAAAATAACTTAACACAACTATCAGGGCAGCTACATACACCAGATCAATGGCGGGTCTTAATAATAATCCATCAACTTTAATATTTTTCATTCCTGCTAAATAATGTTTTTCATTGATATTGCCGAATTCTTCTCTTAGTCTTTTTTCCTGCCTGAAGACTTGAATGATGGACATTCCCTGAAGCGATTCACTAAGCTTTGCATTAAGCTGACTCAATCTCTCGCGCATATCCTGATAGAAGATAGCACTAAACTTGCGGTAAAGATTCATAATCATAAATATGACCGGCAATATGAATAAACAAAAGAAGGCAAGACGGGGATTGAGTGCAAACATGGCGATAAAGATGCCTGTTAATAGGAATGCTCCCTGAATGAATGATACCAGCACACTCACAAACATATCTTTAATCGCTTCCGTATCATTCGTCACTCGTGAGACAATGCTTCCTGCCGGGGTTTTATCGAAATACTTCATTCCTAATCCCTGTACCTTAGTAAAAACATCCACCCGGAGCTGCTGAATGATTTTTAGTGCTATTTCCTGGAATTTCAATAATTGAAAGTATGAGATCAACACGTTTCCAATTTGTATGAATAAATAGGTCGCTCCCAATCCTACAAGGGGACCGTAGGGAAATTCTCTTGGGGTTAAATAATCGTCTATAAAGACCTTGATGATGATTGGTCCAAAGACATCGCCGATTGTTGTCAAAAGTAATAATGAAAATGCAAATAAAATCGTTTTCTTATGCGGCTTTGTATATTTCATTAGACGAAAAAATATGTTTCGCTGTTCTTTCGCCGTTAACGTCGGTATCGTATCCATAACTTATCCCCCATGTTCCACTATTTCTTCTAACTGTTGACGCAGATACATTTCCCTGTACCATCCTTTTTTCATCATCAGTTCACTATGACTGCCTCTCTCCGTGATCTTACCTTCTTCAAGGACGATGATTAAGTCTGCATGTTGAATCGCACTTAATCGATGAGACGTGATCATGGTCGTTTTTCCGGCTCTATTTTCCTTTAATGATGTCAAGATGGATTCCTCTGTCTTTGCATCAACAGCTGACAACGAGTCGTCAAGTATGAGTACCTCTGGATTCATTAACAGTGCTCTCGCAATCGAGATCCTTTGCTTTTGTCCACCAGATAACGAAACACCTCTTTCACCCACCACAGTACCGTATCCGTCGCTGAAATGAATGATATCATCATGGATATGCGCAAGTACAGCCGCCTCTTCCACTTTTTCTTTCGGGGTAAGTGGATGAGTGAAAGCAATATTCTCAAGAATCGTTGCTGAAAAAAGAAAATGATCCTGAGGCACATATCCTATACTTTCACGTAAACGGGTTAATTTATAATCCTGGATCTTTTCCCCGCCGAACGTTATTTCGCCCTTATACCCTTCAAACTCCCTTAGTAATAATCTTAGGAGCGTTGTTTTACCTGCTCCCGTTTTTCCTACGATCCCTATCGTTTGACCTTTCTTTAAGGAAAATTGAATATTCTCTAAAGTATGCTCATCTTCATTTGGATAAGCAAAGGACTCAATCTTGTATTCTATATCTCCTGAAGGCACTCGACCCAGCACTCCTTCTTGATCTTTAATATCTACCCTTTCATTTAATAACTGAGAGACACGGTCGTAAGACGCACGCCCTCTTTCTACAATATTAAATAACCATCCGAATGCGAGCATCGGCCAAATGAGAAGTCCCAGGTAGGTAGTAAAAGAGATTAATTCTCCTATTGTCAGTTCTCCACTCACGACAAATCTTGACCCAAATACAATGGATAGAAAGAAAGAAACTCCTACTATTATTGAAATGGTTGGATCGAAAAGGGAATCCACTTTTGCAACAGCTATATTCTTTTGCACTACATCTTCAGATTGCTTTCGAAATGATTCGATATCCTCTCTCTCTTGTCCAAACGTCTTAAGAACCTTGATCCCCGTTACACTTTCCTGTGTTTTATCATTTAAGGATGAGAATGCTTCCTGTGCTTTATGAAAGCGTTTATGCAAAAGAGTACCATAATAACTCGTAAGCATAGCCATGAACGGCATTGGGATCAAAGCAATAAGGGTAAGCTTCCAGCTGATTGTAAAAGCCATGGCCAGTATCACGAATCCTCCTGTAGATATGGAGTCTACAAATGTCAATACTCCAACTCCTGCGGTTTGTTGAATCGCTTGAAGATCATTTGTGGCATGCGCCATCAAATCACCGACTCTTCTCTTTTGATAAAAGGAGGGCGACATTTTGGTAAAATGATGATACAAACGATTCCGGAGCAAGCGGGAAAGTTTGGTCGCCGAACCAAAAATCATGATCCTCCATACGAACCGAAGGCCGTACATTGATAGAGCCGTGGTGATGAGGATAAGAATCCACTTCAGCATGTCTTGACGGGTCAATGTGTTCCCTTTAATACTGTCCACAATGATCCCTACAATCTTTGGTGGGATCAATTGAAGAAATGCTACAAATAAAAGCAGGATGGTACCTGTGATATATGACTTTTTCTCTTGCAGAAAAAACCACTTTAAATCTAAAAAGACTCTCATTCTGTCTCCCCCGTATCTATAATAAATCGACTCTTTATTTTACCAAACTTCAAAAAAATGAGAAATCTTTTTTTGATAACACTTATACACAAAAAAGAACACCTCTTAATGTTTTAAGAGATGCTCTTTTTGTTCATCTTATGCTAATGGATTTGAACAAATGGTTCCTGGTCCACTTCTTTTACAATGGTTGCTTTCAGACCCTTCGGTGTTTTCACATATAGGTAAACGGGTGTGTGAGGGAAGTAATCAACAATTTCAGGGCCAATCGCCTGAGAAAAGCCTATTAGTTCTGTTTCTTTCACCATCCCTGTATGTACATCAATCACGAGTTTATTCAAGGTGTCTTTTTGGTATAAGGCTTTTCCGACAAACTCAATATCCTGGTGTGAAAAATATTTCGAAACATAATCTTCTAAATCACGTATCCGATTATGTAAATCTCGATCTTTCTCTTCCCCTTCATCACTAGGAAAGTAATAATATTTATCCGTTACATCGTTCCATTTTTTTGCAGTCTTATCATTTTCGTCAACATAGCTTGAGGTAATATAGTTGCCTGACACTACGCTATTCAATGGTTGAAGTTTGTATAGGGATATCAGAACAGGAACATCTTTTAGTTCCTTATTTGCTTTCAGCCTACTGACAACGGTGTTGGCTATCTTTTTTCCGTATTCTTCTAACTGTTGATCATCGATCTTTGCCTCATCAAAATGCATGAGCTTATTTTCATCTTCGACTCGAATATAATCTACGGTATTCATAGCAAGACCGAGGGAAATCCCTTTTATTTTACCTTCTGAGTCAACGTAGTTCTGTTCATGGATATAAGCGAGATACATGGGATTCTTTTTTTCAAGCTCCATTTGTTGTTCCCAGCCCATATCATCCTTAATCTCCAGAGCAGGATTAAGCCCTAATTTATTTGATTTAGACTTTCTTCCAAGCCATGAATTTAGATCCTTAAGATATTGACCTTCCTGGTATACATAATCCTCTGGAGAAAAATGCTCGGTGGATAAAGACATGAGGCCAGTCTCGATTTCATCCATATCACTGCGATTATTAATCATCATCGTAATGAGACCACGATTGATTGATTTCTTCTCTTTGTTCACTTTATAATTTAGATATTCGCGCGCTTCTCCAGCTGCACTATTTTGAATTTCAAGTGTTTCTTCATCCATCACTTCTTGAGGCTTATTGCTGCAGCCGGCAACAAGAATCATGAGAGACAGTGAAGCAATCATCCATTTTTTCATATGACTCCCTCCGGACTTTATTCTATCATAAATTCAATTTCAATCTGAATGATAATCATTAAGTTTTTATGAATTGACTAAAATAATCATTTTAGCCTAAATGCTAAGGCTCTTTTCGCAAAGGTTGTTGTTTTCTAGTATAGAATCTGCAAGGGCTCTGTCAACCAGTTTATGCTGGATGGTGAGGGGAACTGCTTCGCTTTCCGCGGACGTTCGGCCGAGCCTCCTCAGCTTCGCTTCCGGGGTCTCGGCACGCCCAAAATCCGCCGGAGTCTGCGCAGTTCCCCTCACCATCTTTAACAGAGTTTTCATGACAGAGCTTCAAGGTGTGCAAGAAAACAATGTAACTAGAAAAAATAATTCTTTTTCTTAAAAAGAACAATATCTACTTACCTTGAATGAGATGGTTTGCTAAAATTTTTGTTTTTATTGTTTACCGTTGAGGATACATGTTCAGAAAGTTGATTGGAGCGGAAGGAGGCTCGACTCCTGCGGGAATAGCTGGACAGTACGAAAAGCGGAGGGGCTTTGCCCAGGGGCGACAAGCATAAGACGAGTCTGCCGGAAAGGCGCTCTTTGCCTTTTTGGCAGACTTGGCTTATGACCTCGAGCCCCTAAGCCCCGTAGCTAGACAGGTGAGACCCCGGAGGCGCAGCCGAGGAGGCTCACCGCCAGCCCCGCGGAAAGCGAGCTTCCTGGAGCGGAAATCAACTATTACTTTCTCATCTACAATTGCAACAAAATATACGAAAAGAGCCATTACGAAAGAACGGGTTATAAGCCCTTTATCGTAAGTAGTATAGTCACAAATAGAAAAAGCACTCATTACCTGAGTGCTTCTAACTATTACTTCATGTTCTTATTCATTGCATTCATCATTTGATTGATTTTCTTTTGGGAAGGTTTTTGACCCATTTGCATCATCATCATGCGTAACATTTGCTCGTTGATTGGTGGATTTTTCTTAAGATAGCTCATCATATATTTACGAGCAATGAAAAATCCTAGTGCAACTCCAGCAAGTAATGCTAGAACTCCAACTAGAATAAGTAACCCAGTCGTTGACATACTCTTACTTCCTCCTTCATGTTGTCCTTATAAAAGTGTACTAAACCATGAAACATTATACAATATTTCTGTCATAATTTCTTATTAATATATAAATTTTCTTTGTTTAATCGGTTTTAACCACCCAAAACGTTCATTTTGGATATCAATTGCGAGGAGCTGACCCATATTTCTGCGCAGGATTTCAAAAAAGACATATTCAGATTCATCGTGACCCCAAGCATTCAGCGTCATCCATTTCTCATTGAGAACAAGTGTAGCACCTGAATCGACCCTTTCAATCGTTGCAACAGAATCAACCCAAGCTGCTCCTTCAATTTTAATGATCTCGTGCTGCAGGAGTCTTTGTGTAGGAAGGTATGGAATAGGCCTAGTAATGTAATTTACTTGTTTCGAGATGATATCGTGAAGCTCCCCTGTACTTGCTTCCCACTCGGAAAACAGCTGATAGAATATTCTTTCCCGACCATAATAGTGCTGAACAAACATTTCCTCAATCCAATAGATTTGATAGTTTCGCACCTTTACACCCTCCTACCTTTCTTTCATATAGTATAAATCAACTAGATAGGAGTCATTGTCGGAAATTGTTGAAAATCTACACTAGTTTTGTCGAAGAGCAAGTTAACTCAAAAATATCGGTGATTGGCTCAAGTTGTAATATTTAGGGACTTTTCATCATTTACCCATTCTCTTCCAAACATACTCATTTTATCGACAATTACATTCAGCTAAAAAAAAGGTCGACTCCTTAAAGAGTATTAAGGAGTCGACCTTTCATGTCTTTAATTCATTACTGTATCAACGCTTTGATTCTTGAAACTACATTGTCTGTTGTAAAGCCGTACTCTTCCATGACTTTTGCTCCAGGAGCAGATGCACCATATCCATCAATAGCTAAAATATCGCCTTCGTCTCCTACATAGCGGTCCCAACCCATTGGAGATCCCATTTCGATAGCAAGACGTTTTTTCACACTCTTCGGCAGAATAGATTCTTTGTATTCTTTTGATTGTTTCTCGAAGCGATCCCAAGATGGCATACTAATGACAGATACGCTGATTCCATCTTTTTCAAGTGCATTTTGAGCGTCTACTGCCAAATGTACTTCAGAACCAGTTGCAATCAGTAAGGCATCAGGCTGTTCCTTGCCAGATGCAGATACGACATATGCGCCTTTGTCTACGCCGTTATACGCTTTATCTGCAGTACCTTTAAGAGTTGGGAGGTCCTGACGAGATAGAACTAACATCGTAGGCTGATCCTTAGACTCTAATGATAATTTCCATGCTGCAGCAACTTCATTTCCGTCACCAGGGCGGATGACAGAAAGGTTAGGCATCGCACGAAGTGAAGCAAGCTGTTCTACAGGTTCATGGGTAGGTCCATCTTCTCCGACTGCGATACTATCATGTGTGAATACATATGTCACAGGTAAGCCCATTAGAGCAGCTAAGCGGATTGCAGGTCTTAAATAGTCACTGAATACGAAGAATGTTCCTCCGAATACGTGCAGACCGCCGTGAAGAGCCATACCATTCATGGCTGCACCCATACCGAACTCACGAACACCGAACCAGATATTACGACCTTCAGGCGATTCATGTGTAAAGTCTGCTTCATCTTTAATCATCGTCTTGTTAGATCCGGCTAAGTCAGCTGATCCACCAATGAATGAAGGGAGATTCTTTGCAATCGCATTTAAGACTTCACCGGAAGAAGCTCTGCTAGCCAGTGCTTTTCCTTCTTCATATACCGGGATATCTTTATCCCATCCTTCTGGAAGATCGCCTTTGATTGCTGCTTCTAATTGGACAGCAAGCTCTGGATGCTCTTCTTTATATTTTATGAATAGGTCAGCCCAAGCTTCTTCTTTTTCAGAACCTGCTTGTTGGATTTTTTCCTCGAATCTGCTGTAAACTTCATCAGGTACATGAAAATCCTGCTCAAACGTCCATTGATAAGCTTCTTTCGTTAGCTTCATTTCGTCTTCACCAAGCGGAGCACCGTGAACTGCAGATTTCCCTGATTTATTAGGAGCTCCGTATCCGATGACCGTCTTAACTTCGATCATAGTTGGACGGGTAGTATCACCTTGAGCCTCTTCGATTGCTTTGGAAATTTCATCAAGGTCATTTCCGTCTTCAACACGAATATATTGCCAACCATATGATTCAAATCGGCCTTTCACACTTTCAGAGAAAGATTTGTCTAACTCTCCATCAAGTGAAATATCATTTGAATCATAGAGAACTACTAGACGACCTAATTTCAAGTGACCTGCCAATGAAGCTGCTTCAGAGGCCACACCCTCCATTAAGTCTCCATCTCCACAAATAGAATATGTAAAATGATCTACCATATCGTATTGATCCTTATTGTATGTAGTCGCTAAATGCCTTTCAGCTAGTGCCATACCGACTGCCATACCGATTCCTTGTCCTAATGGTCCAGTCGTAGCTTCTACTCCTGGAGTATGTTTGTATTCCGGGTGACCCGGAGTTTTACTTCCCCATTGACGGAATTCTTTAAGATCTTCCATTGAAACGTCATAACCTGATAAATGAAGCAGGCTATATAATAGCATGGATCCATGACCGGCAGATAAAACGAAGCGGTCCCGGTTAAACCACTCAGGATTTTTCGGATTATGGTTCATGAATCTTGTCCAAAGAGCATACGCCATCGGAGCTGCTCCCATAGGCATTCCGGGGTGGCCAGAACCTGCTTTTTCAATTGCATCGATAGATAATGTACGGATTGTATTAATTGCTAACTGATCTGTGTTATCAAACATATGTCAGACATCCTTCCTTTTAATGTACCTTATTAATATTAATCTTCTTTGATAGTTTATACAACTATCTTGAATGATAACATGACTTTATGATCGTTGAAAATAAAAAACCTTATGATTTCATAAGGGGTGAAGATGAAAAAAACTGCCAGGTCCATATAATATGGACCTGGCAGTTCATTCATTTAGTTCATTTTCTTCTTAGTCTGTATATCCTGAATCTTCTTAGGCGTCACTTCATTACCTTCCGGATCAAATATTCTTGTATTTTCAATGGTCCCTTTCATCGATTGACGAAACGTTTCCAGGTATTCTTTTCTCAACTTGGACTGCTCTTTTGCTTCTTGTTCGGTTAGTCCGCTACTCTTGGACTTCTTGGCAAGTTCATTGATTCGATTCATTTTTGTTTTTGAAAGCATCTATAAAAACTCCTTTATTGCATAGTAAGCAAAATCTAATACACAACCAATAGTAAAGCTTAATTCTATCGTCATGTTACTAGATTAAAGGAGATAAAACAAGAGTTACGCATTTTCCAATGAAGACATATATTCTTTGAAACGCCTATGTACGGTAGCTTTGGAGACATTATACCCAAACCCTCTTAAAGTGGCTGCAATTTCAGCAAATGTCAGTTCGTTCTTTCTTAACCTGACAATTTCCTCAACGGGTACTTCAATCCGCTCTCTTCCATCTGCATTCCCTTTATTTTTTAGATTTTTATGAGGTTGAAAACCATTTTCCACTGCCCTTTTCATACCTCGTCTGATTTTTAAATTATGGAGTTTCCTTTGATACTCCTCAACCATACTTACAATATTAATCACCATAGAATCTGATTCAGATAAGTGAAGCTCCCCACTATGTGTTTGACTGATGATCTTGACTTCCTCTTTTAATAAACAATGAATAAGAGCAATTTTGGCATTCCCTCTACCAATTCTTGTTTCGTCCTGTATGAGAACAGCCTCAATCGACTCCTCTTTAATCAAATCAAGAAGTTCAAGAACACCAGGGCGATCCAACTCAAAACCGCTTGCTTGATCTTTTATGATAGCAACCACTTCGTATTGGTGTTCTTGTGCTAATTTCACTAATTCCTCTTCTTGACGTTCCAAGGATGTTTCCTGCGTGTCTTTCTTTGTACTGACTCTGCAGTAAATTACTGCCTTCATCTTCTATCCCTCTATTCTTCGTTCATTACCAATTCATAGTCTGAATGGGTGGATAATGTTGGATTTTCTATAGGTAACACAAGTGATTCACCGGGTTTGATTGAGAATGATGTGAGATTATTTTCCTCTCCGACCCAAGCGATAAATTCTTCCACCGTCATAGAATATTCTTCATTGTACTGTTTGGCAATAGTCCATAGTGTGTCTCCATCCTGAACGGTGATGCTTTGATATGACGGCTGGTTTGCCATGACCACTAGCAAATAGGCTGCAGATAAAAGCGCTAAAATAAATAATATAATAATGTAAGAGAAACGATTCCAAATGTGTGTTAACATAAAAAATACCTCCATACGAATGTTTGTTCTGTTTTTGTTATATTCATTGTAATACGAACATTCGTTTGGTGTCAACAGAAATTCGAACTTATGTTTGTATCGGCTGGAAAGACATGCTATAATGGGAACATAAGATCTATAATAGAGGTGCGTGAACATGACAAAATTGTCTAAAAGACAGCAGGACATACTAGAATATATTAAAATTGCAGTAAGAGAAAAAGGGTACCCACCTTCCGTACGGGAAATCGGGGAAGCCGTTGGTCTTGCTTCTAGTTCCACCGTACACGGACATCTGGCCAGGTTAGAGAGTAAAGGTCTTATTCGTAGAGATCCCACTAAACCAAGAGCCATCGAAATCTTAAATCTTGAAGAGGATACGATACCGCGTCAGCGGGTTGTTAACGTTCCTTTAATCGGTAAGGTTACAGCCGGTCAACCCATCACGGCTGTTGAGAATGTCGAGGAATTCTTCCCACTGCCTGAGCGTATGGCACCTTCGGATGAACAGGTCTTCATGCTGGAAATCATGGGTGACAGTATGATAGAGGCCGGGATCTTGGATGGGGATTTTGTTATCGTGCGTCAGCAACAAACAGCGAACAATGGAGATATCGTCGTAGCGATGACTGAGGAAGATGAAGCGACTGTAAAACGCTTCTTTAAAGAAAAGGACTATGTCCGATTACAACCAGAGAATTCAACCATGGCTCCGATCATTTTACGAAATGTATCCATTTTAGGAAAAGTTGTCGGAGTTTATCGTCAAGTACATTAATATGTAATAAGCCGCTATGTATACATAGCGGCTTATATTTTTGATGGCCTAAAAAACGAGTGGAGGCAGCATTTATGCTGCCTCCACTCCTTTTGAATAAAATACACTTTTTTAGGATTAATACATTTGAATGTATTGCTCGCGCTCCCATGGGTGTACTTGTGTACGGAACATATCCCATTCGATTTCTTTCGCTTCAACGAAGTGTTCGAAGATGTGTTCTCCAAGGGATTTAACGATTACTTCATTTGTTTTAAGGTTTTCTAATGCAGCGTGTAAAGTTGCTGGAAGATCTACGATTCCCGCTTCTTCACGCTCTTTTTTATCCATAACATAAATGTTGCGGTCGATTGGCTTAGGAGCTGGAAGGTTATTCTTGATTCCATCCAATCCAGCAGCCAGTAATACAGCCATCGCCAAGTATGGGTTTGCGGCCGGGTCAACACTACGGACCTCAACACGTGTGCTTAATCCACGAGAAGCAGGGATACGGATTAATGGGCTGCGGTTACGAGCAGACCATGCAACATAACAAGGTGCTTCATATCCAGGTACTAAACGCTTGTATGAGTTTACAGTCGGGTTAGTGATCGCTGTAAAGTCAGTTGCATGTTTAATGATACCTGCAAGGAATTGACGAGCTGTATCGCTTAATTGCAGATCTCCCTTTTCATCGAAGAAAGAGTTTTCCCCATTTTTGAATAGGGACATGTTACAGTGCATTCCCGATCCATTTACACCAAATAGAGGCTTAGGCATGAATGTTGCGTGTAATCCATGCTTGCGTGCAATCGTTTTAACCACTAGTTTAAATGTTTGGATATCATCACATGCTCTTAATGCACTTGCATATTTAAAGTCGATCTCATGTTGACCAGGTGCAACTTCGTGGTGTGATGCTTCGATTTCAAAGCCCATTTCTTCTAGTTCTAATGCGATATCCCGACGGCAGTTCTCCCCTAAATCTGTAGGAGCTAAATCGAAGTAGCCACCGTTATCGTTCAATTCTAATGTCGGCTCACCATTTACGTCTAATTTAAAGAGGAAGAATTCTGGCTCAGGTCCAAGATTGAAGTCAGTAAACCCTAGCTCTTCCATTTGACTTAAGATGCGCTTTAAATTGTTACGCGGATCTCCTTCGAATGGAGTGCCATCTGGATTGTAGATATCACAGATCAGTCGGGCTACTTTTCCTTTTTCAGCTGTCCATGGGAATACTAACCAAGTGTCTAAATCAGGGAATAGGTACATATCTGATTCTTCAATTCGAACAAACCCTTCAATTGAAGAACCGTCAAACATCATCTTGTTATCTAGTGCCTTCTCAAGCTGACTAAGAGGGATTTCTACGTTCTTAATCGTCCCCAGAATGTCAGTGAATTGCAGTCGGATGAACTTTACACCTTCTTCATTCGCTAATCTTAAAACATCTTCTCGAGTATACTTTGCCATTTACGTGTTTCCTCCTCAAGTTTATTAAAGGTTTTATTTAATGAAAAAAGCGAGACATGTCACCTTGACGCAAAGATGCTTTAGTAAATCGACCGGAATGCATCAATTCATTTCGAAGTAATTTACGCAACTCGTCATCGGATAGATCCTGTCGTGCTTTTTCTTCCTTTTCATTGCTTACGTCAGATACTACTTTACTTTCATTATGACTGGATACCGCATATATCTTCTTAATCCCAGCCATGTTGATGCCTTGATCTAACAGATCCTTTACTTCTAATAACTTATCAATGTCATTCAAGGAAAAGAGCCTGCGATTCCCCTCAGTACGTGCAGGGCTGATCAATTGGTGCTCTTCATAGTATCGAATCTGACGAGCTGTTAGGTCCGTGAGCTGCATGACAATACTAATTGGGAATAATGCCATCGTTCGACGAATTTCACTACCGCTCATCCTGATTCCTCCTTTTGTTTTCCTTCTTGACCTTATTATATGTAATGTAAGGAGTTCTGTCAATGAAATGTTAGATTTTCTTACATAAGAATTCAGTAGAAAAGGATAGTCAGATTTAGACTATCCAATTACTAATTTATTATCCTATTGTCACAGTGATTAAACCTTTTTCAATCAAATTATCTACTGCTGAGCAAACGGCAATTTTTACATGGGCGTAAGTTAATCCCCCCTGAACATATGCCACATAAGGTGGTCTTATCGGACCGTCTGCAGATAATTCAATGCTGGAACCTTGAATGAATGTTCCTGCTGCCATAATGACATCATCCTCGTAGCCGGGCATATAGTTGGGATAGGGAGTAAAATGAGAATTTATAGGTGATGCAAACTGGATTGCCTGACAAAATGCGACCATCTTATCTCTGTCATCGAACTGCACAGACTGAATTAAATCTGTTCGTTTTGCATGAGGACTTGGATTTGTATTCATGCCAAGTTCCGTTAAAAGCGCAGATGTGAAGACGGCCCCCTTTAATGATTGTGCCACTACATGGGGTGCCAAAAAGAAGCCTTGATACATTTCTTGCAAGCTATAAAGAGATGCACCCGCCTCTGCCCCTATTCCAGGAGAGGTCATTCGATATGAACATGCGTCAACGTATTCTTTCTTTCCTACAATGTAACCCCCGGTTTTAGCAAGACCTCCACCAGGATTTTTGATAAGGGAGCCTGCCATTAAATCTGCTCCGATGTGACAAGGCTCACTCTCTTCTACAAACTCTCCGTAGCAGTTGTCTACGAAGACAACCATTTCAGGGTTTATCTCTTTTACAAAATCAATCATTTCTTTGATTTCTTCTATAGTAAAGGAAGGTCGGTTGGCATATCCTTTAGATCGCTGAATCCCCACCATTTTTGTTTTGGAAGAAATCGTTTTTGCCACCCCTTCAAAATCCACCTTTCCAGACTGGAGTAAATCTACACTTTGATAGCCAATTTGAAAGTCTTTCAGTGACCCGGTTCCTTCCCCGCGAATCCCAACAATTTCTTCTAACGTATCATATGGTTTTCCCGTTATGTACACTAATTCGTCCCCAGGTCTGAGTACACCAAATAAGGCGATGGAGATTGCATGAGTACCTGAAATAATCTGAGGACGCACTAGTCCTGCTTCTCCTCCGAAAACATCGGCATAAATACTTTCTAATGTGTCTCTTCCTGCATCGTCATACCCATAGCCAGTTGAAGGTATGAAGTGGGAATCGCTTACACGGTGCTTTTGAAAAGATCTAAGCACACTGAACTGGTTATTTTCGGCCCGTTCTTCAATTTGGTTGTGTATATCTTTAATGCTTTCTTCAACTTTTGTTACCAATGGTTTTAGAGTGTTTCCGTGCACTAATTGTTCAAACATGAGGTTTTGTTTCCCTTCTACCTTTGAAATTTCTTGATGCTGCCTGCGATTGGATGATCTTCCAGGTGATAGCCCGTCAATTCATAAACCTGGTTTTCTTCAATAAATTCCAGCTTTTTTAAGATGGTTTCATTCTTTAATTGTGAAAGGACCTTCCCTTCACTCGCTGGAATGAATACATGATAAGATGTCATATGTTTTTTTACGATTTCTTCTATTTTTAATAGAAGCTGCCCGCGATCGTGTTCGTTTAAGGCACTGATCATGATACGATCCCATTCGCTGCTTGGGACAAAGTCATGGTGCATCACATCTTTCTTGTTGTAAACCGTTAACTGAGGCAGTCCAAACATGTCCAGGTCTTGTAATAAAGATTGAACGGTTTTTTCATGCTGACTGTAATCGGGATTAGAACTATCCACTACATGGAGAAGAAGATCCGCCTCTCTCACCTCTTCCAGTGTAGAGCGAAAAGCCGCTACTAATGTAGTCGGGAGATCTTGGATAAATCCGACTGTATCCGTTAGTAATGTCAAGTAGCCACTGGGCAAGGGCATTTTTCTGGTCATCGGGTCCAATGTTGCGAAGAGTTGATTCTCTTCATAAGAGTCTGCTAATGAAATTCGATTAAACAAAGTCGATTTCCCAGCGTTTGTATAACCTACCAGTGCAATTTGAAAGGTTTTGTTACGCTTTCTTCGTTCACGATACCTTTCTCTGTGTTCAACAATGATTTGTAGTTGTTTCTTAATATCATCAATCCTGCGATGAATGTGACGACGGTCACTTTCGAGCTTTGTTTCACCCGGCCCTCTTGTACCAATTCCTCCTCCCAACCTTGAGAGAGAAGCTCCTTGACCGATTAATCGAGGAAGCAGATATTGAAGTTGAGCAAGCTCTACTTGTAATTTCCCCTCTCTTGAACGGGCGCGGCCAGCGAAGATATCCAGGATCAGTTGAGTACGATCAATCACCCTTGCATTTAAATCTTTTGATAAATTTCTAATTTGACTCGGAGATAGTTCATCATTAAAAATGATTATATCCGGTTCAAATTGCTCTTCTAAAAGGACCAACTCTTCCACTTTACCTTTTCCTATATATGTACCAGGATGAACACGATCCCGTTTTTGAGTTAGTATAGCCATTACTTGACCTTGAGCCGTTTCCGTCAATTCTTCAAGTTCGTCTAAACCATACTGAAAACGCAAGTCATCTTCCTCGAGTTGACACCCAACAAGAATGACTTTTTCCTTTACTTCATTCTTCAATAAACATCCTTCTTTCTGTACAATTCATTATTATTTTCATCATACCAAATTCGCCTCGTAAACTCTATGTAAAAAGGAATGAAAAATGGTTGCAATTAAGTGCAGACGTGTTAAAATCAGTATGTTTGAATTTACGATATCACACTCATTCAAGAATCTACATAATGGCATGTAGCATATTGTAATAGGGTTAGGAGGAATGTGTATGACGTGGGAAGTATTAAGTATTATAGGTACCATTGCTTTTGCTATTTCAGGAGCTATCATTGCCATGGAAGAGGAATACGATATCCTCGGTGTTTATATATTAGGAATTGTCACAGCATTCGGTGGAGGGGCTATTCGGAATTTACTGATTGGCGTCCCTGTTTCCGCTCTATGGGAGCAAGGCATGTTGTTTCAGATTGCCCTCCTTTCCATAACAGCTGTCTTTCTTTTCCCTAATAATCTCCTAAAACACTGGAGAAAATGGGGAAATTTCTTTGATGCCATAGGTCTTTCAGCTTTTGCTATCCAAGGAGCACTGTATGCTTCTGAAATGAATCATCCAATAAGCGCTATTATTGTAGCAGCTGTGCTGACAGGGAGCGGGGGCGGAATCATTCGTGATCTCCTTGCCGGTCGGAAACCATTAGTGCTTCGTTCAGAAATTTATGCTGTCTGGGCAGTCCTGTGCGGAGCAGCAATCGGGCTCGGGGTAGTCCATTCAGCATTTGAACTCTACTCTTTATTCGTGATCACAACAACATTACGTGTTCTATCCTATTTATACAAATGGAGGTTACCGAATAGGAGCTTACGGGCACATGTATAATAAAAAAATGCATTCACTTTTGAATGCATTTTTTTATAGATTATTATATTACTAGATGTTTACTAAGTATAGTCATTCAGATGATCCTTTGTTAAACACTAAATCATTGCTGCGGATTGTTAATAAATCATGTCGATCATAGCAATTTTCCATTAGCAGCCGCATGGCCTGAGCACGAATTGACTTTTCTAATACATTCCGTACATACCTTCCATTTGAGAATGCCATAGGAGATAATGTATTTTTTGCTGAGTGAAGATGTTCCCGGATCTTTCTTTCTGCATCATGACTTAATAAATATTCCTTTTCTTCTAACATCCTTCTGCCGATTTCCATCAGCTGATCAACTGAATAATCCGGAAAGTGAAAGACGAGAGGGAATCTTGATTGGAGACCGGGATTCAAGGTAAGAAAGTGTTCCATTTCCCTCGAGTATCCTGCCAGGATCAAGATGAATTCATGCTGCTTATCCTCCATATGTTTGACAAGTGTATCGATGGCTTCTTTCCCGAAATCCTTCTCTCCTCCTCTGCCCAGTGAATACGCTTCATCGATAAACAAAATTCCACCCAGGGCTTTTTTGACAAGGTCTCTTGTTTTCTGAGCTGTATGACCAATATATTCACCAACCAGATCCGCTCTCTCTGCTTCAATTAAATGACCTTTAGAAAGTACATTCATTTTCAAGAACAGTTTTCCGATAATCCTTGCGACAGTAGTCTTTCCTGTACCGGGATTTCCTTTGAACATCATATGAAGGGCTTGTTTTCCTGCTTTCAACCCCATTGTTTCCCGTTTCTTATTAACATATATCCATGCATAGATTTCTTTCACCATTTTCTTCATTTCTTCCATTCCGACAAGTGATCCAAGTTCTTCTTCTATTTCTTTTAATGCGACATGCTCTTGAGGGAGCGACTGAGGAATGGAATCATGTCTTATCGTATCTTTTACTGAACTCCGTTTTTGAGAATTCAATACAATGCTGATTTGACCATTATTTTTCATTCTCATTGGTTGATCCAATGGATTCACCTCACCATTCTTAAGACAGTATACGCTCCTGAAGATTTTAGGGTGATAAACGCCTATATTTCACCTGGTTTTTTCGACAAATTAGAAGAATTCTGTCTATTTCTGCGCTTTCCCGAGAAATAAAAAGAAACACGGAATCTTTTGCTTCGTTTATTTTTCATAACGATTCATCATATTCATAACGTGAAAACTAATTTGGAACTTGATAAGTGAGGGACATAAAAAAAGCCTCTCTTATCATCCTATTCAATTACTTTTCGTTTCATTAATTAATTCTTGCAATCACGAATCAGATTCATGCCCCATATGATAAATATACTGATAATGACTACAAAAAAAGCTGCCCATTGAGGCAGCTTTCGCAGTCTTTTAATATTAATTGCTTTGTTCTTCAAAATTTATTTGGACATTTCGCTGTGGAGCGAATGTTGAAATGGCATGCTTATATACAAGCTGCTGTTTTCCTTCGCACTCAAACAGCACTGTAAAGTTATCAAAACCTTTCACTTGTCCACGGATTTGGAATCCATTCAATAAAAATACCGTACATAGTGAACTCTCTTTTCTTAATTGATTAAGGAATTGATCTTGGATATTAATGGATTGTTTCATGGTTAGTCCTCCTCTTCTATCTCTACGTTACTTATTCGACTTTAATTGTAGCTTTCCTGCAATAAATTCTGAAATATCCTCAATATTTTTGGTGTGCTGACTCTCAATTGTCATATCGAACCAGGCAACATCCATTTTATTTCTGAACCATGTAAGTTGGCGCTTTGCATATCTTCTTGAATTTTGCTTTAGGCTTTCTTTTGCCCGTTCCAAGCTGACTTTACCATCAAAATAATCGTAAAGTTCTTTGTACCCAATGGCTTGAACAGACTGAACATTTCTTATTCCTTTATCGTATAACTCTTTTACTTCTTCTAATAAACCTTGTTTCATCATCAGATCAACACGGAGGTTTATTCTTTCATAAAGTTTTTCCCGATCCATGATTAACCCAATTAAAGCCACTTCGTACTGCAGCTCCTGTGATTGCTCTTCTTGATACTCAGACATTGTCTTGCCGGTACAATGATAGATCTCCAATGCACGAATGACTCGTCGGGTATTATTCCGGTGTATATTCCCTGCTGACACGGGGTCGACAGATACTAATTGATCATGAAGCCACTCGGAACCATTTTTCTCAAGGCTTGCTTCTAATTCCTCACGATAGTGTTCATCACCTGGAGTTTCAGTGAATTGATAATCGTATAATACCGACTGAATATATAGCCCTGTCCCCCCTACTATAAGAGGGACTTTTCCACGTGAGTGAATCTCTGAAATTTTCTTTCGGACAAGTTGCTGAAAGTCTGCTACAGAAAAAGATTCCACGGGCTCTCTAATATCAAGGAGATGATGTGGGACTCCTTCCATTTCCTCAGGGGTGATTTTCGCGGTACCGATATCCATTTTTTTATAAATCTGCATGGAGTCACCGCTTATGATTTCGCCATTATACCTCTTGGCAAGTTCTATACTAGTTTTGGTTTTACCTACAGCAGTCGGACCAATAAGAACGATCACTTTCTCTTTTTCAAATCTTGTCATACGTTCACTGCTTTCTATGTAAATGTTTCGTTACATATTATCGTACCATAATGATAGATGTTGTTAAATCACATCTTGCCAGTATGCCCAATTCTTTTATGATTATTCAATATAGGAAGCTGATTTCCTCCCTTCTTCTTAGAAGTGAATGTACCCATTTCTATAGGGGATAAAACTCATCCACATTAAACTCTTATACTATAAACAGCCTGGAAAGGCTCTCCAGGCTGTTTATAGATGTTAATAATTCTTCTTGTAGGAATTGTTTTTTAACCTTTGATGACCAGCTGCTTTAGACTTTAATTTGCTTTTAATATTAACTTGTCCCCATCTCGGTTTGAGATGGATGTTTGATGATAGTCCCCGTTTTTCCACGCGTCCATTTGATTTTGATACCATTTACTTTTATAATGCCCCGCTTGTCCAGGGCCTACAATATGATAGCCATTGTTCATGTTCTCTGTATCAATAACAAATCTCCATGAAGCACCATGATTGACGATTCCACTCTCATTGTAACTTGCAGCACCCACCGTCACTCTACTTCCTCCCACCGGCTCAGGATCCCTGTCATTTAAGAACCATTTCAACACGGAAGAAGCTCCCGATAAAGGGTGTTCAAAGTATACTCTATGATACAGTCCCCACTCCCACTCGTCCATAGAAGAACCATATGCTTCTTCCAGCTCATCTAATGCTTGGGTAAGTGAAGCTGTTAGGAAAGTCTGGTATCCCCCCCTGTCCACAAACCACTGAGATTCCTCTCCGTTATGAGCTTTTCGGATGAGTTCATCCACGACACTTTGACGGCCTTCAAACAGTTTCATCATATCTTTTGGAATATCCTTTTTAAATAGGCCAGTGGAAATTTCGTTCATCCATTGATGAAAAACGAGTGGAGCAGCTTGTTTTTTATCATCTTTATTGTTCCAGGACTTCAGCAGCTCAACAGCTTCTTTTTCTTTAGCAGTTAATGAGCCGCTTTCCATATCTTCAATCAGAATAGGAACCATTTCACGTGCATGTAAATTCATCTGATCCATTTGAAGGTCTTTCATATCGGAAAGGGAGAGATCCTTTACCGCTTCTAAATACTCCGATATTCTCATGTACCGATATGGCTGAGCCCAGTGATGACTAATATGATATGGATATTCATCGGTAACTACTTTATTATTCGCTGTTGCAATGAAACCCGATTCTGGATTGATGACTTTTGGAAGCTCTTCGAATGGTATAAATCCTTCCCATTCATAATCAGGATCCCACCCGGGAACAGGCAAAAGTCCGTCCCCTTTTTTCCTGATAGGAATTTTCCCATTTGCCTTATACGCAATCGTCCCATCCTCTGAGGCAAAAACGAAATTTTGTGTAGGAACATGGAAGTCCTTTAAGGCTTCTTCAAATTCATCCCAATCCTTTGCCTTATTGATGTTAAGGATTGCGAGAAGTTCCAGACTTGGATCAAGTGCTGTCCATCTCATTGATAGTACTTTTCCACTCTCATTTTGATGAGCAAATTCTGAAATCACCGGACCATGTCTTGTGATCGTGACTTCATAAGGAATGGTGTCACCATCTTTTACTTTAATGGGCTCTTCTATGACCGTTGCCCTTTCCCACTTTTCATCATATAAAAACAGAGAAGGATCTTCTTCATTTTGTTTTTCTACATATAAGTCCTGAACATCAGGTCCCGTATTTGTTACCCCCCATGCAATTTGCTCATTATGACCAAGGATGATTCCTGGAATACCGGCAAAAATCACTCCACTCACATTGACTTGTGGTGATTCCAGGTGCATCTGATACCATATGGAAGGAGTTCCTAATGAGAGGTGGGGGTCGTCTGCCAGGAGGGGTTTACCACTGGCAGTTTTCTCTCCGCTTACCACCCAGTTGTTACTCCCATTAAATTCAGGGGGAATGACTGCACCGGCAAATGATTGTTCCATATCAACCTGAACTTCTCCTATATCTGATAGAATGGCAGGAGCGTCTTCAGGGTATGAAGGGAACAAATCATACGCCTTATCCTTAGGCAGGTTTTCTAATGCCCAATACCTGAAAGCCTGACCTTGCCAGTGGCCCCCTAAATCAAATGCCATATACTTCCCGATGGTTAATGAATCGATGGGAGTCCATTTTTCAGGTTTGTAACCAAGCAGGGTGAATTCTATAGGGAGCCTTCCTTCATCTGTGGCTTCTTGCATATAAGCGTTGACCCCAACTGCATACCATTCGAGAAGCTGCTTCGCTTCATCCGGATATGCAGTGAATGAAACCTCCGCTGCCCTCCGCAAACCAAATGTCCGGAAGAACTTGTCCCGATCAATTGCTTTCTCACCGACCACTTCACTCAATCGCCCTGAAGCCTGTCTTCTGCTTAGGTCCATTTGGAATAGACGATCCTGGGCCTGTACATAACCCTGTGCCATATACAGGTCTTTTTCATTTTGAGCTAGAATATGGGGCACGCCGTCTTTATCCCTGATCACTTCTACATCTTGGGATAACCCATTTAAAGAAATGGTACCAGATGTTACAGGCAGAGATCTGTCAATGTAATAATTTGCAAAAATAAGGATTCCAAGCATGATAAATAGAATGGATCCCGTTGTCCATAATGTAATTTTAAGGCGTTTATTCTTTTTCTCCCTTAGAAGCTCTATGCCTCCATTCATTCCATTTCCCCCTATTTATATATTGAATTTTCTGAAAATATCTATATCTTAGTATTAGCTTTTTGTGAGAAGAATTCCTTCAACAAAAATTGCATTCTGATAAATTTCATATATAGATAACGAAATGGCAATAAAGTACTTTCATATAATGGAGAATAAGTATGTGTCAGACTCGTTCACTTTAATACTGTTTCTTTTTGAAAAAAACGCTAATAATCTATTACTAAATAATTATTGAAAGAATGGAAACGGAAGTTATATAAGTTTCCATAATATAATTATTGTAATCAATATCATTCAAGTGTAATACTCTTATTACATTTAGCATTAAAATCATTTTAGGCATACCACTCTTATTATCTCCCTTTTTGTGCCTATACCCACTTATCTCATCTAATACTTTTTTTAAAGATTGATATAATTACAAATTACTACCGTCATCCCCTACCAGTATGATCCAAAATCAACTACACAGCGTCCGTTTATGTATTTATTCATTTATAATCAACCAGCACAATCATAAATAGTAGAATTACATAACATATACTAGATTAGAAAAAAGGAGGTGAGATGATGGGCATCTTTCTAGATGGTAGAACAAGTCAAAATGCCAGTTTGGCTAACACCTTAACTACCCCAATCCTTGTAGGTACCGATTCTTTATTTGGTGTGGTGGGGTTGGACGTAACAAAGGCAACTGTTGGACAGATAAGAGTCGAGTTCAGTGGAACTGTCGCTGTACAGTTACCTTTAATTCCGCTTGCAACTAGTGTCACTATCACTGTAGTAAGGGGGACGCAACAATCAGGTTTAACAACTGTATATTCTGCTGAACAGCAATTGAGTCTGGAGATATTGGGACCACAGCTTATTACATTTTCTGGCGCAAACTTTAACGCGCCTAAGCCGGAAAGTGGACCTTTAGTATATACCGCATATATAAGCGCCTCAGCTATTGGGACTATCAGAGTCGGTCCTGAGAGTTTCAGTGCTATTGCAACATCTGGATGATTATTAAAATTGGACAACCTATGCCTCATCTTTATTGGGTGAGGCATATTTTTGATACAAAATCACCTATTCAGCATCATCTTTTCGGTACCTTGCATGCTGTTGGTAGGGTATTTAAACGAATTATTCCTTTTGACACTGGTGTTTAAAACTAAATAGAAACAGCCGATGGATTCGCAGTATTCCACCGGCTATTTTTACATTATTCGTTTAAACATCTTTTCCATTTCATAAGTTGAATAGTGGATGATAATAGGTCGCCCGTGCGGACAGGTAAATGGGTCACTGGTTCTTCTCAGTTCTTCCAGTAAAGCTTGCATGTCTTCATTGCGCAAATGATGGTTCGCCTTGATCGAACCTTTGCAACTCATCATAATAGCCGCTTCTTCCCGGAGTTTTTTGATATCAACCCGGTTCATTTTCAACACCTGTTCGATCATATCTTCGATGGTTTGCTGTTCTTCCCCTTTTGGGAACCATTGAGGATGAGCCCGGACAATAAAGCTATTGTAGCCGAATTCTTCCAGAAACACACCGACTTCTTCCAGAAGATGGCGGTATTCATTAATTTTAATGTACTCATCTGTAGAAAATTCAAGGGTAAGAGGGACCAGAAGTTCTTGGAGCTCCTTCGCAACCTCCCCTACTTTTTCTTTAAAGAACTCATATTTTATTCGTTCTTGAGCTGCATGTTGATCAATGATATATAGGCCGCGCTCATTTTGGGCAAAGATATAAGTACCGTGCATTTGGCCAACAGGATAAAGCGGAGGAACTCTGTGAGAGTGACCTTTCTCATCGAATGCTTCTTCCTCATTTATATCCTGGAATTCCACTTCTTCCTCAATTGTGTGCGTTAAGTCCGGAACTGCTGGTTCATCTGAAACAGGAATTTTTGCCTCGTGAGATTCGTTTTTTTGTAGTTCTGACTCATAATGCTTTTCCAGCCCTTCTTGAGGAAGCAACCGTTCACGAACCGCACCTGCGAATCCCGCTCTTTCCTCTTTCGCCTGAAAATTAGCCGAATGATCCAGGTTCATAAACGTTTGCTCTGATTTCGGCTGAACAATCTTCGGTGCCACTGATCCTGAAGGAATCAATTCTTTTCCTTTGAACACCTTTTTGATTCCTTCAGTAACTAATCCATTTAATTCACTTTCTTTACTAATGCGGACCTCCATCTTGGAAGGATGTACATTCACATCTACCAGAATGGGATCCATCTCTATGCTAAGAAGGACGATGGGGTGACGACCAATAGGAAGAAGTGTGTGATACCCCTCGCCGATTGCTTTCGCCAAAGCATAGTTTTTTATAAACCTTCCATTGATCATCGTTGAAATATAATTTCTGGAAGCACGTGTAACCTCCGGCAGGGAGATGTAGCCCTTAACCTTGAAGTCAAGTGAGCTCACTTCAATCGGAACCATCTTTTTGGCAATTCCTACCCCATAGATAGCTGCCAGAACCTGCAGGACATCTCCATTACCATTGGTGTGTAATAGTGCCTTACCGTTGTGCAAAAGCTTGATTGAAACGGTAGGATGTGCCAGGGCAATCCGGTTCACCACATCTGTAATGTTTCCCAGCTCAGTATGAATGGTTTTCATATATTTTAATCGTGCAGGTGTATTGAAGAACAAGTGTGAAACTGTGATATCTGTGCCTTTTCTTGACGATGTTTTTTCGAGTGAGTTGATTTCTCCACCTTCAAGTTCGATATACGTACCTGGCCCATCTCCCGTACTCGTTTTCAGCTCAAAATGGGAAACGGAAGCAATACTGGGCAGGGCTTCTCCTCTAAATCCCAATGTCCGGATACGGAATAAATCATTTTCGTCTTTGATTTTACTGGTTGCATGTCGTTTGAAAGCTGTTTTCACATCATCCTCTTCGATACCGTCACCATTATCAATGATGCGTATCGAATGTAAGCCTGCTTCTTCGATATGAATTTCGATTACGGATCCGCCTGCATCTATGCTGTTTTCAAGGAGCTCCTTCACGACAGAAGCCGGTCTTTCTACAACTTCACCGGCGGCAATTTTATTGGAAAGCGAATCATCAAGCTGAAATATTTTCACCACAGTTTCACCTCCATTAATTTTTTATCTTCTTTTGGATCACGTAGAGAGTGTTCATTGCATCCAAGGGAGTCATCTCCAGGATATCGAGTTTTTTAAGCTCCTCTAAGCATTTCTTTTCTTTAGAAGTAAGCTTTTCTTTGATCTCCTTTTTCTCATCAGAAAAAAAGGAGAGCTGGGCAAGTTCTTCTTCACTTGGCTCGTGTTTCTCAACAGCTGATTCCCTCGCAACAGCCACTTCTCTGTAGTGAGAAGTCTCATCCTTACGCTCAAGCTCAAGAAGGATTTCGTTTGCTCTTTCAATCAGGGCTTCAGGTAGTTCTGCAAGTTCGGCAACATGAATTCCATAACTTTTGTCAGCTGCTCCCTCTTTGATTTTATGAAGGAATACGAGCTTCCCGTTTTGTTCCATGGCACTTACATGTACGTTTTTCACCTTTTGTAATTCTTCTTCAAGAACCGTCAGCTCATGATAGTGAGTGGAGAATAAAGTTTTTGCCCCTATATGTTCATGAATGTATTCAATAATCGCTTGGGCCAATGCCATGCCGTCATAAGTGGAGGTACCGCGTCCAATTTCATCAAATAATATTAAACTCTGCTGAGTAGCGTTGATGATCGCATTTTTTGCCTCTAACATCTCCACCATGAAAGTACTTTGACCTGAAATCAGATCATCCGCTGCCCCAATTCGCGTAAATACTTGATCAAAGATTGGCAGGTTTGCTTCACTGGCAGGAACATAACACCCAATTTGAGCAAGAATACTCGTTAAAGCCACTTGTCTCATATAAGTGCTTTTCCCCGACATATTCGGTCCTGTTATAAGAAAGACTTCTTTTTCTTGATCCATATAGCAGTCGTTCGGAACATATTCCTGAGCGCCCATCACCTTTTCCACAACCGGATGACGTCCGTCCCTCAACCTGATTATTCTTTCTTCATTAAAGACAGGGCGGATATAATGACGCTTTTCACTTACCGTTGCAAAGCACTGGAGAACGTCCAATTCACTTACGAGTTTCGCGAGCTTCTGCAGGCGGGGGATGAATTCCTTGACTCTCTCACGAATTCCAAGGAACAGTTCATATTCCAGTTCCACACTTTTTTCATCGGCCTGAAGGATAAGCGCTTCTTTCTCCTTTAACTCAGGGGTGATGAAACGTTCAGCATTCGTTAATGTCTGTTTTCTTTCATAGCGTTCTTCTTCCAGGTGTTGAAGGTTTGCTCTCGTTACTTCGATATAATAGCCAAAGACCCTGTTAAATCCAACTTTAAGAGACCGGATTCCAGTCCTTTCCCTTTCATCACGTTCGAGCTGAGCAATCCAGGTCTTCCCGTTTCTACTTGCATCACGATATTGATCAAGCTCATTATGATACCCATCCCGAATCAGACTTCCCTCTTTAATTGTAAGAGGAGGATTTTCCACTAAAGCCAGGTCAAGAAGATCTGTCAGCTCTTCACATGGATCAAGTTTCCTTACGAGATCATCGGTTGCTTCATTTTCGAGTGATCCCACCAGGTGTTTTAACACGGGTACTTGCTGAAGTGATTTTTTCAGCTGAATCAAATCACGTGCATTCACATTACCGAACGCAACCCGCCCCGCAAGCCTCTCTAGGTCATACACTTCCTTTAATCTTTCTCTAAGGTCCTGCCTCTCAAAGAATCGCTCCAATAGCACCTCAACAACCGTTTGACGTCTTTCAATGTCCTGTTTATGAATAAGTGGTCGATCGATCCATTGCTTGAGTAACCGGGCTCCCATAGCCGTCATCGTTTCATCTAATAGCCAAAGAAGCGAACCTTTCTTTCCTTTTGAGCGGATCGTTTCCGTCAACTCCAGATTTCGCTTCGAATAGTAATCCATTTTCATAAATTGATGCAGCTGATATGTCTCAACAATTTGTAAATGATCAAGGCTTCTCTTCTGTGTACGGAAGAGGTAGTGAAAAAGGAGGGAGGAAGCTTTTATTAGTTTATCTTGTTTTAAAGGGGCAACGAGATGAGCAAAATCTCCTCCACCTTCAGCTCCTTTCTCATATGACAAGGTAACTTCGTTTCGTTCTTTAATCTTTCCTTGTACCGCTTCATTTAGATCGGGGTGAATGACGACTTCCTTCGCACCAATCGTAGATAATTCATTCAACAATGCTTGAAGACCATCTGTGACCAAAGTCACTTTTGTTTCCCCTGTTGTTAAGTCACTATAAGAAAGTCCGTAAGTTTCATCTTTAAAATCTGTTACAGAAGCAATATAGTTGTTCTCTTTGTCATTCAGGCCTTTACCATCCATAACCGTACCGGGTGTAATGAGCTGAACAACTTCTCTCCGCACAACTCCCTTAGCTTGTTTCGGATCTTCGGTTTGTTCACAAATTGCTACTTTAAAGCCTTTATCGATGAGCTGCTCTATGTAATTAGGAGCAGAATGATAAGGAACACCACACATGGGAATACGTTCCTTCCCTCCCCCATCACGACTTGTTAACGTTATTTCAAGTTCCTGTGATGCTGCAATGGCATCGTCAAAAAACATTTCATAAAAATCACCTAAACGAAAAAATAAAAAGGCATCTTGGTATTCTGCCTTTACTTGTAGGTATTGTTTTATCATTGGGGTATATTGTGTCATGGTTTCATTCAAACCTTTCCATGTAAATCTACTAATCTCGACTATTCATTATATCACACGTAAAAGGGTTGGAGCATGTAGTAGATTGAGGAAACCGGTTCTGGTCAACTTACGATCAGTGTGTGCATCTCCTTTTCTCACAAAAAAATCCGCTTCCCAAATGAGGAGCGAATCGATGTCTTGTTTATTCGGTTTGTTTTGCTATGCTTGACTCATCTTCCAAGCAGCTGGTGTTTTTTGCCTTAAATCTATAAAAGTATTTATATGATAAGAAACCAATCAACAGTATAGCCCCTCCAATGAGAAGGTAGGTTTGTATGTTACTCATCAAAGACTGTACATACTTGAGATTTCCATTCTTGCCGACTATTAACATCGTGAGGGTAATTGGAAAGATTCCGATGAACGTTAATCCGCCAAATGTCCATTTATTCACTTTACTAATACCTGCAACATAAGAAATATAGTTACCAATGCCAAGCGGTCTCGTGATGGCAATACTCCACAATCCACATTTCCGAAACCATTTCTGACCTTTAGCCAATTTCTTTGAGCTGGTTTTTTCATTGAGTTTATCTTTTAATTTATATCCTATTCCATATGGGATGTAACTACATACAGTATAAACCAAGCTGCTTGTGAATGCTAAAATGATCAGCTTCGTCCAAGATGGATCTAAAAGGTAACCATATGTCAGTGTCACGAGGGCTCCCGGAAATGGCAAGGATGACGCTTCAATTGCATTTCCAGCGAATAACCCCCACATTCCAAGCTCCTTAATTAAATTTATTACAAAATCAAACATCGGTGTGTTCCCTCCACGATTTATTTTTATACCCTTTTCCCTATTTTGCATATTAAAAACGCACATAGAGAATAAGAATTCATCCACTGGAGGTAAATAATGTATATGATTGATCCTTAATCCATTTCCTCAAGAAATGCATGACCATCAATTTTCCATTGATCTTCAATCGCATCTTTCCGAATGATGAATTGAACGTTATTTTCTTCTTGAGATTGATTCGATCGTATCCATTTCACTCTAACCTTTAGCTTCATCCCAACAAGTGCAGGTAAATCCTCTACAGGAAGTATCGATCTTTTAGTAACATCCATATGTTTCACTCTTTTTAGGGTTTCCTTTAAGGACCCATTACTTCCAGACATCACTTGTGAAAGTAGCTTTTTATCATGCTGATTGACAGCAATCTCCATGACACTGATCAACTCATAGGGATCTAATTTGTATAGAAACCCATCCAGTTTTCCACCTGCTTTTAAAATCATGATCTTATGGGCCAAATCAGGCGTTGGTGTCTTATGGGTTGTACTTCCATAAAAATGCACGCAGAAATGTCCCGGAAAATTGTTTTGGAGAGCGCCTGCTCCGTGCGGCATTCCGTTCATTGAGGCAGATATAAGTTGATCATGTACTAAAACGAGAATTGCACGACGGTCCCAACTCCATTTTCCCCCATAGATGGATTTCATGATTTTCGTGTCTTTTTTTGTAACTGGTTGTACATCCGCATGTTTGCTTCCTGCTCTTCTTTGTACCTTGAAAGAAAGGCCGGTTTCTACATCAATGATCGTAAAATACGATTGCTTAGGAATGATCTCTTTCACTTGATCCCACGGAAGTATTTCTACAGTAAAACTAGGCATTGCCCCCGCAGGTTTAGCACTGCAGGCAAAAAGTAAAGATACAACCATCATGAACCTGAATAAATAAAGCATGTAAAGACCTCTTTTTTTTCCTTAGTTTCTAATCACAACTGCAAATACATAACCATCAATTTTTGGCAATTAGGATTTAACATGAAAGAAGCCTTTTACACCGATACTACATACGAAAGGAAGGGTTCAGATGCTCTGGATTAAACTTAGTTCAATTGGTCTATTACTGTTTCCTGTGATGAATGGTCAAGATCAATTACATATTCAATTTCAAAATCATGCGCCAATTTCTATAGAACGAAATTCATTGAATATACCATTGGTAGATGAACCAATAATGGACGAAAAGCAATATGAGGAATTAGTTTCAGAAGTGCAAAATCAGGTCTATACCCCTCCTCAGAATGCTTATATCAATGAGAATAATCAAATTATTTCAGAAAGAGCCGGTTACAAACTTAATGAACGGAGATTTCGTGAGCTGGTTCATTCCTTCTTCTTTTCTAGAGGGTCAATCAATACGGAAGCACCCCTTATGACATTACATCCCAAAGTCGACAGTGAGATCCTTGCGCACATCCGAACACAGCTTATTGGAAGATACGTCACATATTTCAATAAGCATAATGAGGAACGGACTCAAAATATCGTTCTAGCGACAGAGAGAATCAATAATACGGTTGTGTTCCCTGGAGAAGTATTCTCCTTTAACGGTGTGGTTGGAAAAAGAACGAAAGAAAAGGGATATAAAAAAGCCCCCGTGATTATAAAAGGGGAACTCTCAGAAGATATAGGGGGTGGGATTTGTCAGGTATCATCCACTTTATTTAATGCGGTTGACCAGGCTGGTGTAAAAATATTAGAACGGTATCATCATTCAAAGAGGGTTCCTTACGTGCCTCTGGGCAGAGATGCTACAGTTAGCTGGTATGGACCCGACTTCACTTTTAGAAACGCATATAACCAGCCACTGCTCATCCGTGCAAAAGTAATTGGCGGGCAAGTTATCACTTCGATTTATTCTTCCGATCTTATCAATGTGGAAAAAAGAAAGGTACCTAGCGCTTCACAAAATTCATCTATGGAGAAAGATGTGGATAAATTCATTCAAGAATAGTGTTTTGAAAATAAAAATGCACCTCCTAATTCATGAGGTGCATTCATTATTAATGGTATTCTAAAAATTCAATTCGATTTCCAAATGGATCTGAGACGAAAAAGCGATTTCTACCGTTAATCGGTGTATCTTCTTTTATCCTGATTCCTTTCTCCATTAGGTTACTTCTAAGTGCTTCTAAATCTGTAACAAGTAATCCTGGATGTGCTTTTGTTGCTGGCACAAAATCATTTTGTACCCCCACATGAATTTCTTGGGGTCCATATTGAAACCAACAACCGCCTCTCCCTTGAAGATTTTCAGGTTTCGGTATTTCCTTCAGACCAAGAATTTCACCAAAGAACTTTCTAGCTTCCTCTTCGCTGTCTTTTGGAGCAGCAAACTGAATATGATCAATCCCTTTGAAAATGATGCTCATCCCCTCCCCCTATGTTCTTACTCATCTATTTTACCATAAAATTCAATTTAATAAGAAAAGGGAAAACACCTGCACAAACAGGTGTTTTCCCAGTCATTATTATTAAAGTTGCTTGATCCCATCCATCACGGTGGATAATAACAGATCCAGATCTTCCTCTTCTATGTTCAATGGTGGTGATAAAGTAAGCACATTGTTATAACCAGCGACTGTAGCCCCATTTTTCCCAATGATTACACCTTTTTGTTTACAGTATCCAATCACCTCATTGACCTTCGAGACGTCTAAAGGTTCTTTTGTTTCCCTATCACTTACCATTTCAATTCCAATTAATAGACCCTTTCCTCGAACATCTCCAACATATTGATGATCTTGCAAATGATTTTTCAACATGTTCAATGCCTTTTCACCAAGATCAGCGGAGCGTTCAAAAAGCTTCTCACTCTCCATGATTTCAATGTTTTTCAAAGCAAGGGCACATGCTGCAGGGTTTCCACCGAATGTATTGATATGGCGGAAGTAATCATATTCCTCAGTTCCTTTAAACTCTTCATATATCTCACGCTTCACGGCTGTTGCAGATAACGGAAGATACGCACTTGTAATCCCTTTTGCCATTGTGATGATATCCGGCTTTACATCATAATTCATGAAACCAAATGGCTTGCCTGTACGTCCAAAGCCACAAATCACTTCATCGACAATCATGAGTGCTCCATGCTTCTCACAAACTTCTTTCGCCGCTTTCATATATTCATCTTGTGGAACGAGTACCCCACCTCCTGTGATGATTGGTTCCATGATCAACGCAGCCGCTGTTTCACTTAATTCCCAGGTCATCGCTTGATCAATTGCCTTTACTCCAGGAAGTTCATGTGGGCTTTGCCCCGATGTTTCATCGCGATAGCTATCGGGTGGAGCGATATGGATAAATCCGGGAGCTAACGGCTCATACTTATATTTCCGCTGAGCCTGACCTGTTGCGGCCAGGGCCCCCATGGAATTCCCGTGATACCCTCTATATCTGGAAAAAATTTTATACCGTCCGTGTTCCCCTTTTTGCTGGTGATACTGTCTGGCAATCTTAAAGGCGGTTTCGTTGGCTTCTGAGCCACTGTTGGAAAAGAAAATGACATAGTCATCCCCAAGTAAATGATTTAATTTCTCAGCAAGCTCAATAGCCGGCTGATGACTTTGTGTTAGTGGAAAGTACGCCATTTTTTTTAGCTGAAGATAAGCTGCCTCTGCTAATTCCTGTCGACCATATCCTACGTTTACACACCAAAGCCCTGCCATGCCATCCAGAAATTTTTGACCATCCTTATCTGTAATCCAGGACCCGGCAGACTCTGTAACGACCATTGTTCCATCGGGATTGTATGGTTTCATGGAATGCCAAATGAGCTTTTCATCATTCCTTAACCATACATCTTGAGATTGACCTGCTTTCACCATGAAAGTTCCCCCTAACTCAGATTAAAAATCAAATCGAGAAGTGATCATTTTCTTCCTAGTATAGAAATTTACTCCGTCTTTACCGTTTACATGCATATCCCCATAGAAAGAATCCTTCCACCCTGAAAATGGGAAGAACGCCATTGTCGCAGGAACACCAACGTTGATACCCAGCATTCCAGCGTCTGCTTCTTCTCTGAACTGTCGGACAGCCTTTGCATCTTTCGTGTAAATCGTAGCACCATTTCCATATCGTGATTGACGAATATAATCAAGTCCTTCATCCAAATCCTTGGCTCTCAGTAAACTGAGGATAGGGGCAAACATTTCTTCTTTTGCAATGGTCATATCCGGTGAAACATGGTCAAAGATCGTTGCACCCAAAAAGTTTCCTTCCTTGAAGTCATCCATTTCTTTACGCCCATCTCGTATTAGGGATGCGCCTTCCTGCAGACCTTTGTCAATATAACCAAGTGTCTTCTCCCGATGTTCTTTTCGAATGACGGGAGTGAGAAGCACTTCTTCGTCCATTCCGTTACCAATACATAACTCATCTGCTTTTTTACTTAAAGCTTTAACAAACGGTTCATTATCCCCTACAACCACTACGGCACTGCACGCCATACATCTCTGGCCGGCACTGCCAAACGCTGAACTGATAATATGCTCAGCCGCTTTATTCATATCTGCATCAGGCATGACAACATGATGATTCTTCGCCCCGGATAATGCCTGCACCCTTTTCCCATGAGAGGCAGCCTGTTGATACACATATTTAGCCACCGGCTGAGACCCGACGAAGGATATGGCTGCTACTTCTTTATGCTCGATCAACCCATTTACGACATCATGTGCACCATGTACGACATTTAATACACCATCAGGCATTCCTGCATCTGTTAATAACTCTGCAAGCCTATTGGCTAAAATCGGGGTTCTTTCAGATGGCTTCAACACGAAGGTATTTCCACACGCAATTGCAAGCGGGAACATCCACAGGGGTACCATCATTGGAAAGTTAAATGGCGTGATCCCCCCCACTACCCCAAGTGGATAACGGAACATCTCTGAATCTATATCCTCTGCAATACCACTCAACGTTTCACCCATCATTAAAGTCGGTGCACCACAAGCGAATTCCACACACTCAAGTCCCCGCTGCACTTCACCATACGCCTCTTTAAATGATTTACCATTTTCCTGTACAACCAGTTTGGCCAATTCCTCATGATTGTCTGAAAGTAAAGAATGGTATTTATATAAAATACGTGCACGTTTTGGAACCGGCGTCTTCTTCCAGGTTTGTGAGGCTTGCTTGGCAGCCTTCACAGCCATAGCGACGTCTTCTTTAGTAGAAACCGGGACTCTTGCAATCTCTTCATTTGTAGCAGGATTCACTACTTGTAAGGTCTGCGAGCTAAGTGAATCAACCCATACACCTCCAATGTAATTCTTTAATACAGCTACGTCTTTTTTTATTATCGTCATATTTAGTTCCTCCTTATTTTTTCATTGGATTTTTCTGTGTGGTGCAGAACCTATCGTATCGTTTATAGTTTTATTATGAAATAAATTGTAAGTGGATGCATTAGACATTGTGTAAAAGAACCTGACCTCTCAATTTGACATTTTACAATTAATTAATCTTCGACTTTTTCAAAGAGCTGAGTGGTTGCAAATAGTCATGGGCAGCAAGGAGAAACTCGATGGCCACACGTTTATCAGAGGTCATGAAATCATCTCCAAGTAAATCTTCAATTTTTTTGAGGCGATGGTAGAGTGTTTGTCTTACAATGAATAGTTGTTTTGATGTTTCCTGTTTTGATCCCTGACATGCAAGGAAAACCTTCAACGTCTTCAATAGACTGCCATCATGTTTACGATCATAATCCAGGAGCGGAGTGAGGTACTCTTCGATCATTTCCCACAGATTAACATTGTTGTTAACGATTGAAATCAGCCTGTATAAATGCAAGTCATCAAAGAAAAAATACGCTTTTGAAGCATCCACCTTTGACTGAAACATGAGACTATCTTTAGCTGTTTCATAGCTCTTGTGAATTTCCATCGTCTCCATTTGGTACTTGCCCGTTGCAAATACTGTTTGTGAAGAATCTTTAAAGAAATCAGACTGAAGAATCTTTTCGTAGGCACTGGTGACTCTCGCTTTCCAATCTCCTGTCCTCCTGGTGTCCAGAAGAATGAAAATGAGATCATTTCCTACTCTTTCGGGTAACACACGAAAACCCTGTTGTTCAAAAATGCTTCTGGTGACAAGGTTAAAAAAGGTAAAATCAATCGGCTCTTGTTCATTCAGCCTATTCGTCTGGCAAATACAGACGACTCCACCATTGACCTGTACATTTAAGTCACCTAAAAATGCGGAGAGTCTCTCATAGGACTGTTCTCCTTTTAGCCAACAGGTAATCCATTTAGAGTCTTCTAAACGTTTTTGCTCGTTGAAATACAATTCTCTCATTAAATACTGGGCTAACGCCGTTGAAGTTCTGTCCAATATAAGAAGCTCATATTCACTAAAAGGATGATCGCTTCTGTATATACATAACTCTGCGTATTCCTGGTCAAATAGAATAACTTTAGTGGAGGCAAAATGATGATTACGGGAATCTTTATGACTGTGATAACATTCTCGTATCCTCTCTTCATCAGGTGAGCTCATGAGAGGATAGATTTCCACCTCTTGTTCTTTTAGCTGAAATAGTACAGGAACAGTAAGCTCCTTATGTAAAACCTGAAGGATTTCTCTGAAGTGATTAACGCCGAGCAGCCTTCTGTTTAACTCCTGTGCATATGAATCCAGTTTTTTTATCATGTCGTATTGCTGATTGATAAGGACGGAATGAATATCCTGAGTTATACTAACGAACGGAACTTCCCTTTGAAACACGATAATAGGAAAATCAAATACATCTGCACACTTTAATACAGAAATTGGAATCGTAGAAATATTTGTATCAAGTTCAATGCAAATGGCTGCTGCTTCACTCTCAATTAACTGATGAAGGAGTGAAAGAAAGGTCTCTTCCTCTTGTAAAGCTATTCCTGTAGAAAGTATCAGTTCATTTCCGTTAAGAAGATTTTTTATCGATGTTACTTCGACTACATGGACCCACTTCACTTGACGGCTGAGACCATTGTGCCCAGCAATCACTTTAGCATGTTCAAAGTATTTTCTTACTAGAATATCTTCTACTGAGAAATAGTAATTACTTTTCATTTTTCTCTCCTCTTGTTCTGCCTTAGGAAAATGGAGAAAAGGATTGGCGGAACCAATCCTTCATTTTTCTTCTATTCTTCTATATAGGGGATTGCAAACTGGATCTCTTCACTCCACCATTTCCTTATTTCTTCATCTGATAACTGTTGTGAAGATAAAACGGCTAACACCCAATCGATTAGCTCGTCAGACGTTTGCATATTTCCAGGAAAGAGTGTCAGTTCCTTTCCTTCACGCGGTCCCATAACGTCACTCATCCAAGTTTCCCCCTTCAACTGTTAGTTTTGAAGTAATAGATTTGAGAAATATTTTCGTGCATTTGCCGTCTTCACATGAAGAGTGGCACTTCTTTTATTTTCAGTATGCTTAAACAGAACAAATGCTCCACTTAGGTTCTCTGTTATTTTCTCAATTTTAAAACCTTTCTGAATGAGAAAATCAATTTTATCCCGTTCACTTAAAAACTCTTGATAATCAGACATGACGACACCCTTTCTATCGTATCTTCAGATAATAACTACCTTAACTACCTTGCTTTCATGATTCTAAGAAAAACTTGTGCCTGTTGGGGATTCGTCTGATACAATGACTTCTTCTTCGACTTGAATTTCCCAATCGCGGCCGACAGACAAGCCAAGATATTTCTCATCACTCGGATCAATTAGTTCTGCCTGCTCATATTTCTTAAACCACCAGAATTTAGCTAATACATAATAGCAAAGAGCTCCACCCCCGAAGCCGACTAAAAAAGTGAAGTTTGGAACGTAATAGGAGGCAACTCCTCCAATAATCCATGAAATGAACCCTGCAAGATTCACTCCATTCATATACTTGAATTGTCCTTTGTCTTCATATAATGCAGGTACATTGACTCTTCGCTTCCTGATAAAATAATAATCTGAAATCAAAATCCCTACGATGGCTGACAGTATGCCTCCTACGAATAGTAGAACTGGAATGATTACACCAAAAAGGTTCCATGGTTGTACGATCGTACCCACAATACCAGCAGTAATGACCCCTGCCCAGAACGGGAATTTTGGTCCACCGACATTAGAGAATATTGTTGCAGCCGGAACGATATTCGCAGCTATATTCGTTGACCATTGAGCCAGGACGATCATCAGAAGGAGGACCCCTAAAACGAATCCGCTCGCTGCTTCTTGAAGGGCTACGACGGGATCATAATTTAAAACGGCAATATACGAAATCCCACCAATTAACACCATAAATGATTGAGTAATAGGGAGGGCTACAAGGTTACCAATGATCGAGCTTTTGTTTCTCTTAAACCAATTCCGCTCATTTTTTGGAGCTTTCATGAATCTGGAAATGGACGGAATATCAGCAGATAGTGTGGCCCAAAATCCCATATTACTAAAGACGACTACCAGAAAAGCCGTAAAAGTAGCAGCACCTGTTACCGGACTTTCAACCCAGCTCCAAATGTCTCTTCCTTGAGAAGCGGCAGATTCAGATAAGGATGAATACATCCATACAGAAATAAGAATGATGACAGGTGCGGCAAGGTCGGCAAATCTTTCCACAGCTTTAATCCCAAGAGCTGTATTCACTAATTGAAGGACCGCAAAAATCACGAAACAAACAAACCAATTATCAAAACCAAATAAAATATTTAAAATACCATTCATCGCTGTTGCACCAAAGTAAGTGTTTATTCCAAACCACATTGATGCTGCCAGACCACGCACTACAGAAGGAATATGGGTTCCAAGCGTTCCAAAAGGGGCTCTCATATAGACTGGGAATGATACCCCATGCTCAATCCCGATATCCCCGGTCAATGTAATAAATAGACCAATCGCAAGTGACCCAATGATGGTGGCAAGTACAACAAGAGGTAGGGGTAGGGATACGACTCCGGCTCCGCCAATGGCGAAGGTTGCAAGAACGACAACCATTCCAACCCACATAAATGAATAGCCAAGCTTGGTGATTTTTCTTTCGCTCTCTTTAATCGGTAATAAATCAGGAGACTTTAAATAACTTTTCTTCATCTTGAACACCCCTTATTTGTTTGCATCGAATGGCAAAACCAAATCTTTGACAAGAGTGGCCGGAGGAAGGCAGCCTCCCTTCCTCTGGCAGGAGTTGTTCTACAGTTAAGATGCATTATTTTCTAAAGTTTTTAAGACTTAGAGGATTGAAGTGCTTCACTCTCTTCATTTGAAAGAAGCTTACCGTATTTTGCTCTCTTAATATACTTTCCGGTTCCCAGCTTACCGACAAACTGTTTGTCTTTAATGACATATTCACCCCTGGACAATACAGAAACAGGTTCACCTTTTATCTTCATGCCTTCAAACGGGTTATAATCTGCTGCCATATGATGAGTTTCAGCACTTATCACTCTCTCAGCATTAGGATCGAAAATGACCACATCTGCATCAGAACCTACTGCAATGGTTCCCTTCTGAGGATAGAGGCCAAACAGCTTTGCACTTCGTGTAGACATGATATCAACAAACTGGTTTAAGCTTATCCGCCCTTTTTCAACTCCTTCTGAGAATAATATGGATACACGGTCCTCTACAATCGGTCCGCCATTCGGGATTTTAGTGAAATCATCTTTCCCAAGATCTTTTTGCCCTTGGAAATCAAATGAGCATTGATCTGACCCTATTGTTTGCAGCTGACCACTTTTCAAGGCATTCCAGAGAACATCTTGGTGCCACTTCTCACGAAGGGGCGGCGACCAAACGTATTTAGCTCCCTCAAAATTCGGACGTTCTAAATAGGTTTGATCAAGCACAAGATACTGAGGACATGTTTCTCCCCAAACATTCAATCCTTTACTTCTCGCTGCTGAAATCTGTTCAACGGCATCAGAGCAGGAAACATGCACAACATATAATTGGGAATCTGCCAATCCGGTTAGTTTAGCTGCACGGCCAGTCGCTTCCCCCTCCAGTTCAGGAGGTCTCGTCAGCGCGTGATAAATTGGTTCCGTTTTCCCTTCCACTAAAGCCTTTTCGGTTAAATACTCAATAACGTCGCCATTCTCTGCATGTACCATTACGAGTGCTCCTAATTCCTTCGCGGCTATTAAGGTTCTAAATAGCGTTTCATCGTCTGCCTGGAATACATTTTTATATGCCATAAAGACTTTGAATGATGTAATCCCCTCTTTATCCATCACCTCAGGAAGCTGCGATAGGACATCTTGATTGATTTCCCCGATCATTAAATGGAAACTATAATCGATTACTGCTTTATCCTTAGACTTCGCATGCCAAGTATCAATTGCATTTTGAAGAGGTTCTCCCTTATTGGTCAAACAGAAATCAATGAGTGTCGTTGTTCCTCCAAACGCTGCTGCAATGGTTCCACTCTCGAAATCATCCTTTGATACCGTCCCACCAAAAGGCATTTCCAGATGAGTATGGGGGTCGATCCCACCGGGAAAAATGTACTTTCCATTCGCGTCAATTATTTCTGCATTGCTAGTATCAAACCCTTTACCTATAGCTGCGATCTTACCATTCTGTATAAGCACATCCGCTTTATATGTGTCTGTTGCCGTAATAATGGTTCCATTTTGAATAATTTTATTCATTTCCATACCTCCAGAATTATTTCGCCGCGTTTACTCTAGCTTCGGATAGGTTCCCTACTACCGCTTGACGTTCATTCCATGTCATTGGCATATGGCCACTTGGAACCTCTATCATGTCAATAGCCCCATCAACCGGACATACAATCGAACATAAATTACACCCGACGCAATCTTCTTCCCGCACTTTTAAATAGCTGTTTCCTTTAGGATCTTTCAGCATGTCAATGCATTGATGAGACGTATCTTCACAGGCAATATGACATTTATTACAGTTAATACAAACATCCGTGTTGATTTTTGCCACAACACTATAATTAAGATCAAGATTTCCCCAATCAGAAAATCTCGGTACTGATTTCCCGACGATATCCTGGACTGATGCAATCCCTTTTTCATCCAAATAATTATTTAAGCCATCGAGCATATCCTCGACAATTCTAAAACCGTGATGCATAGCAGCAGTGCATACCTGAACACCCGATGCTCCCATTAGCATAAATTCGACGGCATCCTGCCAATTTGAAACTCCCCCCATCCCTGAAATCGGAACGTTGATACGTGGATTTCTGGCGCACTCGGCGACCATATTCAATGAAATTGGCTTAACAGCAGGTCCGCAATAACCTCCATGAGCACCTTTTCCGGCTACATGAGGAATGGTATTCCAGGAATCCAGATCAACTCCTGCTAAACTGTTGATTGTATTGATCATACTTACTGCATCCGCACCACCGCGGACAGCCGCTTCAGCTGTGACAGTAATGTCTGTAATGTTTGGTGTCAATTTTACAATTACAGGTGTCCTGGCCACCTCTTTCGCCCAAAAGGTTTGTTTCTCGACTAGTTCTGGTACCTGACCGGACGCAGATCCCATTCCCCGTTCAGCCATTCCGTGTGGACATCCGAAATTCAGCTCCAGCCCATCAACACCGACGTCTTCAACCTTCTTTACGATTTCATGCCATTTTTCTTGTTTAGGCTCTACCATTAATGATGCTATGATTGCATGATCGGGAAATCGTTTTTTTGTTTCATAGATTTCCTTCAGATTCACTTCTAATGGTCGATCGGTAATGAGTTCGATATTATTGAATCCTGCTACTTTTTGACCATTAAAACTTACAGCTGCGAACCTTGAAGATACATTAATAATAGGCTCCCCTAATGTTTTCCATACTGCACCGCCCCAACCGGCCTCGAATGCTCTTTGAACCTGATAACCCGAGTTCGTTGGTGGCGCGGACGCCAGCCAAAATGGATTAGGTGATTTTATTCCTGCTAAATCAATGTTTAAATTTGCCATGAGTTCCCCCCCTAGGACAATCTTAATTCACGTGGACTTTCTCCAATTGTGCATGTAAATGATAGGCGGCAAGCTTCCCTTGCTCTGCAGCCGTAACGACCATTGCTTCTCCTACTCCCTTACCAAAAACAACGTCTCCACAGGCGAAAATCTTTGGATTAGAGGTTTGGAAGGTTTCAAGATTAACCTGTACAACACCGTCTGAATGCTCCAGATCGAATTGTTCAATAAGTGATAGATGACGAGTTTGGCCAATCGCCTTAATGACTGCATCAACAGGAAGCACAAACTGTGAGCCTTTGACAGGAATCGGACGTCTTCTTCCATCCTCACCAGGCTCTCCTAACTCCATCTTGATACATTCGATTCCCGTTACTTCTCCCGCTTCATTTCCTATAATTCGCTGAGGTGACGTTAGCCAGCGGAATTCTACTCCATCCTGTTTTGCAAATTCGTATTCAAAATCATAAGCCGTCATTTCTTCTTGTGTACGTCGGTATAAGATTTTTACATTGTCTGCCCCTAAGCGGACAGAACAGGTGGCTCCATCGATGGCTGTATTCCCCGCTCCGATCACCACCACTTTTTTGCCTACATAATCTTGCGACAGCTTGCCACTTTTCGTTGCCTTAACAAATTCAATGGCGTCATGAACACCTTTTAAGTTTTCCCCTTCAATTTTCAAATTTGGAACATGGGACATTCCTGCTGCCAGGATGACAAAATCATGTCTCTCTACGATTTCATCTACAGATATGTCTTGACCAACCTTTACATTGGTTCGAATATCGACATTCAATTTCTTTACTTGCTCCACTTCCCAGTAAGATATGCTCTGGGGAAGTCGGAAAGATACGATTCCATAAGTATTTAAGCCTCCAGCTTCCTTTTCCGCTTCATAGATGGTTACTTCATATCCGAAGCGGGCAAGTTCCCTTGCAGCCGATAGGCCGGCTGGTCCCCCTCCGATAATCCCTACTTTGATCCCATTTGGTTCCCCTGCTTCAAATAGCACCGTGTCGTTATGTCTTGCCCAATCTGTTGCATATCGCTGCAGGTCTCCAATCATGATTGGCTTAGTAGAATGATTCAGTACACAAGCCCCTTCACACAGCTCTTCTGTCGGGCAGACACGTGAGCAGCTCGCACCCACAGGATTTGCAGACATGATTGTTTTTGCCGATCCCTTCAAGTTCCCGGATGCAATCTTTTTAATAAATGAAGGTATATCAATGCTTGTGGGACAAGCTGTTATGCACGGAGCATCATAACAATACAAGCAGCGATTTGCTTCCTCCACGGCTTCCCTATTGGTCAATCCCTCATGGGCTTCGAGAAAATTCTTCTCAAGATTGAGTAATGAAAGTGTGTTAGACAAACTGACTTCCCCCTATCCATTTCCTATTAATTTCCATAACCTGTTAAACACCCCATGGCTGACAATGATGGTTCACCCTCAGCCTCAAATTATTAAGGAAGTAAAGCCGTCATATCGTTATAAGTTTCAGGCCTGCGATCTCGATAGAACTGCCATGTATCCCGGACTTCACGTAATAGCTTCTTATTCATTTCACCGATAATGACCTCATCACTATCTCTGCTTCCAATGGAAACAAAGCTGCCTCTCGGATCGACTAAATAGGACTGTCCGTAAAATTCACCCATATTCCAAGGACCCTCAAAACCAACACGATTAATAGCTCCTAAGTAGTAGCCGTTTGCCACCGCATGGGCTGGCTGCTCAAGCTTCCATAAGTATTCAGATAATCCGGCTACAGTTGCAGATGGATTGAACACAATTTCCGCCCCTTTTAAACCTAATAGGCGGGCCCCTTCCGGGAAGTGACGGTCATAGCAAATATAAACTCCTACTTTTGCATAAGCAGTATCAAATACCGGATACCCGAGGTTTCCTGGTTTAAAGTAATATTTCTCCCAGAATCCGTAACCTTCCTCTCCAACCCCAACATGTGGAATATGCTGCTTTCGATATTTTCCAAGATAGGATCCATCTGCATCGATGACCGCTGCCGTATTATAGTAAGTAGCTATTCCTTCTCTTTCATAGATTGGTAGGACGATGACGACACTCAGCTCTTTGGCTAACGCCTGGAACTCTTTAGTTGTAGGGCCATTTGGTATTTCTTCAGCAGAGTCATACCACTTTGGGTTTTGTTCTGAGCAAAAGTAAGGACCATAGAAGATTTCCTGTAAACAAATGATTTGAGCTCCCTTTCTTGCTGCGTCTCGCACCAGTTCCACATGTTTCTTGATCGCTTGCTCCTTATGGACATCTACCCCTTCACTACCATCTACATCATGAGAAGCTTGAATAAGTCCAATTTTCACCAAGTCTGACATTTCATTACCCCCTGCACAAATAGATTATATAAAATAGTAAGCGCTTTCATTATTTTTTCTCCATTGGTTCACACTTACTAGATTTCACCGATTGAAATAAAAATCTGAATTTTAAGTATTTTCACTTTATTTTAACCCGTACTTTTACAGAATGCACTATACAATCTGTAACACTAACTACGTTCCTGATTTGTCATTATGTACATTCAATAAAATGAATGGTTTCTCTTAAGGTAGCATACTTTCATTACGAATTTTGTAGAATGATTTGTTTAAATCTTTTAAAAATTCAGTTTTCAATCGACAAAAAATACAGACTGCCCTCTTGATTCATTCCTTTTCATTCTTATAGGTCTATGCAAGACCATTTGAACTTATCCTAAAAAAACAGCCTTCTCCACTGAAAAGGCTGTTTTTGTCGATTATCGTTATGAACTTACTGACTTCATCTCTAGTAATTGTTTCCTGCGAGGTCTGTATTTTACTACTTGTGCCACAAACCATATCAAGACAGCCAACCAAATGACGGAACCGATCATCATTGCTGTTGAATAGGAAAGACCAAAACCTTCTGGAGCGTAAAAAATATACGAGCTTACAACTCCTGTCATAAACAATGCAGGAATACTGCATATCCAGTGGAATCTTGCTTGTTGTAATAAATAAATGGCAGCAGTCCACAACATAACGGTTGCTACTACCTGGTTGGACCATCCAACATATCTCCACAGGAAGGTATAGTCAATCTGAGTAAGTAAAAACGTCGGGACTGCCACCGGTATAACTAACAAGACCGGCAGCCATTTCCCTTCAACATCTTTCTTACGTATATCATTCATTAAATCAGCAAGCATCATTCTTGATGATCTTAACGCAGTATCCCCTGTTGTGACTGGAAGGATTATTACACCCAGGACAGCTAGTACTCCACCTAACGTGCCTAACGTCGTTTTGCTGATTTCATTTACCACTCCTGCAGGTCCACCAGCTGCCAATGCTTCTTGAAGCCCAGCTGTTCCATTAAAGAATGCCATACCTGCTGCAGCCCAGATCAATGCGATGATTCCTTCAGCCACCATCGCTCCATAGAATACTTTTCGTCCTTCACTTTCTTTTTTTAAGGTTCTGGCTAAGATGGGACTTTGAGTGGAATGGAATCCAGAGATTGCCCCGCATGAAACGGTAACCATCAGTAAAGGCCATAGAGGTAAATCATTTGGATGTAAGTTTTCAAATGTTAGATTTGGGACTGGATGTTCAAAGAAAAACAACCCAATTCCAATCGCTACTGCCATAAAGATAAGGATGGCTCCAAAGAACGGATAAACCTTTCCAATAATCTTATTAATCGGTAAGACAGTTGCAATGAGAAAGTATGTAAAAATAATGACAAGAGACGTCATAAAATTAAGCGGTGTCACCTCTGCCATTAGTTGTGCAGGGCCTGATGTAAAAGCCGCGGCTACGAGAATCATCAGCACGATTGATAAAATGTTCATAACGGATTGTACAGGTTTTCCTAAATATTTTCCTACGATTGAAGGAAACTGAGCTCCACTATGCCTTAGAGATAACATTCCAGAAAAGTAATCATGAACCGCTCCGGCAAATAGGGTGCCAATCACAATCCATAGGAATGCTACAGGTCCATACAAAGCACCTAAAATTGCCCCGAAGATCGGACCTAACCCCGCAATGTTTAACAATTGAACCAGGCTTGCTTTCCACCAGCTCATGGGCATAAAGTCTAAGCCGTCCTCCTTTGAGTATGCAGGAGTCACATTGGTATCATCAATACCGAAAATCCTCTCTACCACCTTTGAATAAATGAAATAACCTACTACTAGAATACAGATGGATGCAAGAAAAGTTAGCATCACGATGTCCTCCCTTCAGTAAATGAATTTAACGTTTATTTTAATATGCGAAACGACAAATAACAACAGAATTTTCTAAAAATATTATTTCTTCCGAATAAATAATTAACTCACATTTAAACTAAAGACCGTCAAGCCAACAATGTAATCCCTTACATTGCTCAAAAAAAGTTTCATAACATAATACATATAGAGTGAATCATGTTGTATGAATCAACCTCTCATTAACAAAAATCGCAAAAATAAAATACACCCCTTTAAAGAGGTGCATGACACATGCTCGAAGCTACTGTACTTTTCCTTTTGCAAATTCTTCATGGGCTTTTAAGAATTCTTTATTATTTCTTTCTCTTGCAATGTCCAATGGAGTACGGTCATTCCCTGAATGTATCTCTTGTCCATCTCCGTGAGCCAGTAACAGGGACACAATTTCTTCACTTCCGTCGAAAGCAGCAACATGTAACGGTGTGTGCCCTGATGAATCGGGTTGATTCACATTTGCTCCTTGTTTTAGTAAAAATTCCAACAGTTCTTTTGAAGCCTTCCCGGCGATTCCTGCATGTAAAGCCGTATTAGAAGGAATGTAGGAAACTTTCGAATTTGAGAAGGAATTGATATCCGCACCAAAATTCAGCAGAAGCTCAACGATTTCTCTATGACCATAATGTGCAGCCACCCCTAATGCTATTAAACCTTGTTCATTATCTGCGTTACAAAGATTGGTGTCATTTCTCAATGACTGCTCCACTGTCTCTTTATCGCCTTTTTCAATTGCTTCAAAAAATTCTTGAATGGTAATTGATGTCATCACACTCACCTCATTTTCACATAATTACAAATATTCTATCAATCATAATCAAAAAAAGATAGAGATGACTCCTAAAATAGGGAGTCATCCCTATAAAAAAATTACTGATCCAGTTTTAATTTTGCCAGAGCATCGGCTAATGCAGTGTTGACCGGCTCATCATTCTGCTGTGTTTTCAAATACTTATTTACATCCCTTTTAGTTGCTTTGCTATTCTTTTCTTTTTTTCTGCGATCATTAAAGGTTGAAAGTTTCTCTCTATGTCCACACACACATGTGAACATCTGGCCTTCCCCTTCACCTCTTAGATCTAAGCGTTTATGGCAATTCGGGCACCGTGCATTGGTTTTTTTGCTAATATTTTTCCGGTGACCACATTCGCGATCTTGACAGACTAATTTCTTACCATGCTTATTCTTTATCTCAAGCATCAGATTTCCACAGTCAGGACATTTCGTTCCGGTTAGATTATCATGAGAGAATTTCTTAGTAGAGTTCTTAATTTCACTAACCGACTTACTTGTATAATCTTTAATCTCTTTTAAGAATTCCTGCTTATTAAGAGAACCATTTGCGATTTTTTCAAGCTTTTGCTCCCACTCTGCTGTAAGGGTCGGGGATTGTAATTCAAGTGGTGCCAACTCCAATAATTGCTTTCCTTTAGACGTAATTAGAATTTCTTTTCCTTTCGGTTCAATCACTCCTGAGTTAAAAAGCTTTTCAATTATATCTGCCCTTGTCGCAACTGTACCGAGTCCCCCTGCTTCATGTATGGTGTCAAGAAGATCTTTGTTACTTTCTTTCATGAATTTCTTTGGGTTTTCCATAGCGGATAGAAGTGTTCCTTCATTGAAACGGCCGGGAGGATTCGTCTGCCCTTCTGTTTCTTTTATTGACAGAACGGAAAATATATCCCCTTCTTCCATTTTTGATAGCAATTGATCTTTTTCTGAATCAAAATCATATACTTCTTTCCAACCGATTTCTACAATCCGCTTACCTTTCGTCTGAAAGGTTTCAGTCCCAATCGAGGCTTCTATCGTCGTTTGTTCATAAAGATATGGAGGGTAGAATACAGCTAAGAAGCGTTTCACGACTAGATCATAGATCTTTCTTTCACGGTCCTGTAACTTTTGTAGGAAAGGTGTCTCCTCCGTCGGTATTATGGCATGGTGATCCGTCACCTTTTGGTCATCAACGTATGCTTTTGAAAGTTGGTTTGAACTCTGCAACGCTAAATGAGCCATTTTACGATAAGGTTGTACACTGACCGCTTTCAATCTGTCCTTTAATGTGGCGACCATATCGCTGGATAAATGTTTACTATCTGTTCGTGGATAAGTGACTAATTTATGTTGTTCGTACAATTTCTGCATAATGGATAGTGTCTCTTTGGCAGAATAGCCAAAGATTTTATGAGCATCTCTTTGCAATTCTGTTAAATCATATAAAGAAAGGGCGTGATTTTTCTTTTGTGATTTTTTTACTTTCTGAATAGTGATTTCCTTTTTGTCCTTCAATAATTTCATGACGCTTGTTATTTCTTCTTTCGAAAATGTTTTCGTATCTTTATTTTTATGGTTTGACCAAATAAACGAACCACGATCCGTTGTAGCCTGTATGCCATAATACGTTTGTGGTTTAAAGTTCCTGATTTCTTCTTCCCTCTGGGCAATGATGCTTAACGTAGGTGTTTGTACACGTCCACATGATAACTGTGCATTGTGCTTGGTAGTCAAAGCCCTGGTAGCATTCATTCCCACATACCAATCGGCTTCAGATCTCGCTTGGGCAGCTGCATATAGGTTTTCGTATTGTTTAGCATCTCTCAGTTTATTGAATCCGTCTTTAATCGCCTTATCGGTGACAGATGAAATCCATAATCGTTTCAGCGGTTTATTTACCCGGGCTTTCTCAATGATCCAGCGGGCAACAAGCTCCCCTTCCCGGCCGGCATCAGTGGCAATGACGATTTCTTTGACATCAGGACGGTTCATTTGTGATTTCACTGAGCTAAACTGTTTTCCTGTTTTCTTAATGACTACAAGATTAAGGGATGAAGGGAGCATGGGCAGATCCTCAAGCTTCCATGCTTTATAGCGGTCATCATAGCTTTCAGGCTCTGCCAATGTGACTAAATGTCCCAGAGCCCAAGTCACGATATAGTCGTTTCCTTCTAAGAATCCATTTCCTTTTTTCGTACACTGAAGTACTTTGGCAATATCTCTACCGACAGAAGGTTTTTCTGCCAGGACTAAAATCTTTTTCATGTTAAAAATCCTTTCAATACTAGGTGTTTTGTTTCTATATCTTTTCTATTTTAACATACAATAAAATGAATAGTGTTTTAGAGTTCACGTCTATTATAGGTTGTACTATACTGAGGAATAGTTGATTTTTCACAAAGGAGCTATAGGACATTGCAGCATGACATACAAAAAGGTTCCTTTCTTCCTAAAGAAGCTTGGGGCATGATCATCATTATATTAATCACTTTATTGTCCAAAGGATTAGGTTCACTTTTCCCTCTGATAGGCAGTTTGTTATTTGCGATTATTATCGGAGTCATTCTTAAAAACACAACCAAACTTCCTTCATCATTCGTACCAGGTATACAATTCACCTTGAAAACACTGTTGAAAGTGGCCATCGTATTTCTCGGTGTCGGTTTAAGCCTGTATGATATCCTTCTTATTGGGCAAAAAGGTTTATGGGTGATATTTTTATCGGTTTCCATCGGCATTAGCTTGACATATTTCGTGGGTAAATGGCTTCGTATAGACAAACGGTTAAGCTTGTTAATAGGAATCGGCACCAGTATTTGCGGGGCTACGGCTATTTCGGCTGTGAAGGGAATCGTTGGGGCGAAAGAAAATGAAACAGCCTATGCTTTATCGACGATTGTTTTCTTTAATTTAATTGCTTTTATTATGTATCCAATCATTGGTCATCTCCTTCACATGTCTGATCTCTCGTTTGGCATTTGGGCAGGTACAGCCGTACATGATACATCGTCAGCAATCGCCGTTGGTTATTCATATGGGGATGAAGCAGGAGAGGTGGCAACGACGGTGAAGCTTGCCCGAACATTGTTCTTGATTCCTGTGATGTTTTGTTTACCATTTTTATTAAGAAAGAGAAATGAATGTAAATCTCAATACAGTAGTGCATTCCCCTGGTTTGTTTTTTTATTTTTAGCCGTCTCTGTACTTCATACATTTGGTTTCATTCCTGAAATGATCGAATCTTACCTTAAGGTTTCTTCAAAATTTATGATCATCATGGTAATGGCAGCAGTAGGTCTTCAAGTGAGAATAAAAGACATTACTCAGTTAGGATATAAACCCCTCCTCACTGGCTTAATTGCTTCTATTACATGTGCACTCATCAGTTTATTCCTTATTCTATAGGCTAAATAGAGGCTGGGACAAAACTAAAAAACTACGATATCAAAACGAACAATAGAAGTTTAGGTTCTCAATACCGCTAATGATTTCCGTGCAAGACTACGCTTTCCTCGGGTAGCCCGTGAGCCTCCTCGGCAAGCCTGCGGGGTCTCACATAAGCTACTTTTCCCGCAGGAGTCTTCGTCTTGCACTCCAATCAACCGCTAGAAACAGCTAAAATCAAATGATTCAAAAATAAATTATAAACCCGAACAAATCTGCCCACTAAAATGCAGATTTGTACGGGTTTTCACTTGCACTAAAACACTTTTGTCCCAGCCTCTTTCACGACGAAAAAAAGAGCATCTAGAGAGATGCCCCCTGTACTGTTTACCATCCCTTATGCGATAAATTCCTTTAAACTCTGGAGAAGAAAAAACTAGGAAGAGGCCGTCTTCCTAGTAAATGCTATTCTTCGTCTCCTTCTAAGAAGTCTGGATCTAACTCTTCAAATTCTTCATCATCTAAGTCACAATCCCAGTCTTCATCGTCACAACCTTCAGGATTTACAAGGACACATACTTTCGTTTCTCCTATAACTTCCACTAGGAATTCACGTTCCACGTGAACAATGATTTTGTTACCGTTTGGTGAAATAACCGCTTCGCAGCAATTCGGCTGTTGCAGTACGCGAGCACATACTTCAATATCATCTAAGCAATCAGGATCACGGTATTTCAGCTTAATGCAATCAGTATACTGTACTCTCTCCGTTACAACAGATGTCTTTGTGTTGTCACTGTGGGAGTACCATACGTTGATATCGTATGAACCGTGAATTTCAACCTTCTTGCCTACTTTGTGTGCTTCATACTTGTGATTAATGATCCAGCAGCCTAAAATGCTCGATGGATTATGCGGCGGGCTAATCGTATGATGAGACTGTGTGAATTTACGTCCCTTCGCTACGACCGCTTTAGTAATAATCTCTCTATATTCTGCCATTCGAGCGAACCTCCTCATTCATTTTCAATTCATCTTATGCGACTATCTAGGTGTTTGTGCGAGAAAATTTAATTACATAATGGGATTGTTGCGAGATAATGTATTGTATGCGAATACCCATTGAATGTTCCGGAATGCACTACCCGCCACCATAGAAAAATGATAAACTAAGAATCAGCAATGAAGTGACAATTTGATAGGAGGATGTATTCATGTCAAAAAGCAAAGCAAGACGAAAGAGGGATCATATCCTTAGAAATACGGGCCGGGATGTGACGAAGCTCCGAAGTGTCCTACCAGATTTTTCGATAGTGGAGCGCACAACTAAAACGAAGAAGGAAACAATAGCAAAAGGTCAAACAAAACACAAAAAACGATCTCCGCATGAAAGGGATATTCCTTTAAGCAGAGATCGTTTTTATTTTCACGATGCACCTATTTACACCTTTCTTCTATTAAGAACAGCTTCCAGGCGTTGAGTTTTTCACTTGTGATCCGGTTTCACCACGGAGTAAATCTCCGCCTGTTGTTTCAATGATGTGATCCGTCACATTATTAGAAATGACGGAAGCAACAATTTGCAGTAAATCATTCACGTCCGTTTGAGACTCTTTAAATTGTTGTACGACTGGAATGGCATCGATTTCCTTTTCCAGGTTTTCAATCTTTTCTTCAACCATTTTTAGCGCTTCTGTCTTACCATAGTGCTGGAAGTTAACCGCTTGTTTTTGTAAGCTCTTAATACTTGCGATCATTTCACGCACTTTTTGATTTTCGTGAATCTGAGCTTCAGCGCGTTTAAAGAAATCCACTTCTTCTGTTTCAGCAATCATCGTTGCAAGCTCTTCTGCCCGCTTCATAATATCGTCTTTTGTGTACTTTGCCATATTAATTCACCTCTACCGGTTCTTGAAATTCTGATCCAATCTGGCCATTTTCGACCATTTCCCCATCCAGTGACCACGATTTAGCATTTGTGATCTTAACCTTTACAATTTTTCCAATGGCTGTTTTAGGAGCCTTGAAGTTGACAAGCTTACTGCGTCGGGTATAGCCGGCAAGGATGTCAGGGTTTTTCTTACTCTCTCCATCCACCAGTACCTCGACGATCTGTCCTTTATAGTTCTTCATCGCTTCAGCAGAGTATTCCTTCACAACTGCATTTAACCGTTGAAGCCGTTCCTTCTTGACTTCCATCGGTACATTGTCATTCATTTTCGCCGCAGGAGTACCTTCCCTAGGAGAATAGATGTACGTAAAGGCCGATTCAAAGCCAACTTCCCGATATAAAGAAAGAGTTTCTTCGAATTGCTCGTCGGTTTCATTCGGATATCCGACGATGATGTCAGTTGTAAGAGCAACGTCCGGCATCGCTGTTTTAATTTTCCTTACTAATTCCAGGAATTGCTCACGTGAATACTTACGGGCCATGATCTTCAGGACATCTGTCGATCCGGATTGAACCGGTAAGTGAATATGCTCAACCAGATTCCCTTTTTTCGCAAGGACTTCAATTAAATGATCATCGAAATCCCTCGGATGACTTGTCGTAAATCGAATACGCGGAATATCCACTTTTCGAAGATCGTCCATTAAATCTCCTAGGCCATATTCAAGATCCTCGATATCTTTACCATAGGCATTCACGTTCTGTCCAAGAAGTGTGATTTCTTGATACCCCTGGGCGGCAAGGTTTCGTACCTCCTGGATGATTTCTTCAGGACGACGGCTCCGTTCCTTACCGCGTGTGTATGGAACGATACAGTACGTACAGAATTTGTCACACCCGTACATGATGTTCACCCAAGCTTTAATGTTCCCACGGCGTACCTTAGGAAGGTTCTCGATGACGTCCCCCTCTTTAGACCAAACTTCCACGACCATGGCTTTGGACATATAGGCATCGGACAAGATTTTAGGAAGACGATGAATGTTATGGGTTCCAAAAATCATATCCACTTGCTGGTATGTTTTCAGAATTTTATTCACAACGGATTCTTCCTGGGACATGCACCCGCATACACCGATCAAAAGCTCGGGTTTTTCCCGCTTCAAATGCTTCAGGTGACCTAATTCACCAAATACCTTATTCTCGGCATTTTCACGAATAGCACATGTATTTAAAAGGATAACGTCTGCATCATCAGTCGAATTCGTCGCTTCATAGCCTAATGCCATGAAAATCCCTGCCATCACTTCTGTGTCATGTTCATTCATTTGACAACCGTACGTACGAATATAGAATTTCTTGCCTTCCCCTAAACCTCTATATTGATCATCAATCGTAAAGTCATTATGATATTTAATTTCTTCCTTCCCACGCTTTTTGGCATCTTTTAACGATGGTGGGATATAGACACTTTCAAAGTATTTACTGTAATCCTTTTCGGATTTTTGGTCCGATGGAGTAACAGACTTTGATTGTTGTCCATGTTTTCTTTGTTCTTCGTTCATGAAAAATCCCCTTTCTGCCTCTATAACCAAACCGCTTATCTTCTATTATAAATCATCTAAGAAGATATACATTCTTGCACATTATAATAGTATAAAGGTTTTCGAGGATACATACAATAGAGGCGCTTAAGTGTTGAAAATTGTTCGAAACTTCCCGCTTACCAGTATAAATGGGCTTTCATCCATGTAACTCCCCTTGTAAATGGTGCATAACGTAAAGTAAGACAAATACCCATGGAGGAGATTAAAATAGCGAAGAATGAAATAAAGACACCTATGTATCACATTGAAAACCAAGAAAAATTATACTTCCTTTCTAAAATAGATGAACTAAACCAAACCATTGAAAGATTACAAGAAAGCCATCTGTATGCTGAAGTTCAGCATTATAAAGAACTTTTCATTTCTAACCTTCACCAATTAGAGCATCTAAATGAGGAGTTAGAAATAAACCGGGTTTCTGAAGAAGAACTTATAAAGGATCGAAATAGATTTAAAGAATGGAAAGAAAAGCTTGAGAATCAAGTAAATGACCTTCACCATCAACAACACATAAAGGAGAATATCCTTATAGAGAAGACTGAAAAAATTCATGAATTAGAGCAAAAGCTCGTTCAAACTGAAGTGGAGCGGAAAAACCTGGACCTTTCCATGTCCAGGCTGGATAAAGAAAGAGATTCACTCCTTCAACAGCTTCACGAAAAGGAAAATCTGCTTCAAGACAAATCTATAACCATAAATGAACTAGAAAAAAAACTCCTTCAATCCGAAAATGAACTCAATACCCTCTCACTTTCCTTATCCAAGCTGGAAGAAAGTCATACTAAGTCATCCACTGAAAACGAAACTTTACTTAAAGAAAAGCAAACATTACTGCAACGAAATCAATCTTTAAATACGAAGGTCCTTAGTCAACAACAGCATATTTCGGATTTAAATGCTGCATTAGCTCATTCCGAAGAAACGAAGAAAGAAATGTTCTATAGCCTTATTTCTAAAACAGAAGAGCTAGAAAAGCTAATGTCTGAGAGGAAACATGCACTTGATTCTTTGCAGTTCGCAAAGGATCAGTTAGTTGAAGCAGAAAAGCAAAAAATGGAATATATTAAAACATTTATCAGCGAATATCAAAAGCAATTTGAAGAGAATGAGTGGTGGTTTTCCACCCAATTTGCCGATATTGATCAACGGTCAAAACAACAGGATGAACGGATTGAAGCGGTTGAGCAGGAGCAAGAACTCAACTTTATCCATCAAAATGAAGTACTAATGGAGAAATTTGAAGAAGTCGAGCAGCGATTTATAGAGTTTATTGAGGAAGTGGATTCCATCCGTGACCAAAATTCAAGAATGACCCACAATTTATTTGAGCTGAAACGAATGGTTGAAAATCAAAAACGAAGTCAAACCCATATTATTAAACCTCGTCAGAAACCAATAGCCGATAAAATGGTCACTCAAAACGACGACAGTACAAGTGAATGACGTCAGTAATAAAGAAAGTTGCCTAGGAAGATCCCTTGGCAACTTTTTATGGTTAAAAGGTAATCATGATTTTGTTGTTTGAACTGAGCTGGAGCTCTTGTTCTTCAAATAACACAAACCCCAAAATAGTAGAAGTTTCCTGTTCTTCGAGATTTTCTAACGTAAATTGTAACCCCTCCACCGCAATTGTTTCCCCCGGCGGAATAACTGATTCCTGTATAGATTCAATCCAATAATCCCCAGTTGCGAATGCCTTTTCGAGCCAATCTTCCCCCATATACCTCCATCCTTGTGCACCGTTTTGGCCTTGAATGGAAAAAATCTCACTCATTTCAGGGGGCAGGATCTGTCCACCAATTTCAATTTTATCTGGAGGATTCATTCGAAAGCAGATTTTTGGATTCAATAAGTCTACGTTTCCTGTATTCTTTATGAAAAAATCTGCTTTGATAGAATATCGTTCCAGTTTTCGATTGGGTAATAAATTATAATCAAAATATATTTCAGCAGATGGCTTTTTCACCTGGGCTTCCCGAGTTTTCCGATTCGCTTTTTGCTTTTTGATTTCTTCATATTCTTTATCATCAATCTCGGTATGCCTATTTGGCTTCTTTACCTCATCCTTATTTATTCCCGAGTCCTCAACAAGCTTACCTGTCGTTTTTAATAAGTGCATCACATTCAAATCGAGTAAGGTGGGTTTTTGATTCCCAAGTAGTATTTTCAGTGCACAAGTCGTTAAAATTGCAGGAGCTTCATTAAGTAAGAATTCTTCATCTTTACACTGTATGGAACATCTAAGATGGGGAATTGAGTGTCGCTCTTGCAATAAATAGTACCCATTGAAATGCACCTCATCCTTATAGACCGAGAGACTTTTTTTCACATTGATGGAATTCAGTTTTTCGTTATATCCAAATGAAACAAACCGTTTATCGCCCTTTGGTTTACTCGTCACTAGTTCAAAAAACAGGTCCCCCTCACTGAGCCATTCAGTATTTTCCATTATTGAAATATCCACTCCATAATGAGTTAATACTTCTTTCACCTTTTCATGTATCTCATGATTTATGTTTTCATTCGGTGTGTTCACTGATAGCCATACTTTTTTTCCGTGTAAAGAACTATTCACTTCCACCATTTGTTCTTCTTTGTTCCAATTGAAATGATAATTATTCTCCGCACAAAAAAACTGGATGGCTGATAAGGAATAGTCTGGAATTGATCCCCAATCATGATTATTGATTTTTAATTTCATGTAAATGCTCACCACCCTATTGAAGTTGTCTATGTATCTTATGAATACTAAGAATGAAATATGATTTAGTTCTTTCGCAAGTAGCAAACACCGAAATCGATTCCCTCGAGTATGGGTTCATACTCCTCCATTTTCAGAGTATGTCACCCAAAAACTATTTGACGACATCCTCATATTTAATGTTTCGCTTTACGTATAGCAGTACTGGTGAAGGCGCTTTCGTTATAAGGGGTGGGCTGATGTTTGTTTTATTCCACAGCCCTCTCCTCTCATTATTTTTAACATAAACTAGTAAGAGTCAGGTGTCGATCTACACTTCATCATATGGATGGTGATGATCAGGTAATAAAAATGATGTTTTATGAAAGGAGAATTTATTATGATTACCCCTCATGGCGGTAAACTCATTGACCAGGTAGTAAAAGGGAAAGTACGTGATGAACTATTAACCCGAATTTCTTCCCTTCCATCCATCACGTTAGATTCATGGGGGCTTTCCGATTTAGTTCTGATTGCCACAGGTGCCTTCAGCCCCTTACAGGGATTCATGAACCAAAAAGACTATCTGAATGTTCTGAAAGATATGCGTTTGGCAAATGGAATGGTTTGGAGTCTACCTATTACTCTCCCTATTTCTAAACAATTAAAGGAGAGTCTTTCAATTGGTGATACCGTTTTTCTTAAAGGAGAAGATGGAGTGGCCTACGGTATGATGGATATACAAGAAATGTATGAATACAGTAAAGAAGCAGAAGCACTTTTCGTATTTAAAACATTGGACAAACTTCACCCCGGTGTTCAGAAAACCTTTACAAAAGAGGATGTGTATGTAGCTGGACCCGTTAAGCTGCTTCAATTCCCTGATTGTTTTACAAGGGATTTCCTAACACCAAAACAATTGAGGGAAAGATATACAGAATTAGGTTGGAATACCATCGTCGCATTCCAAACAAGGAATCCCATACACCGTGCCCATGAATACCTTCAAAAAACAGCCTTGGAAAATGTCGATGGATTATTAATTCACCCATTAGTGGGAGATACAAAGCAAGACGATATCCCTGCGGAGATTCGAATGAAAAGCTATAAAATACTACTCGATGAATACTATCCTAAAGATCGGGTCCTATTGTCTACTTTTCCTGCAGCGATGAGATATGCAGGGCCTCGTGAGGCTGTATTCCATAGTTTAGTACGGAAAAATTTCGGCTGTTCGCATTTCATTGTGGGAAGAGATCATGCTGGAGTTGGGAATTATTATGGAACATTTGATGCTCAGGAAATCTTCTCCGAATTTACAAAAGAGGAGATAGGAATAGAGATATTAAAATTTGAACATGCATTTTATTGTATTAAGTGCGCTACGATGGCGACTACAAAAACGTGCCCTCATGATGAAGAACTCCACATTCATTTGAGCGGAACCAAAGTACGTAAAATGTTAAAAGATGGAATCATGCCACCTGAGGAATTTTCGAGACCAGAAGTGATTGAAGTACTAATTAATGAAATGAGCCGTGATTCATAGGATCAAGGTATACCACAAGGAGACGACATCATGTTAGAATTTTATATTGTAATATTTGGAATGATTGTTATGCTCTCATGCCTGGTCTTTGAATTGGAACGGCCCGAAATCGTTCTACCCGCAACTCTTCTCCTATTCGTATTAACAGGTGTCATTACGCCTCAGGAAGCTACAAGGGGCTTTTCTAATGAAGGGATGCTGACCATCGGTTTATTGTTTATAATAGCTGGTAGTATTCAAAACAGCGGAATTGTCGATCGCGTTTTTCAGATGTTGCTGAATCATTCAACTTCAAGAAAACACATACTTGCAAAGATTCTCTTCCCAATCTCTTTCCTATCAGCTTTTCTTAACAATACTCCCATTGTCATTGCCTTCACCCCTCTTGTTAAGAAGTGGTGTGAAGATCATCATCTTTCCCCTTCGAAATTCCTGATCCCACTATCTTATGCGACAATTCTTGGCGGTACTATTACACTCATTGGAACATCGACAAATCTTGTCGTCCATGGTTTACTTCTTGATCATAACCTTAGGGGCTTCACGTTTTTCGAACTTAGTAAGATTGGGGTTCCAATAACCCTCGTTGGTTTATGTTACCTTGTATTTTTCAGTTCATACCTGTTGCCAAACCGTCATAGCAGTCCCATTACTAACCTGGATTCCTTGAGGGAGTTTACGGGTGAAATCCTGGTACTTGAAGAATTCCCATATATCAACAAAACTGTTGAACAGGCCAGATTAAGGAGTCTAAAAGGACTATTTCTTGTCAGTATCATTCGTGATGACGAAATCATTACCCCTGTTACAAATACAACCGTCCTTAAAGAAAATGATCGTTTAATTTTCATAGGGGACATTACGACCATCACGGAGCTTCAGTTCAATAAGGGGCTTGAATTACAAAGTAATAACGGTTCATATTTCCCCTTCAAACAATTGGTGGAGGCTGTGGTTTCACATCATTCAACCTTATTATTTAAAAAAATCAAAGATACGAATTTCAGAAGTAGACACAATGCGGCCGTCCTCGCTGTCCATAGACAAAATCAGCGCATAAAAGCCAAAATTGGAGATGTTGTTTTAAAACCTGGAGATATCTTGTTACTCGTTACTGGACCTGATTTTCATAAAAAAGTGCATACAAATGACTTTTATTACGCAACACCAATTGATAATAAAATCAGCACCCACAAACAATCAAAGCAAGGATGGTTCTCCATCGCATTACTAGGTACAATGATTCTATTGGTGACATTAAGCTTTCTATCCATGTTGACAGGTATGGCATGTACTGCCTTACTATTATTTTTATTAAAAATTGTATCTGCACAAGAGGTTAAAAATTCAATCCAATGGAATGTATTGTTACTGGTTTCCTGTTCGTTTGGTATTGGGTATGCCTTGATAAATTCAGGTGTTGCCGCTTATATTGCTACTATATTAATGGAGGCTACCAGACCTCTTGGAGTTTTTGCCGTTATCCTCGCAATCTACCTTTTAACCAATATATTTACTGAAATGATGACTAACAGTGCTGCTGCAGTCATGATGTTTCCTATTATTCTGGAAGTTTCAAGGTCAATGGATTTAGATCCGATTGCCTTGGCAGTCACTGTGACCATTGCTGCTTCTGCTAGTTTCGCAACTCCAATCGGTTATCAAACAAACCTGATTGTATATGGTCCTGGTGGATATCAGTTTAAGGATTTCCTTAAGGCGGGAATACCACTGAATATTATTACGATGCTGACCACTGCAGTGCTGATATATTTCTTTTGGCTATGAATTTTTGAAACGAAAGGAGATAAAAATGATGGAAAAGAATATTAAATGGCATGAAGGAAAAGTAGTGAAAGCAAATCGTCACAAGTTACATGGACATAAAAGTGCACTGCTTTGGTTTACAGGATTGTCTGGCTCTGGGAAGTCCACCATTGCAGTCGAGGTTGAAAAAGTATTGCACGAACATGGGATCCACACTTACCGACTTGATGGCGATAATATTCGACATGGATTAAATCAAGACTTATCATTTTCAAAAGAAGATCGCAAAGAAAACATAAGAAGAGTCGGAGAAGTATCTAAATTATTTGTCGATGCAGGGGTATTAACATTAGCTGCATTCATTTCCCCCTTTAAAGAGGATAGAGCATTCGTTAGATCTCTCTTTCAACAACAAGAATTCATTGAGATTTATGTTCATGCAAACGTTCAGACCTGTATAAATAGGGATCCTAAAGGTCTTTATGAAAAAGTGGATAAGGGTGAAATCAAAGGGTTTACAGGTATTGATTCACCATACGAAATTCCTGAATCGCCTGAAATAATGGTTGACACAGAAGGCCAGTCCATTGAAAAATCCGTCGAGCAAATCGTCCAGTATTTAAAGAACAATAAATTGATTTAGAAATTAAGGGATTTTTTCATAAGGAGGTGAATGCGGTTTGATGAAGGACATAATTGAAATAGCGATACAGGCGGGAATGAGAATTTTGGAAGTATATAATGATACGTATAACATTTATCAAAAAGCAGATTTATCACCGTTAACTCTTGCAGACCAGCTGTCCCATGAATATATAAAATCTGAACTATGTAAGTTGTCGGCAGATATCCCCATACTAAGTGAAGAAGGCGACACGATCCCCTTTGAAGAGAGAAAGAACTGGTCTACATTTTGGTTGATTGACCCTCTGGACGGAACGAAGGAGTTTATCAAAAAGAATGATGAATTCACCGTAAATATCGCTCTCATCAAAGAAAGCCGTCCTGTAATGGGAGTAATATACGCCCCTGCTCTCGATATTCTGTATTTCGCTGAAAAAAATAAAGGCGCTTTCAAGATAATGTGTGGAGGTACTTCCGGAGATAGAAAATCGACATTGATCAATTCTTCATCCTCTTTTGGAAAAAAGGTGCTCATATCCAAGTCCCATCTGTCCAAAGCGACTCTGGACTATGTTGACCTTTTACAAGGACAGGAAGGGGAAATTGAGTTTGCTTCTATTGGAAGTTCCTTGAAGTTCTGTATGATTGCAGAAGGCAGTGCCCAATATTATCCCCGACTAGCACCTACAATGGAATGGGACACAGCTGCAGGGCAAATAATTGTAGAAGAAGCAAACGGGCAAGTGCTTGAATATGAAACTGGCAAACCTCTTGTCTACAACAAGGAAATCCTCATTAACCCCTCTTTCATCTGTTCCATATCTTAATAATATTCCGGCTGCTAAAAAAAGCAGCCTTTTCTATATTCACGAAAAATCCTTTTTCCCCATACACTACCGTAAACTATATCAGAGCAAAGGGGCGATACTATGGGAAAAGAGCCTCCAAAAGTATCAATCATTTTTCCAGTTCGTAATGAAGGTAAGAATGTGAAAATGACCTTGGATTCATTGTTTACAATTAAAACGAATATTGAGATTGAAGCAATTATAGTGGATGATGGTTCCACAGATAAATGCTGCAACTTTTTGGAAAATTACTTACACCGGCATAAAGTGACGTATGTCCGTGCAAATGCATTAGGTCCGGCAAATGCCAGAAACTTGGGGGCTTCAAGAGCTAAATATCCATATTTAGCATTTTGTGATGCTCATATGACGTTCGAGAATTTCTGGATTGACCGTTTAGTTTATCATATCGTCAAAGGGACAAGCGACGCTGTATGCCCTGCTATAGGATCTCTTGATGATCCATCCATCAAGGGATATGGCCAATCCTTAACTCCTGCACTCAAAATAAAGTGGCATCAAAAACGGAGTTCATTGTTTGAAACAGCCGTATTACCGGGAGCTTGTATCATAATATCACAGAAGGTGTTTAACGATATAGGCGGGTTCGAAACAGGGTTTTCAACGTGGGGACATGAAGATGTTGAAATATCACTCAAACTATGGCTTTTTGGATATCGCTGTCACTGCGATCCACAGGTAACTGTTCTTCACTTATTTAGAACCATTCATCCTTACAACGTTAATTATGAAGGAATTTACTATAACTTATTAAGAATGGCTTACCTTCATTTCGATAATAAAAGGATAAAAAAAGCGAAAACTCTTGTTATACATGGTTCGCCTGCTGTCATTGAAAAAAAAGTGATCACAGACGGTGTACTACTTAAAAGGGCTCAATATGTAGGCAGAAGAAAAATCGACATCGAAGATTTGTTCAAGAAGTTCAACATTTTCTTTTAGTGAACACCAATATCTCATTACGACATAAAGTTCCCGTCGCAATGAGATGCCCGCTTAATGGTCTTCGAAGTACTCGAGGATATCATTCAAACTTTCTTGCAGTGATAAGGTGGGTTTCCAAAATAATTGACGAAGCGAGGAATTTTCAAAATGAATTTCAGGTGTGTGGTGAAAATGTTCGGTGAATAATGGAAGATCACTATGTGATAGCTCCTTCAACATTTTTGCAATCTTTAAAAAAGTGAATGTTTCACCTCTGGCTATAGTATAGCTATGATTTTTTTTTCCTTTATGCAGAATTAAATCGTAGGCTACAATGGCGTCCCTTACATCTAAAAAATCTCTATGATCAAGGATGTTATGAAAATGAAAGGTTTTCGATTTATCTTTCCGGTAATGTAAACATTTTTGGGCAAGTAGAGAGCAAATGCCATTTGAATTACCTGGACCTATCAAATTGGAAGGCTTTGCTATTCGTACGTCGAGATCATAGAACGTTGACCAGCTGGATGATACGAGAATTTGCATATATTTTGATAAGCCATATGGATGATTGGGATATCGTGATTGACATGGATTATACTCGATAACAGAGCCAACGATGAGAATAGTGGATTGGGGAACAGCTTTTTTTACTGCTTCAAGAAGATTCATCGTTCCTATTACATTTGTATTCATGGTGGAGATCGGATCTTCCCATGAGCGACCACTATGATTCTGAGCAGCAAGGTGAAGGATAAATCGCGGTTGAATAGATTTAAGTATATCACTCAAAGCCTCTGCATTCAGCAAATCACATTTCACCTGTTGAACCTGTTTCCGGGGCTGTTGATGGTGCCGAACTGCTCCATAGACCTCATACCCTTTATTAAGATAATACTCACATGCATGTCTCCCTGTAAAACCAGATGCACCGGTAATGAAGACTTTACTCATTTTTCTTTCATCCAATCTCGAAGTTCATTCAACATCTCCCTGTAACCCTTCACCGGAAACTTGTAATCCGTTCTTGTATGAACCAGAGTCTTATCATGCTTTGGTTCCTCTACAGGGAAAATATCTACATCATCGTGCTCGAAAATTTCCTTGAATAAAAGCAGGAGCTCAAATTTGGATATCTTCTCATCGACACTCAAATGATATATCCCTGAAATATTCTCCACTATCAATGCTTGAATGGCTTTTGCCAATTCAAGGGTCGTAACACCATTCCAGAAGACATTTTTATATCCTTTTATACTTCCGCTCTGTTGTAGGAACCAATGGAGGAGACCTATACCGTCCTCTTTTAATTCAGGGCCTATGATGGAAGTACGGACGGTCAGATGAGGCGGAGTTTCGATTTCGCCAAGTGATTTTGATTGGGAATAAACGTTCCAACCATCTTTTCGGTCGTTTTCAGTATACTGTCCTTTGTCTCCGGAAAAAACACAGTCTGTGCTTATGTGGACCAGCTTACCTCCGTATTCATTTACCATGTCCATCAATGAGTGAGGTAGTAGACTGTTCACTCGGATGGCTTCCTTCACATGAGTTTCGGCGTAGTCGTTAAGAAGTCCTGTGGCGTTGATGACGATTTCAACCTTATGCTCCAATACAACCTTTCTTACATTTTCAAGATCCCTTACATCTAATAAAATACCTTTATTATCTTCTTTTCTAACCGTATATAAAACGTGATGACCACAACGTCGTAAATATTCTACGATGACATGACCTGCCATTCCGTGTCCCCCCAAAACGAGGATATTCATTCTAGAAAACCCCCATCTTTCAGCATTGTTTTGATCTGATCATAATCAATGATATTGTCACTGGAAGAATACGTATCTAAATCTACTTGGGGGAAGTCCTCGTAATATTCCATTAACCCCTTGATAGGTATGGTTGGCAGTATGACAAAATACTCGTTATCATACACAATCGTATTATGACTTTCAAATTCCGTTAAAAGAAGCTCGTGGAGTTTCTCTCCTGGACGTATTCCCGATTCCTCAATAATCACTTCCTTGTCTGGTGAGTACTGATCAATTAATACTTGAGCAAGATCGATGATTTTACACGTTGGCATCTTCATAACAAAGATTTCTCCTCCATGACTTTCAAATGTTGCTTTGAAAAGAAGTTTAATAGCATCCTTGATTGTAAGAAAAAAACGGGTCATTTTTTTATCTGTAATACCAATTTTGGATTTGGTCTTGATTCCATGTTTGAATACATGTATGACACTTCCATTTGTCCCTAATACATTTCCTCCGCGAACACAGACAAACTTAGTTTTATCCGTTAATACATTTGCATTAATGATCAATTTCTCTCCCATCGCTTTTGTAAATCCATAGAAATTGGAAGGATTCGCGGCTTTATCAGTGGAGATATTGATGACCTTTTCAACATTATTTTCAATCGCTGCATCTATTATATTCTGTGTGCCCATTACATTTGTTTTCAATGCTTCCAAAGGCTGGAATTCACATACAGGAACATGCTTAAGAGCAGCCAGGTGAAAGATATAATCGACCATTCGAGTGGCTTCTGAAACCGCTTCTTTGTCTCTTACATCCCCAATAATGAACGTCAACTTAGGATGATTCTCAAATTTTTGTTTCATTAATACCTGGCTCGTTTCATTTCTGGAAAAGATACGAATCTCCCTTGGATCTTTTTCAAGCAGTTGAGATACCAGTTCATTTCCCCATGATCCAGTACCACCCGTTACAAGAATTGTTTTATTAGTAAACAATGTCTGAACCCCCTAGTAGAATATTAATCACTTTATCGGAAACATTTGTATCAAGGTACTCGGCTGGACAAACCCACTTTGATGGTTTTGAGCACATTACCTTCACCCCATTTAAAATGGCCGTTTCCTTTAACCCCGAAATGAAATTACTGCCGCAATCCACCGTTTCCGGCCGCTCAGTTGTCTTTCTGACCGTTACAGTCGGAATATGAAATATACAGCATTCCTCTTGAACTGTTCCGCTGTCCGTTAACACACAAAATGCGTTTTTCTCAAGTTTTATGAAGTCAAAAAATCCGAATGGTTCGTGAAGCTCGATTAATGGATGTAATTGTAAATGTGGGGATGAATGTAGTTTCGATCGAGTTCTAGGATGAGTACTGAGGATAATCCTCTTTTTATAAGTGTCGGCCAGCTGGTTAAGTGCATTCACGATAGTAGATAAATGTGCCGGGTTATCTACATTCTCTGCACGGTGGATAGTCGCCAGGAAGTAATCTTTTTTCTCCAATGCTAACTCTTGAAGGATCTCGCTACCTTCAATCTGTACATCATATTGGTTTAGAACTTCGAAGATCGGGTTTCCTGTAATGATGATTTTGCTGGATGTCATACCTTCATTGAGTAAATTGGTCTTGCTGTATGGTGTGTATACGAGATTATAGGAAGATACTGCATCTATAATTTTCCGGTTTTTTTCTTCAGGTACATTCAAGTCAAAACAACGATTTCCGGCTTCCATATGAACCACAGGGATCATCATTCTTTCTGCGAGAATTGCGCTTAAACCGCTATTTGTATCCCCCAACACCAGTACCTTGTCCGGTTTTTCTTTCAGTAAGATTTTCTCCAGCTCTTTAAATAATGATGAAAGTTGTTCTCCAAGTGATTGTTGTTTACCTGAAAGCACATAATCCGGCTCTCTTAATCCCAGTTCTTTAAAGAAGATCCCATTTAGGGAGTGGGTAAAGTTCTGCCCTGAATGGACAATAATATGGTCATCCGCCAGCAGATCCAACTTCTTCATGATTACACTCAACCGGATGATTTCAGGGCGTGTTCCCAAAACCGTTACAATCTTCATGATCACCTCTCCTTTTTCTTCCTCTTATATATTTATGTTTATAAGGGGGCCATGTCCTAGACTACTCTCTCTATTTTCAAAAAAGGCGTATGCCCCACCAAAATTACCATAACCTTTTTTTCTTTTGAATGGCTTTAGAGTATAGCTGGACAATATTCCGTCCTAATATATTTACATCCCACAATTCTCTCCCCTTTTGGGAAGCATATTTACTCATTTGGTCGCGTATTGCTGGATTATTCAAGAGGTATTCTATCTTCTCCGACAACTGCCTGTTATTCCCTTTTTCTATAATGAAACCATTCTTGTTATTTTCAACCATCTCCGGGAGTCCCCCTGCATTGCTGACAATTGTAGGAACACCGAGTAACTGTGCTTCTATTACGGCAAAAGGCTGGTTTTCTTGCAGGCTCGGGAGAACAAGCATGTCGGATTGGTATAATATTTCTTTCACTTTTGAAGTATTTCCCCAGAATAATACATTTTTCTCGATCCCCAGTTTTCGGCAGCTTTCTTTTAAGCTTTTTTCAAGTTCCCCTTCACCCAAAATCCAACATTCCCACTTATCCCTATACCTCAAGAATGAGAGAGCTTCTATTAAATTGTGCAGTCCTTTTAAATAGACCAGGCGACTATTGACTAATATGATTTTTTTCGCAGGCTGACGCTGGATAGGGGTGTCAATTTTAAAATGAGAAAGCTCTACACCATATTTATAGGTATGAATTTTGAATGTATCGATTTTGAATTCTTTTTCGATGATTCCTCTCATCCATTGACTTGAAGTATGAATGAAATCACTGGATTCATATCCTACTTGTTCTAGTCGGGCATAATACTGGATTATGAATGAGTTCCATATAGCTTGATCCATTGTACTAGTATTCAAGGATTTATATTGATGGAATATGGCACCAGTTAAAAAACCATGTCCACTGGTAATCAGCGGAACCCCCGTGGGCTTAACCCGGCTTAATGCCACTGCTGAAATGACATCCTGTGCATGAATGATATCGTACTTAGTCATATCGAGATTGGTAACCCCTTGCTCAAATATATACCGATTTAATTCCGCATGGTATACCCAGGGATTTCTCGCCAAATGGGGGACAGATCTCATTAATTTCTTCTCGACATAGGATCGGTACTGGCTTAGATCAAACACTGTCTCAGTACCCAACATAACCACTTTTGAGTTATTATCCCTTGTACATAAAATATCTACATTATGGCCTTGCCCGACAAGGTAAGCCGACAAGTTAGAGACAAAAGACCAGATGCCTCCCCCTGGTAGAGGAAACACTGTCGCAATTAATATATTCATCAACATCAATCCTTTGGAAATTGTTCTAGAATGGATTTTAATCGTGTATCTGGTATGGTGAGCTTCTTGTAATTCAAAGAATTGTGGGTTCTATGCCCGGGACTAGTACCGACTGATCCACGTTTTCCATACACATGCCTAAGGTAATTTTTTCTTGGTAACATGTATTTCACTCCATTTTTTAAAAAATGATGTAATACGGTCTTGCTTGTTGATTAACGAATAAGCATCATTTCAATGAATTGAATAAATTACATTGAAGTTATACTCCTCAAGATTTTTTTCCCAAACCAGCATGTTCGATTTAATATTGAAACAAGATAGTCTTGTTGGCATGACACCAAAATCACCAACATATTTAGTTGAACCGTCTTTTCCTTTTTTACTTGATGGACGAATTCTGGAAAATCCCACCAACACTAACTCTTCTGATATAGGTTTAATCCCCCTGCACCAACCGATTTTCTCTTGGTGTTTGCTGATTTCTACAAGGTTCACTACTCTCTCGATTTTAAGTGTTGTCGCGTTCACGATGACTATCCTTCCGTCAACTTGTGTAAAGTAGATTTTCCCATTATAGACGACACCATCATGTATTAGCTGACGACCAATGTTTATTCTCTTCGTTCTGTCGGTTAAACAAATGGCGTCCTTTTGAAGGCACCTGGTCACCCAAATTTCATCATTCAGTTCAAAGACAAAATTGGGATGTGACAAGTGCGGTTTTGTAGTAGGAACCTTCCGGTAATCGATATTTGGGTCGAATCGGCTCCATGGCCCTTCGCCCATTACATTCCACAGATTTACGATCCTACCTGCAGGATTTATTTCTACCACCATATCCAATCCTGTGTTAACGACCAAAAGGTTTCCGTTTCCCCTTGGTTTCACATGATGAACATCATTGAATAATGGTAAACTATAATAGTCTTTGAGCTTATGAGTAAAGGCATTGTAGACTAGGATTTCTGTTTGGGTACATGCAAACAGCCTATCACCTTTTAGTGAAGCTGCCGTAAATGAAATGGAAGCTTCATGTGCAGGACAGACCTCCTGCGGAGAAATATATTCAATGACTCTTTCTGCTTCTTTGGTCTTCCCATCCAACTTTAAAACTACCGCTTTATTAAACTGTTCCCAATCCTTCATCACCTGTGACTTTTGTTCTGCCCCTACAAGGTATAAATCTTTCAACCCTATCACCTCATTAGATTTAAAAAATATTCTACTTTAACCGGATAGCATGCTCCGATTCTAACAACTACAAATAGTTCAAAGCATTCCGAATAACTTCTCCCGATATTCTATGTACTGCTTGTATCTTTTGACATAAAAATTAAGTAAATTAAGTCATTCTTCAAAATATTAGCCACTTAGCCCTCTACAAACAGGGATAACTTACATATAAGAATAATAGGATTGTTTATTGGTTCGTATTAAATGATTGGAGGATATCAAATGAAAATACTATTCGTTTTTTATGTCCCTAGTGGAGGGGTAGAAACGTTAAACAGGCAACGATCCATCGCCCTAAAACAAGCGGGGATCCGGTGTGATTTTTTATACTACAGTAAACGGAGAAACTTATTGAATCATGAGAAATCAAATGTTTTCATTACGAATGATGATCAGGAGATCAGAAACATTTTGCTAAAGGGAAAGTATGATGCTATGGTGATCACTTCCGATTTTGCAGCTATGGAAAGATTCAGTAACTTAGGATTTAAAGGGAAAATCATTCTAGAGATCCAAGGGCTTGGACCTCAAAGTGTGGCACGGTCACAATTACAAAATGCAATTCCGTATGTACAGAAGTATTGTCATGCACTACTGTATCCCAAAACCCCTCATATAGGGGTGATTTTCAGAGAGTTCTTCAAATCAACTCCTATCTTTGAGTTTAATAATTGCTTTGATCATAATGCCTTCACCTACCAAAAGCTTCCGAAGAAAGATAGGCCCATTGTTGCCTGGATTGGTAGATTAGAGGACAACAAAAATTGGCGTGAATTTTTACACATTGGTCATCAATTAATTAAAACGAATAAAATGGTTGAATTATACATGTTTGAGGACCCAAGCCTGTCGACCCCAAAGGAGAGAAATGATTTTATCCAATTGAAAAACAGATTGAACCTGGATAAATATGTACATGTATTACAAAATGTACCCAATAATCAAATGCCTGGTTACTTCTCGAGAATCGGCGATTCCGGAGGGTTTCTATGCTCAACCTCAAAAGTCGAGGGGGCTCCCTATTCTTTGTTAGAAGCTATGAGCTGCAGGTGTCCCGTTCTTACAACAGACTCAGATGGAGTGAGGAGTTCGATATTGCATAACCAATCAGGTAAGTATTATCAAATCGGAAACATTCAGCATGCCGTTCAACAAGCGGAAGAACTCATGCACAATTCCAAACTCCGAAATTACATCATCGAAAATGCGCTGCTTCACTTAAAATCTCAGTTCAGTCATGCACAGTACTGTAAAAACTTCACACAAATGCTAAAGTCCATAGGTTTATAGATTCCTTTGGATTAAAGGGGCTCATGGTCAATCAATTCTTCGTCCACTGGCATATTCTATTAAAAATAGCAAAAGGTGAGATGTCATTTGAAAGCACTCGTTACAGGTGGGGCAGGCTTTATAGGCTCCCATTTAGTGGATGCACTAATCTCTAAAGGCTTTAGTGTTCATATTATCGATAATTTAAGCAGTGGTAAGAAGGAATATATAAATCCTTTAGCCATTTTTCATGAGTTGGATATTTCTACTGCAGCTGCACACAAAGTCATCCTGAAGGAAAAACCCGATTATATCTTTCACATGGCTGCCCAGGCTGATCTGTCCCGATCCACCGCTTCACCACTTGATGATATGCACACAAATGTTGCAGGAACCATCAATTTATTGGATGCGTGCAGGCAATATCCTGTGAAGAATTTCGTCTTTTCATCTACATCAGCCGTTTATGGGAATGTTTCCAGTGAAATGATTGACGAATCACACAAGACTTCCCCAATATCATTCTATGGTTTATCAAAGCTTACCGCTGAAAACTATATAAAACTTTTTCACGATACCTTCCAGATACCATTCACCATTCTTCGCTATGGGAACGTCTATGGGCCAAGGCAAACATCTAAAGGAGAAGGAGGGGTCATTGCTGTATTTCTTGAGAAACTTAAGAAAAATGAACAGTTAAAAATCCATGGGGACGGGCTGCAAACACGGGACTATGTTTTTGTACAAGATGTGGTGGAAGCTAATATTGCAGCAGCTGATAAAGGTAAGCAGATGATGATGCACATAAGTACAGGGCAAAGATCCTCGATTCTCCAATTAATCGATTTATTGAAGAATCATCATACTGGTAAAATTCACGCCTTCCATACAGTAGATAGACAGGGGGATATTAAGCATAGTGGTTTAGATAACACACTTGCAAAACATATTTTATCCTGGAAACCATACTATTCCATTCAAGATGGAATGAGGGAGACCTATTTGTCCTACTCCTTCTAAATCATCTGAACATAAAAAAAGCATCGATCAATTTACATTCCCAATTGATCGATGCTTTTCTGTTTGATATAGTTAGTACTTTTTGCGGGCCATCTTGAAATAAGTCTGGTATTTCCTTTGGATATACTGTGATTCTTTCACCATCCCCACCCCGTGTTTGGCAGAACCCATACTGGAATGGACCCGATATAACACAAGCACTTCGTCCAGATAATCCATCTTGGTATAAAGACTCAAGCGGCACCACATTTCGTAGTCCTGTGTGTATTTCAGTCTCTCATCAAACCAGCCTGCCTGCTTTACTAAATCTATTTCCGCCATTACCGTGCATCCATTCACAGGACATGCCTTTAAGAGAAGACTCTGAAAAGTATTTCTGTTCATTCTCCTGGAGTGGATCTCGTTCACCACATTATTATTTATATCAATGGTTTTAAATGCTGTATAAGATACTTTGGAGCCAATTGAATTCATATAAGCTAGTTGCCTCGCGATTTTGCTTTCTAAAAACATATCATCTGAGCTCAACCAGGCAAAATATTTCCCTGTTGCTTGTCTTAAACCCGCATTTAAAGCGGATGCCGTTCCACCATTTGACTTCCTTATATACTTTATCCGGTTTTTGAACGGTTGAATTTTTTCAACATATTGAGTTGAACCATCGTCCACAACGATGACTTCAATATCTTTATAGGTCTGACGAAGAGCGCTCTGAATAGCTTGGTCAATATATGCGCAATTGTAAAATGGAATAATAATAGATACCTTCACTTAGTTCCCCTCTTTCAACAAATTAAGTGATAATACCACTTTATGTAAATGAAAGCAAAGTGCTTGTATCATCACCCAGTTCATAGAAAAAGAGTGCATTCAGCACTCTTTCATTCAAACACAATGTCGATATGTTTAACCTTCCCATTATTGATCTTGTAACATCTTATTTCTTCTTTCCTTCCCCCGACAGCGGCTATAAAATAATAAACCTCCGGAAATTGTGAGAAAGTAACATCATCCTTTGAGGGGACAGGACTCCCATACGGATGTGAATGATATATCCCCATAAAAATTTCCTTTTTATGGATCATTTGAGCCATGACATGATCTTGTTCATCGGGATCCATGGCAAAAGAATAGGGTGTAGGTTCTGTATTTCTCATTGGCCAAATCGTCTGACAAAGATTAGTGGAACCCGAAATCAACCCGCAAGCTTCATTCGGAAGCCCCTTTTTCACTTCAATCATGATCCTTTTGTATATACGCCTGGGCATCCTTACGCTTTCTTTATGAGTTGCACCCGCATCCCTTAAATTTAAATTTCGTCCTTTTAACTTCCATCTTGATTCGATCCTCTTTCTTAATTCCAATGGGTACTCTCTTTCTCCGCTTATAAATATCGTTGAGATCTTTGGATTGCATTTTTATCACCCCTTTCAATCTACCTCATATACTTGTTGGGATTAAACATGGTACGTTTCGATTCAGAAGCCATAGGGATATTGCCGTATTCATCGAACTGAGGATTAACATGAGGAACTTGCTTTTTCTGCTGTTGCTTCATATTTTGGTAAATTTCGTTTTTCTTATTGGACCGAGATTGAAGATCTTTCTTTAGCTTATCCAACTCCTTCTCCATTTCAACTTCTCGATTACTTTTTTCCTTATTCTTACCTGTATATTTTTCATTCAATAAACTTACTTCTTTTTCAAGGTCTTTTTCACGTTGTTTATAATCTTCCAATTGATTCTTTAATGAATGTAGCTCATCCTCATAATATTCTTCGATTCTCTTTAGTTCATCATTCAATACACCAATTTTCTGTAAATAACTCTTGGTTGTTTCCTCACTTTTATTGCTTCTTATCAACGTCTCCTTGACTTCATTAAATTTCATTGAATGTGAAACCAATTGCTCTTCAATCAGATTAAGTTTTTTCAGTATTTCCGGATGATTGTTTTCCTCTTCTTTACCCCATAAAAATTTCCACACTATTGTATACCACCTTTCTTTAATTGGACGCATGTATTGTTTTCGGTGCATTCGTAACCAATCAATTAGAGTAACGAAAGCGTTATTATATACCTCTACTTCAAATAAAATTTTTTTCTCTGACAAAAAGTACTCATTCGCTTCAATTAATAAGGAGATCGCTTCATTTTTAATTTTTTCGAGTGGTGACTTCATGTAAACCTGAGCACTTTCATAAAATACTTTAATTTCCGGGATTGGTGTAGGTGCAAAATGGACATCCTTTGAGTTATCATGGATCCTTTCTTCCTTATATGCTACCTGAAAGTTTTTGTCATTGATCAATTCAGTTTCATCGGAAAGGGATATCCTTATTAATTCCTGTTGCAGTTGAAGGTCTAACTCATAATTCATTTCAATATTTTCAAGCAGAAATTCAATCTGTTCTGTCAGCAATAGGATAGTATGATGATTTTCCGCAATTTCTGATTGATAGACAAGGTGTTTGGATCTTTCTCTGGACAATTCTTCCGACACATTTTTAATTCGTTTTGAATAATTGTTATAGAGAGACTGTATTTCCTCAGATATCATATGAATATCATTCATTAAATCCGGATATTCCGTGCCATGGTTAATCTTATACTCCTCTTCGGTCACCTTTTTCACCTCCAATAATTCCTTTGCAATATCTTATGTATGGTTTGTTTACATGTTAAAAAAAAGGAGAGAGAGTTCTCTCTCCTTCAGTTAGTTAGTCATCCAAGCCTCCAAGTAAGTCTGCAAATGTTTCACACTCACCAAACTCAACCAATGCATCAACCACTCCACTATCAAAGATTACAACATTAGCTGTATTTCTTAAGATTAAGCGGAAGCCTTCAGCAGGTGCATCAAAAATTTGAAGTTCATAGAATAATTGTTCCGGTGCACCGTCGAAGTAACGAATTCCTTCTCCAACTGCAGTAAGGGCATCGTCACCACAGGTTACTCTATCGATAGATGATGGATCGAACGTAAAGGTGAAATCAGGTTGGAATCCTGTTGCAGTCGGTGCTGGAGTAGGGCCTACTTCTGTATCAGTGAAAGAGTAAGACCATGTACTGTCTGCAAGTGAGCACTCTTGACAAATTTCAGCTCTTAAAGTTGATAGACCTGTTACTAAATCAGCTGTTGCACCAGATCCGAATGTTGCTTCAGTATCTTCATTTCTTGCAAGAGCTGTCGCCTGACATTCACAGTTATCAACCGGGAATAACCCTGGACATTGACGCGGGAACTCTAATAGGCTTAAATCACAACGAAGTTTTTCTTCAGGAACTTTGATATTGTTAGGACGCGGGAAACAGAACTTAGCCAAGACTTCTAATTTGACCGGATATTCTACTTGGACGTCTTTACAAAGAACAACTTTTAAAGGAATCATAGGGCCAAATGGATCTGGTCCCATTAATACTCCTCCTGAGCTGGCAATGACTTGAGTCGCTCTGATATTTAAGTTTTCATTGGTGATACCAGTAGGCACACAAAGCATAATCTCATCGGTAAATTGTGTACGCACAGTAAACGAACACTCTGCTACACCATCGATAAGAATGGTCACTTCAACAGGTACTGTCCAAACGATTAACACTCTACCGGGATTACCATTTTCAAGAATGGTACCAGTCACGCTTACATCCGATGGGTCAACAGGAGCTGTTTGTACTTCTACTCTTTGACCTGCCGCAAGAGCCGCGCTGACCGCTGCACGGCACGCTTCATCAGGAATGAAATTCTTGTTCTCATACTTGTTCGCAAAGAACACCCAGTCATATACTTTGTCTACACGAATACATTCTGGTGCTAAATCATTCGGATCCAGTGGAATCGGAGACGGAGATGGTGTAGGAGTCTGGGAACCCCTAATTTGTTTACGCTTCTTCAAAAAAATCCTTCCTTCCTTTAAATGAATATTTATATCACACTATATCCTATGGACGATCAAGAATTTGGTATAGAGTAAATACCTATTTATTTAAAAAAAATTAATAGGCTTATTAATAGTTTTTTAAATACTATTGAAAAATAGGCTGATTCTATAGACATTTGACTGTACTCCTGTTCTTAATCGTCATATCATATACCATAAGGAAAGGGGGAATGTAGGACCTTTAACAATTTGTTACTTTTTAATATGTGAAATAATGAAAATTACCATTAAAATAAAATGTTATGATAAAGTGCTTGATCTACGCTTCTAAGTGGTTACGCTACCTCATTAAATGAATATTACGAACGTGAACGATTTTCCTATCATTGCAATGATATTAATTATATATAAAAGCCATGTAAACGCTGGGAAGTTTACATGGCTTATTCTATGGACAAATAGCGTTCGTCTCGGTTGGTACATATACATAATAGTAAAAGCATACAGAAGGGAGTATTCAGACATGAAATATCTTTCACCAATCCAACTTCAACAGCAAATAATCCATTATAAATCCGAATTGGAGAAATACAAACATAAGTGTTCAACCCTGGAAAAGCACAATCTTGCCCGCGAATACCATTCCATAAAAAAAGAAAATCAACGTCTAGAAAACTTAAATGAAGATTTTCGAATACAGATTGAAAAAAAAATTGTAGAAAATGAGCAACTATCCATAAAATATCAATCCTCCTTCAAATCTCAGGAGAAAGAAATAAAAAAGCTTCGTTATACCATTAATCAATTAAAGGATCAACTGCGTAAAATAAACCTCCTCTACTCGACAGAAGTAAAAAAACTGGTCGAACATAACTATTTAACTAAGACTGCCCTTGAAAAAGAAATCATTTCTTCAGAAGTGTCACATTGTTATCTAATAAAAGAAAAAGAATTACTAACGACAAATAAACAAGAAATGGAAAAACAGTTATATTCAAAAGAAATGGAATTACTGGAGATGGAAGAGCTCATCGAGGAACTGAAAATTGGGTGGAGTGAAGAAAAACAAAATTCACACAGACTAAATAGCTTTGAGAAACATAAAAACAATAACCTCTCGGATGAGAACAAGTCCTTAAATAATGAGCTTTACGTAAAAGAAATGGAACTTCTTAAGTTGAAGGAGCTAATTGAGGAATTGAAAATTGAGGGCTTATTACAGAAACAACATTTGCTCAAATTGAATAGCTTTGAGGTATATAAAAATTACAATCTCTTGGATGAGAACGAATCATTAAAGGCTCAACTTTACTTAAGAGAAGTAGAATTGTATGAAGTCCAACAAACTCTTTCAGAATCTACATCCCATTACGACGACTTACTTATCACCAAAGCGAATCAGCTCGAACAGGCATCCAAAATGCAAATCGAAAAATCAGCCTATATCCAAAAGATAGAAACCTCATTGAAAAAACTGGTAGCCGAAAAAGAGGCCTATACCAATACCCTTCATTCACTAAGAAAAAACATCAAACGTATGAAGGAAGATGTATTCAGTTTCAAAGAGGAAGAATCAGCTGAAATGAAAAATAAAATAAAGAGCTATGAAGACACTATTCAGCACCTGCAATTCACAAATGCTCACTTAATTGAAGAAATCAATAAATTAAAAAACCGGGCACCCAAATAAGGAGCCCGGTTTATTCTATTACATAAATTCTTTGACTAATTCATCAAATTTATCCTCATCTAACTTTAAATCATGTGTACTTAATGGCTTTTCAGAATACCCGGTTACAAGATCCTGGTATGAAGGCTGTTCTTTGTTTTGATAAATCAATCCAGTTACCAGTCCATCCTTCTCCATGAGCGTATTCATTGCTTGTTCACGATTTGATGGATCATAGCCTTCAAGATCCGAGAGCTTTGTCAGGTTCTCTTTAAACCAGTCATACGTATTAATCTTATTATATGTTACGCAGGGACTAAATACGTTGATCAATGAGAAGCCTTTATGATTTAGACCTGCTTCAATTATTGCCGTCAGCTCTTTCAAATCAGAAGAGAAACTTTGGGCAACGAATGTTGCGCCAGCTGTCAGTGCCATTTCCATCGGGGCCAGTGCTGGCTCAATGCTTCCCTGAGGCGTAGACTTTGTCTTAAAACCAGATGACGAACGGGGAGAGGTCTGTCCTTTTGTCAGCCCATAAATCTGGTTATCCATAACGATATATGTGACATCTACATTACGACGGATCGCATGGATCGTATGGCCGAGGCCAATGGCAAATCCATCCCCATCCCCTCCTGAAGCGATGACGGTTAAATCCTTATTCGCCATTTTTAATCCTTGAGCGATAGGAAGGGAACGGCCGTGAATGCCATGAAAACCGTACGAGTTAATGTAACCTGATATACGTCCGGAACAACCGATTCCGGATACGACAGCCAATTGTTCAGGATCCAGCCCTACATTTGCCGATGCCCGTTGAATCGCGGCTTGTACAGAGAAGTCTCCACACCCAGGACACCAGTTGGGTTTAACATTATTTCTGAAATCTTTAAAGGTAGCCATGGATCAGATCAACTCCTTACATCTTGAATGAATTTCATTTGGTAAGTATGGTGTTCCATCATACTTTGTCATTTTCGTGATTTTATTTCCATACCCAACGTTCATTTTGATTAAATTGGCCAGTTGTCCAGTGGCATTATGTTCAATCACGACTACTTTCTTTGCTGATTGCATCAACGGTTCAAGTTCATCTGCAGGAAACGGATGGATTAATCGTATATGAGCATGATTCACTTTCAGTCCATCAGCTTCAAGTCGTTCCATTGCTTCTTCAATTACTCCACGTGTCGAGTTGAAACCGACTAATAATAAATCGGCTTCTTCATGTGGTGCATACGTGTGAATTGGATTGTTAAAGCGTATGCTTTCCACCTTGCGCATACGTTTATCCATCTGCGCCTGCCTGTTTACAGGAGATTCAGAAGGCTTCCCTGTTTCATCATGTTCGACTCCTGTTACATGATGAATACCGTTTTTCATTCCTGGAATGACACGCGGTGATACACCATCTTCAGTCACTTCAAAACGTTTAAAGTATTTCTTTGCTTCTAATTCACTTAATTCTGATTCATTGCCGACAAGCTTCCCTCTACGAATTTCCACTTTGCTGTAATCAAGTGGTTCAACCGTTTGTTTCCCTAATGAAAGCTGAAGATCAGAAAGAATGATGACTGGACATTGATACTCTTCGGCTAAATTAAATGCCTCTACTGTATCATAGAACGCTTCCTGTACAGTACTTGGAGCGAGGACGATCTTAGGAATCTCACCGTGCGTACCGTAAATCATGGCCATTAAATCGGACTGCTCCTGTTTCGTTGGAAGTCCCGTGGACGGTCCTCCTCGTTGAGTATCCACCACTACTAAAGGCTGCTCTGTCATACCGGATAAACCGATTGCTTCCATCATAAGTGAAAGACCAGGTCCAGCTGATGCAGTGAATGAACGGATCCCCCCGTAGTTCGCCCCGATTGCCATCGTTGCAGCTGCAATCTCATCCTCTGTTTGGATAACCGTTCCTCCAACCATCGGTAGCTTCTTAATGAGGTATTCCATGATTTCAGAAGCTGGAGTGATTGGATATGCTGCCATGAGACGAACCCCACCAGCCAATGCACCGAGAGCAATCGCATCGTTCCCGATCATGAACATGCGCTTATTTCCATCGGCTTCCTTCAGTTGTAATGAACCAACCTTGCTTCCAAGCTCATCTTTCATCGTTTGAAATCCTTGCTTGATGGCTTCCATGTTTTTCTCAACTACAGTCTCACCTTTACGGCCAAAAATTTCTTCCACAACTTCCTTGAAAACGTCTGGATCGAGGTTGAGAACGGCACAGGTCGCACCTACGGCTACCATATTCTTCATTAACGAAGTTCCCAGTTCTGTAGCTAACTGAGTGAAAGGAATGATATATAAAGAAGCATCCGTATCTTCAGGCTTTTCAGGCTTGAACTTCGCATCAGCTATAATTACACCATCACTATGTAATTCTTTGTAATTCACATCTATCGTTTCCTGGTCAAATGCTACTAAAATATCTAAGTCATCAGCAATCGCACGCACTTGTGTGGTGCTTACCCGAATCTTGTTATTTGTATGTCCTCCCTTAATACGAGAGGAGAAATGGCGGTAACCATATAAGAAGTACCCAAGGCGATTGAGGGCCATAGAAAAGATTTCACCCGTACTCTCTATCCCTTCACCTTGCTGGCCGCCAACTTTCCATGAAAGTTGTTCCTTCATTTATTACACCCCTTCAATCAAATTTTGCAACATCTATCAGAGAAGCATATTCTCTTCTTTTCGTTCAAACAACCTATAACTACTAAGGATTGTTGCAACTCTTATATTTTTATTCACTCTATCAGTTTATCACTTTTCTATTTAAATCACTACTGTATTAAAGAGATTGTGAATGTACAGACTTAATTCCCGGTACAAAAAAAACATTAAAGGTATCTCTTTAATGGCAGGTATTGTAGTCAATCTGGTATTCTTCCAACAAAGTTTTCAAACAAGAACTTTTTCACCTGTTTCTCGCTATAGTATCGTTGGAGTGTATTGATCAAGTTCTGATATTGATCAAACGATGATAACCCTTGAACAGTTTCTGATATCCCGTCGAAATCTGATCCAAAGCCAATATGATCCTCTCCACCCAAGCTGCAAACATGTTCGACGTGCCTGATGATATCTGAAATCACCGCTGTTCCTTTTTTGTTTAGGAATGGCGGTACAAACGTGATCCCCATGACGCTGTCCTTTTTGATTAACGCTTCAATTTGTTCGTTTTTCAAATTTCGGGGATTTGGACAAATGGAGTATGCATTCGAGTGAGAAGCAATGGGGTAATCTGCAAACTCGATTGTATCCCAAAATGCTTTCTCACATAAATGGGAAACATCTGTCCACAACCTGTTCTCGTTTAAGAATGAAACGACCTCATGGCCAAAATTGGTCAATCCTCCACCCCTTGGCTCCAGCGCTCCATCTGCAGCAGCATTGGCCCAATTCCACGTTAATCCAGCAGAACGCACCCCAAGCCGGTAAAGAATTTCAAGCTTGGTGAGATCCTCTTCTATTGCTTCAATGCCCTCAAGTGTAAGCATTGCCCCGATTTCATCATGTGCTAACTTTCTTATATCTCTTTTGGAGGTGACAAATTTCAGTTTAGGATTGGGTTTCAGGATTTGATTATGAAATATGTTCACCATTTCCAGGGCAGCTTGAAATCGTTGACCTGGCTTCAAATTGGATGGGATATAAATAGCGAATAATTGTATCTTACTTCTGCTCTCGATCAGTTGTGGATAGGTAATATGTAAAGAGTGCTTCGTTTGAAATGCCTTCTTCCCCGGCTCTAAGTATAACTTCATCAATACATCACAGTGTGCATCAAATAACATGTTTCTTCATCCCTTCAAGTGCCTGACTTTCTTATAAATAATACTATGGAATAATAGAAAGGCTGTCCACTAAAGAATCCCCTCTTTAATGAACAGCCTATGGTTTATTATCTTGGTTCCACGATTAACTTTATCGCCGTACGCTCTTCCCCATCAATCAGAATATCTGTAAATGCCGGGATACATATCAAATCTAAACCACTAGGAGCCACAAAGCCTCTTGCAATCGCAACTGCTTTAACGGCTTGATTTAAAGCCCCTGCACCAATCGCTTGAATCTCAGCTCCTCCTCTTTCACGAAGAACACCGGCGAGTGCACCAGCTACAGAATTAGGATTAGATTTTGCTGAAACTTTTAATATTTCCATTCCTTTTCCTCCTTGTCATTTCCCCCATACCGTATGTCCGTGGTAAAGAACAAACTTGGTATAAATGATTCCACTGATACTATATTCAGGAAATGGACAAATCATTCCGGTCTCACCGAAAAAAGGATAGAAAACATTTAATATTCTGCCATGAATGGATGGTCTTCGTTAATTAATATACGCTCGATTTTTTTCGCTTTGCCCGTTTTTTGATCAACATCTATTAAACAGGCACTCAAAATTTTGCGTCCTGTCTTTGGAACTTCAAAGCGAACAGGCAAACTTGTCTGAAATCTCTTCAGAACAGAATCCTTACTCATTCCCAACACCTCATCGTATGGGCCAGTCATGCCGACATCACACATAAATGCCGTCCCATTGGGCAAGATGCGGTTATCCGCTGTTTGCACATGTGTATGAGTTCCTATTACAGCAGATACCCGTCCATCCAAAAACCAGCCAACAGCCTGCTTTTCACTTGTTGCTTCTGCATGAAAGTCAACGAAGATAATGGAGGTTCTCTTCTTTGCTTCGTCTACAAGTTCATCCAGTGCCTTAAACGGGTCATCAAGGGGCGGCATAAAAGTTCTACCTTGGGCATTGATAACGGCAACCTCTTTTCCATACACTTCAGCATAGACCAGACCGCTTCCAGGGGTTCCTTCCGGAAAATTCGCCGGTCTCACCATTTGTTTCGATGAGTCGATAAAATTGAAAATATCTTTATTATCCCAAGTATGATTACCGAGAGTTACCATATTGGCACCATCTTGCAAAAATTGTTTGTAAATCTTCTCTGTGATCCCTCTGCCTGAAGCTGCATTTTCCCCGTTAACGATGGTAAGATCCGGTGAGTGCTTCTTTTTTAACTTTGGCAAGTATTCCGTGATCATTTCCCTGCCCATTGAACCGACTACGTCTCCAACAAATAAAATTTTCATGAAAATTCCCTTCTCTATATGTATTCAGTCTTGTAGTTATTGTATCACAAATAACTTGCCGTCTATTCATCCTCTGGATGGATAAAATATGTGATAAAAAAAGCTGACCCGAAAGGGGAAAATCCCTATTCGAGTCAACCTCTTATTTCGCGTATTCGACAGCCCTTGTTTCACGGATGACCGTTACTTTAATATGGCCAGGGTAATCGAGCTCATCTTCGATCCGTTTACGGATATCCCTTGCTAATCGATGAGATTCCAAATCGTCAATGGCTTCTGGTCTAACCATAATACGAACTTCTCGTCCTGCCTGGATAGCGAACGATTTCTCAACGCCTTCATAAGACTCTGAGATTTCTTCCAACTTCTCTAATCGGCGGATATAGTTCTCAAGCGTCTCACTTCTCGCGCCAGGTCTCGCAGCAGATAAAGCATCAGCTGCAGCAACCAGTACTGCGATGATGGACGTAGGCTCAGTATCTCCGTGGTGAGAAGCAATACTGTTAATGACAACAGGGTGTTCTTTGTACTTCGTTGCCAGTTCAACACCAATTTCCACGTGGCTTCCTTCTACTTCATGGTCGATTGCTTTTCCGATATCATGAAGTAATCCAGCACGTTTAGCGAGTCTTTCATCCTCACCAAGCTCTGCTGCTAATAATCCAGAAAGATACGCCACTTCCATTGAGTGTTTTAAAACGTTTTGACCGTAACTTGTACGATACTTTAAACGTCCCAAGATTTTAATTAAATCCGGGTGAAGACCATGAACTCCAACTTCAAAGGTTGTCTGTTCACCAATTTCACGGATGTATTCATCCACTTCACGTCGGGATTTATCGACCATCTCTTCAATTCGCGCAGGGTGGATACGTCCATCCTGAACTAACTTCTCTAATGCAATTCGAGCCGTTTCTCTACGAATCGGATCAAAACCAGAAAGAATAACTGCTTCAGGAGTATCATCAATAATCAAATCAATTCCTGTTAAAGTTTCCAGCGTACGAATGTTACGTCCTTCTCGCCCAATAATTCGACCTTTCATCTCATCATTCGGTAGGTTCACAACACTAACCGTTGTTTCTGCCACATGTTCAGCAGCACAACGTTGAATAGCCAGTGAAAGGACTTCTTTCGCCTTCTTATCTGCATCTTCCTTCGCACGTGTTTCATGCTCTCTGACCATAATAGCGATATCATGGGAAAGTTCATTTTCAACGCGGTCAAGAATGATTCCTTTCGCTTCATCACGAGTTAAGCTCGAGATACGTTCTAGCTCTGTTTGCTGTGATCGTACCATCTCGTCCACTTTGCTTTCCATCTCTTCAATATGTTGTTGTCTCTCGTTAAGGGTCCCCTCTTTTCTTTCAAGTAAGGCTTCACGCTTATCAAGCGTTTCATCTTTCCGATCGAGGTTTTCCTCTTTTTGCATTAAACGATTTTCTTGTTTCTGCAATTCATTTCTTCGTTCACGAAGTTCATTTTCCATTTCTGTGCGAAGTCTATGATTTTCGTCCTTTGCTTCCAATAGTGCTTCTTTCTTCAGAGCATCTGCCTCGCGCTTAGCATCTTCTAAAATGTGCTCTGCTGAACCTTTAGCACCAGCAATCTTTGCTTCAGCAATGGACTTACGAATTAGGTATCCAACAACTACACCGACGATAAGGCCAAGCAAAATGGAGATGATTGTTATAGGTTGCATTATTTCACCTCCTCTTGCTATGAACTGTCATCATGTCTTTTACATGTCGGCTTGTACATTGCTCAAAAGAACAAAATATACAGCGCTAGGCTTTCAAATATTCATTCGAAAAATTTGTAAAATATACATGTTAATTTTAAATCTCTGAAAATTTATTGTCAAGGGGTAGAGCCCTCTATCACTAGATTTCTCAAGGGATTTTTTCCAATCGACATAAATTGACACTGTCACTATGGGGTTATGGATGATTTTTTGACACCATCCATCTATTTGAAAACTTTTTGTTGAATTTAGAAGTTTACATCAGAAAACGATTATTCACATGCTTTTCTTAACTATAAGCGATTATCATTAGAGAAAAACACCATTACTATTTTCTACCAAATAATAGCTTATCATACATAATAAAGAGAAGCACACCGAAAATGGCTGCTTCTCTTCATTATGGTTAGTCTTCTAAAAGACTTAATTCACTTTGATCATCGGTCTCAGCTCGACCTGTATCCAATCCGTAATGATCACGGATTTTCAGCATGATTTCGCTGCGGATTTCCGGATTTTCTTTAAGGAAAATCTTCGCATTCTCACGACCTTGACCTAAGCGCTCTTCGTTATAAGAGTACCAGGCACCGCTCTTCTGAACAATATCAAGCTCAGATCCAAGATCGACGATTTCACCTTCTTTAGAAATTCCCTCACCGTACATGATATCTACTTCCGCTACACGGAAAGGAGGAGCTACTTTATTCTTCACGACTTTAATCTTCGTTTTGTTCCCTACCATTTCATTTCCTTGCTTAAGTGTTTCTGCACGACGGACTTCCAAACGTACAGAAGAATAGAATTTCAGTGCACGCCCACCAGGAGTCGTCTCAGGATTTCCAAACATGACTCCGACCTTTTCACGGATTTGGTTAATGAAAATCGCGATGGTCTTCGATTTGTTGATAGCACCTGAAAGCTTACGAAGAGCCTGTGACATTAAACGGGCTTGAAGACCTACGTGAGCATCTCCCATCTCACCCTCGATTTCCGCTTTCGGTACAAGTGCTGCAACAGAGTCGATAACGATGGCGTCCACTGCCCCACTACGTACTAGCGCTTCAGCAATTTCCAGTGCCTGTTCACCTGTGTCCGGTTGAGAAAGTAATAATTCATCTATGTTTACCCCAAGCTTTTGTGCATATTCAGGATCAAGTGCGTGCTCTGCATCGATGAATGCCGCCTGACCACCTTGAGCCTGGACTTCTGCAATGGCATGAAGTGCTACTGTTGTTTTACCGGATGATTCCGGACCATATACCTCGATGATTCTACCGCGGGGATATCCGCCAACTCCAAGTGCTGCGTCCAATGCCAGTGAACCACTTGGACATGTTACTATCTTTCTATCAGTTTGCTCCCCAAGCTTCATGATAGAGCCTTTACCGAATTGCTTTTCTATTTGTTTTAACGCCATATCTAAGGCTGCTTTACGATCGCTCACAAAATCTTCCTCCTTTGAATATAGAACTTGAAATAGACAACTTATAAGCTTGTCTCAAATCCAACCTATCTATACTATAAACGTTTTTATAATAGAAAACAAGAAAAAAATCGAACATTCATTCGGTTTTTTTCTATAGGTGATTTGGATTGAATTTGGTGCGATTGAACAATAAAAAAACTGCCCTCCACCTATCAGAAGACAGCCAATCTATCCTTACTTACTCAATTCTTTAATCAAATAATACCAACCGTATTTTGTCGTTCTCATTCGGTTAGCATTACGTCCGCCGCCAAGATTTAATAGAAACGTTTTAGTTGGTTGATCTTTCATGGAAAGTCCAATCCAAACGGTTCCTGCAGGTTGCCCTTCGTGTGATCCGGGACCCGCCACACCAGTAAAACTGATTCCGATATCCGATGATAAAAGTTCTCTTACGTTTTTTGCAAGCTCTTGTGCACACTTTTCGCTTACTGATGTATGCTGTTTAAGTGTACTTTCTTTCACAGAGAGTACCTTCTTCTTGACCTCATCCTGGTAACAAATCACCCCGCCATTCAGGATGGAGGATGTACCTGGTAATGACGCTAATTGAGCTTGAAAGAGGCCCCCGGTTAAACTCTCTGCACAGGAAAGTGTGAAACCTCTCTCTTTTAATAATTTGAATCCCACCTCAACGAGAGAATCCTGATCGTAACCGTAGAAGTAATCTCCTGCAATATTCATAATCTCAATTTCTAACTCATCCAAAAGGGTGATGGCAGCATCTTTCGATTCGTGTTTGGCCGTCAACCTCAGTGTAACTTCTCCGTCACCAGCCAGTGGGGCAATGGTTGGATTGGTTTGTTGATCAATCAGATCTTCTAATTCTGTTTCCAACTGAGCTTCCCCAATGCCGAAAAAGCGCAGGACCCTGGAATGGATAATTTCTTTCTTCTTCAATAATTTTTGGATGGCCAGTTTGCCGTAAGTACTGAACATCGGTTTCATTTCAGATGGAGGCCCGGGTAAAAGCATGTATGCTTTACCATCTTTTTTCAATAGCATGCCGGGAGCCATACCGTTCTCATTCTTCAACACCTGAGATCCGGCTAATATGAGTGCCTGTTTTTCATTATTGGGGGTCATCTCCCGGTCGACTTTTTTAAAATAGCTTTTAATTGATTCCAATGCATCTTGGTCCATGGTCAAAGTTGTACCTAATGACTTCGCAATGGTTTCTTTCGTCAAATCATCCTTGGTCGGTCCAAGTCCACCAGTGAAAATCAACAAGTCTGCTCTTTCTTGAGCTACTGAAATCGCATGTTGCAACCGCTCTGGATTGTCACCAACACTAGTGTGGTAGTAGACATTCACCCCCATTTCAGCCAGCTGCTCTGAAATGAATTGAGCATTGGAATTGACGATTTGACCTAATAGTAGTTCTGATCCAACCGCTATAATTTCTGCATTCATCCTAAATTCCCCCTGTCATCGATGTAAAGAAGGGGATGATTCCAGTAGAATCAACCCCCTTGTTCAAGCGTTTTATTTCGAATTTACAAATGCTTTTTTGTTATGTTTGAAATAGTCCCATCCAGACCAAATGGTAAAGAACATAGCCACCCAGAGAGCAATGGTCGCAAATGGCAAATTGATCAGTTCGAAAATGGCATTATGCAGAAGCAGCGCTGAAATAGCGATGATCTGTGCCCATGTTTTGATCTTTCCAAGTTGACCCGCAGCAACCACTTCCCCTTCTCCTGCTAACACAAGGCGAAGACCTGTTACCGCAAACTCACGGCTGATGATGATAATGACAATCCATGACGGGGCAAGACCAAGCTCAACGAGAACAATTAATGCAGCGGATACAAGCAATTTGTCCGCCAATGGATCTAAAAACTTCCCAAGGTTCGTCACGAGGTCAAGCTTTCGTGCATAATAACCGTCTACCCAATCGGTTGTTGCCGCAATGATGAATATCAAAGCTCCCACAAAGTGCTTGACCGGCATTTCTGCCCCAAGAAACATCATGTCACCCCAGTTTAGCGGTGCAAGCATAATGATTAAAAATAATGGAATTAAAAATATCCTTGAAACTGTAATCTTATTAGGTAAGTTCACCTTTCTACCTCCAATACTTAAAAACACGTTCTAGCTATAGTATGTAAGAAAAAGGAGTTATTAAAACTCCTTTCATCTCAATTATTGTGTCGCTTTAGGTTCATAGTTAATGATGATATCCTGTCTTACGACATCCGTTGCAGAAATTTTATACTCAAGTTGTTTGCCATTCACACTTATATCCGTGTTTGAAGCATCCCCTATGATGAGGTATGCCTGTTTCTCACTGGAAAAGTCAAAGTCCTTTTTATTACCCTGTTTTAGTAATCCTTCAAACAATACTTGCTCGTCGGTGTTAAAGACTTTCACCCAAGTGTCTCCCTCAGCCGCCAACTGCAGCTTGAACTCTTCTGTATTTTTCAATTCATAGGTTGTTTTATAATCTGAAGTATTAACAGCCTCTAATGATTGTTCTGGTTTTTGTTCTTTTTCTTCCTTGGCATTTTCATCTTCTGAAGGTTTATTTTCCCCTGTTTCTTCTGTTTCTTTGGTTTCTTCTTCAGGCTCTTCACTTTCAGCCGTCTGGTTTTCATCTACAGCGACTTGCTCCTGATTCTCTGAAGGCTGTGCCTCAGGGCCTTTATCCCCCACTTTCCCCTGCCAGAATACCCATACGGCAATCAAGGCACCAATAACGAACAGGGCTATAAGCAGTTTGGGCACGAAGTCAAATACCTTGGTAGAGCTTTCTGATACAGACTTTCTTGACTGAACCCTGGAGAGGGAAACCGGTATCTCATCTTCATAGGTTGTCGGAATTTCTTCCTTATGTTCCTCGAAAATCATTTCAGGAGGAAGACCGACCGCTTCACAATACTGTTTAATAAATGCACGCACATAGAACTTCCCGGGCATCGCGTCATACGAGCCTTCTTCAATCCCAATCAAATAGCGTTTTTGAATTTTTGTCATTCTTTGTAAATCATCGAGGCTGTAACCTTTAGCTTCACGGGCTTCCTTTAAACGATTTCCTAATTCCGTCACCACTTAACACCTTCCAATATTAAAAATCAAAACCTCCAAAATCGGAATTTTGAAATAGATTATTTTGTTCTACTAATTCATATGTAATTTCTTCATCAGGATCGTTTCTAAGTTCAATGATATAATCAAAATCTTCAAGTGAATATTCAGAGTTTTGAACGAATACGTCAGGATGTTCGATTACTTTCACAGCAGGCAATCTCATGATTTCCCTTACTAGTTGCCAATGCTTTTCACTCGCACGGCGAGTTGAAACGATACCGTCAATTATAAATAGATTTTCAGATGAATACTCGTCTTCAATCAGCTTGCTTCTTATTGTCTGCTTTAATAAGGTAGAAGAGACAAAGAGCCATTTCTTATTTGCACATACGCTTGATGCCACGATGGATTCGGTCTTCCCTACCCGGGGCATCCCTCTGATCCCAACAAGCTTATGTCCCTCTTGCTTAAATAGCTCAGCCATAAAATCCACCAATAAACCCAGCTCATCACGAACAAACCGAAACGTTTTCTTGTCATCGGCATCTCGCTGAATATAACGGCCGTGACGAACGGCAAGGCGATCCCGTAATTTCGGCTCCCGGAGCTTTGTAACATTAATCGTATCCATCGTTTGTAAGATGGACTCAAGCCTTGCTATCTGTTCATCATTGTTAGCAAGAAGAAGCATTCCCCTCCTGCCTTCATCTACACCATTTATCGTCACTATATTTATAGAAAGCATTCCTAATAACGAGGAAATATCACCTAAGAGGCCTGGACGATTTTTTTGAATTTCATATTCTAAATACCATTCTTTGCGTTCCATTGGTTCCCTCCTGAAAAAACTGTGACATTTCAATTCGATAAAAAACGACATAATTCGGAAAGATTATTTAAACATCTAGGTATTATAATAAATGATTTTCCGGTAATAGAAAAGCAAAACCTACATAAATATGTACAATTTCTCATTTTATACCTCATAAGCTGTTTATAGTAAAGAAGTATAGACTTCACCCGAAGAATGACTTCTGTATCTAGTGATTCTTTTAGAAATATATATATAAGAAAAAGGAGAGGAAAAAATCCCTCTCCTTAACGAGTACCATTGTTATTAACAAGTTTAACCATCATGTTCGCAATGGCATGTTGTTCTTCAGGAGAAGCGACAGACCATAAATCCGCTAACACTTTTTCCTGATCGTTCTTAGCTTCGACTTGATTCGCTAAGTAGTCACCAATTTGGTAAGCTAAGTCAGAAACCGTTTCATTTTCCATTCCACCATGTTGAGCCTGGTGAAGACGGTCACCTAAGAAGTTTTTCCAATCAGACCAGTTATCTAATACAGACATTTGTCATGACCTCCTTTATTGAAATACAACCTTAGTTTGTATCCAGGAGGAAAAATTATTCGCCTTAATCCTTGGACTAAAAAACTTTTTCATGTATGCCACCCACCATTGATGGAGATGGTTTGACCAGTTATATAAGAGGATTTGGGGGAAGTGAGAAATTGAATCGAGTCGGAAACTTCATCCGCCTGAGCAAAACGACCCATTGGAATTTCCTCCCTTAGAGCTTCTAGTTCCCCTTCAGAAAACGAACCCATCATCGATGTATCAACTGCTCCTGGAGCAATTGCATTGATTCTTACCCCGCTTAGAGCAAGCTCCTTACTCAATGATTTCACAAATGCCAGCTGCGCCCCCTTTACAGTTGAATAAACGACCTCACACGCTCCGCCTATTTGTCCCCAAATGGAGCTTACCATTACAATGCTTCCCTTACGATCTATCAGTTTTGGCAATAACTTTTGAATGAGAAGTAAAGGACTTTTCACATGAACGTTAATCAAATAGTCCACCTCTTCTTCAGTCTGATCTTGAAACAATCCCCAGCTTGAATTCCCACTACTATAAATAATGGCATCAAGTTGGAAGATACTGTTTACTAGACTCCCGACTTCTTTCGGGAGTGCAAGGTTCGCCCGAATGGGAATTGCCTCCACCCCAAGTTTTTCAACCTTATGAATCAGGTCTGTTATGGCTTTTTCATTCGTATGATAATGTAAATATAAATTCCATCCCTCTTCTGCCAAGCTTAAGGCCGTGCTGCTTCCAATTCCCCCTGAAGCCCCTGTTATTAAAGCATATTTCATCTGTTTCCACCTCAATGTCCACATAAAGAGAGGAACTACCCTAGAGCAGCTCCCTCCGATTTTATGATTTTGGTACTACCTGACACACCGTAAAGCGCTCTTCACTGATAATGGTACTGGCAACGGTTTGTATATCATCATACTTCAATGATTCAAGTGTAGGTACAACCTCAAAAAGATCCATTTCGTTAAAAGCATAGCGTGTGAATTGATTTGCAATAAACTCAGGAGAATTAATGGCACGTAAAAACGCACCAATCTTCTTTTTCTTCGTTCTTTCTAAACCCTCTTCTGTAAAGAGAGATTGTTCTTTGGCTTTAAGTAGCAGCGATTGTACCTTCTCGGCAAGGATATCCGGCTTTTCCGTATCCCCACCGACGGTAAGGAATCCAAAGCCATTTTCCTGTGTATAATCATAGTGGAATGTTTCATCAATCAATCCATCATTGTATAGTTCAGAATAATATTTTGAACTTTTACCAAATAACATATCCAGGAAAACGTTCATCGAAAGCTCTTGTCTTAGCATTTCCTTGCCTTGCTGATGCGGTTCAGGCGCTTTAAGGCCTACCAGGCACTTAGGGCTTTGCACATTCATCTTAAGGACCTGCTTCTTCTCAGCAACCGTTTCTGGTTCATCATCAAATCTCCGCTTTATCTCAGGCATTTTTTCATAATCCTTCTTTTCCTGATTCGAACGGATCTGATTCATGATTTGATCCGGGTCTACAGATCCCACTACAAAGAGGAGCATATTGCTTGGGTGGTAGAAAGTGTTATAGCACTGATATAACATATCTTTCGTGATTGGTGTGATGGACTCAATCGTTCCTGCTATATCAATCTTCACAGGGTGATTTTTGTACATATTCTGAATCACACCAAAGTATAATCGCCAGTCAGGGTTATCATCATACATGGTGATTTCCTGTCCGATGATTCCCTTTTCTTTTTCCACGGTCTTTTCTGTAAAATACGGGTCTTGAACAAAATCTATTAAGGTTTCTAAATTACGTTCTACATTGGTAGTACTTGAAAATAGATAAGCCGTTCGTGTAAAGGATGTGAAAGCATTAGCCGACGCACCCTGGCGGCTGAATTGCTGGAATACATCCCCGTCTTCCTTTTCAAACAATTTATGCTCCAGGAAGTGGGCGATTCCATCTGGAACCTTAACGAATTCTTCTTCGTTCAGTGGAACAAAATGATTGTCAATGCTTCCGTACTTCGTCGTGAATGTGGCATATGTCTTATTAAATCCTTTTTTCGGGAGAATATAGACGTCCAATCCATTAGACATTTTTTCATAAAATAAGTTTTCCTGTAGTTGATCGAAGGAAATTTTCTTCATATTTATCCCTCCATTCCTGTTAAAAAGTAGATGGTATCAAGCTCAACTTTATTTGCTGCTTTCACGATGTCTTCTTTCGTCGTCTTCTCTATTTCTTCAAGCCAGTGTTTTAAATCAATTTCTTCATGTGCGACTGCATTATGATATAGTACCTCAACTAAACCACGGGACGTATCAATGGTTTCAAGCAGTTGATTGCGGATGACCGCTTTCGTTTGTTCGATTTCACCATCCGTAAAGTCTCCATCCTTCATGGCTTGCAGTTGATCATTGATGATTCCGACTGCTTGATCATATTTCTCAAATTCTATTCCGGACATAACCATCAATAATCCTTTATGACTTTCCAGTCTACTTGCTGCATAGTAGGCTAAGCTCGCTTTTTCCCTCACATTTATGAACAATTTAGAATGAGAAAATCCACCGAATATTCCATTGAACACCTGAAGGGCAAAGTAATCATCATCGCCATATTGTGTATGAGTCCGGTAGCCCATATTAAGCTTACCTTGCTTCACATCCTGCTTTTCTTTCACGACGTTTTCCCTTTCCTTTTGCTCCACTTCCGATGAATCGACTTCGAGAGGGGTACGTTCCTTTAATTGGAGGAGTTGATCACACAGTTTTTCAACTTCCACAACATCTACATCGCCGATGACATAAAGATCGAATTGATCTTCATTCATGACTTTTTGATAATATTCATACAAACTCTTGGCCGTTATGGACTCAACTTCTTCACTAATGCCATTAACATGAAGGGCAAAACGCTCTCCCTTACACATTTCTTCTACAAGCCGGGAATTAGCGTAGCGCATTTTATCGTCATATACTGCCTGTATTCTTACCTTCTGGTTTCGTTTTTCTTTCTCGACCGTTTTCTTATCGAATTCGTTATTTTCAATATGAGGATTTTGCAGGACATCTGCTAAAAATTCTATTCCTTTTTGAAGTAAAGGCTCTGAGTCCCTTAAAAACTTTTCATTGGCGATTTCCACGGACATGCTGACCACGTGGTACTCACCTTTTTTACCTAAATCCGTGAAAAAGTTAGCACCATATAATTCATCCAGGTAGGATCTTAATTCCGTTGTACTCGGATAGGTCTTTGTACTGCTTTGCATCACATGAGGGAGTAATCCGCGTAAGGTCACTGTTTCTTGATCTAAAGGAGCTTTCATTTTCAAAATCAGACTGTTGGTTTTATACTTATCCGTTTGAACGATATGTAGCGTGTACCCCTGTTTCTTTTTTACTACTTCATTTATGGCTGTCATCGTACCGTCCTCCTTAGTTCCACACTTCCGTGATTTTTGAAATCAAAAAAGTTATAAACACCTTTATTGTGCGGTATTTATGTATAACTATACATGTAGTGATATGTTGATTTCAAGCATCTTCCTCTATTGGAAAAATACCCACAGAGTAAACTAGTATATGTATAGAAAATGTGTAATATGTTTCATTTTATTGTTTTCACAAATCTCTTTTGTCAAAGATTGTTGTTTTTCAATATATGGTCTGCTTCGGCTCTGTCAATCAGTGTGTGCTGGATGGTGAGTGGAACTGCTCTGCTTGCAGCTAGCGCTCGGCCGAGCCTCCTCAGCTTAGCCGAACGGGGTCTCGGCTAAGCCCAATATCCTCCGGAGTCTACGCAGTTCCCCTCACCATCTTTAACAGAATTTTTCATGACAGAGCTTTAAGGTGTGCAAGAACACAATGTAATTAGAAAAGAATAATTCTTCATCCTTAAAAGGAAATCAATCTCTATTTACCTTAAATGAGATGGTTTGCTAAAAGTCTTGTTTTTACTGATTTCCATTAAGGATACATGCTCAGAAAGTTGATTGGAGCGGAAGGCACTCCTGCGGGAATAGCTGGACAGTACGAAAAGCGGAGGGGCTTTGCCCAGGGGCGACAAGCATAAGACGAGTCTGCCGGAAAGGCGCTCTTTGCCTTTTTGGTAGACTTGGCTTATGACCTCGAGCCCCTAAGCCCCGTAGCTAGACAGGTGAGACCCGGAGGCGCAACCGAGGATGCTCACCACCTGCCCCGCGGAAAGCGAGCATCCTGAAGTGGAAATCAGCTACTACTTTCGAATGTTAAATACCAAAAAAAGGTACCTCGAAATGTCGAGATACCTTTCTAGATTCGTGCTTATTGTATATTTAACGATTTCCTTTAATATACGGTGTACCAAGTGCTTTAGGTGCATCTGCACGGCCGATGAATCCTGTAAGTGCAAGGATTGTTAATACGTATGGTGCGATTAGCAGATATACACTCGGAATGTTTTCAAATAATGGAATACTTGATCCGATGATACTTAAGCTTTGTGCGAACCCAAAGAATAATGCTGCACCCATTGCGCCAAGGGGATGCCACTTACCGAAGATCAAAGCTGCTAAGGCCATGAATCCCTGCCCGCTTATGGTTGCGTGACTAAAGTCCGAGGAAATGGACTGGGCATATACTCCTCCACCCACTCCTGCAAAAGCCCCAGAAATGATTACGCCGATATAGCGCATTTTCGTTACGTTGAGACCCATTGTGTCTGCAGCCATTGGATGCTCACCTACGGAACGCAATCTGAGACCGAATGGAGTCTTAAACATAATGAACCAAACGATGACGGAAACAAGAATGGCTACAAATGGTGGCCAATAAGTGTTGGAGAAGAAAATATCACCGATCACCGGAATTTTGTTAAGTAATGGTACATCCACTTTTCCAAAACCTTCTGAAATGATGTCTGTTTGACCCTTTCCATAAATACGTTTGACTAAGAAAAGGGTTAAACCGATGGCAAGCAGATTGATTGCCACTCCGGAAACTACCTGATCGGCACGGAATGTTATCGAGGCAACCGCATGGAGTACGGCAAGTAACGCACCCATGACCATCGCTATTAGGAGGGCCACCCAAGGTGTTGCCGCACCGAATGTGTCGGCAAACGCTAGATTGAAAACAATACTTGAGAAAGCTCCAATGACCATTAATCCTTCAAGCCCGATGTTAACCACACCAGAACGTTCAGAGAACGCTCCTCCTAACGCAGTGAAAATAAGTGGTGATGCCCACAATAATGTTGATGGAATAAGGATTGTTAAGATATCGATAAAGCCCACTTATTTCACCCCCTTCTTACTAAATCGTTGAATCAGATAACGAATCATATAACCAGATGCTACAAAGAAAATAATAAGGGCAATGATGATGTCTACCAGTTCATTTGGAATACCTGCTTCAAGAGGCATATTTAACGCCCCCACTTTGAGTCCTCCAAATAATAATGCTGCGAAGACAACACCAATGGCAACATTCCCCCCTAATAGTGCTACAGCGATCCCATCAAATCCGACCCCTGTAAATCCTCCTTTAATCGAGGCGTAACCAAATGTCCCCAAACCTTCCATGGCTCCTGCGAGTCCTGCAAATGCCCCGGAAATGACCATAGAAAGAATGATGTTTCCATTTACGTTCATTCCTGCGTATTGAGAAGCATGCTGGTTAAAACCTACGGAACGAAGTTCATATCCACGAGTCGTTTTTTCTAAAAGGAACCACATGATAAATACACAGGCGAGGGCAATGAAGATCCCCCAATGCAGTCTTGAGTAATCCGTTATGGCCTCAAAGAATGGAGACTTTAATGAGGCCGTCTCTGCGATATAGTCCGTACGATCTTTGCGCTCCGTCAATACATCTCGGATAATCGCATTGGTTACGTGAAGTGCAATATAGTTCATCATGATCGTAACAATTACTTCGTGTACACGGTATCTTGCTTTCAGTAATCCTGGAATGAAGCCCCAGAATGCGCCGGCTAATGCCGCTGCGATTACAGCAAGTGGCAAGTGGATGATCTTTGGTAACTCATCGAAAGCAACTCCAACCCATACTGCAGCAAGCCACCCTACAATCAGTTGTCCTTCGACCCCGATATTGAATAATCCGGTTCTGAATGCAAAGGCAACAGCCAAACCTGCCAGAATGTACGGAGTCACTTGACGAACCGTTTCCCCTACATAGTAGATCTCTCCGAAAATACCTTGCCAAAGTGCAGAGTATCCTGCAATTGGATCATATCCGCTCACAAGCATAATAATGGTTCCGACAATAATTCCCAAAAGGACCGAAATAACCGGGATTAATATATTTGTTAATCGATTAGACATGTTCGTTCTCCCCCGCTTCCTTCCTCTTCGAACCAGCCATCAGTAGTCCAAGTTCTTGTTCGGTTGTTTCTTTTGGATTCACAATTGCTACAATTTGCCCTTCATAAATGACCGCGATACGGTCACTTACATTCATGATTTCATCCAATTCAAATGAAAGTAATAGTACGGCTTTCCCGTTATCCCGCTGCTCGATCAGGCGCTTGTGAATGAACTCGATTGCCCCTACATCGAGACCGCGGGTAGGCTGGGCAGCAATCAACAGATCCGGATCTCGATCGACTTCCCGACCGATGATCGCTTTTTGCTGATTACCACCGGATAGTGCCCTGGCAAGGGTATATTCAGAAGGTGTCCTTACATCAAACTCTGAAATTAGCTTTCTCGCTTGATTGTAAATATTCTTATAGCTTAATACCCCTTTATTTGAATAAGGCTTTTGGTAATAGGTTTGTAGAACCATATTTTCACCGATTGGAAAATCCAGAACTAAACCATGTTTGTGACGATCCTGAGGAATATGACCTACACCTGTTTCATAAATCTTGCGCGGTTTCATATTGGCAATTTCTTTTCCATTCAGCTTAATCGACCCACTATTAACTTTGTATAACCCTGTAATCGCTTCTATCAGTTCACTTTGACCGTTCCCATCAACTCCCGCAATACCAAGGATCTCCCCGGCTTTCACTTCCAGGTTTAACCCCTTTACAACGGAAACATTGCGATGATCTTTTACGTTCAAATCTCGAATTTCGAGCACATTGTCAGTAGGGATGGCTTCCTTCTTCTCAGTCTTAAAGGTTACTTCACGTCCTACCATCAGACTGGCAAGATGATTCGGATCGGTTTCTGATACCTGCACTGTCCCGATCCCTTTTCCTTTTCTGATAACGGTTACATTATCACACACTTCCATAATCTCTTTTAGTTTATGAGTGATAAGAATGATAGACTTGCCTTCTAGAATAAGAGTTTTCATGATTTGAATAAGCTCTTTGATTTCTTGTGGAGTCAGTACCGCCGTAGGCTCATCGAAGATCAGAATTTCTGCACCACGATAAAGTGTTTTCAAAATCTCAACACGCTGCTGCATTCCTACTGAAATTTCAGAAATTTTAGCGGAAGGATTCACTTTTAAACCGTATCTTTCTGAGATTTCCAGAATATCCTTCTCTGCCTTTTTAATATCCACTGTGGCACCGGACTTCGGCTCTCTCCCGAGAATAATATTTTCTGTTACTGTAAAGGTATCAACGAGCATAAAGTGCTGGTGAACCATTCCGATCCCTAAGTCATTGGCAATATTGGGATTGGTGATGTTTACTTTCTGCCCCTTCACACGAATTTCTCCTTGTTCAGGCTGATAAAGTCCAAATAAAACATTCATCAGTGTAGATTTACCTGCTCCATTTTCACCTAGAAGCGCATGAATTTCACCTTTTTTGAGTTGGAGGGTAATATTATCGTTTGCTACGATGCCAGGAAATTCTTTACGAATATTCAGCATCTCAATTACATAATCCATTGCTAATCACTCCTTGCATAGGCTAGGGATATTTATCTAGTAGTTAGAGGTCAGACCTTAAGACTCTAGAAAAAAAAGGGTTTCCCCGATTAAAACTCTAAATGAAAGATAGAAAGAAGTTTCTATACTTCAATTAAATTTTTAATTATTATGAATATTCTTTTTAGAAAAGGGATAAGAGACCGGCTATCCTTGGCCCCCTTATCCCTGTTCAATTAGTTAGCTGAGAATGAATTTGCTGCATCTAAAGATTCAGGAACAGTGATTTCCCCACTCTTGATCTTTTCTTTCCATTCATCAACTTTAGTCATAACCTCGTCTTTGTTAGAAAGCTCTTCGTTAAGTTCAGCTAATCCAACACCCTCTTCGTTAAGTCCGTAAGAGATAACTTCTCCACCTGGGAAGTTTCCTTCTTTTGCTTTGTTAGCAAGATCCAGAACCGCATTATCAACACGTTTCAAAGAAGAAGTCAAGATGATATTATGATCCCCAACTTTACCTTCTGCTGATTGGTCGGAGTCAACTCCGATTGCCCATAGCTCACGGGAAGGATCTTTTTCTTTTAAGTCACGTGCTTCTTTGAACAATCCATTGCCTGTACCACCAGCTGCATGGAAGATAACGTCTACATCTTGTGAGTACATCTTAGACGCAATTGTTTGACCAAGTTCAGCTTTGTCGAATGCTCCTGCATAATCTGCAACGATTTCCGCTTCGGGATTGACTGATTTAACACCAGCAATGAAGCCGGAGTGGAAACGCTCGATTACTGGAATTTCCATTCCACCAAGGAAGCCGATTTTGTTCGTTTTCGTTGCCAGTCCAGCTGCAACCCCCGCAAGGAATGAACCTTCTTGCTCTTTAAATGTGATACTTGCAACGTTTGGCTGGTCTACAACAGCATCAACAATTGCAAAGTGAGAATCTTTTTGTTGTTGTGCAATATCATTGATTGCACCTTCCATAAGGAAGCCGATACCATATACTAAGTCAAAGTCTTGACGAGCTAATGTGTTTAAGTTAGTAGCATAGTCAGCATCAGATTGTGATTGTAAGTAGTCAAAACCTTCCTTACCTTTTTCTAAGTCGTGCTCTTCACCGAAAGCTTTTAAACCTTCCCAAGCAGATTGGTTGAAAGATTTGTCATCTACTCCACCAACATCCGTAACCATTGCTACTGTAAATTGATCTTCTTTCTTGTTACCTTCACCACTAGATGCACCTTCTTTGTCCTCGCTTGTTCCACAAGCACCTAATAATGTACCTGCAGCTAGAACAAATGACAACGCTAAACCAATTTTACGTTTTTTCACCTAGAGTACCCCCTAATATTGTAATAAATTAGTAGAAAGATGGATTGTTGTTATACACGCTTTCTTAATACGTGGAAGCTAAATTTGTCTGACCGAAAATAGTTTACTGAGTACAGAATCGGCTCATCGTTTTCATCAAAATGCATTTGCTTTAAAACGAGTAGTGCCGTTTCTGGTTCACAATTTAGAATAGGGGAGATTTTATCGTGATAGCCCATAGGTTCTATTTGTGCAACAGCATGAGTGATTCTCTTATTCTCGCGTTTCTCCAAAACGGTGAAAATCGAGTTATCTTCATGGGTGAAATTCCTCGGCATAATCTTTTCAGGAATTTTGTCTACACAATACACAACCGGTTCCCCGTTTGCAGTACGAACCCGTTCAATCAGGATCACGTCGTCCTCTTCATTGCAAGTAAACCTCTTCACATCATCCTCCGTAGCTTCTTGAGTCGTTGAGCTTAAGAAAATGGTCCCTGGCTCCATACCGGCCTGCTTAATCATGTTCGTTACACTGTTCAGCTGCTCAATACCAGAAGTAAAGAGCGGTTTAGCGTTTACAAATGTACCTACCCCATGACGTCGTACGATGACACTTTCTTCCTCAAGAATTCTGAGAGCTTCACGGAGAGTAGCCCTACTCACACCTAGTTGTTTGGAGAGATCAAATTCAGACGGGAGTTTTTCTTTTTCTTTGTATATTCCCGCTTCGATATCTTTCTTCAAACGGTCTATCACTTGTAAGTATAAATGTCGATTGTCTGTCTTTATTGTCACTGGAACCACCACCAAATTTTCTCAAGACATCAGACCTCTGATGTATATCTTTCCTACTAATCGAAAATACTATAACACTTTTCTTTTCATAAATAAATAGCATTGTGTGATTTTGTCGAAAAAAATGACTAGAATGACAATTTAAAATCCTTTTTTGTAAAAAAAATAGTAAATATATAAGAGTGAATGGGCTTTCACGGAGTTATTTTACATATAATTTACAATAAGGTTGTTATAGATTATCAATCTTTACAAAATTAAAACAACGCCATTACAATTGTAAACGCTTTTAATAGTATAACACATTGGTGGATAAACTAGAATAACATGATTTGAAACGGATACATTTTCAGGTTTCCTTCTTAATTTTTACATAAAAAAGGTGTGTTATCCCATTCATTTTGAATAGGGTAACACACCTTTTGTTAAGAGCTTTGCTCTTCCGAAGGTTTACCGATCAAGACGGTTCGCGGCTTACTTCCTTCATAAGGTCCAACGACTCCCCTTACTTCCATCTCATCAATCAATCGTGCTGCTCTTGTATAACCAACTCTAAATCTTCTTTGAAGCATGGAGACGGAAGCGGTTTGCATTTCAGCGATCAACTGAACTGCATCATTATAGAGTTCGTCTTCAGCTTCGCCCGTTTTCTCATCTTCTTGTATCTCATCTGGAATCATTTCTTCCTGATACTGTGCCTTTTGTTGAGAAATGACAAAATCAACGATATCTTCAACTTCTTCATCTGATAAAAATGCGCCTTGTACCCTTGTAGGCTTTGAAGCCCCTACAGGCATGAAGAGCATGTCTCCTCTACCCAATAGTTTTTCTGCGCCACCGGAATCCAGGATGGTTCTGGAATCGATTTGTGATGATACGGCAAACGCAATCCTGGATGGTATATTCGCTTTGATGACCCCTGTAATAACATCAACAGAAGGACGCTGCGTAGCAATGATTAAATGGATCCCTGCGGCACGTGCCATCTGTGCGAGTCTTGTGATGGCGTCTTCTACATCGTTTGAAGCAACCATCATTAAATCAGCCAGCTCATCCACTATTACTACAATGTATGGAAGCAGCGGCTGCTTTTCTTCGTTCTCGAGATTCTGTCTCTTAACGTAGTCGTTGTAGCCTTCAATATTCCTTGTGCCTGTGTGAGAGAACAACTCATATCTCCGCTCCATTTCACTTACAACCTTTTTTAATGCCTGTGAAGCTTTCTTTGCATCAGTTACAACGGGAGCCAATAGATGCGGTACCCCATTATATACATTCAATTCAACCATTTTTGGATCAATCATCATGAGTTTAACTTCATGTGGTTTAGCTCTCATTAGAATACTCGTAATGATTCCATTAATACAGACACTCTTTCCGCTTCCAGTGGCCCCGGCTACAAGTAAGTGAGGCATTTTATTCAATTCTGCAAGTACGGCTTCTCCCGTGATATCCCGCCCTAACCCAATTTGGAGCTTGGCATCCGGTTTATTATGTTCCTTGGCTTCAAGCACCTCTCTTAATGACACCATGGCCACTTCTGAGTTAGGAACTTCAATACCGATAGCCGATTTCCCCGGAATAGGAGCTTCGATTCGGATATCTTTAGCCGCAAGAGCCAAGGCTAAATCATCACTAAGGTTCACGATGCGGCTTACTTTCACACCTACATCCGGGTGAACTTCATACTTGGTGACGGCTGGACCTAAGTGAACTTGAGTAACTTTCGCTTTTACCCCGAAGCTTTGGAAGGTTCTTTCAAGTTTGGCTGCGTTGGCATGAATCAGTTGATATTCATTACTCTGATCTGTTTTTCTAGGAGTCTTTAATAACGAAATAGAAGGTAGTTTATAATCCTTATTTTCTACTTCAGTAAACGTAATTGGTGGTGCAGAATCCGCTTCTCCTTCTGAATCGGGCTTATCTTTAGCGGCCGCACCATCTTTTTCACCATTCATTCCCGCTCCTGAAGGGGATGGTTCTTCTTTAGTCGGATTCCCTCCGTATGCACGTTCAGCGAAGTTTGAGATAATCGGTTCTCTCGTTTCCTCTTCCTGAGGCATCTGAGTTTCAACCGCATTCTCCTGCTTAACAGGAACTTCTTTCTTTTTCTTGTCTTTCACTTCTTTTTTCTTTGACTGATCTTCTCTCCAGTCACTCATATCTTGTTTGAATGCCGACCATTGTCCGCTTAAGAATGCACCAAAGCGTTTTCCTGCTCTTCCCAGCACATCCCCGATGGATTTACCTGTCACTAGTATGATTCCGATCAATATGAAAGTTGCACTAACAATCCTTGCTCCTTGCGAGTCAAATAGAAAATAAGAAAGGGCAAATAAAATGCTCCCTATCATTCCCCCACCAAGGTCAGATGTACTCGTTTCCCCACTTACATCCATCCAATACAAATCCCACGTATTCATGATGACACTTGGATTATCAAAAGAGCCATCATTTGAGAGCAAATCAAATAATTTCACATGACTCAGTAGCAAGAAGCTCGCAATGATGATGTAGATCCCAATAAGTCTGCGACTAAATAACATAGGGATCTCCCTTTTAATCATGAGGTATCCAGCTAAATACAGCATCCACATGAGGGCAACCATATACCATTCACCAAGAAAGAATCGATAGAAATATACCACTGCTTTCCCTACAGCTCCAAGCTCTATGATTGAAATCAAACTGAGGGCAGCAAGGATCATTCCTGTAATTTCATATTTTATGGTTTGTTTTAAGGTTGAACTCGTTGCAGATCGTTTTTTTCTTCTTTTTCGTTTTGCCAATCCAATTCACCTAAATTCTATTGAAGTCTTTCTTCATATGTACATAAAGATGAAGAAAGGGCTGATCCTTTGGGGCAATCTATGTGCCTAAGGTGTCAGACCCTTCCCGTTTAACTTAAAGTATCATTATGATTATCTCTTCCAGTAATATTATAGCATAACCACTATTTCGGGAAAATCCTCTTTCTCGCTTAATTATTGATAAATTCACCTGGGCAAATCTGATTATCCAGATAATGTGCAGGATCACTACTCATGACCCTCACAATTCGATACCGGTTCTCCTCCTGCTGAACAAGGATAGGAACACCCTGATATTCCATCATCATTTGACCACTGAATTCACTTGCATCTGTTGGAAATACAAGATCATTGGGAACGACTGTATAAAGGATCATTGTACTAATCCCTCTTGTTGATCCGATTGCTTTTTCATCTCAATTAACTCGTTAATCTTTTTAATGGCTGTCCCAATGCCCCCGATCCCATCTATCAGGCCGTATTCGACGGCATCGTCACCTACCACATTCGTACCGATATCCCGTGTGAGGTTTCCCTTTGCAAACATCAGGTCTTTAAAATCTTCTTCCGATATATTACTGTGCTTCGTTACGAAACTAACTACCCGATCCTGCATTTTATCCAAATACTCGAATGTCTGCGGTACTCCGATCACCAACCCCGTCAACCGAACCGGGTGGATTGTCATTGTAGCAGTGCTCGCAATGTACGAGAAATCGCATGATACGGCAATCGGTACACCAATACTATGTCCTCCCCCCAACACAACAGATACTGTAGGTTTAGAAAGTGAAGCGATCATTTCAGAAATAGCGAGTCCCGCTTCCACGTCTCCACCTACCGTATTTAATATTACCACCAAACCCTCTATTTTAGGATTTTGCTCAATGGCTACCAGCTGTGGAATAACATGTTCATATTTTGTTGTTTTATTTTGTGGCGGAAGCTGCATATGCCCTTCTATTTGTCCTACAATCGTCAAGCAATGGATATTGGAATCCTGAGAGAGTTGCGGGACATTGGTTTGCCCTAATTGCTGTATCTTTTCCATTAACCCTGATGGTTTATCTTTATTATCCTCGCCTTTATTTGGCTGATCCTGCATACGTTCATGATTTTCTTCCATGAAACACATCTCCTTTTCATTTCCATTCTCTTGTTATTATTTTAATAAGGGAGTGTTTTCATACTTTATACTTTGGGATCAAATAAAAAACGGAGGCTATCTGTTAGAAACAAATAGCCTCACGCATTAAACTTCCATGATGATCGGTAATATCATTGGTCTTCTTCGTGTTTTATTGAATAAATAGTAATTGAGCTGATCTCTGATATCCTGTTTAATGGTTGTCCATTCAAAAGAGCCCTTTTGTAAGTAGGAATGTACTACATCCGTTACGATGCTTCCAGCTCCATCAATCAATTCTTCTGACTCCCTCACATAAACGAAGCCGCGTGAAATAATTTCAGGACCTGACACAATCGATTTGGATCTGCGGTTAATCGTTACAACGACCGTAAAGACACCGTCTTCTGATAATAGTTTACGATCGCGAAGGACGATATTCCCTACGTCCCCTACACCGATTCCATCGATTAACACATTCCCGGCCTGCACCCGGCCGCTCATTCTCATCTTGCCGTCCTTGTATTGAAGCACATCCCCTTTATCCAAAATGAAAATTTGCTTATACGGAAGACCGATGTCGTGAGCGATCTGTGTATGCGCCACCAGCATTTTGTACTCACCTTGTATTGGGATGAAATACTTCGGTTTCATGATATTTAACATGAACTTTAGATCTTCCTGACTCCCGTGCCCTGAAACATGAACCTTCTTATTAGCGGTCAAGACGTTTGCTCCTGCTCTATAAAGCATGTCAATTGTCTTTCCTGCGATGACTTCCATTCCAGGCGAAGGTGAAGCCGTAATTAGGACTGTATCTCCTTCTTCGATATTTACAAGACGATGGGAGCGTTTTGACATCCTCTGCAAGGCTTCAAACGGTTCTCCTTGAGTTCCGGTGGCGATGATGACGACTTCATCTTTAGGATAATCACCAATCTCATCCATTCCGATGATCATCTCATCCCGGACGTGAAGATAGCCTAATTTCAATGCTACATCATATACTCTCTTCAAACTCTTACCCACTACGACCACTTTACGGTTATTTTGATCTGCAGCGTCAAAAACTTGCTGTAGTCGAATTAAATTAGATGCAAAGCAAGCTACAATGACTCTACCGGATGCCATTCGTAAAGCGTCTGTTATGTGTTGTTCAATGACTGCTTCGGATGTTGTATAGCCGGGTCTCTCCGCTTCTTTGCTGTCAGACAACAAACAAAGCACTCCTTTTTCACCGATTTGAGCCATTTTGCCTAAATCCGGTCGATAAAGGTGTTTAGCCGATTGATCAAATTTGAATTCTCCTGTATGTACGATGACTCCTTCAGATGTATGTATACATACACCAACTGAATCCGGAATACTGTGTGTGGTTTTAAAGAACGTTACATTCACTCCATCAAAAGTGAGATGGCTATCTGAGTGAATCGTATAGAATTTCACATCTTCCCTGACATTTTCATCCTTCAATCGTGCCTTTACAAGAGCATTCGTTAAACGGGTGCCATAAACAGGTGCTTTAATCTTATTAAGTACGTATGATATCGCCCCAATACTATCCTCATGTCCATGAGTCAGAAAGATCCCTTTAACACGTTCTTTATTTTCGATCAAGTATTGAATGTCAGGTATGACGATATCAATTCCCAGCATTTCATTCTCAGGGAACATCAGCCCTGCGTCAACCACGAAAATTTCATGATCCACTTCGATCACGTACATGTTCTTCCCAATTTCCCCCACTCCTCCGAGCGGTATGACCTTTATACTTTCATTCTTTGTCTTACTCACATTATGTCCTCCTATGCTGTGCCTTTCCCGATCTTCAATCAGTTACGTTTATTATACTTGATAATATTTTGGGAGTACAACCAATTTTATCCTTACTATAATAAGATTAGGAAAAAGACTGCATTCATTTTTACTACATTACTATTTCGATACTACGTGACTAAATCCTTCTTCTTTAAAATAAATTAATCCATTACTGATTTTAGTGGCTTTTCCTGTCTACAATAAAAGACTGTGAAGGATCGCCTTCACAGTCTTTTACTTAAGATAATACTTGTAATAATTGAGACAGCTTTGCTCTTTCCACTTCTGTCAGTGGAATTAATGGTAAGCGGACAGATCCAACGTCGAGACCCTTCATTTGCAGGGCTGTTTTAACCGGTGTTGGGTTCGGGCTAGTAAACAACCCTTTCATGACTGGAAGAAGTTTTTGATGCAGACCGGCTGCCTCTAAATGGTTTCCACCTGTAAATGCAGCAACCATCTCCTGCATTTCGTTTCCGATGATATGTGAGGCAACAGACACAATTCCAGTTCCACCTATTGATAATACAGGGAGAGTAAGTCCGTCATCACCACTGTATAGCATAAAGTCGTCTGATGTATGTGAAATGATTTCAGTCATGCTATCCAAGTCACCGCTTGCTTCTTTAACAGCTACAATGTTTTCAATCTCTGATAATCGAATGATTGTTTCCGGAGAAACATTGACGCTTGAACGTCCTGGAATATTATAAAGCATGACAGGTAAGGTTGTTGATTCAGCAATCGCTTTGAAATGCTGGAACAACCCTTCCTGACTAGGCTTATTATAGTATGGAGCCACCAGCATGATGGCATCTACTCCTGCCTCTATTGCCTTTTTGGTAAGTTCGATGGAAGCGTGGGTGTTATTACTTCCCGTCCCGGCAATAACAGGTACTCTTCCATTTACTACTTTTACTACATGGCGAAATAAAGCAATCTTTTCTTCTTTGGTTAAAGTCGGAGACTCACCAGTGGTCCCGGCAACTACTAAAGAATCTGATCCATTTTCAATCAGATACTGAATTAATTGGGTCGTCTTAGTGAAATCTATATTTCCTTTACGGTCAAATGGGGTAACCATCGCCGTAGAAACGCGGCCAAAATTCAATCTAGTCACTCTCCTCTTATGTTTATCCTACCCTGAATGTAGCGGTTCTCTCTTGTAGTTGAAACGTATCATGAAGTGCATTAATCGCATTAATCAGGTCCATCTCTTTCACCAGAACCCAAATAGTCGTATGACTATCTGCAGACTGAAGGATTCGAATTCCTTCGTTTGACAGAGATGATACGATGGCTGAAGTCACACCTGGAACACCTGTCATCCCGGCTCCAACTACTGAAATCTTAGCACACTCTGACTCTACAATAGGTTTATGACCTATTTTATTTAGAACCGAAATCGCACCTTCTGCCAGGGATGATGCAACAGTATAAACAACTCCCCGTGGAGAGATGTTAATGAAGTCAACACTTATTCCTTCTTTAGCCATCGCTTTAAAGACTTCAGCTTGGAGATTGTATTGGTCTTCCTTAGCGAATACTTTTATTTGCGTAAGGTTGGATACATGGGCGATTCCTGTTACGGGATGACTCCGGAATTCTTTGTGTGCTTTCGTATTTTCAAGTGTTGTCACAAGCGTCCCTTCACCATTTGAATAAGTAGAACGAATCCGGATTGGAACATTTGAATTCATCGCAATTTCAACAGCTCTTGGATGAATCACCTTTGCCCCCTGATATGCCATATTACAAACTTCATTATAAGATACAACCGTAATAGGTCTCGCCTTCGATGAAATGCGGGGATCGGCAGTCATGACCCCTTCAACATCGGTGAAAATATCGATGAAGTCAGCTTTTAATGCCACTCCTAAAGCAGAAGCTGAAGTATCGCTTCCCCCTCTGCCGATCGTGGTGACATCACCATCTTTCGTTGCACCTTGAAAGCCCGCTACCACCACTGCATCGTGTTCTTCAAGCTCTTTGACCAAACGGCTGCATCGCATTTCCAAAATCTTAGCATTGTTAAAATCATTATTGGTTCGGAATCCGGCTTGAGCACCAGTCAAAGCGGTTGACCGGATTCCATGTTCAAGAAGCATGTTAGAGAAGACCAGGCTGGAAATGATTTCTCCACACGATAATAATAAGTCTTGCTCTCTCTTACTTATTGAAGTATTCCTGCCACCGATAAGTGATAATAGCGAGTCAGTAGCGTAAGGTTCACCTTTTCTTCCCATAGCTGAAACGACTACCACCACTTTATATCCCTTATCAATCGCTTGCTTCGTGTGGGCAAGTGCCTTTAAGCGACTTGCCTCATCTCGTACAGACGTTCCACCAAATTTTTGAACGATCACTTTCATGACTACACCTCATTGTCATATGTTCAAGAGGTATGTGAGAACGAATAGTGGAAATAAATAGATCTATAGCTGAAATGGTCCCTCTTCGTTATTTAATTATACCAAGTTTCATTAAACTTTCTGCGATTTGAACCGAGTTCCAAGCCGCTCCCTTAAGTAAGTTGTCAGACACAACCCACATATGAAAGCCCTTGTCTTCATCAAGATCTTTACGCACCCTGCCAACAAATACATCCGGTTTTCCTACTGCATATGCAGGCATCGGATAAATCTGTTCTTCCGGGACGTCTTCTAAAGTTACTCCAGGAGCATCTTTTAACAGTGAGTGGATATCATTCACTGTTACAGAACCATCCTCAATTTCAATATATACACTTTCTGAGTGACCTGTTACAACTGGTAATCTTACGCATGTGGCAGATACCTTCAATGACGGCATATGCATAATTTTTTTTGTTTCATTGATCATTTTCATTTCTTCGAATGTAAAGCCGTTATCCTGGAATTTATCAATTTGAGGAATGGCGTTATAAGCTATCTGGTAATGCTTTTTATCCCCTTTTACAGGTAGAACACTCGGCTCGAATGATTCACCGGACAATATGGCCTGTGATTGTGCGTGGAGCTCATCGATGGCCACTGCACCTGCTCCTGAAACGGCTTGATAGGTTGACACGATTACTTTCGATAAACCATATTGTTTACGGATCGGTTCAAGTGCTGCCACCATCTGGATCGTAGAACAGTTAGGATTCGCAATGATGCCTTTATGAAGTTTTATATCTTCTTCATTCACCTCTGGAACTACAAGAGGAACATCCGGGTCCATTCTGTATGCACTTGTATTGTCGACGACGATAGCTCCACGTTTAACGGCTTCAGGAGCAAGAAGCTTGGATACACTACCCCCTGCACTAAATAAAGCTATATCTACCCCTTCAAAACTCTCGGGTTTGGCTTCTTCAACCGTCCACTCTTTCCCTTTAAAGGTAACGGTGGACCCGGCTGAACGGGCTGAAGACAATAATGTCAATTGTTTTATTGGAAAGTCCCTTTTTTCTAATGTTTCAAGCATTTGTTGTCCAACTGCACCTGTGGCACCGACAACCGCTACATGTAATCCCATTGTATTCAAAATCTTCTCTCCTTCCAACCATTCAGTATTCTCATAGTAGGTATACCTTTTAGTATGTTACTATAATAAAGAATATTTTAACATAAACAATTATTCGACAATAGGGAATTTTATATTTATGCCTTGATTATTTTCATTTACTAATAAATTTAAATAATTATACATGAAAAGAAGGCCATCTTAACAGTGCAAGTTGATAGCCTTCTCAATCTATTAATCTAAATATCTTTCGATTACGACTGGCTGAAGCTGTCTTCCTTCGATAGCCGCTTCTATTGTTTCCTGAATCAGGGTCATTCTTGCTACCATTGATTTCGGTTTACTTTCGGGTGCATCTTGCCCAAATGGGATAAAGTATATATCTTTGGTTGATATTAATCTCATTAGGTTTACACCATTTAAACCAAGAGCATCATTTGTCGATATCCCCAGTACTACAGGACGGTGATTACGAAGAGTCGCTTTAGCAGCCATTAACACGGGAGAATCTGTCATTGCATTGGCGAATTTACTCATTGAATTTCCTGTAAGGGGAGCGATCACCATACAATCCAATGGAATTTTAGGACCAAGTGGTTCTGCCTTTACGATTGAATCGATTACCCTATGACCTGTAACGTCCTCTATTCGCTTAATCCAGTCTTCTCCTTTACCGAATCTCGTTTCCGTATTCATAACAGTTGAAGTTACAATTGGCATCACTTCTGCACCGTTATTCACTAATCGTTCAATTTCCGGGAATACGGCATCATACGTACAATGAGAACCTGTTAGACCAAACCCGATTCGTTTTCCTTTGACACTCATGATGAACTCTCCTTTCCTAAATCAAGATCTTCCTCTAACAATTGACAAAGTACATTCGCCAGTATTTGGCCAGCTGTCTTAGGTGCCACGATCCCAGGCAATCCCGGGGCTAACAATGCTTTTATTCCCCGTTTTTCTGCATAACGAAAATCTGTACCTCCAGGCTTCGAAGCCAAATCGATGATTAATGTATGAGCTGGCATTTTGGCTATCACAGCAGCCTTCACTATATGCACTGGAATTGTGTTAATACATATATCACAATTCTCAACCTCTTTTTCTAAGTTATCTAAGTGGAATGGCTCTAAGCCCATTTCAGTCACCCTGGCCAGATGCTCACTTTTCCGAGCGCCAACCTTCACCTTTCCGCCTAAATGATGAAACGTTCTAGCTACACTCATACCTACCCTACCCAGACCCAATATGACAATCGTAGATCCATGAATCGTAAAGTCTGTATGTTGAATAGCCATCATAATCGTTCCCTCTACTGTAGGAATAGAATTATAAATGGCAACATCGTCTCTCTCAAACAACTGAACAAGTTTCCGATTCGTTGAAGACATTATTTCATCCAAATACTTATTACTAATTCCTGAATAGATCGTACAGTGCTCTGGCGTCTGAGACACAATTTCCTCTGTTAAAACGATTTTCTCATTGGAGAAAATCGTATCAATTTCTCCTTGTAGATTCGTGCCGGGTACAGGTAAGATTATGGCATCAATCATTGAAAAGTCCACTTCATCGAGCTTTTCTTTCGTAGCCCCTGTAAAGGCATGATCTAGTTGTTCAAAACCTACGAGTGAGATCTTTGCATCCAACTCAGTAAGCTTCCGAATAATCTCAAGTTGACGAGCATCTCCGCCTAGAACTGCGATCTGCATTCCGGTCAGCATCACTGATTTCACCTACTTTTTTACATAATCGCTATTCTAAATCCCTTTTCACTTCAACAGTGTATGTTGCACATACCTAATGGGTGAGAAGAAAAGCAGGAAGAGACTGTTTAGAATGTGGGATTGTTTTTGTAATGGAGGGGTTGAGGGAGGTTAAGTGGGTATATTGATCGTACAACAATTTCAATCAAGTGGTGCAAAATGTAAATTTACATTACACTAACTCCTTCTAACATTATGGAGAAAGCCTACTTTTTTAAATGCTTTTCACAAGGATTGTTGTTTTCTAAAATAAAATATGCGAGGGCTCTGTCAACCAATTTATGCTGGATGGTGAGAATTTTTGTGACAGAGCTTAAAAGTGTGCAAGAAAACAATGTACCTAAAAAAATAATTCTTCTTTAATAAAAAGGAAATCAATCTCTACTCACCTTAAATAAGGTTTTCTGCTGAAATTCTTGTTTTAATTGTTTTCCATTAAGGATTCAATTGGAGCGGAAATCAACTAATACTTTCTCCTCTACAATAAGCAACAAACTTTACGAAATGAGCCTTTTTATATTAAAGGCAAAATAAAAAAACGGGATTTTCCCGTTTCAATAGGTTATCTATTTCGTTAGTCATTCGATACTTCCAGAATGATCATATCAGCTCCGATTGTTCTTATTTGATGCCAAGGTACCCGGATTTCCCCGCCTTGCTTTCGCAGCCATTTACCGGTCGGAATGATAAGCGCATTAATACTTCCTGACTTATCATTGAATTCAAGATCGGTTTGCCCCAGAATACCAAGTCGTTCTGCTTTTTTATAATCAACTATTTCTTTTCCGCTTAACTCGCTTAATCTCATGAAGGTTTCCTCCTTAAAAAAGCTCTGTACTACAATGTATACACTGTCCACTTTTTTTAGAAGAAATTCTTCGTTATTTCCTTCCAATGTGATGGTTCATACAAAAAAGAAGCTGGGACAAAACTAAAATGCCACGATATAAAGACGAACAATAGAAGTGTAGGTTCTTAATGCCGCTAATGATTTCCGTGCAAGACTACGCTTTCCGCGGGTAGCCCGTGAGCCTCCTCGGCAAGCCTGCGGGAAGAAAAGCGGAGGGGCTTTGTTCAGAGGCGGGTGGCATAAGGCGAAGCGTCCACGAAGGCGTTCTTTGCCTTCTTGGAGGGTTTGACTTAAGACATGTGCCTCTAAGCCCCGGAGCTGGACGGGTCTCACATAAGCTACTTTTCCCGCAGGAGTCTTCGTCTTGCACTCCAATCAACCGCTGGAAACAGCTAAAATCAAATGTACCGAAATAAATAATAAACCCGAACAAATCTGCCTTCTAGGAAGCAGGCTTGTTCGGGTTTTACTTGACTAAAACACTTTTGTTCCAGCCTCTTTTCCTGTTATTTCCTCATATTTTGAGGGAGATTTCCATCCGGACTTATGAGGGATATTGCATAATCATCTTTAAATATGTCAAGGGCTAACTGATTAACTTTTTCCATCGTAACGCCGTCGATTTCTTCGACAATCTCATCCAGCGTACGGTGGCGTTTTAACAGCAGCTCATTTTTCCCGTTACGACTCATCCGGCTATTCGTACTTTCTAAGCTCAGCATAAGGTTACCCTTTAATTGCTCTTTGCTGTTTAGTAATTCTTTAGAGGTTATCCCATCATCTTTCAGGGCTTGAAGGGTGCTGTCGATCGTATCAAATAATTGGTCCAACTGATTGGCCCCTGTTCCTCCATAAATGGTAACCATTCCGCTATCTTCATATGCGGAATGATAAGAAAACACGGAATACGCAAGTCCTCTTTGTTCACGAACCTCTTGAAACAGACGGGAGGACATACTGCCACCTAACACATTGTTTAATACGATCAGGTTATAGATATCCGGATGCCCGATTTGCAAGCCGTCAAATCCTAAGCATAAATGGGCTTGTTCTGTATCTTTTTTCCGGGCAAGCTTATTGTTGTGGAAGGCAGGCTTCATACGGTCCTCAGGTCCTTTACCACCTTCATAAGATCCGAATAGCTTCTCGACTTCTTTGATGAATGTTTCATCCACATTTCCCGCTACAGACACCACTACTTGATCCGGGGTGTACATGTCATGCATGTACTCTTTCAATTTAGCTTGATTGAATGAGTTCAGTGTCTCTTCCGTTCCCAGAATCGGATAGCCAAGTGGATGCTCTTCATAGATTGCCTTGCTTAATAAGTCATGAACGATATCATCAGGGGTATCTTCATACATTTTAATCTCTTCATACACTACATTTTTTTCTTTATTCAATTCCTCTTCAACATAGGTAGAGTTAAAGAACATATCAGAAAGTGTATGTAATGCATAATCAGCATGATTGTCCAATACTTTTGCATAATAGCAGGTGTATTCCTTAGAGGTAAAAGCATTGACCTGTCCGCCGATGCTGTCAAAGGACTCTGCTATTTCACGCGCTGTTTTCGTTTTTGTTCCTTTGAAAAACATGTGTTCTAAAAAGTGGGATATCCCGTTATTTTGTTCCGATTCATTTCGTGAGCCGGTTCCAATCCAGACCCCAATCGCTACAGAACGGACGTGAGGTATTTCCTCCAGCACGATTCTTAGTCCATTTTGGCATGTATATTTCTTTATCAAGAAATTTCCTCCTATTCATGATGCAAACTTACTGCTTCTTATTACTATTTCCCTGTTCTGACGAATTATCGATGTCTTCTACGATTCTCTCTTCTTTAACCAGACTTGAGATCGTACCAAGCCTTAAATTTTTTTCTTTTATTTGAAGAATCAACATATTTAACGAATTGGCCGTTGATGCTGTCGGGTGCATCAGTACAATTGCTCCCTTGTGCATCTTTCTCATTACACGGTCGATTAACACGCTTGGTTGTGGTTTTTGCCAATCAATCGTATCCACACTCCACATTATCGTTCTCATGTGCATGTCGTCTGCAATATTTATGACTTCCTCCCGGTAGCTGCCGCTTGGTGGAGCAAACCATTTCGCTTTCTCCCCTGTGGTCACTTCAATTATTTCATTCGTCTTTTTCAACTCTTCTCTTACTTTGGCTGACTCCAATGTTTTCATATCAGGGTGAGAATATGAATGATTTCCGACTTCATGTCCTGCGTCCACGATCATTTTCGCTAAGTCCGGGTTATTTTTCACCCATCTCCCCTCTAAAAAGAACGTAGCATATACTTGGTGTTTTTTCAAAGTTGCAAGCATATCCGGGATATATTCATTTCCCCATGCTACATTGATAATAAAAGAAACCATTGGCTTATCCGGATTCCCCCGATAAACAGGGGAAGCGGGCAAATCAGGTAAATGCGTTTCAGGAGGGATTTGCTTGTAGATCAGTTTATCTTCATCGAATGATTTTTCTTTTTTCATATTTTGAAGAGACGCTTCTACATCCACTTTCAAACCATTATATCCTGGTGTAGCTTTCCAAACAGTATCTATTACAGCATCTTGAGCAGGTACTTCCCTCAATTTTGCTTCTTCTTTAATTTTTCGGGTTAAATCATTTGGTTCGCTGACTCCATTCACTTCTAACGATTCTTGTTTTAGTCCTGTCACATACTGGTCTGATAACGGATTTTCAACGACAACTAAAGTCAGAATAGCAATTAGACTAATTCCTATCAAGTATTTTCTTTCCATACCTGTCCACCTTCCTTCTCCTAAAAACATATGAAGGAAAAGGATCTGGTAGAACAAAAGCGGAGGGGCAATGCTTGAGAGGCGACAAGCATAAGGCGAAGAAATTCTAAAGGCGTTCTTTGGCTTTTTGATATCATTGACTTATGACCTCGAGCCTCTAAGCCCCGGAGCTGGCTAATACTAAAGCCAGGGCTGCTCCTTCAGTCCTGAGTGAAAACTCCACAGATAAAAAAAGCCGTCCCGGAGGAGAGTTTGCTCCTTACAGGACAGCCTGCCAATCTCAAAAGATTATGCTTGGTTTTGTTCTTCTTTTTCACGCTGCTCTTTAAGAACTGCTTTTCTGGACAAGTTGACCCTACCCTGGTTATCGATGTCAAGAACCTTAACAAGGATCTCATCGCCGATCGCTACCACATCTTCAACTTTGCGAATACGTTCTTCTGCAATTTCAGAAATGTGGACCAGGCCATCTTTACCACTGAAGATTTCTACAAATGCTCCGAATTTTTCAATTCGTTTTACTTTCCCCAGATACATTTGTCCAGCTTCAACTTCTCTTACGATATCTTCAATTGTTTTCTTAGCAACTTTGTTCATCTCTTCATCAGTAGAGGAGATAAAGATCGTTCCATCCTGCTCAATATCAATCTTAACGCCTGTTTCGTCGATGATTTTATTGATTTGTTTACCACTTGGTCCAATAACATCACGGATTTTATCAGGGTTAATATGCATGGTTAAGATTTTAGGTGCATATTGAGAAAGGCTGGTTCTTGCTTCACCGATTGTTGCTAACATACTATCAAGGATCTGCATTCTTCCCTTTTTCGCTTGTTGAAGCGCTTCTTCAAGAATTTCCCTGGATAGCCCATCAATTTTGATATCCATTTGAAGAGCGGTTACACCCTTGGAAGTCCCGGCTACTTTAAAGTCCATGTCACCAAGGTGATCTTCCATTCCTTGAATATCCGTTAAGATGGAATAGTTTTCACCAGATTTGATCAGACCCATGGCGATCCCTGCTACAGGTGCTTTAATAGGCACACCTGCATCCATCATCGCTAAGGTACTTGCACAGATACTTGCTTGGGAAGTTGAACCATTTGATTCAAGTACTTCAGAAACAAGACGGATTGTATACGGGAAGTCTTTCTCGTTTGGAATAATGGGATCCAAGGCTTTTTCCCCTAGTGCCCCATGTCCGATTTCACGACGACCAGGTCCTCTGATCGGTCCCGTTTCCCCTACACTGAATTGAGGGAAATTATAATGATGCATGAATCGTTTAGATTCTTCAATTCCTAGACCATCGAGAACTTGAACATCTCCTAAAGCCCCTAATGTACAAATGCTTAGTGCTTGAGTTTGTCCACGTGTGAACAGTCCTGAACCATGAGTTCTTGGTAATAAACCTACCTCGGAAGAAAGTGGACGTATTTCGTCGACTTTACGGCCATCAGGGCGGACTTTATCTTCAGTAATCAAGCGACGAACTTCATTTTTCACAAGTTTGTCTAATACTTTTTTCACTTGCTTCAATGTAGCTTCATCGGCTTCTTTCTCTTCTTCATAAACAGCCATCACTTTTTTCTTCACTTCTTTGATAGCTTCTTCACGAGCATGTTTTTCTTGAACTTGAATCGCAGGGATTAGTTCACTTTCACATAATGAACGAACCTCCGCCTCAACTGCTTGATCAAGTTCAACAAGTTGAATTTCAGATTTCTCTTTCCCGACTTTAGCAACAATTTCTTCTTGGAAAGCGACTAAACGCTTTATTTCTTCATGACCAAACATGATTGCCTCAAGCATTGTCTCTTCGGGTACCTCATCTGCACCTGCTTCAACCATATTGATGGCATCTTTGGTACCGGCTACAGATAAATGAATCTCACTTTTCTCCAGTTGTTCCACTGAAGGGTTAATAATAAATTCACCATCAATCAGACCAACAATTACGCCGGCAATAGGACCCTCAAATGGGATATCAGAAACAGATAGTGCTAGTGAAGATCCGAACATAGCTGCCATTTCAGATGAACAGTTTTGGTCTACACTCATCACTATACTGATTACTTGGACTTCATTACGGAATCCATCTGCGAACAATGGACGGATAGGACGGTCGATTAAACGGCTTGCCAGGATCGCTTTTTCACTCGGACGTCCTTCACGTTTAATAAATCCTCCTGGAATTTTACCAACAGCATATAATCTTTCTTCATAATTTACAGTTAGTGGGAAGAAATCCAGTGGTTTTGGCTCTTTTGAAGCTGTTGCACTACTTAGTACCGCAGTATCTCCGTAGCGTACCATAACCGCTCCATTGGCTTGTTTGGCAAATTGGCCTACTTCGACCGTTAATTCTCTTCCTGCCCATTCAATGGAAAAGATTTGTTTAGTTTGTTCCATAAAGTGTGCCCCTCTCTTTATATATCACTAAAAGGTTCGGCCTGTACCTAACCCGGATAAATATTGTAAATAAACTAATCTATATCATGCACATTTGTGCCGTTATATTCGCTTGGATGAATAACATAAGGAACTATGTAAATATAGTAGGTTCTCTCAATGGAAAGTTCTATTTACTCACATTAAGAACTCGAATAACTCTTATGTACATATTATGTATTTTAGACAAAAACTATATAATTGAATACTTTTCGTGATAAAAATATTTAAAAATAAGTGGGGGATCATACAAAGATTCCCACTTATCAAAACTAAAGAAAAAGCGGGACATAATCCCGCTTCCTTTGTCTGTTTATCGACGTAAACCTAATTTGTTGATTAACTCACGGTAGCGTTGTACATCTTTCTTACGTAGGTAAGATAATAGATTACGACGGTGACCTACCATTTTCAGAAGACCGCGACGAGAGTGGTGGTCTTTCTTGTGAACGCGTAAGTGATCGTTCAGATTGTTAATTTCTTCAGTTAGGACAGCAATTTGAACTTCTGGAGATCCAGTATCGTTCTCATGTACTTTGTATTCACTGATAAGTTCGTTTTTACGCTCTTTAGTGATAGCCATCCTTTTCACCTCCTATTAATTTCTTTCAAATCCCCTGTTACTGAGCAGCCGTTGGTGAATCGTGATGCCAAGCAAAGGTTCATTTCATACGATATTTAGAATACTACTCTTTTCAACAAAAATCAAGTATAAACCTCAAATTTCCGAAAAGTAGTGTATTGCTTTGTCTTTATCTTTCTGAATCTGCGAGATTAATTCTTCTATCCCGGAAAACTTCTGTTCATCCCTAATTCTTTCATACCATTCAATATACACTTCTTCGCCATATATTGACGCGTAAAAATCAAAAATGTGAACTTCAATTGATAGAGAGTATTCATCTGGATTTTTAAAAGTAGGCTTATAACCTATATTACATACTCCATCAAACCATTTATCATGAATTTTCATTCTAACAGCATACACTCCCACTTTAGGAGTAAGATAGTCGTAGGCCAACTCAATATTGGCTGTAGGGAAGCCGATTTTTCTGCCTCTCTTATCACCATGAATGACTGTCCCTTTCATTTTAAACGGTCTGCCCAGGAGCTTATGAACCTTTTTTACGTCGCCTTCTTTAAGGCATTCTCTTATGAACGTTGAACTTACTTTGGAGTCATCGTCTGTAAGCTTAGAAATTGTAGTAGAAGTAAACATATCACGTGAATGGAATGGAAGTGTTTCCATCGTCCCTTTCCCTAAACGTCCATATGAGTAATCAAAACCTGCTACTACATGCAGTGCATTGAGCCCTATGATGTATTGATCAACGAAGTCCTGAGGAATCAGACTTGCAAATTCTGATGTAAAGCGGACAATAAATAAATAATCCACACCCAGCTCCTCTATTATTTCTTTCTTATCTTCAAGAGGGGTTATGTAGTGTATATGCTTGTGCTTATGACCTAATACAACTGAAGGATGAGGATCAAAAGTCATCACCGCACTACAAGCTTTGAGCTCTTTCGCTTTTTCTACTGCTTCACTGATCACCCTCTGATGTCCTCTATGCACTCCATCGAAGTACCCTAGAGCCAAAACAAGGGGGGGAAAATCATTCTTACTAATTGAATGTGGATGATGTACAGTTATCACTTTCACAGTATTTCACCTTTTTTCACTAGTCGTTGAAAAGCACTTTTACAGGCTTGATAACGCCTGGTTTGTCCGGGTGACGGCGATAGATGGCAATACTCTTACCAAGATACTCCACCACTACTTCACTCGTTTCCGGCCAATCCTCAGGCTCTTCCAAGCGTGCTCCGTTCTTCACTTTCTCTGCTAATGTATCATTAATTGCCATTTTCGGCAAATGAGAAAGCCCCATTTCCAGCGGGAGAAGAAGTCCTTGAGGATTTTCATTATCAACGAACTCTTTTACTTCTTCTAAAGTAAAACAGTCCTCTTTCCTAAAACTGGCTGATTGTGTACGGGTAAGAGCTGACATATGAGCTGGATATCCAAGTCTATTTCCAATTTCAACAGCAAGGGTTCTCACATAAGTACCTTTGCCACAAACTACTTCAAATGAGAAAGTCGGAACCTTGCTGTCTAACAATCCCCAATCCTCCAGTAATTTAAGCTTATGGATACGAACGGTTCTTGATGGTCTATCAACTTCAATTCCTTGTCTTGCATACTCATATAACCGTTTCCCTTTTACCTTTACCGCTGAATACATTGGAGGGGTTTGCGTAATATCGCCGGTTAAACTCCCGAGAATCTCCTCAACCTCTTCTCTGGTAATCGTACGGTCCACCGTCTTCTCTATGACAGGTTCACCCCAAGCATCTTCTGTCGTAGTCGAGAAACCTAGAGTGACTTCCCCTTCATAGGTTTTTCCCGATTCTGTAATGTACTCAGCTATCTTTGTAGCTCTTCCAATACAAATAGGAAGTACACCAGATACTTCCGGATCAAGTGTGCCTGTATGGCCTACCTTTTTCGTTCTAAGGAGCTTCCTTAATTTAAACACACAATCATGTGACGTCATGCCACGGGGCTTCCATAGGGGCAGGATTCCATTCATCATAATACCTCCACTAATGTTCATTCTTTAATACAACAATTAGAAAACAAAAAGACTAATCCATTGGAAATGTAATTCCCTCCGGATCAGCCCTTTCTTGTTACTCATCTGTGTCTTTAGACTCTTCTGGTTCATCTTGAACTTTTCTTAATAAAGTTTCAATATGATTACCATAATCAATCGATTCATCAAACTCAAAAATAATTTCTGGTGTTTTGCGCAGACGGATTCGCTGTCCTACTTCGGAACGGATGAACCCTTTTGCCTTCGCCAGACCTTTAAGCGTGTTTTCTCTTTGGTCTTCTCCACCCAGAACGGTAATATACACTTTTGCCTGTTGTAAATCACCAGTTACCTGCACATCTGTAACTGTCACAAAGCCAATGCGTGGGTCCTTTATTTTTCGTCCGATAATATCGCTGAGCTCTTTCTTCATTTGCTCGCTAACACGATTCGCACGATGGCTCATCAATATCACCTCTTGTATATCGTTAATGGTTATATGTTGGAATATAAGCCACTCTCTATAACGACTCGATTTGGGTCTCCAGTCTCTCCCACTCCGGAAAAGAATCAATGAATTTCAATGCATGCTCAATTTCTCTTTCACTGGCTCCTTTAAAAGAAGCGACTGTAACGATGGCAATCCTGGTTCGCTGCCATACATCCTGGTGTCCGATTTCAGAGACAGAAACATTAAATTTTTGTTTAAGGCGGGACAAGATCCTCTGCAGGACCGCTCGCTTTTCTTTTAAAGAGTGAGAATCATAAATCATGCACTCACATTCAACATATGTGATCATTTACGTGTAATTTCCTCCATGATGAAGGCTTCGATTACGTCGCCTTCCTTCACATCGTTAAAGTTCTTAATCGTAATACCACATTCGTAACCTTTAGCTACGTCTTTGGCATCATCCTTAAAACGTTTAAGGGCATCCAGTTCACCCTCAAAGATAACAATTCCATCACGTATCAGACGAACTCCGCTGTCGCGAGAAATTTTACCTTCTGTTACATAGCTTCCCGCAATAGTACCAACTTTAGACACTTTAAATGTTTGACGAACTTCTGCTTGACCAATGATTTTTTCTTCGAATTCAGGGTCCAGCATACCTTTCATAGCGGCTTCGATTTCCTCCATTACCTTATAGATAATACGGTGTAATCGAATTTCTACTCCTTCAGCGTCAGCCGTACGTTTCGCATTTACATCAGGACGAACATTAAAGCCTATGACAATGGCGTTGGACGCTGCTGCAAGTGTAATATCAGATTCGTTAATCGCTCCGACACCAGTATGGATGATACGGATATTTACACCTTCAACTTCAATTTTCAGCAATGAAGCGGCAAGAGCTTCTACTGAACCTTGGACGTCCGCTTTAAGAACAAGGTTGAGGTCCTTCATTTCACCTTGTTTCATTTGTTCAAACAAATTCTCAAGGCTTACCTTCGACTTCTCTCCCCTTTGTGCTTGGAGAGCTTGAGAAGCACGGGCTTCACCAACAGAACGAGCCGTTTTCTCGTCTTCAAATACAACGAAACGATCTCCCGCTTGAGGAACATCATTTAAACCTGTGATTTCAACAGGAGCAGATGGACCTGCTTCTTTCACACGACGACCAAGGTCATTGACCATTGCACGAACACGACCGAATGTATTTCCTACTACGATAGGGTCTCCAACTTTTAATGTCCCGTTTTGAACAAGTAAAGTTGCTACAGAACCCCGGCCTTTGTCTAATTGTGCTTCAATTACCGTACCTTGGGCAAGGCGATTCGGATTTGCTTTAAGCTCTTCCACTTCACTCACAAGAACGATCATTTCAAGTAGATTATCGATTCCTTCTCCTGATAATGCAGATAGTGGTACGAAGATTGTGTCTCCACCCCACGCTTCAGGAACCAGTTCGTATTCCGTCAGCTCTTGCATTACACGATCCGGATTCGCAGCTTCTTTGTCCATTTTATTAACGGCAATGATAATAGGGACTTCGGCCGCTTTCGCATGGTTGATTGCTTCAACTGTTTGAGGCATGACACCATCATCAGCAGCAACAACAATGATCGCAATATCCGTTACTTGAGCACCGCGGGCACGCATCGTTGTAAAGGCAGCATGTCCAGGAGTATCAAGGAAGGTGATCTTCTTTTCATCCACTTCTACTTGATAAGCACCGATATGCTGAGTGATTCCTCCAGCTTCCCCTGCCGTTACTTTCGTGTTACGGATGGAATCAAGCAGAGTTGTTTTACCATGGTCAACGTGACCCATGATTGTCACAACAGAAGGACGCTCTTCTACTTGCTCTTGTGTGTCTTCAGTGAAGTATACTTCAAGATCAGTGGCATCTACTTTGATCTCTTCCTCTACTTCGACTCCATATTCTCCTGCGATCAGTTCAATTGAGTCTTTATCCAACTCTTGGTTGATTGTTGCCATGACACCAAGCATGAATAGCTTTTTAATGATTTCAGATGGCTCTTTATGAAGCTTTTTCGCAAGCTCTGAAACTGTCAATGACTCTGAGAACGTAATTTTTGATGGAAGTTCTTTTTTCTTGGCAGGCTGTTGTTGCTGTGGAGCCTGTTTGAAATTTTTATTTTGCCTGTTTTGTTTGTTATTTTTGTTTTTGTTGTTGTTATTATTATTATTATTGAAGACCTTCTTCTCCTTTGATTGGTGCTGTTGTTCTTGTTTTTTTCCTTCACGACTTTTCGGTGCTGATTTTACTTTCTCCTTGTTCGGAGCTTCTTCTGTCTTTGATGCATTTGCCTTGGAATCCTTTTGGCTTGGTTTCTGACTGCCTGAATCCCCTTTGTACATCGCGTCTAATTTTGTTACTGCGTCGTCTTCTATAGTTGCCATATGGTTTGATACCTCAATATTCAGTTGCTTTAATTTTCCGATAACATCTTTGCTTGAAACATTGTATTTTTTTGCATATTCATAAACACGCATCTTGCTCATATGTTCACCCCCACTGAGATTCATCGAGCAGTTCGGATAATTTCCCGGCAAAGCCTGCTTCCATTACAGCCACCACTACCCTGGCTTCCTTTCCAATGGCCTGACCTAAATCATTTCTGCTATCCACCAAACTAACCGGGACATTGTAGGATTTACATTTGTCCGTGATTTTCTTGTACGTATTAGCAGAAGCATCTTTGGAAAGAATGACAAGTTTTGCTCGTCCACTACGAACTTCTTTAATAACAAGTTCTTCACCTGAAATAATCTTACGTGCCCGATTTGCCAATCCTAAAAGTGACATCCAACGATTTTGATTCATACGCTAAACGTTACTCCTTCTCCACAAGGCTAATCAATTCATCGTAAAGAGATTCATCTATTTTCGCTTGTAATTGATTGGCTAATGTATTTTTCTTTTTAGCTTGTAAAATGATGTCTTTATCCTTGGAAAGATAAGCTCCACGCCCTGACTTCTTACCGGTGGGATCGATGGAAACCTCCCCTTCTTTCGAGCGGACAATCCGTATCATTTCTTTCTTCGGTTTCATTTCACCCGTTGCCACACATTTGCGCAATGGGATCTTCTTATTTACACTCATCTGACTCACCTCTTAATCTTGATTATCGAAATCAATATTTAAAGGCTCGTTATCATATTCTTCCTCTTCATCATGAGGAAGGAATGACTCTTCTCGAGGATATAATCCCAGTTCACGAGCGTCTGTTTCACTCTTGATATCAATCTTCCAGTTTGTCAATTTGGCTGCAAGACGGGCATTCTGGCCACGTTTACCAATTGCAAGTGAAAGTTGATAATCCGGAACAACTACTCTTGTCGCTTTATCATCTTCATTCACCTGTACATCCAGCACTTTTGATGGACTTAATGCATTGGCAACGAATGTGACAGGATCTTCTGACCATTGGACAATGTCAATTTTTTCACCTTTTAATTCGTTTACAATTGCCTGTACACGTGCACCCTTGGTTCCTACACAAGCTCCAACGGGATCCACCTCGGAATTTTCTGCATGAACAGAGATTTTAGAGCGATCTCCGGCTTCACGTGCAACAGATTTGATTTCTACCGTTCCATCAAAGATTTCAGGAACTTCGATTTCAAATAACCGCTTCAGTAATCCGGGATGTGTTCTTGAAACAAAGATTTGAGGACCTTTTGTCGTCTTCTCAACCTTTGTAATAAACACTTTTATGCGATCATGAGGTTTATATGTTTCATTGGGCATCTGCTCGCTCACTGGTAAAAGCGCCTCAATCTTGCCTAGTGCAACATAGATAAAGCGATTGTCCTGACGTTGAACGATACCCGTCATGATATCTTCTTCGCGATCCACAAATTCGGAATAGATAATTCCTCTTTCAGCTTCTCTTACTCGTTGGGTAACAACCTGTTTAGCGGTTTGGGCAGCGATACGGCCAAAGTCCTTTGGTGTAACTTCCAACTCAACAACGTCTCCAACCTCGTAGCTAGGATTGATTTCCCCGGCGTCTTCGACAGAAATCTCCAGGCGGGAATCAAATACTTCGTCTACCACTTCCTTACGAGCGAAAACTCTCATCGTACCCGTTTCAAGGTTAAGGTCTACACGGACATTTTGTGCTTGGTTAAAATTTCGTTTGTAAGCCGACACAAGTGCAGCTTCAATCGCTTCAATGATGACATCTCTTGCAATGCCTTTCTCTTTCTCTAAAACAGTAAGAGCATCTAATAACTGAGTGCTCATGGTGGTTTCATCCCCCTTTATAGTGCGGTTAGTTCCTATGAAAATGTAACAGCCAATCTTGCGATCGCTATCTTATCTGTTGGAATTTCAACCTTCTTTTTTCGAGTCTTAATGGTTACTTCTAATGCTAATTGGTCTGAAGTATAGGAAAGAAGTGTGCCTTCGAAGGCCTTTTCACCGTTCAACGGTTCATATGTTTTCACATATACGTTTTTGCCGATGGCTTTCTCAAAGTCCTTTTCTTTCTTTAAAGGACGTTCAGCTCCCGGTGAAGAAACTTCTAAAAAGTAATTATGAGGAATTGGGTCAATTTCATCTAACTTCTCACTAAGTCTTTCACTTACTATTCCGCATTCTTCAATGTCAACACCTGAATCTTTGTCGATGAATACGCGAAGAAACCAATTCGATCCCTCTTTCACATATTCCATGTCAATGAGTTCTAATGACATGTCGTCTAAGATTGGTGTAACAAGTTCTTCTACAAGTGTTGTTATTTTGCTCATACTTACCTCCTGGTCTATATGAAAATCTTGCACCAAGACTAGAAATGATAGTTCAAAAAATCTCCATGTAATAACGAAAGAGTGGGGTGCGACCCCACTCTTCTACCTTTAGAGCTATCTTTAGTATTTCCAATAAAAATATACCATAATCAACATTTTTATGCAAACAATTCCCATGGTATCAGCTTAGAATAGGGATAATTGGTTCTTATCCGGCAAGGCTTCCAAGCAGCCGTGATTGTCCAGGTACTCGATGATTGTCTTGGAAACGCGACCTCTTTGTTGAAGATCTTCTTTAGAGAGAAACTCCCCATTCTGTCTTGCATTCACAATATTAATGGCCGCATTCGTCCCAAGCCCGGGTATCGAGTTGAATGGTGGGATCAATGAATCTCCATCTATCACAAATTCAGCCGCTTGTGAACGATACAGATCTACCTTTTGGAACTTGTATCCCCGTTCACACATTTCAAGGGCCAACTCCAGTACTGTTAACGTGTTCTTTTCTTTCGGAGATGCATCCAGGCCTTTGCTGTTGATTTCTTCTATCTTAGCCCTGACTGCTTGTGACCCCCTCACCATGGCTTCGATATCGAAATCTTCTGCACGAACGGTGAAGTAAGCAGCATAGTACAAGAGAGCATGATGCACTTTAAAGTAAGCAATACGAACTGCCATTAATACATAGGCAGCAGCATGGGCTTTTGGGAACATATATTTGATCTTCAGACAAGAATCAATATACCAGTCCGGTACCCCATTCTTTTTCATCTCTTCTACCCATTCATCCTGCAGTCCCTTCCCTTTACGTACAAATTCCATGATTTTAAAGGCAAGTGAAGGCTCGAGTCCCTGATAGATGAGATAAACCATAATATCATCACGACACCCAATTACTTCGCTCAGATTACAAATATTATTATGAATAAGCTCTTGTGCATTGCCGAGCCATACATCAGTACCATGTGAAAGTCCTGATATTTGAACAAGCTCAGAAAATGTCGTCGGTTTTGTATCCTCAAGCATTTGACGGACAAAGCGTGTACCGAATTCAGGGATTCCAAGCGTCCCGGTCTTACACATGATTTGTTCCGCTGTCACTCCGAGGGATTCCGTTCCACTGAAAATTTTCATCACTTCGGGGTCATCTGTCGGAATCGTCTTCGGATCGACACCTGATAAATCCTGAAGCATACGAATGACGGTTGGATCATCATGACCAAGAATATCAAGCTTCAAAAGATTATCATGAATGGAATGGAAATCAAAATGTGTTGTTTTCCATTCCGAGCTAGAATCATCAGCAGGGAATTGAATTGGTGAGAAATCGTAGATATCCATATAATCAGGTACTACGATGATTCCTCCAGGATGCTGACCGGTAGTTCTTTTCACTCCGGTACACCCACTTACCAATCGATCGATTTCTGCTCCGCGGATTTGCAGCTGATGATCATTGGCGTATCCCTTTACATACCCGTAGGCGGTTTTTTCCGCCACAGTACCGATTGTACCTGCTCGATAGACATTATCTTCACCGAACAGAACCTTCGTATAGTTATGGGCATTAGGCTGATATTCACCCGAGAAGTTCAAATCGATATCAGGAACTTTGTCTCCTTTAAATCCAAGGAATGTTTCAAACGGAATATCATGACCATCCTTCTTATAAGGAATTCCACAATCAGGACAATCTTTATTGGGCAAATCAAACCCGGATCCTACCGATCCATCATCAAAGAACTCGGATTTCTTGCAAGATGGACATACATAGTGGGGAGGTAAAGGATTCACTTCTGTTATTTCTGTCATTGTCGCAACAAAAGAGGAACCTACTGATCCACGTGACCCTACCAGGTATCCATCATCCAATGACTTTTTCACGAGCTTATGCGAGATTAAATAGATGACTGCGAATCCATGCCCGATAATACTCTTTAATTCTTTTTCGAGCCTTGCTTCTACAATTTCAGGAAGCTCTTCTCCGTAAATGCTTTTCGCCATCGTATAACTCATGCGACGCATTTCTTCATCAGCGCCTTCAATTTTAGGCGTATAAAGATCATCTCTGATTGGTTTAATTACGTCTACGAGATCGGCTATCTTGTTGGAGTTGTCCACGACAATTTCTTTCGCTGTTTCTTTCCCTAAGAAAGAGAATGCATCCTCCATCTCATTCGTTGTTCTAAAATGAACATCAGGAAGTTCGTGTCGGTTTAACGGATTCGCCCCGCCTTGAGAGCCCACGAGAATCTTTCGGTAAATCTTGTCGTTTTCATTTAAGTAATGAACGTTACCCGTAGCCACTACAGGCTTATCCAATTTCTTACCAAGATCCACAATGTTCTTAATGATATCTTCAAGGTTTTTCTGACTTTGTACCAAATCCAACTCGATTAAATGTTGATAGACTTCTTTAGGATGAACTTCCAGGTAATCATAGAATTGAGCAGTTTCCTCAACTTCTTCTTTCCCCTTTTGCATCATCCCTTCAAACACTTCGCCTTTGTCACAGCCTGAACCTACAAGAATTCCCTTTCGATACTTTTGAAGCTGAGAGCGGGGAATTCGCGGAACACGGAAAAAATAATTCATGTGAGAAATGGATACTAGTTTATATAGGTTCTTTAAGCCTTCTTCTGTTTGGGCAATAAGTGTACAGTGATATGGTCTTGATCGCTTGTATGCATCACCTTTCCCCATGTAATCATTGAATTGATTATGGTTGGTGATCCCTTTCTCAACGGCATCCTTCAGCATTTTCAATAACAAGTATCCAGTTGTTTCCGCATCATAGATTGCTCGGTGATGCTGGGTAAGTTCAATATCAAATTTCTTGGCTAACGTATTTAAACGATGATTTTTGAATTGAGGATACAGTAGTCTGGCAAGCTCCAGCGTATCGATGACAGGGTTAGTCGCTTTAGGCAGTCCTGCTTTTTGATACCCTGCATTCAAGAAACCCATGTCAAAGGAAGCATTATGTGCAACTAATATATCTTCTCCTGCCCATTTATGATAGTCGTGAAGAACATCGTTTATTTCAGGTGCCGTTTGCACCATATCATCAGTGATCCCCGTTAATTCAATGGTTGTAGCGGATAACGGATGATGGGGGTTGGCAAACGATTCAAATTTATCAATGACCTCGCCATCTTTGATTTTAACAGCTGCGAGTTCAATGATGGTATCGTAAACGGCCGAAAGTCCCGTCGTTTCAACGTCAAAGACAATAAAGGTACTATCTTCTAATGGAAGATCCCGGTCGTTATAGGCAATCGGTACTCCATCATCTACAAGATTCGCCTCTACCCCATACAGCAATTTAATATCATTTTTCTTACTTGCGCTATATGCTTCAGGGAATGACTGTGCAACGGCATGATCGGTTATCGCAACCGCTTTATGCCCCCATTTTTTTGCTTGAGCAACAAGACTTGCCACTGAAGAAACGGCATCCATCTGACTCATTGGAGTATGCATGTGAAGCTCCACCCTTTTTTCATCAGCAGGAGCAGTATCCAGTCTGAGAACAGGTTTGATTTCATTCACATCGTTGGCGATCATCACCAGGTCACGTACGAATGTATCATTTTGGATACTTCCACGACAGCGGACCCACATACCCTTTTTCATATTATTCATAATAGCAGCGTCCTCTTTGTCCCTCGAGAACATTTTGACCAGGATCGAACTTGAGTAGTCTGTTACTTTAAATGTTAATAAAGTGCGACCGCTACGCAATTCTCGTGTTTCGCAATCGAAAACATACCCTTCAATGGCGATCCGGCGTTCTTCGTCATAAATCTCTTCAATCTTTCGGAAGTCAGCATCGTCTTTAATCGTAAGACCAAGCATGAATGGACCGCTGGGTGCATCACTTGCTTCCTCTTTTTCAGCCTTCTCCATTTCAAGGAGAGCTTGTTTGGCTCTCTCTTGATCTTCTTTAAGCTTTTCTTCTAAAAACTTCTCATACTCATTGCTTTGTTCCTCTACTTGACTTACCTCTGCATCCAATACTAGTTTAGGAAAGCCAAAGTTCTCGAAAGTAGCGGTGATGATTTCACCGTATTTTCTTTTTAACTGTGTTGCTTCTGTATCATTGGAAGCCTGAACAATAATCTTATTTCCGTTGATTTTCGGCTTTTGAGTATTTAATAATTTTAATAACGGCGGTGAAATACCTTGAATTTCTCTCACACAGTCCTGCCAATAATCTAAAATGTGCTGATCTGATATTTGGGTATTCACCACTTTTATCGTGAATCCGACGTTTGCAATATGTTTAAAGGATGTTTGCAGTGCGATTGAAAATTTACTCCACACGTTACACGGAATGATTTCTTCAAATGTAAAGTAAAAATGCCATTTCTTCTCCTTGCGAAACACCGCTAGTTTTTCAATTTCAGCGTATTGAAAGTACTTCACAAAGGCATCCTCTGTTAACCCTAATTGCTTTAGCAACAGTTGAAACCTTTCTCTTTTGCCCAGGGGCTTTTCTTCCATGATCCTTCTCCCCCATTTCTAATCGTGTTATTTACAGTAGAAAAAGGGCTGACAGCTAAGGATTGCCTCCTTTAAAGTCGAGCCCTTTTCTTTTTAAGAAAGAGTCTTGTATAGTTCTTGCAGTTTTGGCAGTAGCTCGTCCTTATGCACTTCGAGCATCTCACCTGTGCTTCTTACTTTCACTTCAACGATGCCTTCTCCTGCTTTCTTCCCGACCGTTATGCGAATCGGAAGTCCAATCAGGTCGGAGTCAGCGAATTTAACACCTGGACGCTCAGCCCGGTCATCCATTAATACATCATAACGATTTTCTATAAATGTGTCATATAGTTCGTTTGCAAGTATAGCCTGTGCTTCATCCTTCATATTAATCGGAATTAAATGAAGGTCATATGGTGAAAGATTCGTTGGCCAAACCAGACCATTGTCATCATTAAATTGCTCTGCAACTGCTGCAAGGGTACGAGAGACACCTATTCCGTAACAGCCCATGATGATTGACTGAGATCGGCCATTCTCATCTAAGAATGAGCTTCCTAGTGCGTCTGAATATCTTGTCCCCAGTTTGAATACATGTCCCACTTCGATACCTTTTGCAAAAACAATCGTACCATTTCCATCTGGTGAAGGGTCACCTTCCTGAATGAAGCGAAGATCTGCATATTGAGAAACCTCAAAATCACGTTCAGGATTCACGTTTGTAAAATGGTAACCTGCTTCATTTGCTCCTGATACACCGTTTCGAATGTATTTAACTGCTTGATCAGCTACAATTTTCACGTCTTTATCTAATGAACAAGGGCCAATTGATCCGATTTCACATCCGATGAGCTCTTTCGTTTCTTCGGCTGATGCCAATTCAACTACACTTGCATTTAGAAGGTTCTTCACTTTGATATCGTTAATTTCATGATCACCACGGGATAATACCAGTACATAATCATCATCTACCTTAAATAGTAACGATTTCACACATTGATCTTTCTCTATAGTTAGGAAAGAGGAAACTTCTTCAATCGATTTAATCTCTGGAGTTGATACCTTTTCTAATTCAAGCATCTCTTCAGACGATTGAGTATAGGAATCCACTACTTCAGCCATTTCGATATTCGCTGCATAATCGGATTTATCGGAGTATGCAATCGTATCTTCGCCGACTTCAGATAACACCATAAATTCATGTGTATCCTTACCGCCCATTGCCCCAGAGTCAGCGATAACGGCTCTGAAATTCAGCCCGCATCGGCTGAAAATATTCGAGTACGCCTGAAATAATGCATCATATGTTTGATCCAGGCTTTCAGAAGAAGAATGGAATGAATAGGCATCCTTCATGATGAATTCCCTTCCTCTAAGGAGTCCAAAACGCGGGCGCTTTTCATCACGGAATTTAGTTTGAATTTGATACATCGTAAGGGGTAGGCGTTTATATGATTTTATTTCGTCCCTTACTAAACTTGTAATCACTTCCTCATGTGTTGCTCCGAGGGCAAATTCACGATCATGGCGATCATGCATTCTCATTAATTCAGGACCATACGTTCCCCAGCGTCCCGATTCTTTCCAGAGCTCGGAAGGTTGCAGGGCAGGCATGAGCATTTCAACAGCACCTGCTGCATCTAATTCTTCGCGAACAATCTCTTCCACTTTTTTCAATACTTTATTTCCTAATGGCAAAAAGCTATAAATACCACTTGCATTTTGTCTTATGAATCCTGCTCTCAAGAGAAGCTGATGACTCTTAATTTCTGCATCAGCTGGTGTTTCTCTTAAAGTAGGGATGAATGTATTACGTTGCTTCATCTATTAGCACCTCAGTTACCATATATATTATTTATGTAGTGTGGGGATTTCCTTCTCACTATTTTATCTTAAATCAACAGGCAGTGACACCCTCATTTTTTGATTCTGGAGGGAGAAACTGCCTGTTCATGATTCATGCATCATATTTTATAAGAAAAATCTTTGAATATCGTTCCATGTAACAACGAGCATGAGAACCATGAGAAGGGCAAATCCGACAAAATGGACCATTCCTTCCATCTGGCGATCCACCGGTTTCCCTCTTACCGCTTCGACTGCGAAGAACAGGAGTCTGCCCCCGTCGAGTGCAGGAATTGGCAGAAGGTTCATGATTCCCAGGTTGATACTAAGGATGGCAGCCCATCTCATTAAGTAGAATATACCTGATTTAGCAACAACATCCGTTGACTGATAGATTCCAACCGGACCTGATAATGCATCGATTGAGAACTCACCTGACACAAGCTTTCCTAATAGAACAAAAATCATTTTGGTCCATTCATAGGTTTGCTGTGCACTATTGGTCACCACTTTGAGAGGCGACTTTTCAACAGGACTATGAACACCGATGATCCCTATTTCTTCCCCTTCTATTTCTTGAGGTTTTGGGGTGACTGAAATCTCTGTGTTTGAGCCGTTACGATCAACATTAAACCGCAGCTCATCGCCTGGGTGCTTCTGTATGATGGTAACAATATCATCCCATGTTGAAATCTCTTTACCGTCTATACTTAAAATCACGTCATTTTTCTGAAGGCCGGCTTCTTTTGCTGCCCCTTCTTCTGTGAGTTCACCAAGAACAGGATCATTCGTTGGAACCCCTTGCAATAAGCCTACAAGGATGAAAATGAAGAAGGCTAAAATAAAGTTGAATAGCGGTCCAGCAAAAATGGCCATCGCCCGTTGGGGTAGTGACTTAGAAGCAAATTGTCGATCCCATGGAGCGATTTGTGTCTCGACACCATCTTCAATGAATACGGCGTCCCTGGAGATCAAAAAGGTTTTCAGTTCCTCCTCGTCTTCTTCGTATCCGCGAATATGCAGTTTGTGCTCTAAATCCGCTTCTTCTACCTCAATGATACGAATGTTCGGATAGCGATCTTTGTTATTTAAGACGATTTTTTTTATTTTTTCATCCTGATCGAGTACAAGACCAACCCGATGACCGGCCTTAAGCTCTACCATTTCCGGGTCTTCCCCGGCCATTCGGACAAAGCCCCCAAGAGGCAATAATCGAATCGTATAGGTTGTTTCATCCTTTTTGTATGAAAATACTTTAGGACCAAACCCGATTGCGAATTCACGGCATAATATGCCTGCACGCTTCGCGAATATTAAATGTCCAAGCTCATGAAAAAATACTAAAGCTCCGAAAATAACAACAAAGGCAATCACCGTTTGCAAATAAAAAACCACCTTTTTTATAACCTGTTGGAAACAGATCTAAATGTTTGATGTATCGGTAAGAAACATGTCCACTATCATACTACGTTACAGAACATGGAAACATGCCCAAGTACTCTACAACCAGCTTGAAACGAGTTGTCGAGTCTGTTGATCTATCTCATGTATGGTTTCAAGATCTGGTCTATGTATCACTTGATGAGTAGACATAGCCTTCTCGATATATGCTTCAATGTCCAGGAAAGATATTTTATTTTCCAGGAACATGGAAACTGCCGCTTCATTTGCAGCATTTAGTACCGTCGTCATACTTCCGCCTATCCGTCCTGCTTCATAGGCAAAAGCAAGACAGCGGAAACGATTTAAATCCATCTCTTCAAAGTGAAGCTTACCAATTTCGACTAAGTTCAATCTTTTACCGGGTCTAATGAGCCTGTCCGGATAGGTTAAAGCATATTGAATCGGAACACGCATATCAGGAGTTCCTAACTGAGCCATCACAGATGAATCGTGGAACTGGATCATGGAGTGGATAATGCTCTCTCTATGCTGCACCACCTCAATTTGATCATAAGGAATATCAAATAGCCAATGTGCTTCGATTACCTCTAACCCTTTGTTCATCATTGAAGCAGAGTCTATGGTAATCTTTGCACCCATTGACCAGTTCGGGTGATTCAAGGCTTCTGTTACTGTGACACCCACTAATTCTTCTCTCGTCCGATCCCTGAAACTGCCTCCGGATGCGGTAATGATCAGCTTTTCAATATTCTTTTCTTGTTCTCCCTGCAGCGCTTGGAATATGGCAGAATGCTCACTATCAACCGGCAGTAAAGGAGTATTCTTTTTCCGGGCAGCCTCCATCACCAGGTGTCCAGCCGTTACAAGCGTTTCTTTATTGGCAATCGCAATCATTTTCCCTGCCTCGATGGCTTGTAATGTGGGGTAAAGTCCAACACTGCCCAGCACTGCATTAACAAGTACATCCGCATCCTGATGGCAAGCCACCTCCACCAAGCCTTCTTCCCCGTAAAGAACCTTTACGGAAGATGACATTTCTTTCATTAGAGATTCAGCATCCTCTTTTCGTTGAACAGATATCAATTGAGGACTGAATTCCAGAATCATTTTTCTAGCTTCTTCTATATTTCTGCCAACAGACATTGCCGTCAGTTTGAATTCTTCAGGATGCTCACGGATTACATCAAGGGTTTGTGTCCCTATAGAACCGGTAGCTCCCATTAAGCTAATCTTTTTCAACAACTACACTCCTCCCGCAAAAAGCCTTCTACCTTTATAAAAGAAAGTGAAGAAGGGGAAACACAAATAATAAACTATCAAAACGATCCAGCATTCCACCATGTCCCGGTAATAAATGCCCGGAATCTTTTACTTTGTAATGTCTTTTTAAAGCTGATTCGACGAGGTCTCCAACCTGTCCAAAGACGGATAGAATTGCAGTCACAATAATAAGTTTAGGAATGGACATATCAAGATCAGTGAAAAATGTCATGATAACTCCAACTACAATGGCACATATAATCCCGCCAACAAAACCTTCGATGGTTTTATTCGGACTGATTTGAGGCCATAGCTTCTTTTTCCCCATCGCTCTTCCGATGAAATAAGCTCCTGAGTCTGTCGCCCAAATGATAAATAAAGCATAGAAAACAAACTGTACTCCCTCATCTAGTCGGATCTCCATAAAGTAATAGAAACCAATTCCTACATATAAAATGCTTAACAGAGCAAAAGACACATCATCGAATGTATAACGGTTCTTAGTTGCTACTGTATATGTTAAGAAAAGCAGCACGGCAAGAAAAGCCATTTCGATCTTGGAATAGCCAAAGTCTGCTAATATCCCGATAGCATCGGTTGGGATCAAAAACACCCACAACAGTGCCAAAGATAATAACCCGGGAATGGTGAAAATCCATTGCCCTCTCATCTTTAAAGCTTCATATAAGCTGATGGAAGCAATAAGATACATTAAAATAATAAATGGTGTTTCACCAAAAATGATGATTGGCAAAAATATCGCTGCAGCTATCACTGCTGTAATAATTCTTTGTTTCATTATAATTCCTCGCTTTGTAACCCACCAAATCTTCTTGAACGACCTTGATATGCTTCAATTGCTTCTATTAAATGTTCCTTGCCAAAATCCGGCCACAGTACGTCTGTAAAAAAGAACTCTGTATAAGCTAATTGCCAAAGCATAAAGTTACTTAAGCGGATTTCTCCACTCGTTCGAATAAGCAGGTCTGGATCTTTTAAATCTTTCGTCATCAAGTAACTTGAAAACACTTCTTCATTCAATTGGTTCTCATCTAGTATTCCATTCTGAACATCTTTTAAGACATGCTTCATAGAATCAATGATTTCTGAACGGCTGCCATAATTTAAAGCAAAGTTTAATATCATACCGTCATTATTCTCCGTAGCCTCCATTGCCTTAGTGACAGCTTTCTTAGTGTGGTTCGGCAAGGCATCAGGCGAACCCATCATTTTTACCTGAACGTTTTCTTCTACTAATTCAGGGAGAAAGGTTCCTAAAAATTCTTCTGGCAACTTCATAAGAAACTCAACTTCCATTTTGGGGCGTTTCCAATTTTCAGTTGAAAAAGCATATAGAGTTAATGCTTCTACACCTAATTCGTTTGCCAATTTCGTTATTCTTCTAACACATTTCATGCCTTCATGATGTCCAGCGACTCTAGGTAAGGCTCTTTTTTTCGCCCAGCGTCCATTACCATCCATAATGATAGCTATATGACCCGGAATCGGGTGTTTTACTAATTCTTGAAATCGATCATCCACTTCTTCGGAAGTTTGCTGTCTTTTCCATTGCTTAAGCTTGTTTAGCATAAAATCCTCCACCAACAATCCAAAAAATATTTACCTTTACTATCATATCAAAAAATAAGGAAGATATCTTTAAGAAAATAGATTATGTACATTCATATATGTATTTTGAACGTTAAACGATGTTTTCTCTCAAAACGAAAGGCTCTTTTCGTATAGTTTGTTGCTATTGTAGAGGAGAAAGTAATAGTTGATTTCCGCTCCAGGATGCTCGCTTTCCACGGGGCTGGCGGTGAGCCTCCTCGGCTGCGCCTCCGGGGTCTCAACTGTCCAGCTATTTCCGCAGGAGTCGAGCATCCTTCCGCTCCAATCAACTTTCTGAGCATGTATCCTTAATGGAAAACAATAAAAACAAGAATTTTAGCAAACAATCTCATTTAAGGTAAGTAGAGATTGATTTTCCTTTTAAGGAAGAATAATTATTTTTTTCTAGTTACATTGTTTTCTTGCACACCTTAAAGCTCTGTCATGAAAATTCTGTTAAAGATAGTGAGGGGATCTGCGCAGACTCCGGCGGATTTCGGGCGTGCCTGGACCCCGTTCGGCTAAGCTGAGGAGGCACGGTCGAACGCTAGCTGCAAGCGGAACAGTTCCCCTCACCATCCAGCATAAACTGGTTGACAAAGCCCTGGCAGATTCTATGCTGGAAAACAACAATCTTTGCGAATAGAGCCAAACGAATAAGATCATTCAATCAGAGAATTGGAGAAGCCGGCTATCATAAACACTCTAAACAAGCATAAAACAAAAGGACCGGCCCATAAGGAATATGAGTTCACTTATAGGTCAGCCCCTTAGGATTAGAATATGATTAATTATACTTCTAACATTTCTTGTTCTTTATCTTTTGCAATAGAGTCAATCTTGACAATGCTTTCATCTGTTGCTTTCTGAACATCATCAGAGTATCCACGAAGGTCATCTTCTGTAATGTCCCCGTTTTTCTCTTTCTTCTTAAGATCATCATTTGCATCACGACGAATATTACGGATCGCCACTTTTGCATCTTCAGCTTCTTTTTTCACTAGCTTCACAAGTTCTTTACGGCGTTCTTCCGTTAATGCAGGAACAACGATCCGGATAATGTTCCCGTCACTTGTAGGTGTAATTCCCAAGTCTGATTTCAATATCGCCTTTTCTATATCACCTAAAGCTGATTTATCATAAGGTTGGATGACTAACATACGGGCCTCTGGAATTGAAATACCTGCTAATTGGTTAACAGGTGTTGGTGCACCATAGTAATCAACTGTAATCTTATCAAGTAGAGATGCGTTTGCTCTTCCTGCACGGATACTTGCTAACTCACGAGAAAATGTTTGAATTGCTTTTGTCATTCTTTCTTTTGCGTTTGTAATGATCGTATTTGGCATTATGCTTTCCCCCTAACGATTGTACCTATATTCTCACCTGTGATGGCTCTCTTAATATTCCCATCCTCCATAATAGAGAATACAATAAGTGGAATATCATTGTCCATACAAAGAGAAGATGCTGTTGAATCCATTACAGCCAAACCTTCTTTCAAAACATCTAAATAGGAAAGTTCTTCATATTTAACAGCCGTCTCGTCCTTCTTAGGATCTGCTGAATATACACCATCTACGTTGTTTTTAGCCATCAGAATGACTTCTGCTTCGATCTCAGCTGCTCGAAGTGCCGCAGTAGTGTCGGTTGAGAAGTAAGGATTTCCCGTACCTGCTGCAAAAATCACAACACGTTTCTTCTCTAAGTGACGGATGGCTCTGCGTCTGATATAAGGTTCTGCCACTTGACGCATATCAATTGAAGTTTGAACTCTTGTTTCGATGCCAATTTGCTCAAGGCTGTCTTGAAGAGCCAAAGAATTCATTACGGTAGCCAGCATCCCCATATAGTCAGCAGATGCACGATCCATTCCCATCTCACTACCTATCTTACCACGCCAAATATTACCTCCGCCAACGACAACTGCAACTTCCACATCAAGTTCAGCAATTTCTTTTACTTCTTCTGCTACATTTTTAATGACAGAAGGGTTTATTCCGAAGCCATCATCACCTGCTAATGCTTCTCCACTAAGTTTCAGAACGACACGTTTGTATTTAGGAACGCTCATGGGAACCTCCAAAAAAATAGAATTTTTCTTGAAAAATAGGGAACACGCTAAGTGTTCCCTACTAAGAATTGTTTAGCTTTTATTATTTCTTAACTTGACTCATTACTTCTTCAGCGAAGTTGTCTTGACGTTTTTCAAGACCTTCCCCTACTTCGTAACGGATGAAATCAGTTAAAGTAGCTTTATTCGCTTCAAGGTATTGACGTACCTTTTGATCTGGATTCTTAACGAATGTCTGATCCAGGATACAGATATCCTCGAAGTATTTTCCAAGGCGGCCTTCAACCATTTTTTCAACGATGTTTTCAGGCTTACCTTCATTTAATGCTTGTTGCTTAAGTACTTCACGCTCACGCTCTACTTCTTCAGCAGAAACCTGATCACGTGAAACATATTTAGGATTTAATGCTGCAGCGTGCATAGCAACGTCTTTCGCAACATTAGCATCTGTAGTACCTTCAACCACTGTTAGAACAGCGATACGGCCACCCATGTGCAGGTATTCACCGAAAGCAGCGTTATCATCTTTAGTACGGATTTCAAAACGACGTAGAGTGATTTTTTCTCCGATTTTAGCGATAGCAGCGTTGATGAATTCACTTACAGTTGAACCATTCGCCATTTTTTGTTCCATAGCAACTTCAACAGAAGCCGGTTTGTTAGCTAATAAGTGATCAGCTAATTCTTTAACAAGACTTTGGAAGTTTTCGTTTTTCGCAACGAAATCAGTTTCTGCATTCACTTCGAAAATGATAGCAGTATTCCCTTCGCTTGCAATGAAAGTAGTACCTTCAGCTGCAATACGATCAGCTTTTTTAGCTGCTTTTGCAATTCCTTTTTCACGTAAAAAATCAATTGCTTTGTCCATATCTCCGTCAGTTTCAGTTAACGCTTTTTTACAGTCCATCATTCCAGCGCCAGTTTTTTCACGAAGTTCTTTAACCATTTGTGCAGTAATTGCCATAGTGGGTTTCCTCCTTAGTTTAACTATGTAGACTATATCACTCATGGGTGATAGTCAAAAATGTACTGTAACTCGAATTGAGTACAGTAGATGTGCATACTCTTTAAAAAAAGGTGATAAGGGTAAGCCCTCTTATCACCTTCCATTCATTACTCAGCTGCTACAGCTGCTTCTTCACCTTGCTTAGCTTCTAAAATAGCATCCGCCATTTTACCTGTAAGAAGCTTAACTGCACGGATTGCATCGTCATTCGCAGGAATGACAACATCGATTTCATCCGGATCACAGTTTGTATCTACAATACCCACGATAGGGATATGAAGTTTACGAGCTTCAGCTACAGCAATACGCTCTTTACGAGGGTCGATGATGAATAATGCATCAGGTAGCGTGTTCATATCTTTGATTCCGCCTAGGAATTTCACTAAGCGCTCATGTTCTTTTTTAAGTTGTACTACTTCTTTCTTAGGTAGTACTTCAAACGTTCCGTCTTCTTCCATCTTCTCGATGTTTTTAAGACGTGTAATACGTTTTTGGATTGTTTCGAAGTTTGTAAGTGTTCCACCTAACCAACGTTGGTTGATGTAGTACATACCTGCACGTTCTGCTTCTTCTTTAACAGACTCTTGTGCTTGTTTTTTCGTACCAACGAAAAGAACTTTACCGCCGTTACCAGCTAATTCTTTCACGAAGTTGTACGCTTCTTCAACCTTTTTAACTGTTTTTTGAAGGTCGATGATGTAGATACCGTTACGCTCAGTGAAGATGTATCTCTTCATTTTTGGGTTCCAACGGCGAGTTTGGTGTCCGAAATGTACACCAGCTTCTAGCAATTGTTTCATAGAAATTACTGACATGTGTGTTTCCTCCTAAATGGTTTTTGTTTTCTCCTCCGTTTCCGTCATCTTGTAGTAGAAGCTATTCGTTTAAATAGCACCATCTACCTCAATCGAGAAACGTGTGTAATCACACCATGAATACTATAGCACACCTACTCCAACCAATCAAGACATTCCTACATAATTTGACGGAATTTTAGCAGGAGCTCAATTTCCGTTTTCCCTTTTCCGAGAGTTTGAGCTATTTCCTCGATGTCTTTCCCTTCTTTTTTAAGTGAGAGAACCTGTTGGATAAGGGGATCTTTATTGGTTTTTACTGTTGGTTTCACTTCCGACTTTTTTTCGACAGCTTCCATTTGAGGTGTTGGTGTTTGCTGATAGGCCTTTGAAGCTTGCTTATATCCGGTTCCTGACCACTTGGGATTGGTTTGAAGCGGGGAACTGTTTACATTCTCATCGTCCGTATTGTCAGGGATATGTGTTTGACTTTTAGCATGATGATTAAAAGTCCTAATGAACTCTTCATTCTCTTCTTTCATTTCTATCAGATAAGTAGAAATGATTTCTTCCAATTCCATGATCATTTTCTTTTGTTCTTTCTCCATGTTAAGAAAACGATTTTGCCTTAAGTATAAAATGACAATTGCAAGCAAGGAGACGATAGTAAGAAGAAAAGATATCAAAAGCAGGAATGTTACCATGTCATCACCTTAGTTTAGTTTGATTTTTGTTTTTTCCTAAGCATATAAAAGGACTGCTCCATTTAACCGTATTTCGCCGGAACAGTCCATCAATATATATGGTTTTGGCTCATTGTGTGCACCGTTAATCAATAGAGTTGATTCAAGAGCCTAATAAACTGCGCAGTTTAAAAATGGCCTTGGAATGTATTTGTGAAATTCGTGACGTTGACAGTTTCATGACTTCCCCAATTTCCGTCAAAGTTAATTCCTCTTTATAAAATAAGCTTAACACAAGCTGCTCTTTATCAGAAAGCGTTAAAATCGTTTTCTCTAACTCTGTTACCTTTTCACCTTTCAGCACTTCTTCCTCAGGTGTGATCGTCTTATCATCTTTAATAGAATAGCTTTGAGATTCATGATCTTCATCGGTTAGTTGCTCATCCATGGAAAGGACATTGGCAAAGAAATGTTCATTGGTCGTTTGATATACTTCCTCAGGAGCCATCTCTAATGAGGCGGCTACTTCCTCGGCGGTCACGTGGCGTAATAAGATTTGTTCCAGCTCTACTGTTTTGGCTTCGATTTTTTTCGCCCTGTCTCTTGTTGATCTTGGTAGCCAGTCTTCTTTTCTCAGTCCGTCGAGAATGGCTCCCCGGACTCTGAACGAAGCATATGTATCAAACTTCAGATCTCTTGTTGGATCAAACTTCTGAAGTGCATCCAGTAAACCCATCAACCCAAGACTCTTAATATCTTCTCTCGAGACGTTTCTTGGCAGCCCAACGGAAATTCTCTGAACGTGATACGATACAAGGGGCATATATTTCTTAACTAACATATCACCTGCTTGGGTATCACGACTGTTAATCCATTTCTCCCAATAAAGTTGTTCATCTGTTCGAGGGGGTTGCTGAGACATAAGAATCCTCCTTGCTTACTATTTTCTTCCTTGAAACCTGCTATAAGGTATATAACTCCATGGTATGAGAGAAAATGGATCTTTCCTGTTACATTAATCCTTGAAAACTTATCATTTACTCATAATTCTCTTGTTTCTTCATTTACCGTGCGAACATGAAGGATCCCAGTCGACGTGAAGAATTCGATGGTCCTCCCTTTATTACCACCCAAATCCTCTGCTATAATTGGCACTCGATGCTTCAAGAGAGCCTCTTTGACCGCTTCAGCATTCCTTGGGCCTATCCTCATCACATCGCTTTTTGATTTGAATTGAAACATTTGTGCACCACCCGCCATTTTGCACTTAAGTCTCTCAACTTTCGCACCCCGTTCTCTCAGTTGTCGAATGAGTTCATCTACTCCAGTGTCTGCATATTTAGCTAAGTTCACGGAAGGCTCTTTCCCTAACGACGAATGAGGGAGCATGACGTGTACCATACCCGCCAATTTGATAAGTTCATCGTATAATACCACCCCAATACAAGAACCTAAGCCCGATGTGCGAATTGAACTTCCCTTACTTACGATATTCATATCTGCAATACCCACCCTTACCACTGTGTCCACTCCAATCATAGCTTCACACCGAGGGATTGGAAGATGATTTCAAATGAATCGGGATCCGGCAAGAGGAAGAAGTGACCTTTCACACTTTCTGATTTCTCTAACTCTTCTTCTTTTAATGCTGTATCTATGACGATGGCATAATCACTTACCTGAGAAATTTCCAGCAAGCCAAAACCGATAATGGCACCAGCCATATCTACAGATAAAGCGGGAACAGAAGGTAATAGCTTAAGACTTGTAAAGTCGGATAAGGAAGACAAATATGAACCTGAGAGAATATTCCCTAACTCTTGCATGGCTGATAAACCTAATTCTGAATACGGTGGTTCACTAAAGGAAAACGAACGATCCTGTATCATTGTTCGAATATAAGTAGAAGCTTGTTCAAGAGGCAATAAAAAAAACATACTTCCCGGTGCATCCCCTTCAATTCTTAAGAACACACTTACAACCACATTATCCGGTCCTCCTGCCATATCCATCATTTCATCGAATGTAACGACCTGGACACTGGGTACCTTCATGTCAATTTTCTTATCCAGAAGAGTAGAGAGGGCAGTTGCTGCATGCCCCGCTCCAATATTTCCGATTTCTTTCAAAATATCTAAGTGCATTGACGATATTTTCTTCTCATAACCCATTCGTATTTGTTCTCCTTAGATGGATTGCAGTATTTTGTCTAAATGAAGTAGAATCAATAATCGTTTATTTTGCTTTACTACTCCACCAATGTACTCTGCTTCTACTACCCCGACAACTTCCGGAGAAGGTTCAATCATTTCTCTTTCTACATCCAACACATCATTTGCAGCATCAACAATCAATCCTACTTCTTTATCCTCTAAACCTACGATAATCACACGGGTGCTCTCGGTTGGCTCAGAAGAGGATAATTCGAACCGACTTCTCAAATCTATGATGGGGGTAACGACACCACGTAAATTTATGACACCTTTAACATAGGAAGGCGTTCTAGGTACTCTCGTAATATGCTCCAGCTTCTCAATTGAACGGACCTGATCAACAGGAATGGCATACTCTTTATCCACCAATTGAAATACGATAAGCTTTAGGTCTTCCGACGTCTCTGACACTACACTCATTTCCCTTACCTCCTATTTAATCAATGCATTGCAATCTACAATCAGCGCTACCTGCCCATCACCCAATATGGTTGCACCTGAAATGGCAAATACATCATTAAGATAATTCCCTAAAGATTTTAGGACGATTTCCTGTTGACCAATAAATGAATCCACTACTAACCCTGCCATTTTTTCTCCTTTGCGTACAACGACGACAGAATAAAACTCTTCATCTTTTGAATCTTTAGGAACTTCGAATACATCCTCCAGGAATAACAACGGAACTACCTTGCCTCTGAAATCTATCACTCTTTGATTATGCGCATTCATGATCTCGCCTTTTTTGACTATGGCAGTCTCTATAATGGAAGAAAGCGGGATTGCGTATTTCTCATCTTCAATTTCGACAAGCATGACAGATATAATCGAAAGCGTTAATGGCAATTGGATAGAAAACAATGATCCTTCACCAGCACTGGAGTCGATTGTAATGGCACCACCTAATGACTCAATCGTCGCTTTAACTACATCCAATCCAACACCTCTGCCAGAGATATCTGAGATTTGATCGGCAGTTGAAAATCCTGAAGCCAGGATAAGTTCATAGATTTGTCTATCAGATAAGGTTTGGGCCACTTCTTCTGTTACAATTCCTTTTTGAATCGCTTTCTCCATCACTCGCTGTTTATTAATACCTGCACCATCATCTTCAAGTTCAATAAATACATGATTTCCGCTATGAAAAGCTTTCAGCTTGACCGTGCCTTGCTCAGGCTTGCCATTTTTCGAACGAACTTCAGGCATTTCAATTCCGTGATCCAGGGCATTTCGAATTAAGTGGACGAGTGGATCTCCTATTTCATCGATCACCGTCCGATCAAGTTCTGTTTCTGCCCCTATGATTTCTAATTCAATCTTCTTATTTAAATCTCTTGCAAGCTGCCTTACCATGCGGGGAAAGCGGTTAAATACCGTTTCTACAGGAACCATCCGCATAGTGAGGATGATGCTTTGTAAGTCTCCGGAAATTCGTGTCATTCTTTCAACCGTTTCATTTAATTCCGGATTGTTCAAATCTTTTGAGATCTGTTCCAATCTCCCTCTATCAATGACAAGTTCTTCAAAAAGGTTCATCAGTACATCCAGTCGCTCAATGTTTACACGTATCGTTTTGCTCGAAGCATTCGATTGTCTTGATGTTGAATTCGCTTCTTTAGGTATCGTGTCTTCCTTTTCTTTTACAACAACTTCTCCCGACTGTTCCTCCAATCCATTCACTTCATTGTTGTGAATATGATGTGACGTCAATTCCATTAAAGTGACTTCTTCTACCTCAGAGACGTTACGTATACTCTTTTCTATGTCACTTGCATCCTCTTTTGACACAACTGCTATAACAAAGGAATGGTCGAACTGTTCTTCTTCCAGCTGATCTACGGTAGGGAAAGATTTAATGACTTCCCCGAGTTTTTCCAACACTTCGAAAACCATATATACTCTTGCCGCTTTTAACAGACAATCATCCCTCAAGGAAACGGTAATTTCAAAGCAACGGAACCCCTGCTCAAAAGATTGCTGAATAACCGTTTGTTCGAATGCTTCGTACTTCATGGACAATGTATGTATTTCAGGGGCTATGGTTGCGGCAGCTTCATTACTTGCGGATTGTATATTTTCACCCTTTTCAATTGCTTGGAGAAGGGTGACTACTTCCGTCACGTCCCGTTTCCCATCTCCGCCGTCCGCGATAGAAAACACCATTGCTTCCAGGTCGTCAACGGATTTAAACACTACATCCAATATTTCGGGTGTCACTTTAATTTTTTCGTTACGTATAGCATCCAGAACATTCTCCATTTTATGGGTAAGGTTTGCTAAATCTTCGTACCCCATCGTTGCAGACATTCCTTTTAACGTGTGAGCTGAACGAAAAATTTCATTAACAATCGTCAGGTTTTCAGGGTTTTTCTCCAATTCCAGTAATTGCTCATTACAGGTTTGTAGATTTTCCTTACTCTCTTCAATAAAAACTTCTAAATATTGACTCAATTCCATGTGCTCCACACCTCTCTACAACATGTACTTCATAATAGTTCGAGAAATATCCTCGATATGTTCCACGCTGTCCACTAAATTTGTAGCGATAGCCGATTTCGGCATTCCAAACACAATACAAGTCTCTTTTGATTCTGCAATGGCTCTCACTTCACCTGTTTCTTTAAGCCTGCTCAATCCTTCAGTGCCATCGGAGCCCATCCCCGTCATAATGACAGCTATTTTGCCATAATTCCGAAGCAGGCTTGCGGATTCAAACAATACGTCCACGGAAGGTCTGTGACCATTTCGTGGTGCTTCTTTTGATAGTTCAAAAGCTAAATTTGTTCCTTCCTCGACCACCTTCGTTTGAAAACCACCCGGTGCTATATATGCTGTTCCTTTTTGGAGGATTTCTTCATGCTCCGCTTCCTTCACTTTAATGGCTGATTGACCATCTAGCCGATTGGCCAGTGAGTTGGTAAAACCGGGTGGCATGTGCTGCACCACGACCACTGGTGCATCCAGTTTAGGAGATAGTTCTGTCAGCACCTGCTGTAAAGCGCGTGGCCCTCCTGTTGATGTCCCAATAAGGATCAATTTCGGTGAATCCCGGGTCCATATATGTTCTGAAAGTAACGGTGGTACACCTCCATTTGCAGATTCACTTGTCCCTGTCCTTTTTCGAAATGCGCTTGTTATTTTCGTCATGTTCACCTTGCTTGCCGATATTACTTTTTCAACCATTTCATCTTGAACTTTATGAAGGTCCAATGAAATGGTTCCTGAAGGTTTCGCGATAAAATCAACTGCTCCAAGCTCCATGGCTTTGACAGTCTCTTCCGCCCCCTCTTTGGTTGTAGATGAGAGCATCACGACAGGTACCGGACATTCCACCATGATTCTCCTTAAGGCTTCTATTCCATTCATCTTTGGCATTTCCACGTCAAGGGTCACGACGTCGGGACGGAATTTTTTGATTTTTGAGATCGCGTCTTCTCCATTTCTAGCAATTCCTATCACTTCTAGCTGTTTGGAGGCTGTTAGAAAATCACCAATAAGTTTTCTCATAAATGCTGAATCATCAACAACTAGAACTTTTTTCATTCAGGAATTTTACCTCCCAAAAAATAAATTTTTCATACTCTTTAAAAAGCCTGCCTGTTTCGCAACTGGACGATAAGGTCCCCCGACAAGGTGATGCAACATCGTACGCAGATTTAAAGTCATGGCAGAAGCTGGGTATCCGACGACTAAGGGTGTTTGATGAATGACCGCCTTCCTTACTGTTGAATCTTCAGGTAAGACTCCAAGAGAAACAATCTCTTTATGGAGGAATTTCCTCACGGTTTCTTGTAATCTCGTGATCGTTTCAAGACCTTCCTTCTTGAATTCTGCCCGATTACATATCAGATAGAACTGTTTCTCTTGATCCCTCATATATATATATTTCATCATTGAGTAAGCATCTGTAATCGAGGTAGGTTCAGGTGTCGTGACAACAATGATTTCGTCCATCGCCAAGAGAAATTCCAACGTCTCTTTCGTAGCTCCTGCACCCATGTCAAAAAGTATGTAATCATACTTTTGAACTGCATGCTCCATCACTTCAAAAAAACGTTCTATCTGCTTCTCTTTCCACTCCACTATATTTTTCAGGCCATTCCCCCCACTAATGTAGGAGATGCCATGAACATTTTCACATATAACCTTGCCGATATCTAGTTCTTTTTCCTCAATGTAATCCATGATTGAGTAGGAATGATGACTTCCTAGTAAAATATGAATATTTCCCATGCCTATATCCAGGTCCACTAATAATACTTTCTTATTTTCTTTACCAAGCAAAACGGAAAGGTTCGTGGAGATATTCGATTTCCCAACCCCACCCTTTCCGCTTACTACTGCAATCGTTTTAGCGGGAGAAGAGTCGCCGATGAGCATTTTCCTCCTTAGGTTATATGCTTGATCTTTCATATCGAAATCCTTTCATTAGTAAATGACTTATTTCTTCAACATTTACCTCGGTAATATCCTCCGGTACATCCTGACCGATCGTTACATAAGATGTACCGATTTTCACCTCTGTCATCATATTGATCATAGAACCGTAACTGGATGTTTCATCTAGTTTCGTGAAAATAAACCGATCAATGCCAATTGAAGAAAACTGTGAAATGATTTCCTTCATATCCCTGTCCTTGCTCGTCAGGGAAAGAACCAGGAACGTCTCCATGTGGTGGTCGAAGTCAATAATTCCCCGCAAATCCTCTACATATTTCTTTTCCCTGAAATTCCTGCCTGCAGTATCAATGAAGACATGGTCGTAGTCCTGGAATTTATCGATTGCTTTTTTAAAGTCTTCTATTTTATAGACTACTTCAACTGGAACATTCAACAGACCTGCATACGTCTTTAATTGCTCGATCGCTGCAATACGATATGTATCTGTCGTGATGAAAGCTATTTTCATCCGTTTCTCAATGACTGCTTCAGCCGCCATTTTCGCTAAAGTAGTTGTTTTCCCCACACCTGTTGGGCCTATGACGTTAATGTATTTCTTCTTGTAACTCATACCCCCAAGAGCGATTCCTTGCAGAAGACCATCCAGAAAATGTTGGACTTCCTGTTTAGCCCATTCATTTCGATTGTTCCCAGGAAGAAATCCACTCTTGATTCTCTCTTCAAGGTAGTCGCCCAATCGGAAGAGAGTTGTATCACTGATGTCATGATTTTTAAGGAATAGCAAGATTTCTTGAACATCTTCAGGGAATTTCTCGAATTGATTTTTTGATTTAATAGTAGAGATCATTTGTTTTAGTTCTTTTAATTCTGACTCTACCAATTTATTAGGTACTTCGTATTTTTTTTCGGATGGAGAAGGAGGAGCGATTGGTGCATATGTCGCTTTCATTCTACTCATCTCTAACCTTTCACTCTCAACCTCTGGATCAATGGCAGCAATGACTTCAATCATTTTCTTTTTGAATAACCCTATGAAACCGCCCGTATATGCTACTTTAGAGTTTAGGATGACGGCATCATCCCCTAATTCAGATCTTACCTTTTTCATTGCCTCATTCATGGAAGGCGCTGCATATTTCTTTACTTTCATCCGACATTCACCACCCCTAAACTTTGAACTTCTACATTTGCTTCTAATTCGTTATATGAAATGATCGGTACTTGAGGAAAATACCTTTCTGTCAATTGTCTTACGTACATTCTCACAGCCGGGGAACACAGAATGATCGGTGACTCCTCCATAAGAGACAACTGCTCCATTTGTGATGCGACTGCCTCAAGGATTCCTTGAGAATCGTTTGGATCCATGGATAAATAATTTCCATGTTCCGTTTGTTGAATGGCGTCGGCAATCAATTTTTCAACCTTTCCCGACATAGTCACAACCTTTAAGGAAGCATCTCCTTGAACATATTGACTGGTGATTTGCCTTGCCAACGACTGCCTGACATATTCAGCTAAAAGATCTGTATCTGAACTCATTTTGGCATAATCAGCAAGTGTTTCAAAAATAATCGGCAAATTTCTGATAGACACATTTTCCTTTAACAACTTGGCTAATACTTTTTGTACTTCACCTACTGTTAAAGGATTCGGCGTCACTTCTTCCACTAATATCGGGTAGGAGTCCTGCAGGTGATCAATGAGCTGTTTCGTCTCCTGCCTGCCCAGTAGTTCATGGGCATTTGTTTTAATCATTTCGGTTATGTGGGTCGACACCACTGACGGCGGATCCACAACCGTATATCCGAATATTTCTGCCTGCTCTTTCATTTCTTCTGAAATCCATTTAGCCGGAAGACCGAATGATGGCTCGATTGTATCAATTCCCTCAATGGAATCATCCTCCACACCTGGACTCATGGCTAAATAATGATCAAGCAAAAGCTCTCCACGGGCCATCTCATTGCCTTTGATTTTCAAACGATATTCATTCGGTTGAAGTTGTATGTTATCCCGAATCCTTACTACAGGTATGACCAGCCCAAGCTCTATCGCTAATTGACGGCGTATCATTACAATCCGGTCAAGGAGATCTCCTCCCTGATTCGTATCGGCAAGGGGAATCAGACCATAGCCGAACTCAAATTCAATCGGATCAACATTCAGTAAGTTCACGACACTCTCCGGACTTTTCATTTCGTCCTGCTCTACTTCTTCTTCCATTTCCATCATGTCGGATTCAGTTTCCTTCGGTGACCTTGAAAGCATGTAGGCCCCTATCGCTAATAAGGCTGCCACTGGAATGGTTAAGATATCATTAATAGGAGTTGCTACACCCAGCATGAAGATCGTGAAGGCAGCTACATACAGCATTGCAGGATAAGCAAGTAGCTGATTCATGATATCTTGTCCCAGATTTCCTTCAGATGCGGCTCGTGTCACCACGATGCCCGTAGCGGTTGAGATCAACAGGGCAGGTATCTGACTGACGATTCCATCTCCGACTGTAAGTAAGGAATAACGGGTTGCCGCTTCGGCAATAGGCAGCCCTTGTTGTGTCATGCCGATAATAATACCGAAGATTAAATTGATCATGACAATGACTATTCCAGCTATGGCATCTCCCTTAACAAACTTGGAAGCCCCGTCCATGGCACCATAGAAATCTGCTTCCCGACCTACTTTTTCCCGACGATTTCTGGCATCATGCTCTGAAATCATCCCTGCATTCAAATCCGCGTCTATACTCATCTGCTTACCAGGCATCGCGTCGAGTGTAAATCTCGCCGCGACCTCGGACACACGCTCAGATCCTTTTGTTATGACAATAAATTGAATCACGATGAGGATGATGAATACAACTAGGCCGACGAGGATATTTCCTCCTACAACGAATGTTCCAAAGGTTTCCACAACGTCCCCTGCTTCACCTTTACTAAGGATCGATCTCGTTGTGGAAACATTTAGACCTAATCGAAAAAGTGTTAACAATAATAATAGGGAAGGGAATATCGAAAATTGCAATGGTTCATTCATATTCATCGAGGTTAGGAGTACAAGGAGTGCAAGTGAAATATTTACGATGATCAATAAGCTTAATAACCAGGATGGGAACGGGATGATAAGCATGGCAACGATCAATATGACACTGGCTAGTACGGATAAATCTCTTGCTGACATTATTTCTCTCCTAACTGCTTACATTTGATTTTTTATTCGGTAAACATAAGCTAAAATTTCTGCAACTGCTTTGAAAAATTCTTCAGGTACTGCATCGCCTATTTCAGCCGAGTCGTAAAGGGACCGGGCTAAAGGACGATTTTCCACCATAACCACGTCGTTTTCATTCGCGATATATTTAATCTTCTGCGCTAGATAGTCAACGCCTTTCGCCACTACATAAGGAGCATCCATTTTATTCTCATCGTATTTAAGAGCAATGGCAAAGTGAGTAGGGTTTGTAATCACCACATCTGCTTCAGGAACTTCCTGCATCATGCGTCTCATGGCCATTTCACGCTGTCTTTGCTTAATTTTGGATTTAATTAGAGGATCACCCTCGATGTTTTTATGTTCATCTTTTAGATCCTGCTTTGACATTCGAATATTTTTTTCAAAATCATATTTCTGATAAAGAAAATCGAATAATGATAAGAATAGTAACGCCAGTGATGCAGCGATTCCCATTTGGACAGTTAAGCTCGCCATCGTCGCTAATGAATCCCCCACTGATTTAAACGATAAGCTTAACACTTGATCAATATTCATCCAGAGAATGACAAAGGTGATTGCCCCAACAAATGAAATTTTCAAAATGGATTTTAATAGTTCAACGATTGCTCTTAAAGAAAAGATGCGCTTGAACCCTTTAATCGGATCAATCTTTTCAAGCTTCGGCTCCAGCGGTTTCGTGGTGAACATGACTCCTACTTGAATATAATTCGAAAACAATCCGGCAAGTAAGGCCACTAACATAATCGGTCCGAGAAGTAACGCAAGCTCTTTCATAATATCCATGGTTATGACTTGAACTGTATTCTCTGTCAGTTCCATCAGCATATATTCCTGAAAGGTTTGATTGAAGAGATCGAACACAATATTTCCAATATATGAAGCACTGAATGTAAGGAATAAAAAAACGGCAAGGAGGATAATTGCTGTATTCACATCCTGGCTTTTAGCTGTTTGTCCTTTTTTCCGCGCGTCGTCCCTTTTTTTCGGAGTCGCTTTCTCCGTCTTTTCCCCACTGAAAAACTGCAGGTCTAATGATAACCACTTCAATTTATGTGCCTCCAATAATTTTCATTAAATCTCTCATGGTCACGAACATCATTTCAAAAAGCTGCTGCATGACAGCAAACATCACTCCCATTACAATAAACAACACGATAAATGCAACGGCAATCTTGATAGGAAACCCTACGACGAAGACGTTCAACTGCGGTACAGTACGAGCCACAATCCCCAAGGCCACATCTACAAGGAACAGCGTTGCGACAACAGGAATCGACATTTGAAAAGCAATGATGAACATTGAGTTAAAAGATCTCATGACATAGTCAATTAATCTCTCATCTCCAAAAGGTATCCATGGACTATCAATCGGGATCAGCTGATAACTATAAAAAATTCCATCCAGGAGCAGATGATGACCATCGAGAGCAAGCAATAAAAGAAGTGCAAATGTATATAGATACTGTCCCATCAAGGGGCTTTGAGCTCCTGTTTGGGGATCGATCACATTGGCAATGGCAAACCCCATTTGAAAATCTATAAACCCACCGGCTATCTGAATGGCCGTGACGATCATATAGGCAACAAAACCGATGAGAAGTCCGATCATGGCTTCTTTCATGATCAGCAAAAAATAGTGGCCGTTGATTTCAAATGACGTAGATTCAATCGTATAGTACATGACCCAGGAGAGTACCACCGAGAAAGCGATCCGATGTTGTGCGGGTATGTTACGGTATGAAAACAGCGGCATCGTGACAAAAAAAGCCGAAACCCTTACAAACACTAGTAAGTATACCGATAGAATGGGTACAAGCTCTTCCATTCTCTTACCCTACGAACCTTGTTAAATCTGAGAAGATTTGTGAGGTATACGTCACAAGCTTCGTTAACATCCAAGGTCCAAAGAAAACAATCCCGATCAAGACCGCCACGATTTTAGGAATAAACGCAAGTGTTTGTTCCTGTATTTGTGTTGTTGCTTGAAAAATACTGACGATCAATCCTACTACAAGGGCTAAAAGCAGTAATGGACCGGAAACGATGAGGGTTACATATATTCCACGCTCCGCTATCGCGATAACAGATTCAGCATTCATTGAAACTCACCTACTTAAAAACTTTGTAAAAGAGATTTTATTACTAAATACCAGCCATCCACTAACACAAACAGTAAAATCTTGAAAGGCAATGAAATCATAACAGGAGGGAGCATCATCATCCCCATGGACATCAGGACACTTGCTACCACCATGTCGATGACTAAGAAAGGAATAAAAATCATAAATCCTATTTGAAAAGCCGTCTTAATTTCACTTAACGCAAATGCCGGCACTAAGGATGTAAGGGGAATGTCTTCCACAGATTCGGGTCGATCAGCCCCGGAATATTGTAAAAACAACTCTAAATCCTTTTGTCTTGTGTGCTTACTCATAAATTCTTTAAACGGGACCGAAGCCTTGTCGTAAGCTTCTTCAAGATTAATCTCTTCGTTAAAAAGAGGTGTCAATGCTTCGTCGTTTACCTCTTGAAAAGTTGGAGCCATGATAAAAAACGTAAGAAATAAAGAGATTCCAATCAATACCTGATTCGGTGGCATTTGTTGTGTGGCAAGAGAAGTCCTGACAAAGGATAGGACAATCATGATCCGGGTAAAAGATGTCATTAAAATCAAGATACTGGGTGCCAGGGAAAGGACGGTAAATAGTAATAGCAGCTTTACACTTGTCGATACATTATCTGCAGAACTACTATTAAAAAACTCCATGAATTCATTCATCAGAATGATTCTCCTTATTCTTTAGATCCTTGAACATCTTCTTTCTTCCCTTTTTCATTTCCTCCAGCTGTGATTTCAACTGTGATTGAAATGAGCTTGAGTCAGATGATGGCGGAGGACTTTTTAGTTTTGATAACCAACTGGAAACGGTTGTTTTGGCATCAGGAAATTGAGCGTCCTGATAAAAGGATAGTATCTCTTCTTTCTCTTTCTCATCCTGAATCTCTTTCAATAGCTGAATATCTTCTCCTACACCGAGTACCAGTACTTGTTTGCCTACTTTAACAATTTGGACGGAACGATTTCCCCCGAGAGGCGTTCCACCTAAATGATTGATTAATTTAGTTTGTTGAAAGGACCTTCCTTTTTGATTGATAAATTTCAATAAGAAATATATGAGCGCAACTACAAAGATAAGAGCAACGATCATTTTAAGATAATCCGAAAAAGTAACCGAAGTAGCAGCGCCTGAGGTGTCAGCCTCATTATTTTGCTGTTCATTGCATTTCTCTGGATGTTCTATGCAGTCCTTGACATTATTCACTTCTGCAAATGCTGTTACATTTACAGCATTTGCAGTAATGATAAAAACAATAAGACTCACTAGAATTTGAATCTTCTTCAATACATGCACCTTCTTACTAATCTGTTAGCTTAGAGCTTTTTGAATGGCTTCGATCACACGATCGGCCTGGAAAGGTTTAACGATAAAATCCTTTGCACCCGCTTGTATGGCATCAATCACCATTGCTTGTTGACCCATTGCAGAGCACATAATGATTTTCGCACCGGCGTCGATTGCTTTGATTTCCTTTAAAGCTGCAATACCATCTTTTTCAGGCATCGTAATATCCATAGTGACAAGGTCAGGTTTCAGTTCCTTGTATTTATCTACAGCTTGACTTCCATCGGCTGCCTCTCCTACCACATCAAACCCGTTTTTTGTTAAAATATCTTTAATCATCATTCTCATAAAAGCCGCATCATCTACAATTAGAATTTTATTAGCCATTATCGTCATCCTCCATCATCGTCTCTGTTATTTAAGTTTTTTAATACGATCACTTTGACTTACAATGTCCGTAATTCTGACACCAAAGTTCTCATCTATCACTACTACTTCCCCTTTAGCCATCAATTGACTGTTTACAAGGATATCAACCGGTTCCCCCGCTAATTTATCAAGCTCTATTATGGAACCGGACGATAACTCGAGTATGTCCCTGACAGATCGGTTCGTCCTTCCAAGCTCTACCGTGACCTGCAAGGGAATGTCCAGTAACATATTCAAGTTTTTTGTTTCCTGTTGTCCCAATGTTGTCGGTTCAAAATTACTGAACGTAGCAGGTTGGACATTTACCGTTTCTCCATTCACCCCTTGTCCCCCCAGATGCTGAGGAGATGCGTGCTTTTGGGAAGTACGGACAGGTTCCTCATACGTACTGCTATAAACAGGCTCTGGTTGTGGAGCTGCGGGAGATTCCAGGCTCGGAGAAACCGCTGCTGCAACTTCTTCAGAAGCTCCACCATTCATTAATTCATCCACCAGGCTCTTGGCAAAACCTAAGGGCAATAGCTGCATGATGCTAGAATCAATGAGATCGCCGATTTTCAATGTGAAAGATACTTTTACTAATAGATCTTGATCAGGGAGGTTTTCTTCTCCCTCTCCTTGAGGTATGTACATCAAATCGATGGAAGGTGGTGAAATATCCACTTTCTTACTAAATACCGTAGACATGGAGGTTGCAGCAGAACCCATCATTTGATTCATTGCCTCTTGAACGGCACTAAGCTGAATTTCACCCAAATCACCTGATGGGTTCCTTCCATCTCCTCCAAGCATCAAGTCAGCGATGATGGATGCATCAGATTGTTTGATAACCAGCAGGTTCACGCCTGAAAAACCCTCAGTATATTGAACTTGAATGGCGACATACGGATGAGGAAATTCCTCTTCTAAATAATTTTTATCAATAATCGTTACTTTAGGGGTCGTAATCTCAACCTTCTGATTGAGCAAAGTGGATAAAGCCGTTGCAGAACTCCCAAAGGAGATGTTCCCTATTTCACCTAAAGCATCCTCTTCCATAGAACTAATGTAATCATTACTATTTATCTCTTTGCGCTCTTCTGTTTCCTCTTCAGGCTCTGCAGACCCACGGAGCAACGCATCAATTTCATCTTGTGATAACATATCATCACTCATCATCGTCGTCTCCCCCCTTCAACGAATCTAAAATTTGTACGGCCAGTTTCTTATTTGACTTCCCTGGCTGAGCTGTAAATTTAGGAATTTCACCCACTCTGATCGTTAAAGGATCATCGATTCGGGTGTTCATCTCGATTACATCACCAATATCCAGCATAAGGAACTCTTCAATTGAAATATCAGAACGACCTAATTCAGCTACAATTGGCACTTGGGCTTTCTTGATTCTTCTTTCAAGATGTGCCGTTTCTTCCGGCTTACTCTCTTTACGTTTGCTTTCCATCCAATAGCTTCCTGATAATTTCGGAAGGATCGGCTCCAGTACAACGTGTGGAATGCAGATGTTAATCATTCCACTTGTTTCACCTATCGTTGTGTTTAATGAAATAACCACGACCGTTTCATTCGGTGACACCATCTGAAGAAATTGCGGGTTCACTTCGAATTCCGCAAAAAGCGGATCTACATCAGCCACAGTGCTCCAGGCTTCCCTTAAATTCTCAAACGCCTTTTCAAAGAGCTGACTCATAATTCTCGTCTCAATTTCGGTTAAACTCTCTACTTTGTTAACGCTGACTCCCCTTCCACCCATCACTCGATCCATCATCGAATAAGCAATATTCGGGTTGATTTCCATAAGGATCCTTCCATCCAGAGGAGGTAATTCATATACGTTCAAGATGGTCATTTTCGGAACGGAACGGATAAATTCTTCGTATGGGATTTGGTCAGCAGAAGCAACATTTATTTGAACATAAGTCCTTAATTGAGCAGAGAAATATGTAGTCAAGATCCGGGCGAAGTTCTCATGTATTCTCGTTAAACTCCGGATTTGATCTTTAGAAAACCGTAAAGCTCTCTTGAAATCATACACTTTCACTTTTTTCTCTTCTTCTTCTTTTTTGAAATCATCTGCGCTCATCTCTCCTGTATTGAGAGCTGACAAGAGAGCATCGATTTCACTTTGAGATAAAATCTCACTCGCCACCACTTCACCTCCAAACACTCGTAATAGCTTTCTTATTGAATCATCATAGAGGTGATATAGACTTTTTCTACCATTCCTTCTTGCATAAGGGAGTTTACCTTGTCTTTAACCTTCGTTTCGATCATTTCTTTCCCTTTTTTCCCTTGCAGTTCTTCAGCTTTCAATTCTGAAAGCTCTTCTATGATGATGTTATTCACTTGAAAATCTCTTTTTTCCAACTCACTTTTCGCTTTTTTACTATCCGTTTGAATCTTAAAGGAAATACGAATGAAATCATTACTCATTAAATTGGTTGTCATCTCAGGTATGTCCACCGAATTTTCTATCACTTCTTCAATGGAAGGCTCTTTCGTTTCTTCATCTCCTGAAAACTTCAGAATGACAACTAACGCGATCGCACCCACAAGTGTAATCGTAACCAACAGGATCATCATGATCGTCAGGGCTTTACTCTTCAACTGATACTCCCTCCCTCATGGGGCAGGCTGAGTAAATTTGCCTTTTTAAAGAAAGAAAGTGTAAGGGAGTCAACCTCGTCCACCGTTTCTTTCACAACATATCGTCTGCCATTTGTTAATAGAATCGTAGTGTCCGGAAACGCTTCTACTGTTTCTATGTATAAAGCATTCAACGTAAACGACTTTCCATTCAGTCTGGTTAAAGTGATCATTAATTTCAGGACCGACATTCATCCTCCGATTCAACATAATGTAAACCTTTAAGGTGTCAGTCCCTTCCTCCCTTTTTAACGAATTAACGTTTCAAGTTTACAAGCTCTTGTAAGATTTCATCTGACGTTGTGATGATACGTGTATTTGCCTGGAATCCACGCTGAGCCGTGATCATTTCAGTGAATTCTTCGGATAGGTCTACGTTGGACATTTCAAGTGCGCCGGACTGAAGTGCGCCTCTTCCCTCTCCAGCCAATCCCTGATTCGGAAGCCCTGAGTTATTTGAAGCCTGGAACAGATTATTGCCGGCTTTCGTCAAACCACCCGGATTGGAAAAAGTAGCTAATGCAAGTTGACTTAAAACTCTTACTTCTCCATTGGAAAATACTCCGTTCACTTCACCAGAAGAACCTATGTTGAAGCTTTCAAGGTACCCTTCTGAGTTTCCGTCAACAGTATCTACATTAGCGGAGGATGAGCTATCAAATTGAGTGATTTTGGAGAAATCCAAATCGATCGTTTGGGTAGGATTTGCACCAGTTTGATTATTTAATGTTATGGGGAAAGGCACTTGAGAGGTTAATTTACCTTCTTCGTCAAAATTCAAAACGGTATTTTGACCATTGCCGACTGTAACGTCATCGGTCAGACTTGATATTGTTACGTCCCATTCATTTTGACCTGTTTTCTCCATTACTAACTTAATACTAATATCTTTACCCAGTGAATCCTTCACCTTCGTTTCAAGCTCGACTACAGTACCATCGACGGCACTGGACTTTAAGTTCCCATTGTAAGTAGCCTCGCTGGTAGCCTGTGGTGCCATTGTGGTATTAGTATCAATTTTGATATCAGTCACACCACTCTGATTGACTACACCGTCACCGTTGACCGGATACCCCTGTACAAGGTTTCCTTGACCTGTTACAAGGTTTCCATTTGAATCTAAATAAAAGTTTCCAGCACGGGTGAACATTTCGTTATTTCCTTGTCTTACAACAAAAAATCCGTCACCCGAGATGGCTACATCCAAGGATCTGCCAGTTGTCTGCAGACTTCCTTGAGTTTGAATCGTATCAATGGACGACAGTGATGCTCCAAGTCCTACTTGCTTTGCATTTTGACCTCCACGGTTTTCAGTAGCTCTGCTCGCACCGGAAACGGTTTGGTTCATTAAATCCTGGAATGTGACACGCCCTTTTTTATAGCCGTACGTATTTACATTTGCAATATTATTTCCGATTACATCCAGTTTTGTTTGAAAGTTTTTCATTCCACTGATACCCGAATACATTGAACGTAGCATGAATTTTTTCCCCTTTCGTTTTAGCTGCTTCAATCAGTCCACAGCTACAGGCCTCCTTAAAAGGTCCAGCCTATGAATCTATTAATATCGTTCCATTAATGTTGGTGAAAATCTGTGAATGTGCTTCGTCACGGTCTAAAGCTGTAATCACCGTTTTGTTTTTAGCACTTACGATTAACGCGGCGTCTTTCAGAATTACCAGTGAATCCCCGACACCCTTCGTTTTTGCTTCATTCATTTTCTCCCCTATTTTCTCCCATGTTTGTGGAGAAATAGAAATCCCCCGTTGCTCCATCCTTACCTTTGCATGTTTGCTAATCTGTATATGGGGTACATGTTGAATTGCCGAATCTAATTGGGCAGCAAATGATGATGCACTTGAAGGTTTACTAATTGCTTTCGTCTTATTAATTGGTGCAATAGGTTGTGGTAAACGATGAAAGAATGTCTTTTCCATACTACCCACTCCCTAAGATTCAATTTTAATTAATTTATCACTGGAGATTTTGTCACCAGCTTCAGTATGAAACCAAATGAGTGAATCTTTCTTTGAAACGGATTGAACGATTCCGCTCATCTCTCCATCTTCACTGTTCCATGTTACGTTCTTTCCTATTAATAAAGATGCATTAACGAGAGAAGCTTCCGGGGTGTCCGTCGTATTCACTTGTGAAATATTCCCGGGAGTCAGGATTGTTCCGTCCTCCATGATGAATTCAACAGAGTCACCTTTAAAGCGGACTCCTTTTACGAATCCCTGTCCTTCTTGTATTTCGGGTGCATCGCCTGCTTCTGATTCTATGATTTTATGCCATGTCACTTGTTTACCAACAAACTGATTATAAGAAATCAATTGTGATTGACTTTGGTTATCCACGAATTTTTCCATTGTTTTCGTCAGGTTCGTCATTTGCTCTAATGATGAAAAGGTAGCCATTTGTGCGATGAAGTCTTTGTCCTGCATCGGATTTAACGGATCTTGATTCTGTAATTGTGTCATCAGGATTTTCAGGAAGTCATCTTTCCCCAAAATATCCTTACCGCCTTCACGCTGTTTTGTTTGGACGGTGGAATATAGTAAACTCGGATCGATTTTCGTCATATTATCACCTATATTTCGGTATTTACGAGATAATCCTTAAAGGATTGAGTTCTTTCTTCTTCCTGGCTTCCTGCATGGTCGGGTTGATTCTGCTTTTGCTGTTGTGAGGACTGATGTTGAGACTGCCCTTTGGATTGTCGCTCAGCATCTGTTAACGCCTGTGAGATTTCAATCTTCTCTACTTGAAGGTTCTGTGATGTAAACGCATGCTTCAATCCTTGAAGTTGAGAATCCAGCATTTCTTTCGCAGTTGCCGTCGAAGCTAATATTTTCGCAGTCATCACTCCGTTTTGTTGTAGAAGTTCAATCCTCAATGAGCCCAGTTGCTCTGGATACAGCTTGATTAACAGTTTAGTCACGTTCGGCTGTGACAGCATTTGAGATTTATTTAGGATATTCTGAAATTCTTTCACAAATTGTTCATATTGAATGGAACGATTTCCTGATGAGAGACTTATGGAAACGGATTCTGTTTTCGGAAGAACAAAGTGTATGTGGCTTGCCTGAATCGGTTGAATGCTTTTCTTCTCCACAGTGACCCCTTCTGTTGAGGACTGCTTTTCCATTGTTTGCACAGGTGACTGACGTTGAAAAGCATCTTTTAATACCCGGGACCAATCCTTACCCTGATTAAACTCCCTCGCCAAGGTTGCATCTACACCCGATTGAACCATCTTCAACATGTCTTTTAGCTCGGTGGCTTTTGATGCTTCCACCACAAGTAAGTCACGGTTAGCTGCCAAAAATTCAATGACCTTTACAAGTTTGGTTACTTCTTCTATTGGTCCTTTTCCACTTATGCCCCGCACCTCATTTTTTAATGCGGATTGCAGCAGCTGCATCGTTCCCAACAGTATTTCATGAAGATCCTCTGCGCTATCACCTGATGAAGACGAGTATTGCTCAGTCCCAATAAGAGCAGATTGAAGCTCAGAAAAAAGTGTTTTGACGGTTTCTTTATCCACACCAACTATTTCAGCGATTTGGTCATAGTCAAATTCTTTTAATCGGGATATGTCTTCTAATTGTCCGCTTGTTAGTCCAATTTCATCAAGCTCTGTTGCACGTAAGATGCCTTGCAGGCTAACAAGAAGAGATAGTGTCTCAGGCTGTTTTACTTCTTCCCTTTCATCAACATGATTCGATACAAATCCTAATAGTTTCGAAAACCCATCCATTTCTTCCTTGGGAAGCGTTGATCCTTTTCTCATACCCATGGGAAAGTTGGGAGCTTTTGTACCTATTCCGATTTCCACTTTTTCACCTCCTCCCAAAACCTAGTCCATCAATCCACCGTAGAGAGCAGCTCCGTGTATCTGGCAGCATCCTCCGGGGGCATTTTTTCTAAAATATCTGCTAGAGTGTCAGGCTTGATAGTTGATAGAATCTTCATTGCCTCATCATCCCCCATGTTCATCAGAACAGGGGCAGAACTCTTTGCTGACATGGATTCAAATGTATTGACTACCTCTTTAAAGGCCCGTTTGTTTTCTTCACCAATCTGCCGTAATTCTTCAAGCTCTTCTTTTTGCTGCTGAATGGTCGCTTGCAATTGTTCATTATCACTTTCTTTTTTATCTACTTCATTTTGCAGCTGGGCAATTTCCGCCTCTTGATCTTCTATTGAAGCTTGAAGTGAAACCATTCGCTCATGTAATTCGTCAGCTTCCTCGGCTTCATTTGATGGAAGGATATTAGTCAGAAAAGGGATATCCGAGCTGAATGATTGTGCTTTTTCAAATACATTGATTCCTGCAGCTGTCATGATTACGAGAGCGAAGGTTATAGTAAACAAGATAGGAATGAAGAAAATAAACACAACTCTTTGCAAACGGCCAGACTGCTCTTTGTTTTCCTCTTCGATCACCTTTGCCATGAAATCACCTAACTCCCCGTTTCATATATTGAACGACTGATACTTCATCTAATTGTTTATTTTCCGCTTGTTGATTAGTTTGCATAAAGCGATGGAGATCATTTTCCTTCATCTTTTCGTATTTCTTTACTTCTACATTCATATCTACAAGTTTTTCTTCACACCAGTTCATCCGGTTCCTTGCTTGTATCACCAGGTCCTGGTAATAAGAAATGGTTCTTTCAAGATTGGTGATGAACTGTTGATGATGGCGAATATGTTGTACAGACAAACCATTTTGCAACTTGGTTTCTTGATGCTGTTCGAGAGTTTCTTTCTTTTTCAGAAACTCATAAAGCTTCTCGGCAACTTTTTCAAATTTTTCAATGGAACCCCTGTACATTTCCTGCACTTCATCTTTTTCTTTTTCCTTTAACGTTAAAATACGTTGAAACCTATATTGATAACTCACTTGATTCATCCACCTTTTTCCGATAGCTTAATAAGTTCATCAACACTTGCAGGGAGAGAAACCTGTTCATATACTCCCTGTTTCAAGAAGGAGATGATACCCGGATAGTATTGGATGGCTTCATCAACCTCACGGGAAGTACCCCTTTTATAAGCACCAATTTGGATAAGATCCTCAGAATTCATATAAGTACTTAATAACTCCCTTATTCTCGTAGCGGCATGTAAATGTTCCTTAGATGCCAGATGATTCATTAACCTGCTCACACTTTTCAAAATATTGATAGCCGGATATTGACCTCTGTTCGCGATTTGTCTGTCAAGCACAATATGACCATCGAGTATTCCCCTTACCGTGTCAGATATAGGCTCATTTAAATCATCACCATCTACCAAAACGGTGTAAAATGCTGTTATGCTTCCGAGTACATTTGTTCCTGTTCTTTCTAGTAGTTTCGGTAAAATAGCAAATACAGATGGGGTGTATCCTTTAGTGGTCGGTGGTTCACCGACTGCCAATCCGATTTCCCTCTGAGCCATCGCTACCCGAGTCGCGGAATCCATCATAAGCATGACGGTCATTCCTTTATCTCGAAAATATTCCGCAATGGCAGTCGCCGTAAAGGCTCCTTTAATCCTCATTAGTGCAGGTTGATCTGAAGTGGCTGCCACTACAATCGTTCGCTTTAATCCTTCTTCTCCTAAATCCCTTTCAATAAATTCCCTTACTTCCCTGCCCCTCTCACCGATTAACGCAATTACATTTAATTCCGCTTTCGTGTTTCGGGCAATCATTCCAAGCAGGGTGCTTTTTCCTACACCACTTCCAGCGAATATACCGACCCTTTGGCCTTTGCCTACAGTCAGCATGCTGTCGATGGCTTTTACACCAACCTCCATTTTTTCGTTAATGGGCGGTCTTGATAAGGGATTGGGAGGATCTTGTTCTGTGTATGTCGTACTTAAACCATTCGGTAGGTGACTTCCATCGAGTGGATGTCCCAGAGAATCAATCACCTTCCCTATTAAAGATGGTCCAATTTTGATTTCTAATGACTTTGCGGTACCTTCTACTAAACTGCCGGGAGAAATATCCTGCATATTGGTATAGGGCATGAGGATTACTAAATCATCATTAAACCCTACCACTTCTGCCAGAATCACTTTTTGTTTCCCCCTTGAGAGAATATGAATATGACAGACTTCACCTACTGAACTTTCAGGTCCTTGAGATTCGATCATTAACCCCACAACCCTCTTTACCTTTCCAAACTTTTTGAAAGTTGGAATCTGGGGGATTTGGTGAATTAGATCTGCTGCTTTCATTCAACATCACCTTCCAGAATATGAAGAAGCTTCTGCTTTAACTCTCTTAATTGGGAGTCCACACTCACAATGACACGTCCCTGATTGGTTTCTATATAACATTCCTCAGGTTGAAGATCATCATTTGCATAAATAAAGCATTGAACATCCGTGGGAAACATGACTTCAAGCTCATTTTTGTTTTCAACTAAAAGCTTATGCCTGGACGGATGAACATGAATTTGAATATGAGGCAGATCCCTTACCTCCTTTAATCCCCGTTCCACGATCGAAAAGAAATAATCGGGTTCTTCCTGGAGTTTCCGATTCATGATTTTCTCAGCACATGCAATCCCTAAACTGACAATGACCTTCTCTGCATTTTGAATATAGTCTTGATACTGCTGCTTATTTCTTTCGGTCACTTCATTGGCTTCCGATAATCGCTGGTGATATTCTTGATAACCTTTGTTTCTACCCTCTTCTTCACCTTGAAGAAATCCGGCATTATAGGCTTCCTGCATGAGTTGCTCACGCTCAACCATCCATTTTTCTTTCTCGCGTTCAATTTGACTTTGGGCATGGAAAGTCATTTCTTTCGCTTCTTCGATTATTCGGGCCGCTTTCTCATTCGCTTCATCTATAATGTGATTTCCCTCGGCCTCTCTGTTCATTTCAAAGTCGTTGTCTTCATGCTGCTTGAATTCATCCAGTATTTTCACCCTTTTAAGGGATATCAGCTTTTTATTTTCATCCGTGGTTCGAGCAATGGAGGATTTAATGATTCTAGACAATAATATCGTCTCCTCCACCACGGGCTATGATGATTTCACCGGAATCCTCTAATCTCCTTATCACAGCTACAATGCGTGACTGTGCCTCTTCTACATCCCGTAATCGAACCGGCCCCATGAATTCCATTTCCTCTTTAAGGGTTTCCACCATGCGATTAGACATGTTTCTAAATACCACTTCTTTCACTTCATCACTTGATACTTTAAGGGACAGGAGCAGATCTTCGTTATCACAATCGCGAATGACACGTTGAATGGAACGACCATCAAGGGTGACAATGTCTTCAAACACAAACATTCTCTTCTTGATTTCCTCAGCTAATTCAGGATCTTGTATTTCTAATGCATCCAGAATGGTCTTCTCCGTAGAACGGTCTACCCCATTCAGCACTTCCACTACCGCTTCAACTCCACCCGTCTGCGTATAATCCTGGGTCACAGTCGCCGAAAGCTTTCTTTCAAGGATAGCTTCCACTTCACTAATCACTTCCGGCGAAGTTCCATCCATGATCGCTATTCTCCTGGCAATATCTGCTTGAACATCTTGAGGTAGTTCAGAAAGTATTTGTCCTGCTTGCTGTGGTTCTAGATAAGATAGAATTAATGCAATGGTTTGAGGGTGTTCGTTTTGTATAAAGTTGAGAATCTGTGCAGCATCGGCTCTCCGTGCAAAGTCAAATGGCCTTACTTGGAGCGATGAAGTTAATCGGTTAATGATCGCCGATGCTTGTTCTGATCCGAGTGCTTTTTCTAATACGGTTTTGGCATAGCCAATCCCGCCTTGGGATATATAATCTTGAGCAATGGCGATATGGTGAAATTCTTCTAAGATATCCTCTTTCGCTTCAGTCTCCACTTTCTTGACTCCGGATATCTCTAACGTCAACTTCTCGATTTCTTCTTCTGATAAATGCTTGTATACTGATGCGGATACATCAGGACCAAGAGAGATCAGGAGGATGGCTGCTTTCTGTTTTCCTGTTAAATCTTTCTCTCTTCTAACCACATTCATCCCTCCTAATCCTCTGATAACCAGGTCCTTAATAATTTTGCAAATTCTTCAGGCTTTTCTTTGGCCATTTTTTCAAGTTGTTTCCGGCGAATCGATCCTTCTGTTTCTTCTTTAGGCTCAATTTCCGGTATATGGACAGGCTCCCTTGTTTCTTCATATGCCATTTCTTCTATTTTTTCTTTCTTTTTAGAGCGAATCAGGAAAAACACCAGCAGTAGAATGACAATAAGTAGGATTCCCCCGACCACATAGGTCCACCATGGGAGAACAGATTTTTCTTCAGGTGCCATATCGGCTTTACCATTAAACGGTTGAACCGAGACGATCACTTTGTCTTCTATTGCTTCGTCTGTCAGTTCAGGATTAGCTTCCTTATCAATGGAAGTTCGTACAATAGTCGATAAAACTTGGCGGATATCATCCACCCTTTCTTGTGGCAGGGAATTAACCTCATCAGGATTTGGCGGTTCCACCATAACCTGAATCCCAAGATCCCTTATTTTATATGGGCTCTCAACTACCTCTTTACGGATACGATTGACTTCATTGTTAATCGTTTCCTCCATTCGTTCATAATCACCATTTGATTCTGAACCGGAACCATACGTATCCCCTGTGTTCGTCGGCTCATTAGCATCACCGGCTCCAGGTGTCCCACCCGGGTTTGCCCCTTCACCTGAGAAGGTTTCAGTAATACGCTGTGCGCTTACGGCTATTCCTTCCATATTTTCTTCATCCACAGGTGTAACAATGTTTTCTTCACGGTTTTCCTGGGTAAAGTCTATATCAGTTGTTACCGATACAACTACTTTGTTAAATCCAATCAATGTGCCTAACATATTCTGAACTTGACGTTGTATATCGCGTTCAATTTCTTTTTTAACATCCATCTGTTGAACAAAGTTGCCTCCGCCCATGGTATTATTTTGAGATTCCAAGTCAAAATACTCAAAAAATTGATTCATGATGACGATATTCTCTGTAGGGAGATCAGGGACACTTTTGGATACAAGATGGTAAAGTGATTTAATCTGCTTTTGATCAAATGTGAAACCAGGATTTGTATTTAATACAATCGAAGCTGATGCTTGTTGAATGTCATCATTTAAGAATACCTGCTTTTCTGGAAGGTTGATCATGACTTTAGCATCCTGTACTCCTTCGATTCCTTTCATGAGTTGAGCAAGTTCTGTTTGCATCGCATCCAGCTTCAACACATTAAATTCATTATCAGTCATACCAAACCCAGCATTTTGACTAAAAAAGGAGTAATCAATACTGCCTGAGTTAGGAATTCCTTCTGCAGCCAATTCAACCTTCAATGTATCTACTTGTTCTTTAGGAACCATGATGGTTGATCCACCATCGGATATCTCCGATGGGATTCCTCTACCATCGAGATTTTCTTTTATCGTTCCGGTTTCTGAAGGTGATAAATTACTGTATAAGGGAACAAGAGTGGTTCTTGTTGCAAAGAAGCTCACAGCACTAATCAGAATGACTGTAATCAGAAAGGTTGCTCCCATACCTATTTTCTGTTTTTTTGTTCTGCTTGCCCAATAAGACTTTATCTGTTCTGTATATTTCTTAAACGAATCATTCATTACAATCCTCCGGTACATGACTGAATGAGTCTACTACATTGGCATTCTCATTATTTCTTGGTAAGCTTCTACTACTTTGTTACGCACTTCCATGGTCGTTTGTAATGTGATACTTGCCTTTTGTGAGGCGATCATCACTTGATGAAGATCAACATTTTCTCCCCTTACAAGCTTCTCGGTCATTTGATCCGATTGAACTTGCATAGAATTCACTTCGTCGATTGACTGTTTAAGTAACTGGCTGAAGTTCTCAGTAGCTTCTGAAGGAGAGACATTTTTTTTTGCAATTGACGGACTAATAACTCCAGGATTAATCGAATCTATATTATGTATTGCCATAGAACTATAACCTCTTTCTATTTACCGATTTCCAATGATTTCATTAACATCGCTTTATTCGCATTAAATACGGTTACGTTTGCTTCATATGAGCGAGTGGCCGATATGAGGTCAACCATTTCTCTTAATGGATCAACATTGGGAAGCTGCACATACCCCTCGCCATTCGCATCAGGATGTTCTGGATCGTACACCATTTTAAATGGTGTTTCGTCATCTTCTTCGATACTGGAAACTTTTACTCCGCTTCCAACATTTTGATTGTCCCTTGTGTTCATGGCTTTATTTAAAAATGATGAAAATTGATTTTCCTTTGGTGCCATCACAACAGATTTTCTTTTATATGGCTGCCATTCTCCTCCAACCATTTCTCCTCTGGTTGTGTCTGCATTGGCCATGTTTGATGAAATGACATCCATTCTTAAGCGTTGGACAGTAAGGGCAGATGCTGTTGTATTCATACTTGTAAATATCGCCATGATTATTTACCACCCCTTACAACGGTTTGAAGACTGTTAAACTTACCATTCATTCGATCTGTTAATGCATTAAAATAGATTTGATTCGAAGCCATTTCTGACATTTCCTGATCTAAATCCACACCATTTCCATTGTGATTATATTGATAAGCTGTTTTTGTTTTAACTGCTGGATGTTGACTACTTGAGTGAAAGGTGAAATGTCGTTGATCCGTCATTTTTGCATCAAGTTGTTGAACTGACTGGTCTAACATTGCCTTAAATTCTACTTCTTTTGCTTTATAATTTGGAGTGTCGACATTGGCGATGTTTTGAGAAATCACTTTCTGATTTAACGAGGCGTAATTCAGTCCTCTTTCCAGAGTTGTGAAAGTGTTGGAAAATAATTTCACTTTAGGCACCTCTATCCGTTTTTTTGACAAGATACTACTATTTTTTACAAATTTAGCATGCAACAGTATTTATTGTAATGTTTAGCAAGATTAGTGTCTATGAATATTCCGTAAATTTTCGAGAATGAGGGTGATATTCAAAGAATTCGTGACTTTTAATCTATATTTAACCCTTTAATTACCAAGGAAATTTTACCAATTTAATGTGAATTTTTCTAATTTTATTACATATATGTTACATATGAATGTATCTGTCCGATTCGCTTTCATAAGAATGAAATCCAACATTAGTGAGTTCAAGATGGTTTTTTTACCTTATAACACTCTTTTGCACACGAAAACATCACCTTCCAAGAGGTGAATGGCATCATATTACTCACTTTGTCATCTTAATCAACCAAAATGTCGAATATAGTCGTAACATTGTTGTAACTTTATTGTACTATTCGTGCCATATATGACAATACCTTATGAGAGATTACCAATAGTCCATTCGACTTATTTTCCCTTAACAATCAGACATTTCCGCCCATTTGCACTACAAATGCGGAGGGGCTTTGCCCAGAGGCGACAAGCATAAGTCAAGCCGACCTGAAAGGCGCTCCTTGCCTTTTGGGTCGGCTTTGCTTATGACCTCGAGCCTCTAAGCCCCGTAGCTGGATGACACAAAAGCGGAGGATGCCTTCAGAAGCAAGTATTATGGTAACCAAATAAAAAAGCTGTTCCCATTTAACAGGAACAGCTTTTCATTGGATTAATTTGTACGAAGCTTATCTAACTCAACTAAGAATTTATTGTTTAATACTTTAATGTAAGTACCTTTCATTCCCAGGGAACGAGACTCAATTACTCCCGCACTTTCTAATTTACGAAGGGCATTGACGATTACTGAACGGGTAATTCCCACTCTATCGGCAATTTTAGAAGCAACCAAAAGACCTTCATTACCATTTAACTCTTCAAAGATATGCTCAATCGCTTCAAGCTCACTGTAAGATAAAGAACTGATCGCCATTTGCACGACAGCCTTGCTTCTGGCTTCCACTTCAATTTCTTCTGCTTTTTCACGAAGAATTTCCATTCCTACTACAGTTGCACCATATTCACCCATGATCAGATCATCATCTTCGAAGCTTGCTTCAAGACGGGCAAGAATTAATGTACCCAGTCTTTCACCTCCACCAATAATAGGAACGATTGTCGTTAGCCCATTTTTGAAGAATTCTCTATTTTCAACAGGGAAAGCAGTATATTCACTGTTAACATCCAGGTTTGGAGAAGTTTCTTGAACATTAAACAGGTTTTGAGTATACTCCTCAGGAAATTGACGATCTGCAAGCATTTGTTTCATTCGCTCATTTTCAATTTGCTGATTAATGGCGTAGCCAAGTAATTTCCCTCGGCGACTTACAACGAATACATTTGCTTCAATGACCTTGCTAAGTGTTTCTGACATTTCTTTAAAGTTAACTGGTTTACCCGCTGCTTTTTGCAGCATAGCATTAATGGTTCTTGTTTTACCTAATAAATTCATTACATTTCCTCCTACTACAACTTAAGTGTATCTATTATTAAATTTTGTATTCTAATTGATTCATCTATCTTTACCCAATAGAACGAAGGTGAAAACTTATAGAATAAACTGACTCAGATCCTTATTCTTAGCTATGGCCCCTAATTTATCATCCACGTACTTAGGTGTGATATTAACTGTTTCCAATGTAATGTCCGGAGCTTCAAAGGAAAGGTCCTCGAGAAGTTTTTCCATAATGGTATGAAGTCTTCTCGCTCCTATATTATCCGTGTTCTGGTTTACATCATAGGCAATTTCAGCAAGTCTACGAATAGCTTCGTCAGAAAATTCAATTTGTATACCTTCTGTTTCCATTAAAGCAATATATTGTTTAATGATTGCGTTATCAGGTTCAACGAGTATACGCACAAAGTCTTCTGTAGATAGCTTCTGAAGTTCCACCCTGATTGGAAAACGTCCTTGTAATTCCGGAATAAGATCGGATGGTTTACTCATGTGAAAGGCACCTGCGGCAATGAAAAGGACGTGATCTGTTTTCACTGAACCATGCTTTGTGACAATCGTAGATCCTTCTACAATAGGAAGGATGTCTCGCTGAACCCCTTCTCTCGAAACATCGGCTGAAGATTGGCCAGAGCTCTTGCTTGCTATTTTATCAATTTCATCGATAAAGATGATTCCTGATTGTTCTGCACGCACGATTGCCTCCTGGGTTACTTCATCCATATCAATAAGCTTTTGAGCTTCCTCATTTGTAAGAACGACCCTTGCTTCTTTCACCTTTAACTTGCGTTTTTTCTTTTTCTTTGGCATAAAGTTGCTCATAGCATCCTGCATATTCATGCCCATTTGTTCCATACCGGAGCCTTGAAGCATATCGAACATGGAAGGCTGCTGCTCTTCTACTTCAATCGTGATGAACTCCTCTTCGAGTTCACCATTTTGAAGCCTTGTTTCCACTCTGCGCCTTTGCTCTTGAAGGGAAATCTCTTCTTGCTTTTCTTCCTCTTCATCCGAGGTGCCCTGAGTCTGATTACCACCAAAGATCATTTCAAATGGGTTTTTGTAAGAAGTGGCCTTTTTCTTAGATGGTACAACAAGTTCCACTAAGCGGCGGTTAGCATTTTCAGCTGCTCTTTCACGCACCCCTACCATTTTCTCCTCTTTCACCAGGCGGACAGATGTTTCGACTAAATCCCTCACCATTGATTCCACATCACGTCCAACGTAGCCGACTTCAGTAAACTTAGTTGCCTCTACTTTTACAAAAGGAGCTCTGACAAGCTTGGCAATCCTTCTGGCAATCTCTGTTTTCCCGACCCCGGTTGGTCCCATCATTAAAATGTTCTTTGGAATCACTTCATCCTTTAATACATCAGAAAGAAGGCTACGGCGATATCGATTTCGTAATGCTACAGCTACCGCTCTCTTTGCATCTTTCTGTCCTACAATATATTGATCGAGACGTTCAACAATTTGCCTTGGAGTTAAGTGATCAGTACTCTTCATCAAATGGCACACTCCTTACTTTCCCTATAGTGTAAAAGAATATAAAATTTCAATCTGATGATTAATGTTTACAGCTCTTCAACAATAATTTGGTTATTTGTATATACACATATATCAGCAGCGATTTGTAGGGAAGACTGAGCGATTTCCCTGGCGGATAAATAGTCACCTGCGTATTGTTTTAACGCTCTCCCCGCAGATAATGCATAATTACCACCTGATCCAATGGCTAAAATCCCATCGTCCGGTTCAATCACTTCACCAGTACCGGAGATTAGCAGCAAGTGATTTTCATCCATTACAATCAACATCGCCTCAAGCTTTCTTAAGACCTTGTCGCTTCTCCACTCTTTCGCTAATTCAACAGCTGCTCTAGGGAGATTCCCATTAAATTCCTGAAGTTTCCCTTCGAATTTTTCTGATAATGTGAATGCGTCGGCAACAGACCCGGCAAAACCCGCTAATACTTTGCCATTAAATAGCTTCCGTACTTTTTTTGCTGTATGCTTCATCACAACTGTATTACCAAATGTCACCTGTCCGTCCCCGGACATCGCACATTTGCCTTTATGCTGTACGGCAAAAATAGTGGTTGCGTGGAATTGTTCCATATCCTGACCTCCAACTCTTCTAAGCACGTGGATGATGTGCCAAATATGTTTTTCTCAATTGATCCTTCGATACATGAGTATATACTTGAGTTGATGATAATTGTGAGTGTCCAAGTAGTTCCTGAACCGTTCTTAAATCGGCACCATTATTAAGTAAATGCGTGGCAAACGTATGTCTTAACATATGTGGATGGATTTTCCCGGTCAAGGAAGCCTTTTCGATCATTTTATTTAAGATAAGACGTATCCCTCTTTGGGTTAATGCTCCTCCACGATGATTGACCAACAATTGGGTATGAGTTTGATTTTTCATCAACTTAGGCCGGGACTCTGTTATGTATTGTTCTATTGCATCGTGGGCAAAGCTTCCAAATGGTACATATCTCTCTTTGTTACCCTTACCTTTAACAAGGATTGTGGAAAGCCCTAAATCTAAGTCCTTCAGTTGTATGCTTGTGCATTCACTTACGCGAATACCGGTAGCGTAAAGAAGTTCAAAGATGGCCCGGTTGCGAATGTCTAAAGGCTTGTCTCCTCCGCACGCTTCTAACAATGCTTGTATTTCTTCCTCATAAAAAAATTTAGGCAATCGCTGTTCTTTTTTAGGAAGATTCACAAAGGAAAATGGATTTTCGGTGAGCTGCTTTTCCCGATTTAAGTAACGATAAAAACTTCTTAAACTGGATACTTTCCTTGAAATGGAAGATCTCATTAAACCATGATCATGCAACTTAGTTAAAAAAAGTCTCGCATCAGAATACTCGACATCTTTTAATGAACTTAAACCTTGTTCTTTCATAAATACGTAGAACTCTTCAATATCATGACGATATTGTTCAAAAGTGTGAGCAGAATAATGCTTTTCTATTTGTATATATTCAGTAAAGGATTGTAATTGTTCATATAATTGATTTTTCATTTTTAACACCTCACAAGGGCTACTAAATAGTAACACAACCCAGCTGCCCTTGCAATGAATTTTACACTTTTTTCACAAAGTTCTGAATTGTTTCTAATGCCCGATTGGCGTGTTGCTCATTACGCTCTTTTTTGCCTTTGACCTTTTTGGGCAAATCAGGGAGTAGACCGAAGTTAGCATTCATCGGTTGGAAGTTGTTCTTGTTGGCCGTCGTAATATATCTTGCCATACTTCCAATCACTGTTTCATGAGGGAATACCACGGGTGATTCACCTATAGCCAATTTCGCTGCATTGATTCCCGCGATCAGCCCGCTGGCAGCAGATTCCACATAACCTTCCACTCCAGTCATTTGCCCGGCAAAAAACAGGTTCTCATTTTCTTTATGTTGATAGGTATCCCTAAGAACATTGGGAGAGTTGATGAAGGTATTTCTGTGCATCACCCCAAAACGGACAATCTCCGCACTCTCTAGTCCAGGAATTAATTGAAGCACTTCTTTTTGTGGGCCCCACTTTAAATGTGTTTGGAAGCCCACAATATTGTAAAGTGTTCCTGCTGCATCATCTTGCCTTAACTGGACAACAGCATATGGTCGTTTACCTGTTTTAGGGTCTTCTAATCCCACCGGTTTTAAAGGACCAAATAACATGGTTTTCTTCCCTCTGGATGCCATCACTTCTATCGGCATACAGCCTTCAAAGAATATTTCTTTTTCAAATTCTTTTAAAGGCACCGTTTCAGCTGAAATAAGGGCTTCGTAGAAACGATTGAACTCACTTTCTGTCATCGGGCAATTTAAGTATGCCGCTTCCCCTTTGTCATACCGGGATTTCAAATACACTTTGTCCATATCAATGGAATCTTTCTCAATGATCGGGGCGGCTGCGTCGTAGAAATATAAATGTTCTTCTCCCGTTACTTTTCTGATTTTCTCTGAAAGACTCTCACTTGTAAGTGGTCCTGTTGCTATGATGGTGATCCCTTCGGGTAAATCCGTAACCTCTTCATTATATACCGTGACATTCGGGTGATTCTTCACTTTGTCTGTGACATGGGCTGCAAATTCGTGACGATCCACGGCCAATGCTCCTCCTGCAGGAACGGAACAGGCATCGGCTGCTGACATGATGACGGAATCCAATTTCCGCATTTCCTCTTTTAATACACCAACAGCATTGGTTAATGTATTCGCTCTAAGCGAATTACTGCAAACAAGCTCTGCAAATTTATCTGTATGATGGGCAGGTGTTTGACGTACCGGCCTCATTTCAAAAAGGTTAACCTTTATTCCCCTCTTCGCAATCTGCCAAGCAGCTTCACTTCCAGCTAACCCTGCTCCAATAACATTTACTGGCATCTATATAAACCTCCTGTAAATCGATCCTCTTAACCAAATTGTATTGTACACCAATGCACAAAGATAAAAAAGACAAAAGCATATTGAGAATTTGTCCTACTGACTAAATGCAAACAGAAAAGGGCTGACCCAACAGATAATAGAGAAATCACCTGTTGGGACAGTCCCTTGTTACATTGTATAAGTTCATTGTTCAACAATCAATCTTTTTTATTGATCAGAGGAATAGGAAACTCACACTATTTCTGAGGTTCTTCTTTATAATCACAATTCGTACATTGAATTTGATTACCTTTTTTAAGCTTTTTCTCTACAAGTAATTCTGAGCACTTCGGACATTTACGTTCAATCGGCTTATCCCATGATAAGAAGTCACATTCAGGATATTGGTCACAACCGTAGAAAATACGCTTCTTCTTGCTTTTTCGTTCGATGATATTACCTTTTTCACATTTTGGACATTTCACACCGATTTCCTTGACGATCGGCTTAGTATTTCTGCAGTCAGGAAAATTACTGCAAGCCATGAACTTTCCATATCGACCCATTTTGAATACCATTGGATGTCCGCATTCTTCACAATCTTCACCGGCAGGTTCATCGCGGATTTCGATTTTTTCCATCTCATTTTCCGCTTTTTCTAAATGCTTTTCAAAATCCTGATAAAAGCGGTCGATGATTCTTTCCCACTTCACATTGCCGTCTTCAATATCATCCAGGCTCCGCTCCATGTTTGCCGTAAACTCGACGTCAATGATATCCGGGAAGAACTCTCTCACCAGTTCTAAGACGATTTCCCCCAGTTCAGTCGGGATGAAACGCTTATTATCCAGTGTTACATAGCCTCTTCGTTGAATTGTATCGAGAGTCGGGGCATATGTGGAAGGCCGGCCAATACCCAGTTCTTCAAGGGTCTTAACGAGCCTTGCTTCTGTATACCTTGGTGGTGGTTGAGTGAAGTGCTGATTTGGGTCGATGCTTTCACTTTTCACTTTATCATTTTCTTCCAAGGCTGGTAGAAGATTATCTTTTTCTTCTTTCTGATCATCAGATCCTTCAACATACACTTTCATAAAGCCTGGAAACTTCACTTTAGAGCCTGTTGCTCTAAACATGACTGAACCATTTACAATATCAACACTCATCGTATCCATTATTGCCGGGGACATTTCACTTGCTACAAATCGTTCCCAAATCAATTTATAAAGTCTGTATTGATCTCTTGAAAGAAATTCTTTCACTGAAGCCGGATCCCTTAATGTACTTGTTGGACGGACGGCCTCGTGGGCATCTTGAGATTTTTGTTGTTTTTTCTCTTTACGCTCAGACAGTTTAACAAAGTCATTTCCATATTTATTGACGATGTATTCGTTCGCTTCTTTTTGAGCCACTTCAGAAATACGAGTCGAGTCGGTTCTCATATAAGTAATAAAACCAACCGTGCCTTCTTTCCCCATTTCAATTCCTTCATATAATTGTTGGGCAAGCATCATGGTTTTCTTTGCACGGAAATTTAATTTTCTCGCTGCTTCCTGCTGTAGTGAAGAAGTGGTAAATGGCGGAGCAGGATTCCGTTTTCTTTCCTTTTTTGTTACTTTGTTAATTTCAAAGGACTTCCCTTTTACTTTACCAAGCACTTCTTTCACATCTTCTTCGGTCTTCAATTCAACCTTCTTACCGTCCATTCCGTAAAACGATGCCTGGAATGTATCGTTCCCTTTAGTGAATTCAGCTTCTATTGACCAGTACTCTTCTGGAGTAAAGCCTTTGATTTCATTTTCCCGGTCAATAATTAATCTTAGGGCGACGGATTGCACTCTCCCTGCACTCAGACCTTTTTTAACTTTCTTCCAAAGGAGCGGGCTGATGTTGTAACCCACTAATCGATCTAAAATCCTGCGTGCCTGCTGAGCATCGACTAAATCCATGTTGATCGCGCGTGGATGCTTAAAAGACTCTTTAATCGCATCCTTCGTAATCTCATTGAATACCACACGACAGTCGGAAGTGGTGTCCATGTCCAGGCTGTGAGCCAAATGCCAGGCAATGGCTTCTCCTTCTCTGTCGGGGTCAGCTGCGAGGAAGATTCTTTTGACTTTTTTTGCTGCGGTTTTCAATTCTTTTAATACAGGGCCTTTACCGCGTATCGTTATATACTTGGGTTCAAATTCGTTTTCTACATCTACGCCCATTTGACTCTTCGGTAAGTCTCTGACGTGGCCCATTGAAGCCCTGACCTTATATTTTTTTCCTAAATAACGCTCAATTGTTTTCGCCTTTGCCGGCGACTCTACTATTACTAAATAATCTGCCATCCAATAAGCCTCCTTAAAGAGGGAAATAATCACTGTTTATAGCACCTTGGAATGTTTATGATCCAAGTGAAACGGAAACGTTTACACTTTCATTCACATAGGTATAGAATTGATATCAGTTTAGATAATCACTACTTTTAACGATTTATTTCTCTTATATATAGTTTTAGATACCTGTTGCAAAATGTATAACAGTTTCACAATAATTGCAACCATTTTGTATAAATAACTTGTAATTATTCAATCTTTCATGGGAAAAACCCTGCGTTATTAAAAGATTCTATATCATATTTTCCTAATTTATACTCCCAGTTCTGAAAAAATATCTTCTATTGATAAGACAATTCTCGCACCTTCCTGTATCAGACTGTTGGTTCCTTCTGCTAACGGCTCATATATGGATCCTGGTATACACAATACTTCTCTTCCTTCATTTAATGCATAATCAGCGGTGATGAATGTTCCGCTCTTTTTTCTTGCTTCCGTAACAAGAACTGCATCGGAAAGACCGCTGATGATCCTATTTCTAAAGGGAAAGTGCCATTTTTCAGGTTTAATATAAGGGGGATATTCAGATAGGAGAAGCTGGTGCTTCATCATATAACGGGCCAGTCCTTCATTTTGCTTCGGATAAATGTGGTTAAAACCTCCACCAAGGACACCTATCGTTTGACCTCCTGATTGAATCGTTTCGTTATGAGCCACCGTATCGGCACCTTTCGCCAGGCCACTTACAATGACTACCTCTTTCTTCACCAGCTGTGGAATCATATCGCGAAGAATTTTATCTGTATAAGTGGTGGCATTTCTCGATCCGATAATAGCCAATTTCTTTGGAGCATGAAGGAGATTCCTGTTTCCTTTTAAGAAGAGAAGAAAGGGGGGATCGTATACGTTTCTTAGCAGAGCAGGGTAGTCTTCGTCCAAAAGTGTGATCCAGTCTATATCATTTTCCGAATAAAGCTTTTTGTATCGGTCTGAATTAAAGGAATGAAGATCTTTAAAGAAGAGGTCTGAATTGACAGCAGTAGAAAGGGTTATCTGTTGAAGAGTGGAAGGGGATAAATCAAAGATAGAGTGAAATTTCTGGAGGGATTCTAGTATTCTTTTTGTTCCTTTCAATCCAATTCCCCGACAATGATGAATATGAAATAGTATATGACGATGTTCTTTCATTTATTACCTCCTGAATATGTTTAATAGAGAATATAAAACTGAGACTGATAGCTTGAATGCCATCAGTCTCAATACATGATTAATGAGTTTTACACTTATCTAAGATTCCTTCTTCTTTAAGAACCTTTATTAATGTTTCGCCCATATCTGAAGGTGTAGGAGCAACTTGAATTCCGCATTCATTCATAACGCGAATCTTCTCATCAGCTGTCCCTTTACCACCTGAAATGATCGCACCTGCATGGCCCATACGTTTTCCTGGAGGAGCTGTACGTCCACCAATGAATCCTACTACAGGCTTAGTCATGTTGGCTTTAATCCATTCTGCAGCTTCTTCTTCAGCAGTACCGCCGATTTCACCAATCATGATGACGGCATACGTATCTTCATCATCATTGAATGCTTTCAATACATCGATAAAGTCTGTTCCGTTCACAGGGTCTCCACCGATACCGACTGCCGTTGATTGACCGATTCCCGCTTGTGAAAGCTGGTGAACTGCTTCATACGTAAGTGTACCAGAGCGTGAAACAACCCCTACATGACCTTTCGTATGGATGTAACCAGGCATGATCCCGATTTTACACTCTTCAGGAGTGATGACTCCTGGACAGTTCGGTCCTACAAGACGTGTTTTTTTGCCTTCCATATAACGCTTAACCTTCACCATATCCAATACCGGGATATGTTCAGTAATACAGATTGCCAAATCAAGCTCGGCATCTACCGCTTCCATGATTGCATCTGCTGCAAACGGAGCAGGAACATAAATGACGGATGCATTTACGCCAGTTGCTTTCTTTGCTTCTTCAACTGTATTGAAAACAGGTACGCCTTCAACCTCAGTTCCGCCTTTTCCAGGTGTTACACCTGCCACGATTTGTGTACCGTATTCAAGCATTTGCTTCGTATGGAAAAGAGCTGTTGATCCTGTAATCCCTTGTACAACAACCTTGGTATCTTTATTAATAAATACGCTCATTAGTCCCCCGCCTTTCTCAGCCTACTTGCTCAACGATTTTTTGTGCGCCGTCCGCCATAGATTCAGCTGCAATGATATTCAATCCTGATTTATTAAGGATTTCTTTTCCTAAGTCAACATTTGTACCTTCAAGACGAACCACAAGTGGAACTTGAAGACCGATTTGCTTAGCTGCTTCTACAACGCCTGTTGCAATAACATCACATTTCATGATTCCACCGAAGATATTGACGAATATACCTTTAACGTTTTCATCAGAAAGAATGATTTTAAATGCTTCTGTTACCTTTTCCGCTGTCGCACCGCCCCCAACATCAAGGAAGTTAGCGGGATCTCCGCCGTAATGCTTTACGATGTCCATCGTTGCCATGGCAAGACCGGCTCCGTTAACCATACAACCGATATTTCCGTCCAGGGAAATGTAGCTTAGGTCATATTTAGAAGCTTCGATTTCTTTTGCATCTTCTTCTTCAAGATCTCGTAATTCAATCACATCTTTTTGACGGTATAATGCATTTGAATCGAAGTTGAACTTCGCATCCAATGCCATTACGTCTCCATCACCTGTTACAACTAAAGGATTGATTTCAACAATAGAAGCATCCTTCTGGACGTACACGTTGTAAAGACCCATCATGAACTTAGCTGCTTTTCCAACAAGTTTTTGAGGAATATTGATATTGAATGCAATACGTCTCGCTTGGAAACCTGTTAATCCAACAACTGGATCAATATACTCTTTAAAGATTTTTTCCGGTGTTTCTTCTGCTACTTCTTCGATTTCTGTTCCGCCTTCTTCAGAAGCCATCAGGACAACTTGGGAAGTCGCGCGGTCGAGTACCAGACCTACGTAATATTCTTTCTTAATATCACAGCCTTCTTCAATAAGTAAGCGCTTTACTTCCTTACCTTCAGGACCTGTTTGGTGAGTTACTAAAGTTTTACCGATTAACTCATCTGCATATGTACGCACTTCGTCCAGGCTTTTAGCGATTTTAACTCCGCCAGCTTTACCTCGACCACCTGCATGGATTTGAGCTTTCACTACATACACGCTGGAATCTAATGTCTTCGCCGCTTCTACTGCCTCTTCAGCTGTAAAAGCCACTTTACCATTTGGTACGGATACCCCGTAATTTCTGAGGATTTCTTTACCTTGATATTCATGGATATTCATTTTCCATCCTCCTATCAAACTCTTCAAAAAATAGACTGCGCTTTCATTGTATAAAATGACAGTATATCTGTCTACCATTATGCTAAAAATATTATATTAATTTTAAAATTCTGAACTTTAAATAGTAGAATTACTCCATATGTTCCATTGTTCTTGAAGGGATTATCCTTGAAATTATTATTCTTAAAAAATATAATTTACTATTCTAATCCGTGCCAAGCCGTTTAGTGGCATGGTGTATATTAGAAAGAAATTATCCCTTTCCCTCTATATCCCGATCTAATCGGTAGATAAAAGCAAAAACCTCCGCTACAGCGCCATATAATTCTTCAGGTATTGATTCTCCTACATCCAGGTTCCCAAGAAGAGAAAGTAAGCTCTTGTCTTCTTGTACCGGTATTTGATGGTCTTTTGCTTGAGCCAAGATGTTTTCAGCAATGATTCCCTTCCCTTTAGCAAGGACCTTTGGAGCTGATTCACTATTTTGATTGTAGCCTAAAGCAATCGCTTCTTTTCTCTCATGAGGGTTTTTCATATCTTTAAATCAACTCCCGAAAACGTTTTTAAGCGTTCTGCATTGATTTTATCAGAAAGCTCAACCTGATTATCCGGAGCTTTCACCTTTATCATGGATAATTGATAGTCCAGCTTCTCCAGACCTTCTTTTAATCCAGGAATAAATGATCTGGACATTCTCTCGGCGTTTGGGTGGTCATTCCAGATAGTCAAGGAGACCACTCGGTTTTGAACCTGCATATCGATTAATGTCTCTTTCATGATATACAGCTCTAATAAAAATAAAACCCGGCAGTAGTCTCCATCAATCACACCTTTTTCTTTCTCTTTTCCTGTCCATTGAAGGGTGATATCGGTGCTCTGTCCAAATAGAGAAAAAGGGAATTGTTGTACGATTGTTAGAAAAGGAGAACTCTCCTGTGATTGAAGCACTTGGTGGTTCATCTTGAGAACAAGATCATCGGCTAGCATTCGAATATCTGCGAGTGGGTGATTTTGACTTAATCCAATGAGATGCTGCTTGATTGTTGGTTGTTGCTGAAGGTCTTGTCCGTTTTTTTGTAACTGAGCTTCAAAGTTAATCCCAAACGTTCCAATTACTTTCTTCAACACCCTTGCCAGTTCTTCTCCACGGATCGTCTGAGTGAGTTCTTGTTCTATCTGTAGGTGCAGTTTGTGAAATAGCCGTTCCATGTTGGATGAAGGTGCGCCTCTTCCATACGATTGAAAGAGCCTCATATAGTTCATTTCAATGGACCGCCACTTTTCTTCCCCGACCACTCCCATGAGCTCTTTAGCTGTCAGGAAGGAAGGCTTGTCCGTTTTTTCATTTAGTACGGTCTCTGAATTCAATAAAATATTAATCCATTTATCGATTTGAGTACCAGATAGTTTATGAGGTTCCTGACCCTTGCCGATATTAGTAGATAGAAGCTGATCCAGTTCATTTCGAAGTTGTCCCGGTGCTGCACCTGGAATATCCGCCAATCTGGTTCTTAGAAGCTCTATCTTTCTTTCCCACTGTTCTTGTGAAGACTGTTTCACCTCTTCTAGAACCGTTGTCTTTAACCCTTCCCTCCATCGATTCATGGGAATTTCTTTTGGAAAGACTCCTAGTGATTTCAATAGATCGAAATGACCTAAACGATTTGAGAAAGTTCCGGAAGAATCAACTAAACTGGATAGTGCATTTATTACAAGCTTTTCTGACGCCAGCCTATTCAACGGTTTCTGGATCCCGGTAAGTAAATGAAGTATGTCCGTATCCCTTCCAGTTCCCCTTAACTTTGAAGCCAGCTCATTTAGCATGGATAAAAGGCTGCCTGTTGATGTTCCCGCTCTCATCGAGAGAAAGACCCTGTCAGAAAGCGGCATGTCCCTCTTAGCCATTTCAACCAGGGTTTTCACATTTTCTGATGAATCTTTTCCTTTCAAATGTTTCTGTCCGAATAATAGCAGCTCTTTATGAATCGGAATGCTTTTTTTCATGAGCTCCATAACAAAGTCGTTCATTTCTTTCCCACTTGTTGATATGGAGAAATGCTGTAATAGATTTGCTGATGCAAGCTTTCCAATTTCTAATCCAGTCTGCCCACGGTTCGGGATTAGATGTAGACTTACTCTAATTTCAGATTGTTTCACTTCTACCCAATAACGTTCTCCAGCTTCCATTGGCGCTTCCATTTTCGCAATAAACCGTTGACCATTTGCTGACACCAATGCATTGCCCTCTCCTAACAGCTTATGGACGCTGATAAATAGAACTTTTCCACTTTGAATGGAAAAGGGCTTCTGATCAATGGGCTGGTTACTGTTAATACCATGAATATTGCTCATGTCTGTGTCTCCCGTTCATTGTGAATCATAATCAATTCATTGTTTATACAGTCCTACAAGCTGCTAATCTAAAGCAGTTCCTTCACAGGTGCAAAGCTCTTTCGATGAATCGGAGTCACTCCTAATTTCTCCAGCCCGCCTAAGTGATCCTTTGTTCCATATCCTGCATTCTTCTCAAACGCATACCCAGGATAGGTGGTTGCATACTCCTTCATCAGTCGGTCACGTGTCACCTTGGCAATGATGGATGCTGCGGCGATGGATATACTTTTCGAGTCTCCTTTAATGATAGACTGACTCGGAAAGGGTGATTGAATTTTCATCGCATCGATCAGTAAATACTCAGGTTGAACCGGCAAGCTGACGACCGCTTCACTCATAGCCTTTTTTGTAGCCTGATAAATATTTATGGAATCAATTTCATCCGCATGTACCATTCCTACTCCAACAGATATTGCGTGTTCCATGATGTATTCATAGAAATCTTCTCTTTTGGCTTCTGTTATCTTCTTGCTATCATTTAATCCCGCCAAATAGAAGTCATGTGGCAGAATGACGGCAGCCGCTACAACAGGACCTGCCAAAGGACCTCTACCCACTTCATCAATTCCTGCAATGTGGGTGAATCCTTGCTGGTGAATTTCTCTTTCATATTGAGTAAGGAGGGCAAATTCTTCTCTTTCCTTCTCCCGTTTCATCTGCTCGCGTTCAATCTGTTTTAATAGTTTTTGGACACCAATTCTTTCGTCCTTTTTCAATTCCTCAAGAATCGGATCATGAGCAGAAGCAGACTTGATGAATTCCCTTATTTCTTTAATGGTCATATGTACTGTATTCACATTGCTCCTCCTATTTATATCGGATGTACTTCACATAAATAAAGAGGCTGCGCAAAAGAGATCCCCTCTTTTTACAGCCTCTTTTTTTATTCGCTCTCCCGCTCAGTCTCACCAATGATGTCAAACGTCATGGGTCCTAATTGTACATTTCGAATGTCACGTACGATAATTTCAGATGTCTTGTCATAATTCACTTCTCCACCAGCCATCAGACAGCCTCTTTTAGCTCCGATTTTATCGAAACTATCCACTACTTCTTCAGGTATTTCTTCGAGGCCATAGCGCTCTTCTAATCGTTCTGGATAGTGCTCTTCAAGAAATCGCAGACCATAAACAGCGATATCCTGTAAATTCAGGATGGTATCTTTTATGGCACCGGTCAATGCCAGCTTATATCCAACTTGCGGATCTTCAAACTTGGGCCATAATATTCCCGGCGTATCGAGCAGTTCAAGCTCTTTTCCTACTTTGATCCATTGCTGGGCTTTTGTCACTCCAGGAGTATTTCCTGTTTTCGCTATATTTTTCTTAGCCAGGCGATTGATTAATGTGGATTTTCCTACGTTAGGAATACCGACAATCATGGCTCTTATGGCACGGGGTCTCATTCCTCGTGATTTCATGCGGTCGAACTTTTCTTTTAATATTTCTTTAGCGGCTTGAACTATGACCTGAAGTCCTTTGCCAGCCTGTGCATTTACAGCAAGAGCTGTTATTCCTTGCTCTTTGAAATAAGAAATCCATTGATTCGTTCTATTTATATCTGCCATGTCTGCTTTATTTAACAAAACAAGCCGCGGCTTTTGTCCAATAATTTCTTCAATCATTGGATTTCTTGACGATAACGGTATTCTCGCATCTACTAATTCAATGACAATGTCTACAAGTTTTAACTTCTCAGTAACTTGTCTACGAGCTTTAGCCATATGCCCTGGGAACCATTGTATTGTCATATGACCACCTCCAAACAACTTTTTTCTATTATTTCACGAAACCTATATCTTTAACAGGCCAATAGATCACTTTTGTATCACCAATGACTTCTTCCATTGGAACTGTACCGATGTGACGACTATCTTTGCTGAAACGGCGATTGTCACCCATCACAAAGATTTCCCCTTCAGGAACAGTGCCTTTTTCAATGATATCATTTAAAGTGAAATCTTCTGTTAACACACCATTATTTAATTGTTCTTTATACTCTTGTAAGTATGGTTCAGCATACGCTTTTCCATTAATATATAAAGTATCATTTTTGTACTCTACTTTGTCCCCCGGGAGTCCGATGACGCGTTTAATATAGTCTTTTTGTTCAGGTGCATGGAAAACGACGATATCAAATCGCTCCGGCTCCCCTAATTTACTTACAATCATTCGATCTCCGTTATGTAAAGTAGGCATCATTGATAATCCATCGACAACAATGGGTGCAAATAAAAAGAATCTGATAATTGCAGCTAAACCTACTGCGATCAACAGTGCCTTCATCCACTCCCACCACTCATTCTTCTCTTTAACCACATCTCCACCACCCAATGTATTTTTCTATCTTTTTCTATTCTACTAGAAATTCTTGTATTTCTCATTAAAAAAAGGTGGCTTCATTAAAATACGCAGGCCGTCTTCCGCGGACGTTTCATTTATTACATAACAAATCTTGTACAATAAGGAAAAGGAGCTTGTCTCCAAGCTCCTTTTCTTACGTTCTTATCGAATTTCTTTAATACGTGCCGCTTTACCACGCAGGTTACGCAGGTAATAAAGTTTCGCACGACGGACTTTACCGCGACGAATAACTTCTAATTTAGCGATTTTTGGTGTGTGTACTGGGAAAGTACGCTCAACACCTACACCGTAAGAAATTTTACGAACAGTAAATGTTTCGCTGATACCGCCACCGCGGCGTTTGATTACTACTCCTTCGTATACCTGAATACGTTCACGAGTACCCTCAACGATGTTAACGTGTACACGTACTGTATCACCAGGACGGAAAGATGGTAGATCAGAGCGAAGTTGTTCTTTCGTAATATCTTCGATTAATTTGTGCATCTTTTTCAACTCCTTCCAACAGATGCTCTTACAAAAGCGATATATTGCAGCGGAACATCGGGATCAATGACAACAGGGGATATCCCCTCAAGCCACAAAGAATATAATATCACACAGGCAACCAGGATGCAATAGCTTATTTAGACTTTCTCCAATCCTCTATCCAGGCCTTTTGCCGATCTGTGAGTGAATAGCTTTCTAATAGGTCCGGTCTTCTTTCAAAGGTTCTTCTCAGACTCTCTTTCTCTCTCCATTCATCTATCAGACGATGGTTCCCTGAGATCAGCTCATCTGGTACCTTCATCCCCCTAAAGTCCGATGGCCGGGTATAATGGGGATGCTCAAGGAGTCCTGATGAGAACGAATCCTGAATAGGCGAATCTTCATTTCCAAGCACTCCAGGAAGCAGGCGAACTACACTATCGATGACAACCATGGCGCCAAGTTCCCCACCAGTCAATACATAGTCTCCAATTGATATTTCGTCCGTTACAACATGCTCCCTGATCCGCTCATCGTAACCTTCATAATGACCGCATATAAACACGAGATGCTCTTCCTTAGCAAGTTCCTCTGCCTTTTGCTGTGTATAGCGTTCCCCTTGCGGACACATGAGGATGACCCTCGGCTTTGATTGTTGCTCTTTCTTTAATGCATCAACTGCATCAAAGATAGGCTGTGGCTTTAATACCATTCCGGCTCCTCCACCGTAAGGATAATCATCAACTTGATTATGTTTGTTATCAGCGTATTCCCTGAAGTTAATCACATTGTAGCTTACGGCTTCTTTTTCGTATGCTTTCTTAAGAATCGATTCACCAAAGATCCCCTCGAACATAGATGGGAATAGAGACAGGACATCAATTCTCATCATGACAACAGGCCTTCCATCGGTTCAATCGTAACAAGCTGTTCCTCTATGTCGATCGTCTTCACGATATCCTCTATGTAAGGAATAAGGTATTCTTTGCCTCTTTGACCCTTCACAACCCAAACGTCGTTCGCTCCCGGGCTTAGAATCTCTGTTATGGTTCCAAGCTCTTCCCCGGCAGTTGTTAAGACCTTACAGCCAACGATTTCGTGGAAATAGTATTCTCCTTCTTCGAGTTCCTGCAATTGGTCTTCCTGTACCTTCAGGATTCCTTCTTTAAACTTCTCAACCTCATTGATATTTTCATACCCCTCGAAGGTCAATAAATCAAAGCTCTTATGATTTCGATGAGATTTGATCACGAGACTGATCGGTTCTTGGTTTTTACCTTGAAACAAGTATAGTGTGTTCCCTTTTTGATATCGCTCCTCAGGAAAATCTGTCGTAGAAACGATCTTTAATTCACCTTTAACTCCATGAGTATTGACAATCTTACCTACATTAAACCACTTTTCCATCGCTTTCACCTCTTGCATCAACGAATTTCTTTCACAATACCATCTTCAATTATAATTGTCTTAGAAAGTGCTCCTTCTTCCCAATTGTCACCAACTTGTATGTCAATCATACCCTGGACTTCTTTTTCCTTTAGCTCGCTTCCAATAGGAAGAATATTTAACTGCTCGATTTGGAAATCCAAAAGCTTGATCTTTTCAGCCCGCTCGTTCAATTCTCTTTCGAAGTGCTGATTTAATTTATGGGACGGATATTTCTTACCACGTTCAATCTTTTTCATTTCGAACTGTAACTGATCGCTTTCCTTAGCTAAATGAAACTTTTGATTTTCATATCGTTTCATTAACAGATCCTTACTCTTTTCTGTTAACACCTGTTTAATCGTAATCGTATGTATCACATTCAAAAGTTCTTCCTCCTCCTTCTATTCACCCCACGCTGTCGTACTAAATCCTTAGGGTGTTCTCTTGGGGGAGTGTTGGATTGTGCAGGTCTTCCTTAAATTATGCAGCATAAGCCTATGAAAAAGGGGACTGACATCTTAAGGCTATATAGTAACCTTTGTGGGTCAGTCCCCTGATTCAATAGAGTCGGTGTTCAAGGTCATAGGACCCTTTCGTGTAAAGAGCCAAATGTCGGCTTCCTTACTCCACTATCTCTAAGAAGATTTTCTTCTGTTGTGAAGATCCTGCTGCAGCGTATACCACAGTTCGAATCGATTTAGCTACTCTCCCTTGTTTCCCAATGACCTTCCCCATGTCTTCAGGATGGACAGATAACTTATAGGTTATGCCGTTCGCTCCCTCATCGGTTTCGATGTGGACTGAGTCCGGATGGTCAACTAAGGGTTTCACAATCGTTAGAATAAGATCTTTCATCGATCTAATCGATTACTTGCTGTTTTTAGCATTGTGGAATTTTTCCATAATGCCTTGTTTTGAGAATAGGTTACGAACTGTGTCAGATGGTTTAGCACCATTAGATAACCATTTAAGAGCCAACTCTTCATCGATTTTCACTTCAGCTGGTTTAGCAACCGGGTTGTAAGTTCCAACTGTTTCGATTTGGCGTCCATCACGTGGTGAACGAGAATCTGCAACTACGATACGATAGAAAGGAGATTTTTTTGCTCCCATACGTTTTAATCTGATTTTTACTGCCATAATTAAAGCACCTCCGAATAGTTTCACACAAGTTAGTATAATATCAAATGTGTATTTTGTTTGTAAAGTGTTTTTTCTTAACAGTTCAATTTTTCTTGAAAAAAATTGAATGAATTGCTTACATAAATGGGAATTTCATCCCTTTTTTCTTACCTTTTCCTTGCATGCCGCTCATTTGTTTCATCATTTTCTTCATGTCCTCGAATTGTTTGAGAAGTCGGTTTACCTCTTGAATGGATGTTCCGCTCCCCTTCGCAATTCTTTTACGACGCGAAGCATTGATGGTTTCCGGATGAATTTTCTCATCCTTCGTCATCGATTGGATGATTGCCTCAACATGACTGATCTGCTTGTCATCGACTTGAATCTTATCCAAGCCCTTCATTTTGTTTGCTCCAGGCATCATTTTCAGTAACTCATCAAGTGGGCCCATTTGCCTAACTTGACCTAATTGCTCCAGGAAATCATCAAAAGTGAAAGACATGGTACGCATTTTTTGTTCAAGTTCTTTGGCCTTCTCTTCATCAACATTGGCCTGAGCTTTCTCAATTAGGGAAAGAACATCTCCCATACCGAGGATTCGTGATGCCATGCGCTCAGGATGGAATGCTTCTAACGCATCCATCTTTTCACCCATCCCAACAAATTTAATCGGTTTTTCAGTGACGGAACGGATTGATAGTGCGGCCCCGCCTCGTGTATCACCATCAAGTTTTGTCAGCACAACACCCGATATGCCAAGGTCTTCATTAAAGCTTTGCGCAACATTAACCGCATCTTGACCTGTCATGGCATCCACTACGAGGAATATCTCATCTGGATTTGAGAGTTCTTTAATTTCTTTTAACTCTCCCATCAGGTTTTCATCAATGTGAAGTCGACCTGCTGTATCAATCAGAACATAATCGTGATGTTCTTCTTTTGCCTTTTCGATGGCCTTTTTCGCAATCTCAACAGGACTCACCTGATCTCCCAGTGAAAACACAGGCAGGCTTAATTGCTTCCCGATGGTTTCTAACTGCTTGATGGCAGCGGGACGGTAAATATCAGCAGCCACTAATAGTGGTTTGCGATTATGTTTCTTTCGAAGCAGGTTCGCAAGCTTTCCAGTGGTCGTCGTTTTACCTGCACCTTGTAAACCAACCATCATAATGACAGTTGGAGGACGTTTAGCGACGGCAATCTGACTTTGTTCGCCACCCATCAGATTTGTAAGCTCTTCCTGAACAACCTTAATGACCTGTTGTCCCGGTGTAAGACTCTTCATGACTTCTTGTCCGACAGCCCGTTCACTTACTTTCTTGACGAATTGCTTCACCACTTTAAAATTAACGTCCGCTTCCAAAAGAGCAAGACGAACTTCACGCATCATCTCTTTAACATCCGCTTCTGAAATCTTTCCTTTTCCACGGATTTTTTGTATTGTACCTTGCAGTCGGTCGGCTAATCCTTCAAATGCCATTCATGCCGCCTCCTAATCCAATATTTCAAGATCATCAATGAGTTTTAAACAATAAGCAGAATCAATTGATGATTCTCCTATTTTTTGCCTGAGTTGATCAAGAATCTCGTTGCGTTCTTGAAATTTTTTAAATAATAAAAGCTTTTCTTCGTACTCCTCGATCATGGCCTCTGTTCGTTTAATGTTATCATACACTGCTTGTCGACTAACATTATACTCTTCAGCTATTTCTCCTAAAGAGAAATCATCCAAATAATAAAGGGACATATAGCTTCTCTGCTTAGGAGTTAACAAAGATTGATAAAAATCGTAGAGATAATTCATTCTGGTCGTTTTCTCCAGCACGGATATCCCTCCTTGTTAAGTGAAAAACCTTTACATATGAAGAATACAGTGTTTACGGGTGTTTGTCAAGGATACTTAGGGATTTTTCATAGAGAATATCCTTAAGTATCCACACAAAAGAAGAGTAACCTGCAAGACGACTTTATAAAGTCTTCCATGAGGCTACCCTATCGATTCTTAAATCTATTCTTCTTCTTTATCAACCAGGTTAGAGAATAAGCCGTATATATACTTTTCAGCATCGAACGGCTGGAGGTCATCCATCTTCTCTCCCAGACCTACATATTTCACAGGGATATCAAGTTCGTTTCTGATCGCAAGGACAATACCACCTTTTGCTGTACCGTCCAGCTTCGTCAGGACGATCCCTGAAACATTCGTTGCTTCTTTAAAGGTTTTCGCTTGCACCATGGCATTTTGACCTGTGGTCGCGTCGAGTACGAGTAAAACTTCATGAGGAGCTCCTGGAACTTCTCTTTCTATCACCCGCTTCACTTTTTCAAGCTCTTTCATCAGATTCACTTTATTTTGTAATCTTCCTGCTGTATCACAAATAAGAATATCCGCTTTTTTTGCTTTTGCTGATTGAACTGCATCAAACATAACCGCTGCCGGGTCGCTTCCTGCCGCTTGTTTAATGACTGGAACTCCTACACGTTCCCCCCATACTTCAAGCTGTTCGATTGCGCCTGCACGGAATGTATCACCTGCCGCAAGTACCACGTTCTTACCTTGTTCCTTGAACATATGAGCCATCTTCCCAATGGTCGTCGTCTTTCCAACGCCATTCACTCCGACAAACAGCAAAACCGTCAGCTGATCATCCTGAATGTTCAGGCTGCTGTCCTCATCACGATCTCCTTGGTAGATTTCAACAAGCTTCTCTGAAATGACTGATTGAACATCTTCAGTGTCTTGAATATTCTTTCGCTTCACTTCTAGCTTTAGTTCGTCTATCAGTTCCATGACCGTATCAAACCCAACATCCGCTCCGATCAGGATTTCTTCCAGCTCTTCAAAGAAATCTTCATCCACTTTGCGGTATCTCGCAACCAGGTCATTGACCTTTGTTGTAAAGTTATTTCTTGTTTTACTTAGTCCATCTTTAAATTTCTCTGATACGTTGTCACTCGATTGTGTAAATTTATCTTTAAGCTTCTTAAAAAAACTCAACCTTTCACACCCCACTCATTAAGTTTCTATCAATTCCTTTGTTTCTTGCAGTCTGACTGATACTAACTTGGACACACCGGATTCCTGCATCGTTACACCGTACAGAACATGGGCTTCTTCCATTGTTCCTTTACGATGGGTAATGACGATGAATTGTGTTTCGTCACTGAATTTCTTTAAATATTGACTGAACCTCTGTACATTTGCTTCATCAAGAGCTGCCTCTACCTCATCCAGTATACAGAATGGTACAGGCCTGATCTTGAGGATTGAAAATAGCAGGGCAATGGCCGTTAAGGCTCGTTCTCCCCCGGACATCAGCCCAAGGTTCTGCAGCTTCTTCCCTGGGGGCTGGGCTACAATATCAACCCCCGTATGAAGGAGATCAGATGGGTCCGTCAGCTTCAACTGCGCTCTTCCCCCTCCAAACAATGCTCTAAATACCCCTTCGAATTCCACTTGAATAGCCGTGAAGGTTTGATCAAAGCGTTTGATCATTTCTGTGTCCATCTCATTGATGACCAGGTAAAGAGTGTCCTTCGCTTCCGTCAGATCATTCTTCTGCTCTACTAAAAATTCGTATCTTTCCTTCACTCGTTCATACTCATCAATGGCACCGAGATTTACGGTTCCCAGTTCTTCCAAGGCCAATTTCACAAGTTTCACTTTCTTTCTCGCTTCTTCGACCTCAATCGTTAAGGGGTAGTCTGACTTAGCCGCTTCAAACGAAAGCATATACTCATCGCGTAAATGATCAAGTCGATTTTCCAGTTCAACATCCAGACGATTGATTTTCACTTCCTCGTCCCTTAATGCTCCTACCAAACCTTTATGCTGACGCTTTAATTCTTTCAACTCAAGCTCCTCGTCTTCAACCGCATGTTGAAGATTTAAGCGCTCTTCCCGTCGTATAGTAATCAAATTTGAAGTTTCTGATTTTTGAATCGAACACTCTTCAGCCTTCATCCCAAGCTGCTCTTCTCCTGAAAAATTATCCTTCATTTCAGTCTGCAGCCACTCCAAATCATCTTGTAAAGTCGCCTTCCGCTTGTTTGTATCGACGATCGTTTCCTGCACACGAATTAATTGATTACGACTGTTAACCAATTGCTCGTTTCGTGCGGCGAGGTTTGCTTTTATATCACTGATTTCATTCAATAAAGCATCCTTGGACGTTCGTTCACTATTTTTTTGGAGAGTAAGCTCGCTAATCTTTTGATCGAGCCTTTTAATATCTTCTCCAATTTCATCCAGAGACGCTCTTAATTCCTTCGTTCTTGAATCATGCTTCTCTTTAACCGATGTAAAGTCTTTTTTCTCCAAATCATATAGGGAAAGCCTTTCATCCAGGTTCTGCTGGGATAATTCATTTTCACGCAGTTGGGAAAGAAGTTCTTGCTCCTTAAGTCGCAAACGCTCTCCTTTCACTCTCATTTCTTCCAGCTTCTTCTCTCTGAAGCTGCTTTCTTCTTTCAGTGATTTCACTTGAGATTGAAGCTGTTCAGTCTGGCTTTCCATCGTTGTAAGCTTTTCTTTCATTTCTTCAAGCTCACCTTTTCTGGAGAGAAGCGAATTTTTCTTCTGCTTCACGGTACCACCGGACATGGATCCACCGGGATTCACCACGTCTCCGTCCAGGGTTACTAGACGGTAACGATATTGTATAAGCTTTGCGATTTCATTTGCTCCCTTTAAATCCTTCGTGATGATCACATTGCCAACCAGGTTAGAAATCACCATTTGAAAGCGCTCATCATAATTAAGAAGATCAGTTCCAACTCCTATAAAAGAAGAATGACCCTTCAGCATATTTTTTTGACTGTCAGGGATCGATTTCCCTTTGATCACGTTCATCGGCAAGAAAGTAGCACGGCCGTATTGATTCTTCTTTAAGAAAGCAATGGCTTTTCGGCCATCTTCTTCTGTATCGACCACGATATGCTGCATGGAAGCCGCCAAAGCTGTCTCCATAGCCGTTTCATATGATTTAGGTACTGTTATCAGTTCCGCAACCGCTCCTTGGACCCCGGTTAACTGACCGTCACGTTCCTTAAGTACTTCTTTCACACCCTGGAAGAAACCTGTATAGTCATCTTCCATTTCCTCAAGCATTTCTTTCCGGGATTTCGCCTGTTGCAGGAATTGGAAGGCTTGATATAGGGTCTTTTCTTGCTTTTCATATTTAGCCTTCACTGACTCAAGCTTTTGCTGTTCTTCACGATAGAAGAATATGTGCTCATCGATTACCTCTTTTTGCTGCTGCAGCATTTTCGAAAGTTCTTTGTGACTCTGATGCAATTCATCACGCTGAATTACATACTTTTCATTTTCTGCTTCTAATCGGCCGCTTCGATTGGATTGCTGCTCCAGCTGCTGCTCAAGGTACTGAATTTCATTTTTGGCTGACGCCTGCTGATTCAGTTTCTCAATGTAATCACTTTTGAAAGATTCTATTACATCTTCAATATTTTCATTATAATGTTTAAATTGATTCTGTTTCGTAATGAGCAGCTCTTTAAGTTCCTTAACGTCTGAATCGATAGACTTGAATTCCATCTCTGCTTTTTCTTTTTCAGAAGTCAGTTGTTGAATTTGTTCTTCTGCTTCTTCTATCGATTGCTTTAATTGAGTTTCGTTGGAAGACGAATTTTTCTTCCGTTCCACTAATACTTGTTTCCTACCCTCGAGTTTCTCCAATTCTTCACTTGTAGCCAGGAGCACTTCCTGAAGATTTGAGATCGATTCATCAAGAGCCGCAATTTTATCACGGGTTTGGGTCAGAACGGCTTCCTTCTTTTGTATACGCGTGGAAAGTGCCAGTTCCTCTTTTCCATGATGTTCAAATTCTTCACTAAGCTTTTCCCACTGCTTATGTAAATCCTCAATATCATAGACCGTCAATGCGACCTCGAACTTCTCCAGCTCTTCTTTTTTCTCCAAATAATCACGTGCCATCGAAGCTTGAATTTTAAGGGGTTCCACCTGCCCTTCCAACTCATGAAGAATGTCATTCACACGATTAAGATTTTCCTGTGTTTCAAATAACTTATTCTCCGCCTTTTTCTTACGTGTTTTATACTTCAATACCCCGGCAGCCTCTTCAAAGATGGTTCTTCGTTCTTCAGGCTTACTATTTAGGATTTCCTCCACTTTCCCTTGACTGATAATAGAGAACGCTTCTTTCCCTAAACCTGAATCCATAAATAATTCGATGATGTCTTTCAATCGACAAGGTTGTTTATTAAGTAAATACTCACTATCTCCGGAGCGAAACACTCGTCTTGTAACACTGATTTCACTGTAATCGATTGGAAGGGTACCGTCTTCATTATCCAAGACAAGAGTTACCTCTGCTATGTTAAGGGCTTTTCTTGAATCACTACCGGCAAATATAACATCTTCCATTTTTGATCCGCGAAGACTTTTCGCTGATTGCTCACCCAGTACCCAGCGAATCGCGTCTATAATATTGCTCTTCCCACTGCCGTTTGGTCCCACAACAGCTGTAACACCCGGGACAAATTCCACGGATATTCTTTCTGCAAAAGATTTAAACCCCATTACTTCTAGTTGTTTGAGGAACATCTTCTTTCCCCCTATTTAGCGTCTAGCTTTTGTTTTAGCTTCTCAAGAGCCTTTTGTGCGGCTTGTTGTTCAGCTTCCTTCTTAGATCGTCCTTTTCCTATGCCTAATTCTTCGTCATTTAAACTGACCCGGGAAATAAACTGCCTGTTATGGGCTGGCCCGCTCTCTTCAAGGATGCTGTATTCAATCATCCCTGCACTTCCTCGTTGTACCAGCTCTTGTAACTGACTCTTATAATCCATCACATGAGAAAAAGCACCGACGTTAATTTTTGGATAGACAACTTTTTCAAGGATTGAAATCACTGTTTCTAACCCTTGATCCAAATATACCGCTCCGATAAACGCCTCGAAGACATCCGCGAGTAATGCTGGTCTTTCCCGACCGCCTGTCATTTCTTCACCTTTACCAAGTAAGATGAGTTCACCGAAATTCATTTCAATCGAGAACTTAACCAGGGAAGGCTCACATACTATGGCAGCCCTTAATTTCGTAAGTTCACCCTCGCTCATCATTGGATACTTCTTGAATAAGAATTGAGAAACCGTTAATTCCAAAACGGCATCCCCAAGAAATTCTAAACGTTCGTTGTCTTCATAAGGCTTACGACGATGCTCATTCACATAGGATGAATGAGTAAAAGCTTGTTTAAGTAGTTTTTCATCATTAAATTGAATTCCGATTTCATCTTGAAACGTTTTAAACTTACTATCATTTTTATGTCTGGATATTCCTTTGTTTCTACTTTGCTTCCGCATAAGGCACTCCACCTTGCTCTATATGTTCTCTTTTTTCTACTTATCAAGTTTATGCTAAAAAAAGCAATTACGCAAAAAGTTTCTTGCGCACGTTAGAACACAAATAAACTTGGTAGAAGTGAGACCTCTACCAAGTTTCAAATGGTATTGAATGAAAGATCAGCATGCGCTTATCTTTTAATTCAATCTAACGAATAAGCTTTTGCTTTTATGTAGTTCACAGCATCACCTACTGTGCCGATTTTTTCAGCATCATCGTCAGAGATTTCCATGTCAAATTCATCTTCAAGTTCCATAACCAGCTCAACTACATCAAGGGAGTCAGCTCCTAGATCTTCTTTGAAAGAAGCTTCAAGAGTTACTTGAGATTCATCAACACCTAGACGATCTACGATAATTTTTGTTACACGATCTAATACTTCTGCCATTTTTGTCACCTCCCCTCAAGTATTATAGAGCATTTTGACCTCTAATGAAAAGAGTATCCACGAAAACAATTAATAAATTATTATTTTTTGTGTTACATGACCATCCCGCCATCGATATGAAGAGTCTGCCCTGTCATATAAGAAGCAGATTCAGATGCAACGAACGTTACCACCTTCGCAATATCCTGAGGATCTCCAAAGCGGCTTAAAGGAATTTGCTTTAACATTTCATTACGTACGTCTTCCGGAAGCTGATCCGTCATATCCGTGGAAATGAAACCAGGAGCGATTGCATTCACCGTGATGCCCCGGGGTGCCAATTCTCTGGCTGTTGTTTTCGTTAAACCTATCACACCGGATTTAGCTGCCACATAGTTTGCCTGTCCAGGGTTTCCGCTCACACCGACAATTGAAGAAATATTGATGATTCGACCGCTTCTTTGCTTCATCATTTGGCGTGTAACTGCCTTGGTGCAAAGGAAAACGCCTTTAAGATTGATGTTAATGACATCATCCCATTCTGCTTCTTTCATTCTCATTAATAAATTATCCCTCGTGATTCCAGCATTATTAACTAGAATATCCACTGAACCGAATTGGCCAATCGTTTCCTTCACCATTGCTTGAACAGCATCACTATCTGAGACATTACATTGTACGGCAATGGCTTCCCGGCCTAAACCTTTAATCTCATCGACGACTTCATTAGCCTTCGCTTCACTACCAGAATAGTTGACGGCTATATTACAGCCTTCACGGGCAAGCTCAAGAGCAATCTCCCTCCCGATTCCCCGGGATGCTCCCGTTACAAGGGCAACTTTTCCTTCTAAATTCATTTAGCCTTCCTCCTTTAACGCTTGGATGGTTTGTTCCAACGAGGCTTCGTCTTGAACAGCATACGTTTTCACCCGTCTATTCACTTTCTTCACTAAGCCTGAAAGTACTTTACCGGGTCCAACTTCAATGAACGTATCCACATCTAATTCAAGCAATTTCCCGACAGTATCTTCCCATTGAACAGGTGAGTATAATTGTTCGATTAATAAACGCTTGATTTCTTCACGATTGGTCACAGGTTCTGCCGTCACATTCGCAATGACCGGAAAAGCTGCATCTTCAATCGTAATTGAATCCAAAATTGAAACAAATTGATCTGCAGCAGGTTTCATTAATTGAGAGTGGAATGGACCACTCACTTGAAGTGGAATGACCCTCTTCGCTCCAGCTTCTTTGGCTTTCTCTGAAGCAAGTTCCACTCCTTTCACCGTACCTGATATCACAATTTGACCAGGACAATTTAAGTTTGCCAGCCCTACCGGATGTCCGTCTTCCGTTACAAGATCGGTAATCTCTTTTAGTGGCTCTCTTGCCATTCCCAGAACAGCAGCCATCGTGCCTTCTCCACTTGGAACCGCTTCTTCCATGAATTCCCCTCTTTTACGAACAGCATACACCGCATCTTCAAAGCGGAGGGCACCTGCAGCTACCAGGGCTGAATATTCACCTAAGCTATGTCCGGCCGTATAATCTGCTGTTATACCTTCTTTTCTTAAACGATCCAGAATCGCGATGCTCGTTGTTAATAAAGCTGGCTGAGCATTTGTCGTTTGAGTAAGTTCTTCTTGCGGTCCATCAAATATAACACTTGTTAATTCCGATTCCAATCTTTCATCCGCTTTAGCGAAATACGCTTGTACTTCAGGGTATTTGTCAGCTAATTCTTTTCCCATCCCAACAGTTTGAGAACCTTGTCCGGGAAAAATGAATGCAATTTTACTCATGTTATTCTTCACTCCCCTTGATAGCATCTTTAATCGTATTGGAGACATTGTGTTTCACCATTTCCCTGGCTTGTCTCATGGCATTATATAGGGCAACCTCATTTGATGAGCCATGGGCTTTAATCACCGGTGCCTTCAGACCAAATAATCCCGCGCCTCCATACTCTGTATAATCAAGCATATTTTTCATTTGCTTTAAATCATTTTTCACTAATCCTGCAGCCAATTTATTTTTTGTTGAAGCTGTGAACGTCTTTTTAAGCATAGAGAAAACAGAAAGAGCCGTTCCCTCAATCGTCTTCAACACCATATTCCCGGTAAACCCATCGGTAACGACGACATCCGCAGGTCCTTCAAGTAAGTCCCTGGACTCTATATTTCCAATAAAATGAATAGGAGCGTCCTTTAATAATTGGAATGTCCTCTTGGTTAATTCATTCCCTTTTTTATCTTCGGTCCCTATGTTTAATAAGCCTACGCGAGGATTGTTGATCCCTCTTACTTTCTCGGCATATATGCTCCCCATGATGGCATATTGCAACAGATGTTCAGGCTTGGCATCGACATTTGCTCCTAAATCGAGCATAAGAAACCCCTTACCATCCAGTGTTGGAAGCGTAGGTGCCAAGGCAGGTCTTTCAATTCCATCAATTCTGCCTACAATGAACAATCCAGCGGTCATAAGCGCACCTGTATTCCCTGCTGAAATACACGCATCCGCTTCTCCATTATTAACCGCTTGCGCCATCAGAACCATCGATGCATTCTTCTTGCGTTTAACGGCTCTAACAGGTTCGTCTGTTGCCTCGATCACTTCATCCGTATGAACGATTGTCAATCGATCGACTGGTGTGATGTACTGTTTTATTTGATTTTCATCTCCGTATAAGAGCACTTCTATATCATTGAATTCACTTAATGCCCGTTTCACACCAAGAACTATTTCTTTAGGAGCATGATCTCCGCCCATTGCATCTACGGCTAACTTCATCTACGCTTCATCCTTTGCAGATTTTTTAGAGCGATACATCTCAAATTCACCTGTGAAAACGAGTTCGCCACCGACTACACTTTGAACTTCTACAGTTGTTCGATCCTTTTGATCCTTCATATGTATCACTTTCGATTTCGCAACAACACGCTCACCTTCCTTAACAGGTCGGGTAAATCGGATCGTTGACTTGGCTGTTAACGCTAGATCATCATTAATTACGGCAACAGCAAGAGAGTTCGCTTGAGCAAATAAATGATGCCCCCTTGCTATCCCATTCCTCACAAAAACATGCTCTTGTTTTACATCAAAAATGGAAATCGCACTATGATCTAACTCTATATCAATAATTTCTCCAATAATCTCTTCAATAGGCAATGATTTCACTTCATCTTCAAAAGATTTCTCTGCGACATATTTAATCCGTTCACGAAGTTCAGGGATCGATAATTCCATACGATCCAACCTGATTGTCTGCACACTCACTCGAAAACGTTCTGCTAATTCTTCATCTGTTATAAAAGGATTTTCCTTTATCGTGTCTGTAAGGTTCCCCTGTCTTTCCTTCTTTGAAAGTCTCAATATCAACACCGTCCAGTATTAGTACTAGGTACTAATAGTAGTATATAATCAAAAAAAGCAGATTGCAAGAAATAATCTCACAATCTGCCTGTCTAGTCTAGCTTTTCACCCTCTAATATCCCCGATCCGGATAAATACTCCCTGAGCGGTTCATATTCGGGATCCTTCCAAAAATGATCGGATTGAATTAAGCCTGCAGCATCATCTCTAGCAACTTCCAACGCACGATAATCATGCACCATATCTGCCACTTTAAACTCAGGAAGACCACTCTGCTTTCTTCCAAAGAAATCTCCCGGACCCCTTAGTTCAAGATCTTTTTCACTCAGAACAAATCCATCATTGGTTTCCGTCATGATCTTCATTCGTTCTTTTCCAACCTCGGTTTTCGGTTCGGCAAGAAGAATGCAATAGGATTGATGTTCGCCGCGTCCAACCCTTCCCCTTAACTGATGAAGCTGAGATAACCCAAAGCGCTCGGCATCATATATCAGCATGAAAGTAGCGTTAGGAACATTCACACCCACTTCGACAACCGTGGTGGATACAAGCACTTGAAGATGATTTGCACTGAATTCCCTCATCACTTCATCCTTTTCATCGGGGTGAAGCCTCCCATGCATCAATCCGACGTTGTAACGTCCTTCAAAGTAGTGCAGCAATTGATTGTAAACATCTATCGCATTTTGAACATCCAGTTTGTCCGACTCTTCAATCAGAGGACATATCACATAGGCCTGCCTGCCCTGATCTAACTCCTTGTCCATAAACGAAAGCACCCTTGATAGCATATCCGCTTTAGCCCAATAAGTTTCAATCGCCTTTCTTCCTGCCGGCATTTGGTCGATTATACTTACATCCATTTCACCAAAGACCGTAATGGCAAGAGTCCGTGGAATCGGAGTCGCTGTCATAAACAATACATCAGGACTTTCCCCTTTTTCCCTTAGTACACGTCTTTGATTTACCCCAAAGCGATGCTGTTCATCGGTTACAACGAGCCCCAGATGCTTGAATTGAACATCCTCCTGAATAAGTGCATGTGTTCCAATAAGAATATCAATTTCTCCGTCTTTTAATTTTTCTAATAAAAGCCGTCTTCTTTTTCCTTTTACCGAACTTGTTAACAGGGCAACAGAAAGGCCAACTGGTTCCAACAATTCACTCAAAGAGTTTGCATGCTGTTCTGCCAGAATCTCTGTAGGAACCATTAAAGCCCCTTGATATCCTGCAGTTACACTGGAGTATAATGCAATTGCCGATACGACGGTCTTCCCCGAACCAACGTCACCTTGTAAAAGGCGATTCATGCGATAAGGGGACTTCATATCCGCTGAAATTTCATTTACCACGCGCTTTTGTGCATCAGTTAAAGGAAACGGCAAAGAGTCAATAAATGCTTTGACCTTATCTAAATCATAATGCTGCTGCACGCCAGACGAATGTTCTCTTTCAAATTTTCTAAGAGCCTGCATTTTCAGTTGAAACAACAAGAACTCTTCATACACAAATCGTCTTCTTGCCTGCTTCATTTCTTCAGTGGAATCTGGAAAATGAAGATGATAAAGAGCATCCTTGCGACTTGACAGCTTATATTTTTCCATTAGATGATAAGGCAGGTTTTCCGTCAACAAATATCTGTAGTCCTGAAAAGCCTTTTTAATGAATTTTCTAAGTGTGTTGTTTTTAATAGAGCCTTTTAATGAATAAACAGGTTCAAAGTCCCCCTGTTTCCCATGTGGGCCCGACTGAAAATACTGAACCGTTATGATTTGCCTATTCTTATCCCATTTCCCTGTCACCGTCACCGTATCGTGAAGATTTATTTTCTTCTTTAAATACGGCTGATTAAAAAAAACGGCCTGAACTAAATTTCTACCAACCAATATCCGCAGGGTTAAACGGGATTTTTTTCTCCCATAATACATCAGTGCAGGCTCTGAATGGACCTTCCCTTCCACTGTGACACGCTCATCATGGGCGACTTCCTCCAAGTCTCGAAGCCTGTAATCCTCGTACCTGTAAGGCAGGTATTCTAACAAATCCAGAACAGAATAAATCCCCATTGCATTCAGCTGTACAGCTGTTTCTTCACCAATCCCCTTGATGTCCTGGATCGTTAGTCCTTCATTATGATTCTTCACGTTTATTCAGGGAAACCCCAAAGATTTTCGCTTCAAGCTCCCTGCCTGTAGGGGTGGCAGCCAATCCTCCTTGAGCCGTCTCACGGAGAGCCACCGGCATTGTTTGACCGATTTTGTACATGGCGTCAATCACTTCATCACACGGAATACGACTCGTTATGCCTGCAAGTGCCATATCCGCTGCAACCATCGCATTGGCCGCTCCCATTGCATTCCGCTTCACACAGGGTACCTCAACGAGTCCCGCAACCGGGTCACACACAAGCCCTAACATATTCTTTAAGGTAATCGCCATGGCTTCAGCGGATTGGCTGGGTGTTCCCCCGGCCATTTCAACTATAGCTGCTGCAGCCATTCCACTGGCAGATCCAACCTCAGCCTGACATCCACCCGCTGCACCTGAGATGGAAGCGTTATTCGCTACAACAAACCCAAATGCTCCAGACGCAAACAAGAAGCGGATCATTTCATCTTTAGTAGGATTCAGCTTATTTTTAACAGCGAACAACGTTCCCGGAACAACTCCTGCAGATCCTGCAGTTGGCGTCGCACAAATCGTCCCCATTGCAGCATTCACTTCATTGGTTGCTACCGCTTTACTTACTGCATCCAGGATGGTGTCCCCACAAAGTGAGTTGCCTTTTTCAATATACTTTTGTAAAAGCACAGCATCCCCGCCTGTTAAACCTGAATGTGATTTCACACCTTCCAGCCCTCTGGCTACAGCCTGTTCCATCACTTCAAGGTTTCGCTCCATTTGACTGTATACTTCATCAAATGATTTTCCTGTAAATTCAATTTCCTGTTCAATCATAATATCAGAAATTTTCTTATTTTGACTTTCAGCAAGTTCTACTAACTCTGCTACATTTCGAAACATTTAAAATGACCTCCTCGCATGAATGTAAACGCTATCATTATAGTAATTGTTTAATCGGAAATCCGCGTAACTTGAGTAATATTGGGCAGTGACGTTAATTCATTGATGACAGCTTCATCAATCGGCTGATCCACTTCTATTGTCATCAATGCCATCTGACCCTTTTCTTTTCGCGAAACATCCATATGCCCGATGTTCAATTGGTGTTTGGCAATGACATTGGATACAGATGCAATCGCCCCAAATCGGTCGTCATGAACGACCAGAATAGCAGGGTGGTGACCTGACAGTTTGAGTTCAAATCCGTTAAGTTCGATAATTTCAACTTTCCCTCCACCAATGGAGATACCCACTAATTCGATTTCTCCTTTGTCATCTCCCATCCGGATTCGAGCCGTATTCGGATGATCCGTGATGGCATCTTCCTCTTGAAACTTGATCTTTATTCCTTTTTTCTTTGCTACATTGATTGATTCGATAATTCGTTCATCATATGTATCATAATCGAGGATTCCACCTACAATGGCTACGTCTGTTCCATGACCCTTGTACGTTTTTGCAAATGATCCATAAAAGGATATCGTCGCCCATTTCGGTTCCCTGCGAAACAAGTTTCTCGCCAATCTTCCTATTCTGGCAGCACCAGCCGTATGTGAACTTGATGGACCAATCATAACAGGACCGATAATATCAAATACACTTTTGTATTTCATGACTTTTCCCCCTCACTTAACATCCAAACTATACATCCATTCTAACATAATTGAAGGGGACAAACTCCATTTAGAGCTGTCCCCCCTTCCTTTATTCCTTATTCAACTGAGAATATATAGGAGTAAAGTGGTTGTTTACCATTATGAACTTCCACTTCTACATCTTCATAATGCTCTTCTACATACTCTTTTAATGAATGCACGTCCTCTTCTGATACATCTTCACCATATAGGATGGTTAAAATTTCGGAGTCCTCATCCAGCATTTTCTCTAATAAGCTTTGCGCCGACTTTTGACGGTCATGATCAGAAATAACAATCTTACCTTCTGCGATTCCCATAAAGTCATCTTTCGCAATCGCCACACCATCAATATTCGTATCTCTTACAGCAAACGTGATTTGACCCGTTTTGACCTGCTTTGAAGCTTCTGTCATTAACTGTTTGTTGTCTTCAACAGAGGCTGATGGATTAAAAGCAAGTAATGCAGCCATTCCTTGAGGTACTGTCTTCGTTGGGACAACAGCTACTTCCATTTCAAGGACTTCTGCCGCTTGATCTGCTGCCATAATAATGTTTTTGTTATTCGGCATGATAATGACTTTCTTGGCATTCACTTCTTCAACAGCTTTCACGATATCCTCCGTACTTGGATTCATCGTTTGACCACCTTCGATCACAGCCGTAGCGCCGATGCTTTTGAACAAGTCGGAAATCCCTTCACCCATAGCAACCGTAACAATGGCAAAGTCAACTTCTTTTGGTGCAGCAGGAGTCTGAGCTTTCACTGGCTTTGTTTCACCAACGATGCTGCTGTGCTGCTGTCTCATGTTTTCAATCTTGATATTGATGAGACTTCCGTATCTATGACCATACGTCAATACATCACCCGGTTGTTCAGAATGGATATGTACTTTTGCTAATTCATCGTCACTTATGACAAGCAGGGAATCACCGAATCCGCTTAAATCCTGACGGAAATCTTCTTCATCAAATGACTGTTTGTCCTGTTCAAATCTAACCATGAATTCAGTGCAATAGCCAAATTCAATATCCTCCGTACTCATGAAATCTTGAGCTGTTTTATGATGCTCAGCACTCACGAGATCATTCATGGACGGTAACGAAGCTTGATTTGAAACCTTTTCTCCCTTTAGCTCAGCTAAAAATCCTTCATATACAAATAGTAGCCCTTGACCACCACTATCAACCACTCCCACTTCTTTTAGAACAGGAAGTAAATCAGGTGTACGATTTAACGAAGCCTGAGCCTCATCGACGATTGCCTGCATAAGCTTTACGAAATCATTTTCTGTTTCAGCTACAGAAACACCTTTTCTCGCAGCATCTTTCGCAACCGTTAGAATCGTTCCTTCAACAGGTTTCATAACCGCTTTATAAGCTGTTTCTACACCTGTTTGAAGTGCATTGGCAAATTCTGCACTTGATAAGGATTCTTTCCCTTCAATCGCTTTACCAAAGCCTCTGAACAATTGGGATAAGATAACACCTGAGTTACCTCTTGCTCCCATCAACAACCCTTTTGAAAGAGCAGCAGCCACATTTCCAATATGACCTTGAATATGGTTTTGAACTTCCTTCGCACCAGAAGTCATGGATAAGTTCATATTTGTTCCAGTATCACCATCAGGAACAGGAAAAACGTTCAGCGCGTCAACCAGCTGCGCATGGGCAGATAATTGGGTGGCACCTTGTATCACCATTTCAGCAAAACGTTTTCCTTCCAAAGATGTAATCGACACGAATCTTCCTCCTCACTACGGGTTCGTGACACGAACCCCCTGCACAAAAATATTTACTGAATCTACCGCCAAGCCGACGGTCTTATCAAGAGTATATTTAACCTTGGATTGTACATTATGAGCAATCTCAGAAATTTTTGTACCATAACTCACAATAATATACATATCAATATGTACTTCCTCTTCATCTTGACGAACGATCACTCCGCGAGTGAAATTTTCTTTACGTAAGATATCTGTGAAACCGTCTTTAATTTGGTTCTTTGAAGCCATTCCAACAATTCCGTAGCAATCCACCGCTGCACCTCCAGCAATCATTGCAATGACATCATTCGTAATATCAATTTGTCCGTACTGCGTTTTTAATTCGATGGACATGGAATGTTTTCCCCCTTTAATTACATGCTTGGCTAAAAACATTTTACTATAAGTATACTGTTTTTGAAAGCTAAACTATTATCTCTACGTGATTTGTTGGGTCATACCTTCTATTTTTTCCTTAATATGCAAAGATTAATCATTTATACTTCAGGTGAAGTGAGTGATGATAATCGTCTTTACGAGAAAGGATTGTCCATGTTCCAGATACTTAATTAAGATATGTCCTGATTTTCTAGTGACTGGGAGATCACTTTGCCCCACCTCTACCGCCAGAAGATAGAAAAAAGACGCCTAGCAACTAGACGTCTTCTCGTTTTAAGTATTATACGCGTTCAACTTTACCAGATTTCAACGCTCTTGCAGAAACCCATACTTTCTTAGGCTTTCCGTCTACAAGAATTCGAACTTTTTGCAGGTTTGCACCCCAAGTACGCTTGTTCGCATTCATTGCGTGAGAGCGAGCGTTACCTGAGCTAGCTTTACGGCCTGTTACTACGCATTGTTTTGCCATAATATATTCCCTCCTCACTAACAAGAAGCTGAAGTTAATTTCAGTTCCACATTTCGCTTATTATCATAAAGATACTTTAATAATTTATCACACAACTTTCCATAATGCAATACTACAATTAAAACCTTTCAAGAAAAAATACTTTACACCCCGAAAAGCGGAGGCGGCTTGGTAGGCCCGACAAGCATAAGATTAATTAACCGGAAAGGCGCTCTTTGCCTTTTTGGTCAATTTAGCTTATGACCTCGAGGGACTAGCCGCCGGAGCTGGACACACCGAAAAGCGGAAGGGGCTCGCCCTGAGGCGACAAGCATAAGGCGAACTAACCGGAAAGGCG